>JBKBWD010000026.1:0-65162 GCA_046289265.1 Bryobacteraceae bacterium | reverse complement strand
CTCGCGGAGATAGATGGTCTGGTAGACCTTCCCGTTGGAGGACGGCCAGGAGGCGCGGGAGATGTACATGACCACATTATGAGGGAACAAGAAGCATAAAGCAAGGGACACAACGTTATTACTTGCAAATTCTGCATGTCTACATAATACAACCTAAAAACCGGGCTAAGCCACGGCCGGTCAATGGGTTACCTCAAAACGCTAGAGGTGAACATCCGATAGATTCCGGGCTTTTGTCGGGGGCGGTGCGCCGGGCGAGAGCGTAGTATTTGCCGGGGGCGAGGCGGGCGGAGGTCCAGGCGCCGTTCTGGTCGGTCTGGCCGAGAATCATGGTGTCGGCCAGGGCGGCTTCCGAAGCTGCGGAAGCGGGCAGGAGGACGACATGGGAGTCGGCCACCGGGTTTCCCTCCCTGTCGGCGACCTTGGCTGAGAGTGTGGCGCCGTCCCGGGCAAGGATGATCTTGAGAGATGCGTTCCCGATGGCAGTTCCGGCGCGGAGGGGTTCGGTGCGGAGGCTGCGGCCGGCGTAGAGGATGTCCTTGATGTAGGCGTCGGCGGGGACTCCGGTGACGCGCACATCGTATTCATCGACCAGAACGCGAGCGAAGGAAAACATTCCGGGGATGGTGGCCCTGGCGGGTTGGCCTTCTCCGAGGAAGATCGCGCGAGTGAGCGGGACAAGCCGTATCTGTACGGACTCGGGGGCGGGCGCATCGGGCGGGGGGCCGTCCCATAGGACCTCGCCGGGGATGGAGACGGCGGGCCGCGGCGTCACCGTGACGTTGCGAACGTCGCGGTCCGTGATGGCGACCGGCGTTATGCCGAAGAAGGCCGGCATGTCCGTCGAGAAGGCCGAGTTCACCGTGAGCTGGTAGTCTCCGGGCGGGAGATCGCAGAGGCGAATTCTGCCGTCGGGACCGACAGTTCCGTTGGGCGAGGCGGCGTAGAAACCGCCTGAGCCGGAACGTCCGCTGGTGGGGCGGGCAGCACCGATCTGGAAGCGGATCGCCGTTGGTCCGCCTGCGGCCTGAATCGTTCCCTCGATGCAGTAGGCCGGACCGCGCCGGAGGCGGAAATCGATGCCGTCGCGGTGTTCGCCCATTCGAAGAGTCAGGGGCTGGGCGCCTTCGATCTCAGCTACGCCGGGATAGTAGGTCGGGACGTAGGCGGGGCGGCGGAGTTGGGGGTCGGCAGGGGCTTCGGAGATGGGGTCGAGCTTCAGGGTTCGGCGGGCGGCCATCAGGAGGAAGGCCCGGCCGGGCGTGACCCGCTGCAGCAGGTACTCACCCTCGTCGTTCACCTGGGCGGTGGAGGCGTAGACGTATCGGATCGCGCCGAGGGAGTACTCGCGGGCGACCAGGACGATCCAGGCGTCCGGGACCGGCTCATTGTTCTGGTCGAGGACACGTCCCGCGATCGTGCCGTTGGTCTGGACCGAGAAATCGATGGACATGAGCTCGTGATCGGCAGAGACTGTGACGCTCCGGCTGGAGAATCGGGGCACGATGCCGGAGACGATCGGGGTTGTGACGCTAACGGTCTGGCGGCCGGCGGGGACGGCCTTCAGGGCGTAGCGGCCCTGGTCGTCGCTGGTGGTTTGCGGTCCTGGCCGGACCGCAAGGGTGGCTCCGGCGATCGGCGTGCCGGTGGCGGCGTCCCGGATGACTATGCTGACGGTTCCGGTGGGCGTCTGGGCCGCGCGGCTATGAGGCTGAGGGTCAAGAGAAGCAAGACGAGTTTGGGCACTGAAGAAGCTCCGGTCAGGGTTGCGCGCCGTCGGGCTGCGGGGCGGCGAGAGTCAGGGCGACAGGCGCGCCCGGGGGTACGTCGATTTCCGATGCCGGGACACCGTCGCCGAGCCAGCGCGAGCGCGACGCCTCGGCCGTGGGCTGGACGGCGATGCGGTAGCGTCCGGGACGGAGTCCCTGGAAGACGAATCGCGAGTCCGCATCGGGCAGGACGGCCTGGACGGGGGGCGCCGGGTTCGGCGAAGACGGGCGCGAGGACGATGGGGAAGTCCGAGGGAGGGCGGCCGCTGGTGTCGATGCGGCCGTATATGGCGCCGACCGGGAGGATCGGAACCTCGAAGCGGACCGTGCCGGAGGCGGCCGAGAGGTCGAGCTCGAGGTCGTCCTGGACGTAGCAGGCATCGCCGAGCCCGGCGACGGAGACCCTGTAGCGGGCGGGCGCGAGGTTGGTTAGGGCCTGGTCCGTTCCGGCCGAGATGGTGATGCGGCGGCTGAGGTGGGCGGACCAGTCCTCCGCGGCGGTGAGGATGAACTCGGCCGGCTTCGGCGGGCATTGCGGCGGCGACTTGAGCGTGACCGAAAGCGTGGGGCCTGTGGCCGGGGTGAGGGAGATGTTTTCGAGGTCGTGCCCCGCGAGGTCGATTTGCGTCCTGGCGAAGAGGGCGTTGGGTTCGATCATGGCGCCGCTCATGTTTCGGCCCCGGCTGGGTCCGGAGACAAAGAGATGGTAGGCGCCGGCGGGCACGCCCCGGAACCGGAAGGCGCCGTCGGCTTCGGCCACGGCGACAGCAACGGCGAGGCCGGGCTGCTCGACGGGTGCGAGGGCGAGCCAGTAACGCCCGAGCGAGGAGGGGTCGGCGTTCTGGATTTTTCCGCTGACGGCATGGAGTTGGGCCGGGAAGAGGGTGAAGTCGATATTGCGGAATTCTTCGCCGCCGCACACGGGGAAGGCCTGGGGTTGGTTGTTGGCTGGATAAAAGAGGGCGCCGGAGCCGAGGTTACCAAGGGGGGCGTCACGGCCCGTGCTGCCGACCGCGAAGGTCGATGCGCCGTAGGAGAGGGCGACGAAGTAGTCGCCGGGAGGGAGATTATAGAGGCGATAGCGGCCTTGCGCGTCGAGGCTTGCGAACTTGCCGGGGCCGGGCTCGGGGCGCACCGGGCCGCCGGTGGCGGACCTCGGAATCGCCAGGACGTGACCGCTGCGGACGGGACGGCCCCTGGGGATCGGTCACCTGTCCGGCGATGACGGCGCAGCGGACCAGGCGGATCAGGATGGGAGTTGCCGCGGAGTCGGTAAGTTGAGCGCGGACGGTGGCGCCGAGATAGTTCTGCCGGGAGACTTCGACGCGTATTCGCCCGGCGGGAGTCCGGCAGCGTGGAAGCGGAAGTCGCCGTCGGTTTCGAGATGAGCGGTAAGTCCGGGCGTGCCGGTGCGGTAGACGCGGAGTTCGGCGGAGGGCACGGGAGCGTTTGAATGGTCCTGAACGATGCGCCCGGTGAGGGTTGCGGCGAATCCCGGCGGACACAGCAGCAGCGCGGCTGCGACGTAGAAAGTCGGCGGCATTGGCGCTTAGCTTAAGGTAACATCGCGAGTGAGCCTGTCAAGATGTGAAATTCCGGCACAGGTGTAAGCTAGAGCAGAGTTCACTGAGAACGGGTCAGGAGTTGGATGATATGACGATGATGCGTTGGATTGGGGCCTTTCTCTTCGCAGCGATTTCGGCGGCCGCTCAGCAGAACTACGACCTCGTGGTCTATGGGGGTACAGCGGCCGGTGTGATGACAGCAGTTTCGGGCGCGCGGCACGGGCTGAAGACGGTGCTGCTGGAGCCACAGCGGCATATCGGCGGGATGGCCACGGGAGGACTTTCGCGCACAGATACGGGGACACGGGAAGTGATCGGAGGGCTGGCGCTGGAATTCTACTATCGCGTCGGGCAGCGCTATGAGATCCAACGGTATAAGAATCCGGTGGCTTGGTTCTATGAGCCGAAGATCGGCGAGGACGTCATGATCGAGATGCTCAAGGAGGCCGGGGTCACGCTGCTGTACCACCACCGATTGCGGGAGCACGACGGCGTGATCAAGCAGGGCCTGCGCGTGGCCGAGATCGTGATGGAGAACGGCGAGCGCTTCCGGGCCAAAGTCTTCGCGGACTGCTCCTATGAGGGCGATCTTATGGCGCAGGCGAAGGTCTCATACACAGTGGGGCGCGAGGGGAGCGAGAAATACGGGGAGTCGCTCGCGGGAGTTCGCGACAAGACGCCCAAGCATCAGTTTCTGTTCGACGTACCGGCGCGGGATGAGAATGGCGATCTTCTGCCGGAGATTTCGCCCGGCAAGCCGGGGCCACCGGGAACTCCGGATAACGGCGTACAGGCGTACAACTTCCGCGTCATCGCGACCAATGTGGGGCACAACCGCATTCCGTGGCCGAAGCCTGCGAATTATGACCCGAAGCGGTATGAGTTGCTGGCGCGGCATCTAAGCGCGTTCGCGAAGCACAATGGGCGCCCACCGATCTTCAACGAGGTGGCGCATATCGCGCCGATTCCGAACGGCAAGGCTGACCTGAACAACAACGGGCCGTTTTCGACCGACGTAATCGGCAGAAACTTCGGCTACCCGGACGGCTCCTATGCCGACCGCGAGCGGATCTGGCAAGACCATGTCGAGTATGTCCAGGGGTTCTTCTATTTTCTGGCGAACGACCCGCGCGTGCCAGCATCGTTGCGCGAGGAGGTAAATGAGTGGGGGCTGCCGAAAGACGAATTCGTGGACACCGGACACTGGCCGCACCAACTTTATGTCCGCGAGGCGCGGCGCATGGTCGGGGAGTTCGTAGCGACGCAGAAGGATTTGCAAACGGAGCTGACCAAACCGGACGTCATCGGTATGGGCAGCTACAACTCGGACTCGCACAACATCCAGCGCTTCGAGAACGAGCGTGGCATGGCGGAGAACGAGGGCGATATGCAGGTGCCAGTGAAGCCCTACCAGATTCCGTATCGCGTGCTGTTGCCCAAGCGGACCGAGGCGGAGAACCTGCTGGTGCCGGTCTGCTTTTCTGCGAGCCACGTGGCGTATTCGAGCCTTCGGATGGAGCCGCAGTATATGATTTTGGGTCATGCGGCAGGCGTCGCGGCAGCGCTGGCGATTCGCGACGGCCGGAGCGTACAGACGATTCCAGTACCTGAACTGCAGAAGATTCTGCGGTCCGAGGCTGGGGTGTTCGAATACTTCCCTACCCCGCAGCAGGAGGCGTTTCGGATTATCCACAGCAAGCGGCGCCCTCAGGGTCTCCTGCGGTTCAACTGGGAGTACTGATCGTTGCAGGTGTTAAGCTGAAGAGTCGGGCCGCGGCTTTGGAAACCAAGCTGATGGCGCGTCCGTCCAGGAGGAGTATGGAGCCTGGCTGCAGGTGCTCATGCCTGCGCCACATCGTGGAGGAACGGATGCTTGGAATCACACTTCGGCTGATTACGATCGGGCTGGCCGGAATAGCCGTTATGGCGGCCGACATCGACCGGGGCGTTGAGCTGTACAACGCGCGGGAGTATGAGCAGGCTGAGCGGGTGCTGCGCGAGGCCGTCGGGGAGGAGCCGGAGAATGTCCGCGCCCTGACCTATCTCGGCATGACCCTGGCGAGCCGTGAGAAGACGGCCGAGGCGCGGAAGTACCTCGAAAAGGCCGACGAGTTGGAGCCGAATAATGACACGGTGAAGGTGGGGCTGGCACGCACGTGGTTCCTGGAAAAAAAGCTGGACCAGGCCGAGGCCGCGCTGTCGGAAGCGCTGTCGATTAACGCCGAAAACGCCGAGGCGCCATACTGGCGTGGACTCGTCCATGTCGGCCGCAAGAATTACCAAGCCGCCGCCGACGACTTCGAATTGGCGGTAGAGCGGAATCCGGAAAATGCCTACGCGCACTACTACGCAGGCATGGCATACAACGCGCTGCGCCGGCCGGACAAGATGGTTGAGCACTTTCAGAAGTTCGTCCGGCTTGCTCCCGATGCTCCCGAGTCCCGAAAGGTCCAATCCATTCTGAGATCCGTCCGATAGTCTGTTCCACCGAACGTTGAGAGTTGGTCGCAAAACACGGCTTTCCGCCCTCGCCTTCGGGGTACTCTCGACGCTTGTCCTCTTCCTGTTTCTACTGCTGCACGCACCGCCGGTGGAGCGGTATGCGCTGCAAAAGCTGCAGGAATTGCTGCGCCAGCGCGGGGTGGAACTGCGGGCTTCGAGTCTCTCCTATAATCTCGGGGACCTTTCGGCGACGCTTCGGGACGTGGAGGTGCGTTCGGCGGCGGCTCCGGATCTGCCGGCGGTTGTGTCGGTGGGCTTCGTCCAGGTGGACATCGGACTGCGTGCGATGCTGCGCGGCTCGTTCGTAGTGCAGAAGGTCTGGATCGAAGATTTCAAGCTGCATGTCGCTCTTGACGAACAGGGCCGCAGCAACATTCCTCAACTGCCGGAGAGCGAACCGAGCGAGGAGCCCCTTCCGGACTTCCTGATTGAATTCCTGCGCGCGACGGCGGGTTCGTTCACCTATGAGGACCGGGGGCGCGGCGTCGCGGTTGAACTGCCGCTTTGGAAGTTGTCGATCACCGGCGACGGCGACACGTGGGCGCACGAGGTGCGGTTCGATCTCGAGCGGAGCGGCACGGTGCGGATCGAGGAGCGCACGCTGCCGGTGGACGGGATCTCGCTCGATGCGGGGTGGAAGAAGGAGACGGTTCGGTTGAACGGATTCGTCCTTCAGGCCGGCGGTTCGCGCGTGGAGGCGACCGGCGATATCGATGGCTTCGGCAATCCGGCGGTGGATCTGGAGCTGAGCGGTGTCGTCGATCTGGAAGAGGTCGCGCGATTCGCGGCCAGCCCGGAGCAGATCGGCGGAACGCTGCGGCTGAAGGTACGGGCCGCGGGGAAACTGGACGAGATCAAAGTAACGAGCAACGTCACTGGCGAGGAGTTGAGCGCCGTTGGCTTTCGACGCGGCCGGCTGACGGCGTCGTCCACATACGATGCGGCGGGGCAGCGCCTGGAGCTGAGTTCGCTTTCGCTCCGGTCGCCAACCGGGAATGTCGCGGCGAGCGGAACGTTCGCGCTGGCGCAGGGCGCGGGTGAGAGCCGGTTGACGGCGCGGGCCGATGCGCTGGATGTCGAGGTGATTACGCGCCGGCTGAATCTGCCGGTTCAGATCGCGAGCAGCGGGAGCGCGCGTATGGACGCGCGGTGGCAGGGGCTCGAGTTCAAAAAGGCCGAAGGCAGCGCAAGTGTGCGGTTGGCGGCGGCGCGCGAGGAGGCCGCAAAGGATGTACTCCCGGTTTCGGCTGCGTTGTCGGCGACGGCACGGGGCGATCGCATCGTCATCGGAATTGAGAGCGCCGAGGCTTTGGGCACCCGGACGGAAGGGACGGTCACAATCGAGTCGCTGGCGAACGTGACCGGCGAGTTGCGCACGGCGCTGCCCAGCGTGGAAACGACATTGAGCCAAGTTGCCGCATTCCAGGGGCAGAGCCGCGAGGAGTTCGCAGGCATCGAGGCCGACGGCGAAGTGAGCGTGACGACGACGCTTGCGGGCAGGTTCGAACGGCCGCAGGCGGCGGTGGCAATACGGGCTCCGTCGCTGACGATCGGCGAGTTCGACGGTATCGCGGTTGCGCTGGATGCCGCATACGATCCCGACCAGGTAGAGATACAGAACGCCTCGGTTGAGTGGCGCGGTCAGGCCGTGACGGCGGGCGGAACCATCGGGCTGCGCGGCGAGGCCCCGGCGCTCGACCTGAGGGCGCGCATCGAGAATGCTTCTGTGGCCGAAATCCTGGCAGGTCTGGGCAAAGGCGAAATTCCCGCCGAGGGAAGCGTTTCGCTGGACGCGGTTGTGCAGGGGGATGCGCGGAATCCGTCCGGGGAACTGACCGTGGCGGCGACAGGATTGCGGGCCTACGGCGAGGCGATCGGGCGGCTGGATGTGGAGGCGCGGCTTGCGGACCGGAAGATGCATCTGGCGCACCTGCGCCTGGAAAAGCCTACGGGAGAGGCGAGCGGGCGCCTGGAAGCTTCCGGAAGGTTCGACCTCGATTCGAAGGCTTACACGGTGCAGGCCGAAGCCGACGGATTGCGCGTTTCGGACTTGACCCTGCCGGATGTGGGAGCCATTCGGGCGCTGGTAAACCTTCGGGCCGAGGGCAGCGGTACAGTCGACGATCCGCGGTTGGACTTGAATCTCAACCTGAGCGGGATCGAGGCGATGGAGAAGCCGCTCGGAACGCTTTCGGCGTACCTGAGGGTTGCAGATGGGACCGCGACGGCGGCGCTGAGCGCGCCCGCGTTTCGACTGGCCGGAGGAGCGCGCGTGGGGATCGAGGCCCCGCACCCCTTTGTCTTCGGCATCAACGCGCAGGGGACGGACCTGGAGGATCTGCCATTCGAGCTCGGGCAGCCGATTGCAGGCGTAATTACGGCGGGTCTGCGCGGGTCGGGCACGGTTGAGGAGTGGCAGAGGGCCTCGGGGTCGCTGCGTGTGTCGAATCTGGATCTGCGATGGAAGGGGCTGCCCGTTGCGGCGAAGGGCACAATCGAGGCCGGCTTCGCCGACGGCGTCCTGACGATTGCACCGTCGACCATTGCGGCGGGCGATTCGACCCTGATGCTGGCGGGAAGTCTGCCGCTCGAAGAGGCGGACGGTCATGTATTGCAGGTGCAGGGGAATTTTGATCTCGCGGGCCTGTTGCCGTATGTGACCGAGGAGCCGCCTGTCGCCGCGCGCGGCACAGTGCATCTGGACGGGAGCGTGAGGGGGAGCCTGAGGCGTCCGGCTCCGGTGGCGGTGGTGCGGATGGAAGGCGGTGAGATCGCGGCGCCCGATGTCGAGCCGCCGCTGTCGAACGTCGGGTTCGAAGTCGAATTGAAAGACGGGGCCGTTACGCTGCATCGGGCTTCGGCAGAGTGGGCCAAAGGAAAAATCGAGGCGCAGGGCCGGCTGCCGCTCGGGTTGCTGCCGGGCGAACTTCCCGAGTGGATTGCAGCGGCGCAGGGCGACGCGACGATGAACCTGTCGGTCCGGGGGTTGCAGCTTGCGGAGATGAAGGGCGCTCCGGAAGATATTTCCGGCAGTGTTTCGGTCTCGGCGGAGGCTCGGGCTTCGGCGCTGGAACTACAGGCCGTGACGGCGAGGGCGACGGTCGATGAGCTGCGGGTCGATCTGGAACGGTTCCACCTCGAGCAGCGGGCGCCGGGCGTGATCACACTGCGGGACGGCACCGTTCAAGTGGAGCGTTTCGAGTTGCAGGGGCCTGAGACGCGGCTGCAGATCGGAGGCACTCTGGGGCTCGAAGATCCGCGCCCGGTCGATCTTCGTGCCGTCGGGACGCTCGATGCCGCAATCCTTTCGCTCTTCGCCGAAGGCGTGCGGGCCGAGGGGCCAACGCGCGTGGGCCTGGCGGTGACCGGTTCGGCGGAGCATCCGGTGGTGTCGGGTTCGCTCGAACTGTCGAAGGGCCAGGTGGCGGTTCCGGCGATCGGGCTGCGAGGGGAAAACCTGGATCTCAAGGTCGAACTCGGAAACGAGCGCGCCTCAATTACGCGGCTGACCGGGACGGTGAACGGCGGGACGCTGACGGGGAAGGGCGGGTTGGGCTTCGGCGACGGGGAGATCAAGAACATCGACATCGAGTTCGATGCCCGCAATGTCTACTTCAACCTGCCCGAGGGGCTGCGCACGGTATCGGACAGCAACATACGGATCCAGTCGCGCGGGGAGCATATCGTCATCGGCGGTCAAGTGAGGATTCTCGAAGGAACGTTCCGCGACCCGCTGACGCTGGAAGGCGGACTGCTGCGGTATTTGCGTTCCGGGCAAGGCGTGGAACTGACCGAAGAGCGGAATCCGCTGCTGAGCCGCATTCGCTTCGACCTGGGCGTGACCACGGCCGGGCCGATCGCGGTCGAGAACAACCTGGCGCGCCTGGCGTTAATGACCGACCTGCGGCTGGTCAACGAGTTTTACCGGCCGAGCCTGACGGGGCGGCTCCGGATCGAGGAGGGCGGCGAACTTTACCTGGCGGAGCGCACCTACCTGGTCGATCGCGGCATCATCACGTTCAACAATCCCCAGCGGATTCAGCCGGGACTGGACATTCTGACGCGGGCGCGCGTGAACAGCTACGACATCATCCTCCAGATCGCGGGGGAGATGGGCGACATCAGAACGACGATCCGCGAGGAATCGGGAGAGTTGACCGAGGCGCAGGCGACGGCGCTGCTGTTCACGGGCAGAACGGATACGACCGGGGCGGGCGCGCAGATCGCTCGCGACCAGGCGGCTTCCCTGCTCGCGGCAAGCCTGGGCGGAACGCTGACGCGGCCGGCCCAGCAGGCGCTCGGAGTGAGCCAGATCCGGCTGGAGCCGAACCTGATTGCGGCCGAGTCCGACCCGAGCGCGCGCCTCACCATCGGACAGAACTTTACACGCAACCTGAGCTTCGTCTACTCGATGAATCTGGCCGACAGCGGTGACCAGATCTGGATCGCGGAGTACGATATTCGCCGGCGTTTCATCACGCGCGGCATTAAGCAGAACGATAACAGCTACCGGGTTGAGTTCCGGCACAACCTGCGGTTCGGCGGCGTCCCGGCCTTCGAGCGCTCGGCGCAGCGCAAGGATAAGGAGATCGGGTCGGTCACGTTCGGCGGCAATCCGCTGTATCCCGAAGAAGAGCTGTTCCGGCGTTTCAAAGTGAAGCCAGGCGACACCTATGACTTCTTCAAGGTGCGGAAGAGCCTGGACAGGCTGGAGGACTTCTATCACAAGCAGGACCTGCTCGAGTCGCGGGTGCGGATGGATCGGGAGACGAGCGACAACAGCGTGGATCTGCACCTCGACATCGAACCGGGACTCCGCGTGCAGTTCGTTTACGAGGGATGGGACCCGCCGTCCGGAGTGAAAAAGAAGATCCGGGAGATCTGGGCCAACGGCGTCTTCGATGCGCAGCGGAGCGATGAGGCCATTCGTGAACTGCGCGCGGCGCTGGCGAAAGACGGGCGGCTGGAGGCGAAGATCGGGCAGACGGTGGCGACGCCGGCGGAGAACGATAAGCGCGTGGTGTTCGAGATCGAGCCCGGGGTGCGATATCGGAACGTCGGGCTCCTCTTCCATGGCGCCGAGGGCCTGTCGCAGCGCGAACTCGAGCGGGTGGTCCGCGACCAGAAGCTGACGATTGAGGTCCACACGGAGCCGCGCAAGGTGACTGAGTTTCTCACCCGGTATTACAGGGACCGCGGGTACCTGGACGTGAAGATCGGGCAGGCGAAGCCGGAGCTCGACCCGGCGGCGGGCACGGGTTCGGTAGTGTTCGGGATTCACGAGGGTCCGCGGTACAACGTGGGGCGGCTGCTGTTCGAGGGTAACACGGCATACTCGGATGAAGAACTGCGGAGCGCGATCGCACTTGCGCAGGAGCGGCCATATGAGCCGGAGCTGCGCGAGCGGTCGCTGCTGCGAATTCAGGATCTGTACTGGGAGAAGGGCTACAACAATGTCGAGATCAGTTACCGGTTGAACCGCGGCGGCGAGGCGGGAGTGGTCGACTTCACCTTCGACATCAAGGAGGGCCAGCAACAGATCGTCAAGGAGGTCCGGGTGGAGGGCACGGACCTGACCACGGAGTCGCTGGTCCGAAGCCAGATCGCGCTGAAGCCGGGCGACGTGGTGCGGAGCGAGAGGCTGGGGATGTCGCGGCGGAACCTCTATGAGACGGGCGCTTACGCGCTGGTCGATATCGAAGCGGAGCCGATCCCCGGCGGCGATCCGGATGCGGCGCAGCAGGCGGCACGCATCGTCGCGACGGTGCGGGAGGTCCAACCGTTTGACTTCCGCTACGGCGCCTTCTTCGATACCGACCGTGGTCCGGGCTTCATCGCGGACCTGGCGAACCGGAACAGTCTCGGAGCGGCGCGGGTTCTGGGCCTGCGGACGCGGTATGACTCGGAGATCCAGGAGGGGCGTCTCTATTTTTCGCAGCCGGTACTGCGCGGGCTGCCGCTGCGAACGAATGCGACGAGCTTTATACGGCGGGAGATCCGTCCGACGTTCATGACGGACCGGACCGGCTTCACGGCCCAGCAGGAGATCTTTTTCAAGAAGCACTACATGCTGACGTACGGCTACCGGCTGGAGCGCACCCATACGTTCGACCGCGAACCGGATCCGTTCTTTCCGTTCGACATTTCGCTGTGGCTGGCGCCTCTGACGACGTCGTTCACGCGGGAGTCGCGGGACGATTTTCTGGACGCGACGCGCGGGTCGTTCTCTTCGCACGCGCTGGAGTACGCTCCGCAGAGGCTGGGTTCGCAGCTCAGCTATGTGAAGTATTTCGGCCAGTTTTTCAAGTACGTTCCGCTCGGGAAGCCGATGGATATTCCGTTCTCGAACGTGAAGAAGCCGCGTCTGGTGTATGCGGGCGGGGTTCGCGTGGGACTGGCTTCGGGGCTGGGAGGCCAGACCCTGGTACCGAGCGAGCGCTTCTTCGCGGGCGGGGGCACGACGGTCCGGGGCTTCGTGCAGAACGGCCTGGGTCCGGCGGATGATTTCGGGCCGACCGGCGGGGATGCGCTGCTGGTGGTGAACAACGAGCTGCGGTTCCCGATCGCGGGAATGTTTGACGGCGTGGGATTTGTTGACGTCGGCAATGTGTATCGCCGGGTGACAGATTTGAATCCGCTGGAGCTTCAGAAGTCGACGGGAGTCGGGCTGCGCGTCAGGACGCCGTACTTCTTGCTTCGATTCGATTACGGTTTCCGGGTGGGCCGGCGTCCTGGAGAGCCTCATGGGCGGTTCTTCTTCAGCATCGGGCAGGCGTTCTGAGAGAACGCATTCATCCTATTCCCGAAATTGACCATCAGCCACGGATGGACACGGATTCATACGGATCCGTGGCTCCTCATTTTGCATGGGTGAAACTACGGACCGGCGAATCGCCTCCAAGGCTCTGGGGGATCGAGATGCAGTACGCGGAGTTTGTCAGGCGATTTCAGGAGAGGACGGGAATCCAGGACCAGCAGGAAGCGGTCCGGGTGATCGGCGCGACGCTGGAGACGCTGGGCGAGTGTATCTCGCAGACGGAGCTGGCCGACATGGCCTCGCAGCTTCCCACCGAGTTGAGCGGATATCTCTGGCGGGTGCAGCAGGAGGAGTATTTCAGCATTCGCGAGTTCTATCGGCGGGTGGCGCGGCGGGCCGACATCACGGTGCCGGAGGCGACCGAGCGGGCTCGGGACGTGGTAGCGGTATTGCAGGAGGCCGTTTCGAAGGGAGAGATCGCGGACATCCGGGAGGAGCTGCCCGAGGATTACGAGGAGCTGTTCCGCGCGCGGGCCGTGCAGTAGTGAGGGGGACAGCCTCCGATCTGTCCCCCACCGCGGTCATGCGAGCGCTTCGCGGAGGCGGCGCTTCGCGAGACGGATGGCGCTGCGCGTGGCTTGCGTGTCGGCCAGTGCGTTCATCGCCATGAAGGTGTGAATGGTCCCGATGTATGTGGGAAGCCCGGCCAACCGGTCGAGCGATGCGCGCAGCGGTGAGACCGTCGGCAGAGCGCGGGTCTCGGGGTCGGGAGCGCAGGAGTCCCAGAACCATCGCATCATCTCGCGCGTGACATCGGACCTTCGGCGAACAGTTCGCAGGAGAGCTGATCGAGGGCCGCATCGGTCATGGGGCAGAAGAGCACCTGGCAGGCGATCGGTGGACCTCCGCGCTCTTCGAGAAGCCAGCGAGATGCTGACACGTTCGCGCGACTGCCACAGCATGGCGGAGGCGTACGAATTCCTTGCCGAACTCCTCTGCGAGAGCGATCCGGATGAGGCCGCCCGATGGCTTGCATCGGCGCGCCACCGCCTCCCTGCCGCGAGAAGTCACTACGACGGACGCGTGCTGTGATAGCATCTGCGCCATAGCCATGCTTCGATCCATCCTGTTGCTCTGCTTTTTCGCGCGCGTCGCCGTGTGCCAGGTGATTCCAATTGATTCACCGATGGCTCCGCCGGCCTGGGCGCATGCGCAGCGCGCGGTCCTGAAAGAATCCGTGGACGCCGCCGTGGAGTTCGCGGCGAAGTACACCGATGTGCGCGGCCACTTCCGAGCCGTCGAGCGCTGGGGCGGCAATGACGGTCCCGACGACGTAATGGAGACCTTCCACAACTGGCCGCTGCTTTATGCACTTGGCGGCGATGAGCGGATCCTGACACTCTACGAGAAGATCTGGGAGGGCCACCTCGACCAGTTCCAGAAGGCCAAGGCCCCGAGCACGGAGATGGCCCGCGACGGCATGTACTGGCGCGAGTTCGTGACCGCGTTCGACTGGGAGCACAACGGCGAAGGGCTTGCGCCCTTCTACCACTACGGCCTGTGCCAACCTCGCGACATCCTGTATCGCCAACGCTCCGTGCGCTACGCCGGCTTTTATAACGGTGACGACCCGCACGCGAAGAATTACGACAAAGAGCATAAGATCATCCGGAGCCTGCACAACGGCAGCCGCGGCCCGAAGCTCACGCCGGCAAGCGTCTACGACTGGGGCGGCGAGGCAGAGCCGGGCATGGACCGCCACAGCCGGTACGAGACAGCCTCGAATATCCGGGGCGACCATCCGCTGAACCTTTGTGCGACGACGCTCGGGATGACGGCTTACATGATCACGGGCGAGCAGAAGTACAAGGACTGGGTGCTCGAGTATACGACGGCGTGGCGCGACCGCATTCTGAAGAACGGCGGCAACATCCCGACCAACATCGGGCTCGACGGAACGATCGGCGGCGAATGGGGCGGCAAGTGGTACGGCGGTACGTTCGGATGGAACTTCTGGCCGCAGTCGGCGACGCGGAATTACTACATGCGCGGCGTGCGGTTGTCGATGGGGAATGCATTTCTTCTGACACGCGACCCGAGCTACTTCGAGCCGCTGCGCATGCAGATCGAGAATCTGTACGCCGCGAAAAAGGTGGAAAACGGCCGCATCCTGCTGCCGAACAAGCACGGCGATGACGGATGGTACGGCTATCTGCCGAACCAGCACTTCGACGTTCAGCGCGACCTGTATCTCTGGTCGATGGACCCGAAGTATCTGGAGCGAATCTCCTCGGATCCGTGGATCTCGTACCTGCTCGGAAAGAACCTGGGGTATCCGGAGGAGGCGCTGCGTCAGGGTTTGGCGGCGATCCGCCGCAGGGTGCAGGGCTTCCGCGAGGACAAGTCAACTCCGGATACGCGCGCCTCCGACGATGCGCAGCGGTTCAACCCGGTGGTGACCACGCCGCTTATCATGCTCATGAACGGTGGCAACGAGCCGGGCGGATCCGGCAGCCTGATTCACACGCGGCTGCGCTACTTCGATCCGGAGCGCCGGCGTGCCGGGATTCCGGAGGATGTGGCCGCGCTGGTGGATACGATCGCGGACGAGATGGTCGCGGTGACGCTGGTGAACGTGAGCCAGACCGAGGAGCGCGATGTCGTGGTGCAGACCGGCGCGTATGCCGAACACACGGCCACGACGGTTGCGATTGGAGACCGCGTGTATGAGGTGAATGCTCCGCATTTCACGGTGCGGCTGGCGCACGGAGCGGGCGCGCGGCTGCGGATCGGGATGCGGCGATACGCGAACCAGCCGGTGCTCGATTTTCCGTGGGACCGCGAGCGGGAGGCGCGGCGGTAGCGATGCGGCGGCGTGTTGCGATTCTGCTGGCCTGCGGCGCGTTGGCGCTGGCGGCAGCCGACCGGACGGGCATGGATCCGGCGCGGCTGGCCCGAATCCCCGAGCGGATGAAGGGCTACGTCGATCAGGGAACCGCAGCAGGTTTTGTAACGCTGGTGGCGCGCAACGGGCGGGTCGCGAGCCTCGAAGCGGTTGGATACCAGGACCGTGAGAAGAAGATTCCGATGCGGACCGATACGATCTTCCGGATCGCTTCGCTGACCAAGCCGATCACATGCGCCGCCGCGATGATCCTGATCGACGAAGGCCGCATTTCGCTGCTCGATCCGGTGGAGAAGCACCTGCCGGAGTTTCGCGGGCAGAAGCTGAATCCCTGCGGCCAGGGTGGGAGCGGGTTTCATTGCGCGGCGCGCGATCCGTCGCGCCCGATTCAGATTCGCGACGTGATGACCCATACCTCGGGGCTGCCGGCGCGTCCGTCTTCGAGCGAGACGAAGCTTGAGTCACTGGCCGCGGTCGTCGCCGAGGGCGCCAAACAGCAACTCATGTTCGAGCCAGGGACGAAGTGGAGCTACAGCAATCTCGGAATCGATGTGGTGGCGCGAATTGTCGAGGTAGTATCGGGCCAGCCGTTCGCGGCATTCGCGGCTGAGAGAATCTTCCGGCCTCTCGCCATGGAGGATACGCATTTCTGGCTGCCGGCCGAGAAGGCAGGGCGGCTGGCGGCGATGTACGAGTTGGACGGGGAGATGCTGAAGCGAATCGAGCGCCCGCTGTTCGGTAATTCCAAGGTGCCGGCGACGGCGGGCGGACTGTTGAGCACCGCATCGGACCTGGCCCGCTTCTATCAAATGATGCTCAATAAGGGCACACTGGATGGCAAGCGGATTCTTTCGGCGGCGGCGGTTGAACTGATGACGGCGGTGCACACCGGGGACATTCCCGCGGGGTGGTCACCCGGCGTCGGGTTCGGACTGGGTTGGGCGGTTGTAAAGGACCCGGCCGGGACGTTCCGCTACAATTCGATTGGGAGCTACGGTCACGGCGGCGCGTTTCGAACTTATGGCTGGGTGGACCCGGCGAAGAATCTGGCCGGCGTGATCCTGTTCCATCGCACCAATGGAGGCGGCGATATGGCCGATGAGATCAGCAGCTTTATGGCGCTGGCCGCGGCCGCGATCGAAGAGTAGGACATGGGAGAACTTTCGAGAAGGTCCTGGTTGGCCGGCGGAGCGCTGGCGCTGCTGCCGCTGGAGCGCGCGCTGGCGCAGGGTCTGACATTCGAGGGCAAGCGCGGCGCCGGCCGCGGTAAGCACATCGTCCTGGTGAGCGGCGACGAGGAGTACCGGTCCGAAGAGGCGATGCCTCAGTTGGCGCGCATCCTGGCGACGCACCACGGTTTCCGCTGCACGGTGCTGTTTGCGATCGACCCGGCGACGGGGAAGGTCAATCCGAATCACAGTTCGAATATTCCGGGGCTTGAGGCGCTGCGCGGCGCGGACCTCATGATCCTGTTCATCCGGTTTCGCGATCTGCCGGATGAGCAGATGCGGCACATCGCGGAGTATGTGGAGTCGGGACGTCCGATCGTGGCGCTCCGCACTTCGACGCACGCCTTCGCTTTCAAGAAGCATGAGATGTGGAAGCATTGGGGCTGGGACAGCAAGGAGTGGGACGGCGGCTTCGGTAGGCAGGTGCTCGGCGAGACGTGGATCAGCCATCACGGCGCGCACGGCAAGGAGAGCACGCGCGGCGTGATCGCTCCGGAGCGCAAGGACCACCCGATCGTGCGCGGCATCGGCGACGGCGAGATCTGGGGACCGACCGATGTCTATACCGTGCGGCTGCCGCTGCCCGACGGCTGCGAGCCGCTGGTTTATGGACAGGTACTGCGGGGGATGCGTCCGGACGATCCGCCCGTCGAGGGCGCGAAGAACGATCCAATGATGCCAGTGGCCTGGACGCGAATCCGCGGCAAGGCCCGCATCTTTACGACGACGATGGGATCGTCGCAGGACCTGTCGAGCGAGGGATTCCGGCGGCTGCTGGTGAACGCGGCGTATTGGGCGCTGGGGATGGAGTCGAAGATCCCGGCGAAGTCCAAAGTGGACCTGGTCGGCGAGTACAATCCGACGCCGTTCCGCTTCAACGGATTCCGCGAGGGCCTGACTCCGCCTGACTTCGCGCGATAGATTCTATATACTGGGGCGGTGATCCGGGCTATTCTCGCGCTCACTTTTTGTGCCCTCCCGATCGCGGCGCAGAACTGGCCGCAGTTTCGCGGTCCGAATGCGAGCGGGGTCGCGGAGGCAGACCGGCTTCCCACCCATTTCGGCCCCGACAAGAACGTCGTCTGGAAGACCGAGATTCCTTCGGGACACTCTTCCCCGATTCTGGCGGGCGATCGCCTCTTCCTCACGGCGGCCGACGGAGGCAAGGCGTCCGATGCAGGGCGGGAGAAGATCGTGGATGAGGGTGGACGCCTCTACACGATCTGCATCGACCGGAAGACGGGTAAGATTCTCTGGCAGCGCGAAGCGCCGAGGCCGCGGCTGGAGCGGTATCAGCCGACGAACTCGCCGGCATCGCCAAGCCCGGTGGTCGATGACAAGGCGGTCTATGTCTTCTTCGGCGACTTCGGCCTGATCTCCTACACGCTCGACGGGAAAGAGCGCTGGAAAGTACCGCTCGGTCCGTTCAACAACGCCAACGGGCACGGGACATCGCCGATCATCTTCGAGAACCTCGTCATCCTGCTTTGCGATCAGGACACGGACTCCTATCTGCTCGCGGTGAATAAGGACAACGGGAAGGTGGTTTGGAAGGCGGACCGGTCCGAGTTTACGCGCTCCTATTCGACTCCGGTTGTGTACAGGCCCGCCGACGGACCTCCGGAGCTGATCGTGCCGGGCTCGTATCAGCTTACTTCGTATAACGCCAGGACGGGTGAGAAGTTGTGGTGGGTGACCGGGCTCTCCTGGCAGCCAAAATCATCGCCGGTGATCGCCGGGGACCTGATCATTGCGCACTGGTGGGAGAATGGCGGCGAGGCCGAGGAGCCGACACAGGTTGCGACGTTCGAGGAGATGCTCGCGCGGCACGATACCGACAAGGACGGGCGCCTTACGCGCGAGGAGCTTGCGGCAGAGCCGGGACTGCAGCGCGGGTTCCTGACGATCGACTTGAACGCCAACGGGTATATCGAAGAGCGCGACTGGAACTACTACCGGGCGAGGCGGATGGTGCGGAACAAGATGATCGCGGTGCGCCATGGGGGGCGCGGCGATCTCACGGAGAACAACGTCGTCTGGAGCATGCAGAAGTTTCTCCCGAATGTTCCGTCGCCGCTGCTCTACGAGGGCGTGCTGTATATCGTGAAGGACGGCGGCATTCTCACGGCGCTCGATCCGAAGACGGGGAAAATTCACAAGCAGGGCCGGCTGACAGGCGCAGTGGATACGTATTATGCGTCGCCCGTCGGGGCGGCAGGCAAGGTGTACTTCCTGAGCCAGCAGGGCAAGGCGGTTGTGCTGAAGGCCGGAAAGCAGTGGGAGATCCTGGCCGTGCACGACATGGGAGAAGAGTGCTTTGCCACGCCCGCCATCGCGGATGATCGCCTCTACCTGCGGACGCGCACAGCGCTGTACTGCTTCGAAGAGAGATAGCTACGGCTTGCGTTCGAGTAACTGGTATCCGCCCACGTAAAGCGGATCGGGCAGCGGCCTGTAGTGCGCCTCGATCCAGCGCTCCAGAGCTTCCATGCGGCTGTCGGCCGGCGAGGCACTGGGCAGCACCCTCATGTATTCCTCCGTCGAAAGCGGCAGGTGGAGCACCCAGCGGGGAGGATCGCGGTCGAGTTCGTCGAGCGCAATCCGTTCTTCGCGGGCCTTCATCATGCCGGAGGCGAGGAAGGAGAACCGGGTGGGATTGCGCGTCTGCGTGAGGAAGTACAGGACCGGCATGTAGGGGTGGACAAAAGCTGTATCGCCGGGACGGACGAGCGCGGCGAGGCTCTCCCAGGCGGCAGCCTCCGATGCCTGGATTCGGAGGTCGCCGGCAGGCAGGCTGACGATCCGCTCGCCGGAGCGCATCAGGGCGTAGTTCCAGGTGAAGAGCGCGGCCCAGAATCCCAGGAACAGAACCATCGCAAAGCCGGCGCGTGGCGGCAGGTGGCGGGCGGACCACACGGCGGCCAGGACCGTCGCGGGCGCCGCGACAAAGGCCAGGTGCATGACGTCGGCGCGCGGGAAGGCAGTCGCAACCGAGGCGGCCATCGCGGCCAACAGCAGAAGCAAGAGGCTTGCATCGGCCGGCTTGCGGCCGCGCAGGAACGCGATGCTCCAGGCAGCCAGCGCGGTGACCGGGAGAATCGCCGGGAGCGCGATACAGAAGACAATGCCGGTCCGCAGAATGAGTTCGACGCCGGTTGCGCCTCGGAAGAGGGCTCCGTAGCCGCCGATGATCGAGCCGTACGGCATGATGTTCACCCCGCTGTAGTTCTCCTTCAGCCAAAGCATCTGCCGTAGGAAAGCTTCGAGGGTTCCGTTGAAGATCATGGCGGCGAGCAGCGTCGCCGCGAGGAGGATGCCGCCGGCCGCGAAGGGCGCGAGGTGCGGGCGCAGCGAGGGTTGCAGCAGCAGCCATGCCGCGGTCGCCATTACGAGCAGTCCCATCGACGGCGTAAAAAAGACCGCAGCGGCTTGCACGACGCCCGCCGCGGCGAACCAGAGGGAAGCTCGGCTGTCGCTGCCGCGGACCAGCAGGACGATCGATAGAAGCGACAGGGCGGCGCTGTCCCATCGGTGCTGAGCGGTGAGGAGTCCCGGCTGTGTCGCCTGGAACGCGAGAAAGAGGAGTGCGGCGGTCCAGCCGGCGCGGCGCGAGGCGAACCTCGCGGTCAACCAGAAAATCATGGCGCACAAGGCAGCGAAATCGGCCAGTACGACGAGGCGTCCGGCGCGGAGCGAGACGCCGAAGAGCTGAAAGACAGCAGACTGGAGCCAGTAGCTGCCCGGACTCATGTAACCGAAGAAATCGACGTAGGGGCGCTCGCCCTCGACCATGCGGCGCGACGCGTCCAGAATGATGCCCTCGTCGTTGGTGTAGACAAGGTGGTTGCCCTGCACCACAAGCAGCAGCCCGAGGACGGCAGCGAAGAGGAGCCACGGCTCCAGACGGAGCAGGATAGGCTTCATTTGGTCCAGATACCAAGGACGGATTTTCCAAGCCTGCCGCAGGTGAGCCGGTCGACGAGCATCGAACACGGGACCAGCAATGTGTCCCAGAGGCGGATCTGCGCCTCCGTGGGAGTAGCGCTGCGGAGCCAGAGTCGGTTGGCGAGCGAGGCCAGCATTCCGGCCGAGTCGAGGTATTCGAGGCGGCGCAGGCGAAGGGATGGGGGTGCGGCGGCCCGGAGCGATGGCGCGGTGTAGCGCCGGTAATGGCCGATGGCGGCGTCGAAGGGCGTATAGAGGAAGGGATGGGCCGGTGCGAGCACGATAAGCGCGCCGCCGGGCCTCAGGAGGCGTTCGGCGCGGGCGAGTTCGTTGCGGTCGTCCTCGATGTGCTCGAGGACATCGAGATAGAGGATGGTGTCAAAGGTCCGTCCGGGCGGCAGGTCGCCCGTGGCGCCGACGATGACTTCGGGCGGCGCGGCGCCGCCGAGCGGGATCTGCGCGGCGAGGGAGGGATCGGGCTCCAGGCAGACCCAGCTTCGGAAGCCGAGGCTGGAGAGCGTTTCGGTGTTGGCGCCGATCCCTGCCCCGACCTCGAGCACGTCGCCCCGAACGAAGCTCCTAATCCGTCTGCGCCAGTAGCCTTTCCAGCGATGCGCTTTCCGGAAGACGGCCAGTTCCGTGCCCGCGTAGTCGATCGTTGTCATTTCCTCTCAGCAGAAGCCTGTGTTGCAGCATGAAGTAGCCGGCGTCGCGAAGCGGCAAAAAGCTCATATTGCTGCGCGCACCGATATTGGCGAAGACGAACAGTGCGGCGAAGACCACCGCTTGAAAAAGCACGATGCACACAACGCCGATGCCGTATACGGTCCAGGCGGGGACGGTCCAATCGGTGAAGGCCCGCATCCAGACGGCCGCGGCGAGGGCGGCGAAGGACAGGCACGAGGCAGACACGGTTCCGGCAAGGATCCGCGTGCTCACCGTCTCATTGAACACGGAGATGGCGCCCAGGCCGTGCATGAGCAGGCTGACGAAGTTCATCTTCGAAGTCCCATGCAGGCGGCGGCCCCTGGGCAGCGGAAGGATCGTGTAGGGGATGCGAGCCTTGAAGACGGCGGCGGCGTAGTGGTTCCAGAGATCGGAGACGCCCATGAGGCGCGCGAGGGCTTGCGGCGGCAGCACGCTGAAGTTCCCCACGCGCACGGAGATGCCGGTCAGCAGGCGATGGACGGCCCGGTAGAGGTGATAGGAGAGCTGGAAAACGGGGCCTTCGAGGCGCTTGGCGCGGGCGGCGAACACGACGCTGCGGCCTCCGGCGGCGTCGAAGGCGTCCAGGAGCGCCGGGATCGAGTCGGCGCGGTCCTCGCCGTCGCCGTCCATCACGAGCACGGCCGCGGCGTCCAGATGCGCATGGATGAAGAAGAGTCCGATGGCGATGGCGCGCTGGTGACCCAGGTTGCGCCGGAGTTCGACATGGTGGATCTGGAGGAGGGTGCGGAGTTCGCGTGGGAAGAGATCGGCCGGAAGCGGTTCGGTGGAGCCATCGTCGACAATAACGAGGCGCGGCGCCCAGTCCGAATCCGCCAGCGCGTCGTCGATCTGGCGGACGAGCAGACGCAGGGATTCCCAGTCATTGAAGACCGGAATCAGAACCGCCAGCACGCGGGAATCGGCGTTCGTCATGCTCTTTCCCGGAGTATCGGCTCTTCCGGCCGGACTCTGTAGTCCTCAGCAGATCCGCGGCAGTTGCTCGCCGGAGAGCATGGCACGGTGATAAACTTAGTGATCGGACCTTGGGCCGAAAGCGTCCCACTACAGTGAGTTTGGACAACAGATTGGAACTGCTCCTGCTACTTGCTGTGGCATTGCTGAAGCACCCTGACGAATCGGGCCTTCTGATGCGATTGCGCAGCCGCGATCCGGCGGCGGCGAGCGAATTGTACGACCGCTATTCCAAGTCCGTCTTCTCCCTCATTTTAAGAATCGTGCGCAACCATGAGGCCGCCGAGGACTTGTTACAGGAAACGTATCTTCGTATCTGGAACCGGGCGCATTTCCTCGATCCCGATCGAGGCTCCGTGGGCGCATGGTTGCTCACGGTCGCCCGAAATCTCGCGATCGATTATCTGCGTTCCTCCGGCGGCCGCCTTTGGCGAAGCGAGACTTCGATCGAGGCGCTGGAAGAACCGTTCTTCTTCGTCGACTTTGGGGACGATCTGATGGAAATCGAGCGAGCCCAAAGGGTTCGGGCGGCGCTTGAAAAACTCAGCGGCAATCAGCGCGACGTAATTGAGCTTGCGTATTTTGAAGGCCTCTCGCAGTCCGAGATGGCGGAACGGCTCGGTCAGCCGCTTGGCACTATTAAGACCTGGGTGCGCTCGGCGCTGCGTACGCTTCGGGAGGAACTGGGCCGGGTAGCAGCTGCATGAATTGCGAAGAGATCCGCGACAGGCTGGAATTTTACGCTCTTGGCTTATTGGATGGTAGCGAGCAGAAAGAGGTTGCCGCGCACCTCGCCGGCGGCTGTGAGGGATGCGCGGCGGCACTCCGTCGAGCCGTCGCGCTGAATGCGGCGCTCGGAGCGACCGCCCCGGAGGCTTCTCTGCCGAAGCACCTGAAACCGCGTGTCATGGCGGCGTTGACGGCGAAGCGTAGCGGCGCCTCCTCACCTAAGGCATGGATTGGCTTGGCGGCATCTCTGGCCGTTGCGGTTCTGCTGCTCGGCTTAAGCTTGCGGCGCGATCGGGACCGGATGGCCGCGATGGAACGCGAACTGCGGCAAACCCGGAGCCACCAGGAGGCGATGCGGCAATCCATGCTGGTGCTCAGCCAACCGGGGACACGAATGATCGGATCGGCGGGCGAAACCCGGGGAGCCTACTACGTAAACGGGGATCACGGCGTTGTTCTGATCGCGGCGAACCTGGATGCGCCGGAGCGAGGGCGGGCCTATCAGATGTGGATCATCCCGCGGACTGGAAATCCGAGACCCGCCGGAGTCTTCCGGCCCGCGCAGACCGGCACCGCAATCCACTACTTCGAGACTCGCTTTGATCCCGCCGCCACGGCGGCGCTCGCGATCACCGACGAGCCAGAAGCGGGGTCGGCAGCGCCTACGACCGCCCCGTTCCTGGTCGCTTCCTTCTCAAACTGAGGGCGGTTATTCAGCGCGCGTCGCCAGTCACCTCGAAAGTCAGGGAGGCCCAGTAACTCTCCCAATCGGCCGTATCGGGCTGTGTGCTTCTTCGCATTGTCACCGCGTGAAGTCTCCACTTACCCGTGGTTGTGAGAGGAACTTTGAGGCGGCCGTTTCGATCCGTGCGCCCTGCTACTTTGGAGCCGCCCTCCCAGGCGGCCTCCACCTGCGCTCCCGCAAGTGGTTTCCCGTCGTAGAGCAAAAGTATCGGCAGCAGCTCGCCGGGCCGCAGGGCCGATGGATCGCGCTCGGGGACGATCTCGATGGGATATCCGAACACCGCTTTCCAGCCATCGCTGGGAACGCCGCTTACCAACAGAGTTTTGGCGAACTTGCTGTAAAGCTCGGAGGCCTGCTTGTCGGCCTCGCCGTTTTCTTTCCGCCATTGCGCTACGTGATTGAGTCCCTCCTCGGCCAGGTACTTCGCAAATTTTTCCGCCGGCAATTCGATGCGCCTCGGCTTGGTTCCGACGCCCGCGTAGACGGAACCCTTGCTGTTCACGCGGACCACGGCGTGCGTGGAGGCGCCGACGATCTGCCACCCGTCGATCTCGGCGCCGTCGCTGAAGCGCGCCCCGATCAGCCGCCTCGGGTCGGCCGGTCCTTCGCTCACCGGGAACGAATCGCCCACGCAGACGGAGAGGAGGAACGAGGCGCCCGGCTCCACCCGGAAGCGCTCCGGTAGCAGATACAAATCGTGGGCAAGGAGCGGCCCCGCGAGCAGGAAAATCCAAAACGCTTTCATTGGGTCTCCTTTTTTTGAGCCTTCAGCTTCTCCGCCTCAGCTTCGACTTGCCGGGAATCGTCCAGTTTGCCTTGCTTCTTGAACACACGAGCCAGACCGGTCAGGAACTCGATGCGTTTACCGGCATCGCCGGGGGA
The DNA here is from genome assembly GCA_046289265.1 of Bryobacteraceae bacterium. Classification (GTDB taxonomy): domain Bacteria; phylum Acidobacteriota; class Terriglobia; order Bryobacterales; family Bryobacteraceae; genus JBKBWD01. Next base: position 40,454 of record JBKBWD010000026.1, on the reverse strand, counting down.
CGTGCGGCGGTAGCATTCGGCCATCAGGTCGGCCGAGCCCTCCAGGTCGCCCACATCCTCGCGGATTAAGGCAGCCCTCCAAAGTCCCCGGACGTCGGTGGGCCGGAGGTTTAGCATCCACTGTACGGTCTCGATCGCTTCCTCCTGGCGGCCGGCGGCCCGCAGCGCGTCTGCAAGCTCTGCATACGTATCCAGGTCGTCCGGCCGCTCGCGGTTGGCCTGCCTCAGCTTCTCGATTCGCTTGGATTGCCTGTCTTGGGTTTCGTCCGCCGGAGCGGACCGAGTCCCCAGGGAAATAAAGAGCAGACATATGGCGATCCCGCTGCACACCTCGATGCTGCGTCTCTTCATGATCGACATCCTCGTCTACTCGATCGGACCTCCCCCTGGCTCGCCCGGATCGATGTGGCGTCGATTTCTGCCGCTCGGCGCATCGGCCAGAAATGGAAATTCCGTGCGGAAGGGGGCGTCATTGACGTTCACGCCGTCCCCGAGACGATTATTCGGGAAAACATTGAAGCTCGGACCCGCCAGAACGCCTCCAACGACCACGCGCAGGGCGATATCGACTACGTCATCCATCAGGCGCCGCCCGTTAGGGAATCCGGCCGGGTCGCCAGCCAGCAACCCGAGCCGGTTGGCCATGGCGGGCGGTGTCGCGGGGACGCCGGTATTCAATCGAAGCAGATCGGCCACAGGTCCGGCTGGCGTGCCTGGCGCGGCGATTGGGGCGGCATAGGTCACCAGCGGCAGCAGATCCGTTCGCGGCGGCGGTGGAATTGCCACGGCGCCTTGCGTGAGCGCATTGACCACGCGCGCCAGCGTCGGATCAAGGGCGAAGCTCGCGAACTGCGAATCGTTAACCGGCTGCTCCATGCTCCAGCGGTCCTTCTTTCCGGTACCGATGAGGACCTCGTTCACTAAGGGATTGCCAATGCGCTGGACCTGCCGGATATCGCCTAACGTTCTCAGCGGGTTCGGCGAGCGGAGCACGCGGATCGCCTGGCGCGAAGTTGCCCCCCAAACGCCGATGGTGGCCGCCGGCGAGCTTGCATTCTCTATCTGGCCGGTCCGCGTCAGCATCTCGATGGGCACTTCGATCGCGATCGCATTAACTGCGTAGCCGGATACGGTATCACTGGCGAAATTTGCATTCGCGGAGTCTTCCGCTTCTGTCAGGACGCCAGGAACGCCGCTGCCCAATCTGCGCAGGTTCAGTGTGTCGAATGTCGCTCCGAGGTCGATGAAAAATGGATCGTCCACGGTTCCGGCGAAGACGTTCACTCCGTTCGGCAGCCTGTAGATAGCCTGCTCGAACAGGGCGCCATAATCCAAAGTGCGCGGGCCGCCATTGGCAGGAAGCGCGAAGAACGGCCTTCCATCCTGGTTTACCCAACTGACTGCGTTTCCACGATCTTTAATCATGGTCACGCGGTAGCTCTGGCGCTGCCCCAGTCCGGGAGATTCGAAGTTGGTGATGCGCGGGGGAACGATCAATGTGCCCGGCGGTACCGGAGCGGGCGAGTTCTGCGGAGCAACAGCTCCGTTGGGGCCGATGCCGGCCATCGTGGTGAACAGCCCGGGCAGTCTCTGTTCGGTCTGGAACTGGAACTGGAAGACGATGTCCTCGAGCGCATCGTTGTTATTATCGATCTTAATTTCATAAAGAACGCCCGGGTCGAACGGGAAGTAGTTCGGCCCGTTCCCCGGCTCCAGAAGTGGGTCGACGCAAAGGATCATCGTGACTTTTGATGGGCGTGTGTTGGGAGCTTGCGTGCCAGAGTAGCTCACAAAGGCGTAGAGATCGGTGATGTCAGCCTTATGGTCCAGCGCCGTGATCGGCGCCTCTCGATGGCTGGAAGGCAGAATCTGAGGCGGAACCGCGATTAGAGCGGCGGCGAGCAACGCCAGCATGTTTCTCCATTCGCACATGGGTTGAGAGTCTCCTTGATAGATTGCCGCCTCGCGAAATAGCGGCTAATTGGTTCTACGGAAACAACCGCCGGATGGATTTAGGGGATGCGTTTTTTTTGATTGTTTCGGTCTGGCGTCGCAGATCGGCCTGAGCCTGAGGCGAGGTCCGACGCCTGGATGGCGCCCGGATCGAGCTCGGCGAGCCTCGCGGACAGCTGCTCCAGCGCTACGGCCTCACTGCCGGGGAAAAACGCCCAGCCTGGCCACCAACGCTGAACGGATGACGCGCCGGACGCCGGGTTTATTTAAGGTTCGCTTACTCCGGCAACGCCTCTTTCGGTTCCGGCAGCCAGAAGCTCGACAGGAAGCCGATGCCGTAGGCCAGAAGCGCGACGAACGCCGCCGCATGCGCCAGTTGCGCCGTGGGACTGGCGCCGGGCATGACGTTGGCAAGGGTCGTGGTCAACAGCGCCGCCGAAGTTCCGATCATGCGTCCCCCGACGTTGGCGGCGAAGCTCTCCCCTGTTCCGCGCAGATACGTCGGATAGACACGCGGCAGGTAGTTGCCCCAGAAGCTGAACTGGGCGACGGTCAGGACGCCGGCCGCGAACATGCCCCACTTCAGCACTTCCAGATCGTTCTTCGCCGGGAAGAGGAAGACCAGCGGTACAATCAGGAGCCCTGGCACCTGGAAGATGCGCAGGAGCCGGCGGCGTCCCACAATGCGAACCGCGAGGACGGCGAGCACGAATCGCCCGAGCAGGCCCCCGATCTCCTGGAAGAATTGAACGGTGCTGATGATCTGTTCCTGGACCGGCCGGGCGAGGTCGACAACCTCCGGGAGTCCGGGAACGATGCGAGGAATGTGTTGGATTGCGCCGAAAGCGGCTCCGTAGCTGCAGGCGAACATCAGGGCGGTGACCAGCGTCGTCTTTCGATAGGTGGGCTGGAAGAGCTCGGCGAAGCTCGGGCGCTTGAGCGTGCCTTTGAGTTTCATTTCGCGCCAGGCAGGCGACTCGGGCAGGAAGGGCCGGATGATGATAAGCGGAATGGCCGGGATCACGCCGGAAATGAGAGTGTAGCGCCAGGCTTGGTGGTCGCCGTAGATGGCCGGGAGACTGCTGCCGTAGGTGACAGCGAGGTAATAGGCGCCGGTCACCAGCAGGCCGCCCACCGAGGAGAATGCCTGGGTGTAGCCGAGGACCGCCTCGCGCTGCCGGGGATGGGGGAAAAGTTCGGCCAGCCACGCGACGGCGGCGACGAATTCGACGCAGACCCCGATGAATGTGGTGCACCGGAGGAACAGCAGCATCGGCAGCGAAGTGGTGAAGCCGGCAGCGAGGGCCGAGAAGGCATATAGCAGGATGCTCCAGACGAGAACGCGCCTGCGGCCCAGACGATCGGTGAGATAGCCTCCGATCATGCCGAAAATCCCGCCGGCGACGGCCGGGATGTAGAAGAGCCATCCGACCCACTGGTTGAATTCCGGAGTGCCCGGACGCAAGCCTCCGAGCTCAAGCAGTGCAGGCCGCACAATGAGCGGCAGCATCAGCAGTTCATAGATATCGAAGGCGAATCCGAGGGCTGCAACGACGCAAATCGTCCATTGGATCGGCGTAAGGCGCAAAGATTGGGGCGAGTCTAACCTGTCCATAGTCCTGGTTTGGAGATCGTAGCACCTTTGGCCCCAGCCTCGCTGAGGAGCGCCGTGCGCGGCCAATTGAATGGCCACTCGCGTGCACTCTCAATCGCATGAACGACATTAACGCGATCACGAAGGATCCGGGGCGCCGGGAAGGGCTATGTCCGCATTGCGGCGCCGATGCCGACTGGAGCTTTACCGATTCGTCGCGCACCACGGTCGAGGTTTTGTGCGCCGATTGCGGCCGGTTCGAACTGCCCGCCTCGGAGTTCGATCAGGCCGAGGCCGATATCGTGGGACCGAGCGAGTTCTGACCGGCGCCCGTCCCGGCCACCGCTCCGTTGCGCTAGCCCAAACTGGCGGAGTGCCAAATGGCGCACGCCGCCTCCGGATGGCGTCCCTGGCGCAGGTTCCGATTTTTGTCGGTGGTTTTTATGATATCTTGAATACCATAGGGTGAAAAATTGGAACCTCGTCTTAGAAAACTCAGGATTCCAACGAATCTGACAACGCTCGCCTACATGAGCATCAAAGAATATATCCTCGACGGCCGGATGGATGACACTTCGCGGCTGACCGAGGAGGCGCTTTCCAACCAACTGGGGATCAGCAAGTCCCCGGTGCGGGAAGCATTAAACAAGCTGGAAACAGAAGGTCTGATCCGCATCGAGCCGCGACGGGGCGCGTACTTGCGGACCTATTCCGATCAGGAGCTGCGTGAACTGTACGACCTCCGCGAGGCGCTGGAGACCCACGTCATCCGCAGCGTCCAGGTGACGCCGGAATTGCTGGCACAACTGAAGGAGAGCAACCGGCGGTTGAGTGAGTTCCGTCTCGCGCGGGACGCGAAGTCGTCGATTCAGGAAGACATCCACTTCCATCTCCTGCTCGCCGGCGCCGCCGCAAATGCGCGGCTGACACGGGAACTGGAGAACCTGCAGCACCAGATCTGGCTCTCCCGGCGAAAGAGTTATGAGGTTGCCCGAGACAATCCGCTAACGTTTCACGAATCCATCGTGGGCGCTTTGGAAGAAGGCGACCGGGAGAAGGCTGAGGGTGTCATGCGAGCCCATATCCGTGCCGCCCGGGAAGTTGGACTCGTTCAGGCCGGCCAGGGCGTCGGCGAGGCAGAACGGGTCGTCGCAGTCTGATCAGGCGGACGTTGAGCGGGTGCGGTTTAACATTGCGTTGACTTTTTCCCCGAGCACTTTCGGAAGGAAGGGCTTTTGGAGGAACTCAATATCCGCTTTTACTCCAGGCAGTTCCGTCGCCCGGAAGGGGTATCCGCTGCAGACGAGGATCCGTGTCTCTGGAGCCAGTTCCAGCATTTTCCGCAGCAGCTCCTGACCGGGCATGTCCGGCAGGCTGAGATCGGCGATGACAAGTGAGTAGGCCTGCGGCGCGGTGGAAAACGCGTTCCACGCCTGTTCCGCCGTCACGCTCGTCTTTACCGCATAGCCGAGCCGCGTGAGGTATTTTTCGAGCAGCGGCAGCAGGGATTCTTCGTCGTCCACCAGCAATATGACAGGCGCATCCATTGAGCTAGCGTTTTCGCGAGCAACGGGCTCCGGCATCACCAGAGCGCCACAGGAAGTTCACCCGGGCTGAACGTTAGCCCGATCGCAGCCCGATGGAAGGTGCGTTCGAAACCCGCGAAGAAAAGGTTCGCCCTTCGAAGGTCATAGCGGGTATCCAGGTGAAGGATATTGGTGATTCTATACGTCGCGCCTCCGCCGCCGCCGTACTGCCGGAATGATCCCTGCACCAGATGCATTCCATCCATCTCGCTGTAGTTGAAGTTCGCGACAAGGTTCCAGCGCCGGATGCCGGTATACCCGAAGAAGGCTCCACCAATCTTTTGGCGTGCCGTGAGGAAAATTCCATTACCTGGGCGCATCATCTGGCCGTAGCTGAAGCGGAGCGTAGACTGCCGGAAGTACCGGGTCAAATCCCCCTGGTAGACGGGCATCTTATTGATTCTGTGGACCGCCTCAAATGCAGTGCGCTGGCCGATCAGGGCGGCGATCATCGGGTCAAGATAGACCCGTTGCGTGCTCAAAGATTCCACGCGCGCAAGTCCGGCGCGCAGATTGAGTTCCCAATAGCGGCTGAGCCTGTGTCCATAATTCAGGCCGACCTGATGAATATCCGTGGCTCCGAATAGATTGGTGAAGTCGAAATGAATGAAGGAGTAGTCCGCCACGATCGTCTGGTTGCGGCCGAGGCGGTAACCAACATCGCCGCCGGCGGAGTATCCGTTCACACCGGTCAGGGCGGCTGACCGGCGGCGCACTGCGAATCCGCGCCCAACGCCACTGAAGCTCAGCCGTGCACTCTTCTGCCAGGTGATAACCGCATTAGCCTGCCCGAAATTCGTCCGCCCATCGAACAGTTCCGCGTTCGGGAGAACGAAATCGTTTGGATCGGAGAGCCCCAGCGGTACGAAACCACCGATGATCCGCGAACTGGTCCCGATCGTCGGGGTCAGAGAGAGGGTCACCCTTCGGGAAAGTTGGCTGTTGTGGTTCAAGGATAAGAAGTGGTCGCTGCCGTTGAAGAACGTGTTGTTGGTGTAATGTCGATAGTCACCACGGTATTCCAGTCCGAGCGAACTGCGGCGCCACTGATGGTAGCCATATGCGCCGACGGTTCCCTGCACGCCGTATGACCCGAAGTTCAGCAGTGCACCGGTATCATCCAGGACAACCGGGGTAAGGCCGGAGTCATAGATCCCGGAGACGCGCGCGAAAAGGCGGAAGCGCACGGTCTCGGCTCCCCGGCGTCCAGCCTGGCCCACGCCGCGGCTCAGGATTGACGGTCCGCCATAGCCCCCGCCCGCCTGCGCGAATCCGCTACACGTCATCCACAAAATCAAGAAAGCAAGCAACCCGCTCCGCTTCACTCAACCTCCATCCATCCCGCGCGCCACGTCCGTTCGACCATCAATGGTCCTCCCCTTTTCCGCTCCGCGGCAAGACGAAATTACAGCGAATATCCGAGTCTCACCCGTTGCGAAGACCTCTGTCAAGCGTACCGAAGCACACCGCGTCCTGTTCCTTTCGTACTATCGGGCGAAGACGCGCGCGGCTGTATGCTCAACAAATATGAGATTTCACACCGAGTACCTGACCTTTCGAACCTCGCGGCAACGAGAGTACGTGAACATCACGGCGGAGGTGCGTTCGGCGCTTGCGAAAAGCGGCATTCGGGAAGGAATGATCCTGGTCTCGGCCATGCACATCACGGCCGGGGTCTGGGTGAACGACGCCGAAGACGGACTGCTGGCCGACATCGACGAGTGGCTGGAGAAACTTGCGCCCTTCCGGAAGGACTACAGGCACCACCGCACGGGGGAGACCAACGGCGACGCACACCTGAAAAGCCTGCTGGTCCATCACCAGGTCATCGTGCCGGTGACTGCCGGAGACCTCGACCTCGGCCCGTGGCAGGAGATCTATTACGCGGAGTTCGACGGGCAGCGCCCGAAGCGGCTTCTCATCAAGGTCATGGGCGAATGAGAGTCACGGCGCCACCTGCACGACGATGTTAACGACGGCACGGACATCGACGGTGCCGGGCTCGATGGGGGTCGCGACGGCTGCGGCGCGCTCCATCGCGACCGCCAGCGGCCGCACCACGGCGGGAGAGCCTTCGGAGAGGTGCAGCACGCGCACCACACGCAGATTCAGCGCCGCAGCCATCGCCTCGGCGTTCGCGCGGGCCTGGCGCGCCGCCTCCTGGAGAGCCTTCGACCGGGCCGCCTGCTCATCGCGCAGCGAAAACTGCACATTCTGAACGACATTGGCGCCCTGTCGCGTGCCAACGTCAATGGCGCGACCGACGGCCGTGAGATCGGTGAGCGTCACCCGCACTGTATTGGTTGCTGAGTAGGCCTGAATCGTCGGGGCGGCATCGCGAGCGTGGCGATAGACAGGGTGAAGAGAATAGCCCACCGTCTGGATTTCGGTTCCCGCCGGGAGCGCCTTACGAAGCTGAGCAATGACCTGATCGACCTGCCGGGCATTCTGCGTCGCAGCCTCCTGCGCGGTGGCCGCCTGCGTAACTACGCCGATGTCGACCCGAGCCTGGTCGGGACGCACCGAGACGGTGGCCTCTCCGGTGGCGCGAACCGAGGGCTCGGATGGAAGCGGTGCGGCCTCCTGCGCCATTCCCAGGCTCGCCAGTAGCGTCAGCATCACGAATTGTTTCATTCAATCCACCCCCATCTCCAAAATACCTCGGGACCGGACGGCGCCGCCGGACTGACGGCCCCGGCGAAACACTTCAGACGCACTTAGTTAGTTTTTCGTTCCCGATGAAAAGTAAGTTTGCATCTGTTATAGACAGCCGTTTGACGCGTGCTCCGCGAGGGTCTACACTCAAAGTATTGGGGTCTGGGAGACACGCCGCCATTCCGAAATGCAAACTGATAATTACATAGTCTTAGTCCGGGCGCGCCGCGCATGACATACGCCCGCTTCGTCCATCGCCATGGGGCGGCGCTGTCGTTCGGGATTCTGGTCGCCTTCGCATCGAGCTTCGGGCAGACATTTTTCATCTCGCTGTTTGTGCCCAGTATCGGCGCTGAATTCGGCCTTGATAAGTCGGGCATCGGATCGCTGTACGGCTTCTGCACGGTTGTCAGCGCGCTGCTGCTGCCTCATTTGGGCTCGCGTATTGACACGGCGCCGCTGCGGAGATACGCAAGCCTGAGTTTCGCCGGACTAGCGGCGGCGGCCCTCCTGGTGGCTGCCGCGCCCAATTATTGGGTGCTCGGACTGGGCATCGCCGGATTGCGCCTTTCCGGACAAGGGCTCATGAGCCACATCGCCCAGACCGTGATGGCGCGGGAACTTGGCCCGCATCGGGGGAAGGCGCTGGCCATCGCCGGGATCGGCTATCCCCTCGGCGAAGCGGTACTCCCGATTGCGATCGCCTCTGCTCTCGCCTGGGGCAACTGGAGGGTAGTGTGGGGCGCCGTGGCAGCCGTTGCGGTCGCGGTGATTCTGCCCGGCGCGCTGCACCTGCTGAAGCGCTCTGGCCTGGATGGCAGCGCCGCGGGGCGCATAGCCGGCACGATGCGTCCGAAGACCCGGGAATGGCTGGACATTCGCTTCTTTCTGGCTCTGCCGGCCATGCTGGTGCAGCCGTTCGTGATTACGGGGCTATTCCTTTATCAACTCCCGATCGCGGAGAGCCGCGGCTGGTCACCGCAGTGGATCGCCGGCGCGTTCGTCGCTTTCGCGGCAGCGCGCGCGTTTACGACACTGCTTGCAGGTCCACTGATCGACCGGTTCAGCGGGGTCCGGCTGCTTGCGATTCATCTGCTTCCGTTCGCACTGGGCATTGGGATTCTGCTAGTGGGCAGCCATCCCTGGCTCGCCTTCGTCTACATGACGCTGCTTGGAGTCAGCGTTGGGGCCGGCAGCGCCATCGGCTCGGCGGTTTGGGCGGAGCTGTACGGTACGGCGCAAGTGGGAACGGTCCGCAGCTTTGCAACGTCGTTCGGCGTCCTCAGTACGGCGCTCAGTCCGCCGGTGTTGGGATGGCTTCTGGAGCGGACCAGCAGTATCGAGCCGGTACTCGGGCTCACTGCCCTGGGCGTCGCGCTGGTAGCTTTGCTGACGCAGATCGCAACGATAAGGCTCCGTGAGCGCCCGCCCGTCTCCGATGAGCCGCCGGTCGAGACAGTTGTGCTGGCGGGAGCCCCGGAATCGCGCCCGCAGGTTCGGTGAGCCGGGCGGCCGCGCGACTTCTGTCCCGGGCCGTTTCAGTCGGACTGCGAAGCTGGCTGTGTGGAGGATGCGCGGGCGACTGCCCCGCGCTGAGGCTGCGAATGAGGCGGCCACGCTCGTCGGCGTGGGCGGGTCGAATTCGTAGTGAATCGGGTGTCAGTCCGGCCGGTGCCCTGCCGCCGAATCATCACACGAACTCGGGCGATGACAGGGAGCGGAAGATCGTGTATGCTTCCCATCGGAGGTGTCTTATCGCAGCGATCAGATCCGGGCGCCATAGAAGTTCCTTCAGCCGCTCATCGACGCTCTGAATGAAATGGACGCTCGATCCGGTCACGTCTTCGCCGGCTCCCTGAATGGTTGCTCTGCGATTCGCGCGGCTCAACGCCGCACCGCTCACGATGGCATGGGATCGAGCAGCATCCGAACTCCAGCGCTGAACCGGACGATCCGTTCAGCCGGGACCTTTCGCCAATGATCCGCAGGCCGAACTCTACTTCATCCGGGATGTCCGGCCGCTGGAAGCAGATACGTACCGTTGGACCGGCAAGCATTCATCCTTCCGCTTCATCCTGGACTCTACCCAGGATCTGAAATTCCTGATGGACTTCATGCTGCACGGCGAAACAATGGAGGCGACCGGGCCACTGACTTTCACTTACAAAGTGAACGGCAACCTGCTGGACCGGGTTACCTACCGCGAGCCCGGTCCGAGCTTGTTCGAAAAACCGGTGGACGCTTCCTGGCTGAGGACCGGGAGCGAGACGATCGTCAGCATCGAACTCGACAAAACCTACGTGGCGGAAGGAGATCGCTCCCGGCTTGGCTTTACGTGGACGCCCGTGGGGTTCGTCGAGTAATCCATGTCGATGCCGCAAGCCTTCAGTATCCTGTTCGGCGCCGTGTTCACGGTGGCGGTGTGTGTGGCTGCGGGACGGCTTCTGCTGCGCCGGCTCAACGCACCGCTCGATCGCTCCGAGGTCACCCCGCTCGCCTTCGTCTGCGGCGCGCCGCTGGTCAGCACCGCGATTTTCGCTCTGTGCGCCGTCCAAGCCGTCTACAGCGGAGTGTTTCTCGCGTTCGGCGCGGCGGTACTGGCCCGAGCTTATTTGGCCAAAGCCCGGTTCAGCCCGCCAGGCAAATTGCCGCCGCTACCCCGCGCGCCGATCATCGCCGTCTGTGTCGGGTTGACACCGCTCGCCCTGCTCACGTTCTTCCACGCCATGGCCCCCGAACACAGTCCTGACGGCTCTGCCTACCACCTCGGACTCGTCGCCCGCTACTACCGCGATCACGGCTTCCCGCGCATCACCACCAGCATCTACGCCAGCCTCTCGCAAGGAGTCGAGATGCTCTTTCTGTACGCCTACGCCTTCGGACGGCACTCGGCGGCGGCACTGGTTCACTTCGCCTTCCTGCCCGCGCTGGCGTGGCTGATGTTTAACTTCGGCCGGAGGTTCGGCTTCCCGTGGGCTGGTCTGGCGGCGGGCGCCATCATCTTCGCATCGCCGATCTTCGGCGTGAACGCCGCCAGCGCCTACAATGACGTCGCGGTAGCAGCGGTCGTGTTCGCCATGTTCTATCTGCTGAATGTCTGGGATGCGACGCGCAGCCATGCCCTACTCGTGCCCACGGGACTCCTGGCGGGTTCCGCCTACGCCTGCAAGTACACCGCCTTTCTGGCCATACCGTTCGCCGCCGGATGGGTGCTGTGGCGGCTCTGGCGGACGCCGCGTGCGGCCTGCCGGCCGTTGCTGACTGTCGCGGGGCTCGCGCTCGCGATGATGCTGCCGTGGGTAGCGAAGAACACCATAGTGGTCGGCAACCCATTCTCGCCGTTTTTCAACCAGTGGTTTCCCAATCCCCATGTCACAATCGAGTTCGAAAACCAATACCGGCATCATGTCCGCAACTATGAAGGGCTGGAGAGCTACCGGGCAATTCTTTTGGGGGTGACGGCAAACGGCGGCGCGCTCGGCGGGCTGGTCGGGCCACTGTTTCTCCTTGCTCCAGCCGGCCTGCTCGCACTGCGCCATCCGATGGGCCAGCGGTTCTGGCTGGCAGCGCTGGTCTTTGCGTTCCCTTTCGCACTCAACGTGGGAACACGATTTCTATTGCCCTCGGTTCCCTTCATCGCGCTTGCCCTGGCATTGGCCTTGGAGCGCTGGCGCGTTCTGCTAGGCGTCCTCGTCATAGCACACGCAGCCAGCGCATGGCCGCCTTTTCTTAAGCGATACTGCGACGCGGACGCCTGGCGGCTCAACAACTTTCATTGGCGTCCCGCTCTGCGTCTGGAATCGGAAGAGGGATTCCTGAACCGGATGTTGCCGCAATTCGCCATCGCACGAATGTTGGATGAAAACGTGCCGCCGAACGGCGTGATTCTATCGTTCACGCCGGTTTCCGAGGCCTACACCGAGCGCGCGGTCATTGTTCCGTATCAATCGGCGAGCGGATCGCGTCTCGGCGACCTTCAGCTTATGCCGTTGATTCCCGACGCGCCACCCGTGCAAATGACCGCGTTCCGCTTCCCCCGGCGAACGCTTCGCCGTTTGCGGGTGGTACAGACGAACGGCGGGTCGCCGGACTTGTGGGCGGTCAGCGAACTGCGGCTCTGGAACGGGGCAGTGGAACTGGAGCGGGAACCCACCTGGCGCCTCCGGGCGCGTCCGTTCCCCTGGACGGTCGCGCTGGCCTTTGACGGCCGGGAACTGACCGCGTGGTCGAGCGGTGAAGAGATCCGGCCCGGCATGTTCATCGAGGTAGATCTGGGCGCGAGCCGCGAAGCGGACCGCGTGACCGTGCAGGCGCCCCTGCGATACCGTGACGTCCGCATGCGAGTCGAGGAGTGCGGAAGAGACGTTTGCCGGCCCATCGACGCCGATGTGCTGCGGTACGAAACGGCCGCTCCGCTGAACCTCCGCCGCGCCGCGACCCGCGAACTGCGACAGGAAGGCGTCACGCATTTGCTGATTCAGGAGGGCGATCCCTTTTATCGAGACTACCTCGACAGGCCGGACCGCTGGGGCATCACGCTGATAGGAGAACGGAATCGCGCCGCCTTGTTCCGAATCGACGAAACATAATGCCGATCTGGCTCAAATCACTTCGGGCGACAGTGTGGAAGCCGTCCTTTCACTGATTCCATTGGTGAGCCGGGCGGGATTCGAACCCGCGACCCTTTGATTAAAAGTCAAATGCTCTACCGACTGAGCTACCGGCCCGTTACGTTTACGATTCGAGGAACCTGATTGCAGGCGAGGAAGACTCGGTTCGCGCGACCCGTGGGGTCGCTCCCCTCAGACTGATTGTACCTGAATGCCGGGGCGGCCACCAACCGCACGTCCGCGCCGTATAATGGGCCTATGCTGAGGCGACCCTTCCTTATCTTCCTATCCGCTCTCCTCGTTACGATGTCCGTTTACGCGCAGAGCGGCACCGGTCCGGTGAACAAGCGCGAATACGTCTGCATGATGCAGGACATGGTCCTGACCAAGCCTGGTCTGGCCATCCAGCATGACGGAAAAACCTATTACGGCTGCTGCGCGATGTGCAAGGACCGCATCGGCGCCGAGCCGGAAAAGTACACGCGCGCGGTCGATCCTGTAAGCGGGAAAACAGTTGACAAGGCAACCGCGTTCATCTATGGCTTCGAAGGCACCGCGTTCTACTTCGAAAACGAGGCGAATCGGAAGCGCTTTGCCGCGGCGCCGCAAAAATTTATCAAAAAGCAGTAAGCGGAACGCCCCGGAATGGCATAGGATAGTACGCGGCGCCCTACTGGCCCCAAGTAGCGCCCCATGACAGGATACGAAGCAGAGCTGAGTGCTCTCCGTGCCGAAAATCTCGAGTTGCGCCGCCGCTTGGCCGCTGCCGGGGAGACCTCGTTCTCCCTTCCTGGCGCCGCCGACCTGGTCGAGAGACTCGATCACCTGGAAGCCCTCTGCCATGTACTGGAAGAGGTGAGCCGCGCGCGCACCGTAGATGGTGTCTACGAGGCCGCGCTCACCGGCCTTCGCATCGTCCTGCACACCGACCGCAGCGCCGTGCTGGTCTTCGATGAAGCGGGCGTGATGCGGTTCAAGGTCTGGCGCGGACTGTCGCCGGACTACCGCAGGGCCGTCGAGGGGCATACGCCGTGGAAGCGGGGCACGAAGGACGCGGCGCCTATCCTCGTCCCCGATGCCGAAAAAGAGCCCTCACTGGCCCCCTATAGCGAAGTGATCCGAGGCGAAGGAATCCGGTCGATGGCCTTCATTCCGCTCATCGGCAGTTCCGGCGTACTCGGCAAGTTCATGGTCTACCACAGCACGCACCACGCATTTTCGGAAGATGAGGTGCGGGCGGCCATGATCTTTGCCAATCAGGTCGCGTTCGCAGCCGAGCGAAGGAGCGCCGAGGAGGCATCCTTACGCCTGCTCAAAGAGTTGGAACTGCGAAGACAGGCCGACGAGGATCTGCGCCGCGCCGGCCGTTTCCCCGGCTCGATGGAGGACGTGCTGCCTGCCGGACTGGCGTTGATTAACACCTCAGGGAAGATCCGGCACGTCAACCCGGCCTTTTGCCGGATGACGGGGTGGGATCGGCAGGAGTTAATCGGCCAGGCGCCCCCGTACTCGTTCTGGCCGAAATCCAACTGCGCCCCAATCGAGCGGGCCTTCCGTGATACGCTCCGCGGCGGAGCCCCGCCCGAGGGCTACATTCTGGGATTTCGAACCCGGACAGGCGAACCCATGGCCGTCCGGATGCTGGCGGCGCCGGCGAGCAGTTCCGGCGGGAGTCCGGACGCGTGGCTGATCTGCCTGCATGACATTACCGATCTCCGGAGGACGGAGTCAGAGCTGCGGCGATCGAACGAAGACCTGCTACAGTTCGCCTACGTCGCCTCTCACGACCTGCAGGAGCCGTTGCGCATGGTCGGCAGCTACGTCCAGCTTCTCGGGTCGCGCTTCAAGGGGAAGCTGGATGCGGACGCCGACGAGTTCATCGCTTACGCCGTGGACGGCGTGCGGCGGATGAACGAACTCATTCGCGGCCTGCTCTCCTACTCCCGCCTCGCCAGTGAGACGGGTCCGCCGGCCAGCAGCGTCGAGTTGGACGGGGTCGTCCGGTGGGCACTCAGCAACCTCGACGGCGCTGTCCGCGAATGCGGGGCCACGGTGACGCACAATTCGATGCCCACCGTGCGCGGCGACTTCGGACGCCTCGCCCAACTCTTCCAGAACCTGATCTCCAACGCCCTGAAATATCGGGGAGACTCCCCGCCCCGCATCCATATCTCGGCCAGCCAGCATGGCGAATTCTGGCGAATCGGCGTCGCCGACAACGGCGCCGGCATCGATCCTCGCTTCCAGGACCGGATCTTCGGACTCTTCAAGCGGCTGCACACGAGCGAAACCCCGGGGATGGGGATCGGCCTGGCGGTCTGCCGCCGGATCGTCGAACGGCACGGCGGGCGCATCTGGGTCGAGTCGGAGCCCGGCAAGGGATCGACGTTTTACTTCACCTTACCCGCTTGAAAGGAACTCTACTGATGTCATCGAAATGGGCGTGCACGGCGGCTGCCGCCGCAACCATGGCGCTTCTTGCCTCCTGCACGCAGCCGGGCCAACCGACCGTGGAAAGCAAACTCACCCGACAATCTTTCGGAAAGACCGCCGAAGGCCAGGAGATCGATCTATACACGCTGCGCAATACCGGCGGCATGGAGGCGGCGATCACCAACTACGGCGCCATCCTCGTCTCGCTGCAGGTTCCGGACCGCTCCGGCAAAATCGAGGACGTCGTTCTCGGCTTCGACTCGTTGGACGGTTACCTCGGCACGCACCCCTACATGGGCGCCGTCGTCGGCCGCTACGGCAACCGCATCGGCAAAGGCGTGTTCACGCTCAACGGCGTGAAGTACACGCTCGCCCGGAACCGCTCCGGCAATCACCTGCACGGCGGAAACAGAGGCTTCGACAAACAGGTCTGGACCGCGCGTGAGACAACCCGCGACGGTGCGCCTGCCGTCGAGTTCACCTACGTCAGCCCGGATGGCGAAGAGGGCTATCCGGGCACCCTGACTGCCAGAGTGACCTACAGCCTCTCGGCCTCCAATGAACTCCGGCTCGACTACGAGGCGAGCACCGACAAGGACACCGTTGTCAATCTGACCAATCACACCTACTTCAACCTCACCGGCCAGGGCGAGGGCGGGATCCTGGGGCACGAGGTGATGCTGAACGCCGACCGCTTCACTCCGGCCGACACCACTCTGCTGCCCACAGGCGAACTGCGCCCGGTGGATGGCACGCCGTTCGACTTCCGCAAGCCAACCGCGATCGGAGCACGCATCGAGAATGACGACGAGCAGCTTCGGCTGGCAGGCGGCTACGATCACAACTACGTGCTGAATGTATCGGGAACGGCGCCGGAACTGGCGGCGCGCGTGCGGGAGCCGGAGTCCGGCCGCGTCCTGGAAGTCCTCACGACCGAGCCGGGCGTGCAGTTTTATACGGGAAACTTCCTCGACGGCAGCGTCCGCGGCAAGGGCGGAGCGGCCTATCAACGGCGCTACGGCTTCTGCCTGGAGACGCAGCACTTCCCGGATTCCCCGAACAAACCGCACTTCCCTTCAACAACGCTCAGAGCCGGCGAGACCTATCGCAGCTCCACGATTTTCCGCTTCTCGGCAGGGGAGTAGGCCGACGCGGCGCACGGTTGCCCTGCGGCGGCGCTCTCCAATACATTGGATAGCTTATGAGCGCCGTAAAAGCCGCAGTCCTGACCGCATTTCAGCAGCCCCTGGAGGTCCGCGAATATCCCGGCCCGAGTGAGCCGGGCGCGGGCGAAGCAGTCGTCCGTGTGGAAGTCGCCGGAATCTGCGGGACCGACGTACACCTGTGGCTCGGGCAGCTGCCGATTCCTCTGCCCGTGATTCTGGGACATGAGACAGCAGGCCGGATCGAGAGACTAGGCCCGGGGCTCGAGAAGGACTGGCGGGGCAATCCGCTCCAAGCCGGCGACCGGGTCACCTGGGCAAGTTCGGTGGTCTGCGGGGAGTGCTACTACTGCCGGGCGAAGCGGCAGCCCACCCGCTGCGTAGCCCGAAAGGCATACGGGATCTCCTATTGTGCCAACGATGCGCCGCACCTGCGCGGCGGGTATGCGGAGAAGATTCTGCTCCGCGCCGGGACCGCAATCTTCCGCATTCCCGATTCGGTGCCGAGCGAGTCCGTGGTCGGCGCCGGCTGCGCTCTGGTGACCGCAATCCACGGCATCGAACGCGCCCCGGTAGAGTGGGGCGATGTGGTTGTGGTGCAGGGCGCCGGGCCTGTCGGCCTGGCGGCGCTGGCGGTGGCTAAGCAATCGGGCGCGGCGAAAATCGTCGTCATCGGCGGACCCGAGCACCGGCTCGAACTCGCGCGCAAGTTCGGCGCCGACGCGGTCATCGATATCGGAGAGGTACCCGATCCAGCCGAGCGCTTCCGTGCCCTGCAGGAGGAGATCGGTCCTTACGGAGCCGACGTGGTAATTGAGTGCGTGGGCCACCCCGAAGCGGTCAACGAAGGGATCGTGATGTGCCGCGACGGAGGCAAGTATCTCGTACTGGGCCAGTACGCGGACGCGGGCAACATCTCGTTCAACCCCCACACGATCACACGCAAGCAGTTGCAGGTAGTGGGTTCATGGGGATTCGAGCCGCGGCATGTGCATCGTGCGCTCGATCTGCTCGAGCGCACGCACCTCAAGGACCTCTTCCGCGATGAGATTACGCATCGGTTTTCGCTCGAGGACGTGAACGCGGCACTGTGCACGGTTCGGGAATGGCGATCCGGAAAGGCCGTTATCGTGCCTTAGGCAGAGAAAGAGGTGGACAGGGCCTCCAGCCTAGTCCTCGTCGCCGAGCGAAACCTGAGAGGCGGGATTGAGGCGTGTCTCCTCCGCCAGTTCGTCCAACTCGAACTGGATAATGGCATATGCGGTCGCGGAGCCGAGCGTTGGGTCGCTCCTGCGGATCCGGCGCCGCTCGATGGCTGCGAGGGCTCTGACTCCCCGCTCCAGCCGCGCTTTGGCAGTCAGTAAATTTTTCACACTTATGTGATGTTTTACAGGGGTAGCTGGTTGCGGCGATCAGCCGCAGGGTGAATGTTTCATGCGAATCCGCGTGACGCACGGCAGAAACCGCGAAGAAGTCATCGAGTCCGTGGACCAAAGCGTCGAGCAGCTCCTCGCCGCCGACCTCCCGAGTCCGCTGCGCCTGATCCTTACCCGGAAGGAGTGGACCGGCTCCACCATGCACTTCAGCATGACAGCCAGCGTAGGAATCCTGCGGGCTCCGGTCACCGGCAGCGTGGAGGTCACCGATACCGAAGTGATCATCGAGGCTCAACTCCCACGGCTCCTGACCGCGCTTGCCTCCGAGCGCGCCATCCAGGAAAGGGTTGAGCGGAGAGTCCGCGGTCTGCTCACCTGATTCCGAAAGTATCTGCATCCGCCGACAATCAGCAGAAAATTCGAATTCGTCAGCATGCGAAATCTGTGCGGGATTCGTGCGCCATGGTCCAGAAGGCGCGATCGGCGAGCATCGGAAGCTTCGTCGTCGCGATCGCGACCAGCATAATCTTGATAAGCGAGAATGCGGCAGGACGGGTCAGCAGTCCAGCGATCATGAGGGCGCCGGCGACGATCTCGACGCCTCCGACGAAGGGGCCTAGCAGTTCCGGGACAGGAAGACCGATGTCGGCGAAGCGACCGGCGCCACGCTGCTCCGCGAAGAGGAACTTCTGAATTCCTTCGGAGAGGAAGATCAGTCCGACCGCCAGTCGCGGCAGGATCACGGCTGCCGGCGCGTACGTCGCGAGGAGGCTGCGCAGCACGCTCATAATCCCGCCACGTAGGCTCCGAGTCCCCGGCGGTCCGCTTCGCTCAAGCGGCTCATATCGACAACTCCGGTAGCCTCCGTCAACTCGACAATCTTCTCCTCGCTGTGCTTCCGGCCGAGGCCGGCGAGCGGCTTGGTATTCGGATAGCTTGTGTCGGCCCCATCGGCTCCGTGGCAGCGAGCACATTGCGAATCATAGATTTGACGGCCGATTTCCCAGGATTCGAGCCCGGCGGCGATATCGGAGCCGGAACGAAAAATCCGGCGCACCACGCGGTCGCCGTCCACCAGAACGGCGGCAATCCCTTTTGGCGCCCCCCGAGAGGTCGTAATCCGGTCAATTTTTGGCAAATCCTGAGGCGCTTCGCGCGCGTCAAAGAATACGAGGAAAAGCTTTGCGCCGTTGAGCGCCTCCGACAGCCGTATCTGATTGCCGCCCGGTGCGGTGACCGGATAATCGGGAGCCTTGCGACCCAATTCGGGCGCCGTGAGCTGCTCGGCGTTCAAAGCGAGAAGAAGACTACAGAATGCAAAGACCACCGTTCTCATCTCTCCTTCAGCATACACACGGATACTTTATTGAAGGCGGTTCCCTTTGAAGATGCTCATCCTGGTTCTGGCGGCACACATCGTGTGCTCGGCGGCCCCGCCCGCCCAGACCACAACCCGGCTTCGGCCCGAGACGATTCATGCGTTCGAAAAGTATGTCGCTGCCGCGGAGAAGCAGCAGGCCCATGAGAGATCAGAGCGATTCCTCTGGAGCGACCGGTCAGCCGATCGCCTGACGAAGCTTCGGAAGGGAGAGGTCGTGGTCGAGAATCGCAATGACAATGAAGTCGAAGTCGAAGGCGGGCTGATACACGACTGGGTCGGAGGAGTCTACATTCCCGGCGTCACTGTAAGCCAGGTCCTGCGGCTCGTCCAGGACTACAACAATCACGACGTAATCTATCGCCCGGAAGTCCTGGAGGCGCGGACGCTGAAACGGGACGGCAACACCTTCGATGTCCACATGCGGCTCCTTAAGAAAAAGGTGATCAAGGTGGTGCTCGACACCGAGCACCGGGCCGAGTACTTCCCTGTCGATGAGAAGCGCTGGCATAGCCGATCCTACAGTACACGGATTTCGGAGGTCGAGGACCCGGGCAAGCCCGGCGAGCGAATACTGCCTCCGGGAGACGACCACGGATTCCTCTGGAAGCTGAACTCCTATTGGCGCTTCCAGGAGCGCGATGGCGGCGTTTATGTCGAGTGCCAGGCCATTTCGCTGACGCGCGACATTCCCAGCGGACTGGGCTGGCTGATAGAGCCCATCACGCGGAATCTGCCCAAAGAATCGCTTCACCATACGCTCGCCTCGACACGAAATGCCTTGACGAAGTAACCGGGAGCGCTACAATAGCGTTTTCTCAACTTCGTGGGCGTGTCGATGCATCGAATACTTCCGTACTCGCTGGCCTTTGTCCTCACAGCGGCAGGGCTCTCCCAGACGATCGTAAACGGCCGGCGTGCGGCGGTACTCGAAAGCAGCGCCGCACGCGTCGTGATCAACCTCGGGGGAGGATCGATCACCGCTTTCCAATTGAAAGGCCGCGATCTCAACCCGCTCACATGGGCCTCCAACGGGGAAGCCACCGAGGCTCGCCCGATGGGCCACTTTCTGTGCCTGGACCGCTGGGGGCAGCCTTCGGAAGCCGAGCAGCGCAACGGCATGCCCTTCCATGGCGAAGCGAGCCGCGTCGATTGGACCCTGCTCAGCAATGACGGCAAGCGTGCCGAACTGGAGGCAGCGCTTCCAATGGCCGCGCTCACCGTCCGGCGCACTGCTAAGCTTGCACCGGACCAGGCCCTCCTCACCGTCGAAGAGACGATTACGAATCGGAACA
This sequence comes from Bryobacteraceae bacterium, assembly GCA_046289265.1. Lineage (GTDB taxonomy): Bacteria > Acidobacteriota > Terriglobia > Bryobacterales > Bryobacteraceae > JBKBWD01. The sequence continues at coordinate 20,411 of JBKBWD010000026.1, read as the reverse complement.
AGCTGGGACGCATTTACAATGTCGTCCAGCATGTCACGATCGGCCCTCCGTTCCTCGATGAATCTACGCTGGTCGATGCCAACGCCGGCCGGGGATTCATGCAGGGCGGCGCGCTTCCGAACCCGGAGGAGCCCTCCGTAGTCTGGCCCGACGCGCTTCGCCGCGACGGCCGCACGGTCAATCTGCGGCATCTGGCCGACGATCCCAATCCGAACGTAGTGAGCTACGTCATCGACGACGAGATCGGCTGGACCACCGCGAGCAACGCCGGCCAGGGCCTCCTGGTCGGCTACGTCTGGAAGACCGCGGACTACCCGTGGTTCAACGCCTGGCGCAATGTCGAGCATGGCCGTCCGGCCGCGCGCGGTCTCGAATTCGGCACCACCGGCCTGCACCAGCCTTACCCTGTCCTCGTGAAGAAGGGATTTATCTTCGGACGACCTCTCTACACGTACATCGACGCCGGCGAGAGCGTGACCCGCCGCTACGCGGCCTTCCTGCTGAAAATTCCGCAAGAATACCAGGGCGTCGATCGGATCACATACCAGGATGGCCGCATTCAGGTCATAGAGCGCGGCTCCGGCCGCCTCCTTACGATTCACGCCGGCCCGATCCTTGAATAACAGAAAATTTATGACACGACTTCTACTGACATCCGCTGTTGCAGTACTCGCCTCCGTGCTTCCGGCGTTCGCCGAGAAGCCAACCTTCGAACAGCTTTCCGAGATGGTCCGCAAACGATCGCCCAACCTGCAGAAGGCATTGGTCGAGGCCATGGGAGAGGAGAACATCAGGAAAGGCGTCGCCTGGTACGATCATGGGCCGGACTTCATCTGGGCGGTCGAGGCCGCTTCGGAACCGGCGCTCTGGATCAACGAGGCGCCCGCTCCGGGCAAGATGACCCGCGTCAAGGGCACGAACCTCTGGTACGGGACGAGCAGGCTCCGAACCAGCCGCACGCATAACTTCCACTACGTCGTCGCGGGCGAGACGTTCGGCGGCCGAAACGACGTGCCGGCCTTCGGTCCGTACTCGTATCCGAAGCCCGGCGTGCCGCGGGGCAAGCTCAGCGAGAAGATGGTCCACGCTAGCAAGTCCGCCTATCCGGGCATGCGGAGCGACTACTGGGTCTACACGCCCGCCCAGTACGATCCGAACAAACCGGCGGCCCTGATGGTCTGGCAGGACGGCGAAGTGCTGGTTCCGCGCGAGCTGCCTTCGCGCGCCCAGATCGTCTTCGACAACCTGACGCACGAGGGTAAAATTCCCGTGATCGTCCACGTACTGATCTCGCCCGGCTTCATCGGAGAGCGGCGAATGCGCAGCGTCGAGTACGACACGGTGGACGATACCTATCCCCGTTTCCTGCGGGATGAGATCCTGGCCGAGGTCTCTGCGAAGTACAACATCCGCAAGGACGCCTACAGCCGGGCCATCGCGGGTGACTCCTCGGGCGGCATCTGCGCCTTCAACGCCGCCTGGCAGCATCCGGACCAGTTCAGCCGCGTGCTGTCGCGCATCGGCAGCTTTACCAGCATCCAGTGGAAGCCGAACCAGCTTGACGGTGGGCAGAGCTATCCGAATAAGGTCCGCAAGGAGGAGAAACGGAACATCCGTGTCTGGCTGCAGGACGGATGGGGCGACCTGGAGAACGCTCACGGAAGCTGGCCTCTACAGAACATACAAATGGCCAATTCGCTGAAGCTCAAGGAGTATGACTTCTTCTTCTCCTGGGGCAACGGCACGCACAGCCGCAACGGCGGCCACGCCGAATTGGCCGAGGAGATGATCTGGCTCTGGCGCGACTACGATCCCGCCAAGACACAACAGCTTTACGAGATGGACCCGGCGGAAAAGTCCAAGCCTCTATACCGGATCATGAGGCTCAATCGCGAGTAACCCACGCCGGCCACCGGAGCGCGAGGCGGTTGCCCTCGAGGATAACCGCCTCCGTTCCGAACCGCCTTCCTTCGGCCGTCAAAGTTTCGGCCAGCCAGAGCGCGTCCTCGCCGCTTGCATACTGCAGGCGGAAACGCCGGGTCTCGAAGGCCGTCATCTCCAAACGCTGCAACTGCCGCCTCACCGGATCGAGCGTTACCAGGTACACCAGGACCAGGTGCGCGCGAAATTCCTCGTGACCTGAGATCCCTTCGTAATCGTTCAGGAAGTCACCGCAGCCATAGAGGATCGGCTTGTTGCGATAGACCTCGATCGGTTTCGGATGGTGCGAGGAGTGGCCGTGGAGGATGTCGATCCCGGCCTGGTCGATGAGATCGTGGGCGAACTCCCGGTGCTCGACCGGAACGGCGTAGCCCCAGTTCGGTCCCCAATGGATTGAGAGGACGACGATGTCGCCGGGGCGCCGCTCCGCCTTGACCGCATCGGCGATTCGGGTTGCTTCCGCGCTCGTGAACTCGGGAAGCCAGGCGACTCCCGGCAGCCTCGGAGTGGCCGCCCAGGTCCGGGGGATGCCACTGTCAATCGCTCCAAGCGAAAAGACCAGGACCCGCGCGTCATCGCCGAGCGGCAGCACGGCCGGACGGAGCGCCTCGTCGAGATTGTGGCCTGCGCCGGCCGCCCGGATCCCGGCCTGCTCCAGGGTTGCAAGCGTCTCGGACAGCCCCGCGCGGCCCCAGTCGAGAACGTGATTGTTGGCCAGGGCGCAGCAATCGATCCGAGCGGCCGTCAGGCAGGGAACGTTTGCGGGATGCATCCGGTAATTGATCCCTTTGGGCTCGTAATAGCCGCTCGTCGTAATGCTGGTTTCGAGGTTGATGATACGGGCGGCCGGCGCGGCACGGTCGAGTTCAGCGAGCGCGTCGCCCCAGATGTAGGCGAAATCGACCGGTTTCGGAATCGGGCCGTTGACACTCTCGGCCATCTCCACGTAGTCGGTCGCAAAGCGCACGAACGGCTCGTACAATTCCGGCGACGAAGGGGACGGGAGCACCTGGTCGATTCCCCGTCCCGTCATCACATCGCCGCACAGGAACAGCGTGGGCACACGAACTGACCGGCAATCCACGGACCATCGGCCAGAATCGAGCATCCCGGCGGGCGAGCAGGTCCAGACAGACGTTCGTCGCGATTCGATAAAGCCACGTTCGCAACGACGCGCGCCCGTCGAAGCGGTCCAGCCCGCGCCATGCGCGAATCATCGTCTCCTGTACGGCATCTTCGGCCTCTACCGCCGGCCCAAGCATTCGATAGCAATGCCCCGTCTCCCCGCACCGCTCCGGCACCGCATAGAATAGTCCACGTGAGACGAACGCTTTCCCTTCTGTTTTGCCTTGCGTTGGCCGCCGCGCTCCAGCCGGCAGAAGCGCAGCGCCGGCTGGCTCCGAAGGACCGGATGGTTGTGGTCATCAGCCTGGACGGCTTCTCGGCCGAGACGCTCGACAACCCGCTTGTGCCCGCCCCCACACTCCGGAGGCTCGCGCGCGAAGGGGCTCGCGCCAAAGCCATGATCCCGGTGAACCCGACCGTCACATGGCCCAACCACACCACCTTTGTCACCGGCGTCACGCCGGCCCGCCATAGCGTCCTGTTCAACGGCCGAGCAGAAATCGCCGGCGGTTCACCCGTGCGCGTCGAACCGTGGCTCGACAAAGATGTCCTGGTGGCGGTCCCAACGGTCTACGACCTCGCCTACCGCGCGGGCCTTACGACAGCCGAAGTCGACTGGGTCGCCATCCTCAACGCCAAGACCATCAACTGGTCCTTCGCCGAGCGCCCCCGGCCCGAAGGCGCCGTCGAGCAGGAGATGATCCGCGCCGGCCTCGTCTCCGAGGAAGACATCCGCGAGTTCGCCCGCCGCCCCATCACCTGGCGCGACGAGATCTGGCTCAAGGCCGGCATCCACATCCTGACGAAACACCGGCCGAACCTGATGCTCTTCCACCTGCTCAATACCGACAGCGTGCAACATCGCTACGGCCCGCGTACGCTCGCTGCCGACACCGCCCTCACTCACGCCGACTCGCGCGTCAATGAAATCCTGCGGGCGCTGGAGCGCAGCAAGCTCCTCCAGCGCACCACCGTGATCGTCGTCTCCGACCACGGGTTCATGGCCGTGAAGCGCTCCATCCAGCCGAACGTCTTACTCCGCGAGAAGGGCCTCATCCGGGAGACAAACGGCCAGGTTACCGCCGACGCCTTCGTCGTCCCCGAGGGCGGCACCGCCATGGTCTACGCCACAAGCCAGGAATCCCGCGTGGAACAGCGGAACCGTCTCCGTGATCTCTTCACCGGCGTCGAAGGCATCGCCCGAATCCTCACGCCGGAGGAGTTCGCGCGACACGGCTATCCTTCGATCGAGCAGAATCCGCGCATGGCTGACCTCGTGCTCGCGGCACAGCCCGGCTACAGCTTCACCGGCGCACACCAGGGCAGCCTGCACGTTGACGTGCCCGGCGGCGCGACCACCGGCAGCCACGGCTACCTGAACACGGAAACCGAGATGCGGGCGATCTTCGTCGCCTGGGGCGAGGGCATCCGCCGTGGCGTCGAACTCGGCGAAATCCGCAGCCTGGATGTGGCCCCGACCATCGCCGCGCTGCTCGGCCTCAAGATCGAGGGCGCCGACGGATCGGCGCTTCAGCAGATTCTGAAGTGAACTTCACCGCATCGTGCGGACCGCCTCGGCCAGTTTCACCAGGTTTCGCGCAAAGTCCTCGGAGCTGATGATCTGCTGCCGCGGCGGCTCGGAGCCCATGAAGATTTCGACCGTGTCATCCTCTTTGAGCGGGATCACGCGCGCCTCACTTCGCCTGCCTCCCGCCGCTCCGTCGGAGGGTCCGCGCCCGACGCGCAGCACCATGTCCCGCGCCGAGTAGACGAAGACGAGGCGGTCGGCCTTGCCGATCGTCCCCTCCTTGACCCAGGCGCCTCGCGAGTCCATCGACTCGATCAGGCGCCGGGCCTCGGAGGCAAGCCCGGACGCCTGCGGCTGCGGGCGCTGGCGCTCAGCCCAGGGCGAGAGCCCGCGCAGATCGTCCGGACGCCGGAGCGACTTCGGGTCGGCCGCTGCCAGTTGCTCGTAATCGGCCTCCAGGTCGGCGATCTCCCTTCCGCTGCCGATCACCCCGTAGTGCGTGATGACGGAATCCGGCTCATAGCTGATCTGATAGCCGTCCACCAGGCGGCTCCCGAGCCCGGCCGCATTCATCCGCGTTCCCTTGGTGATGTAGAGCGGCCGGTTCGTCTTCAACTCGTAGAATCGCGCCAGAACCGGCTCCCCAGCCGGCACGCGCCGGAAAACAGCGGCATCGGTGCGCGGTACGAAGGAACGCTTCAAATAAGCAAGCGCCCGCGGGATCGGCTCCAGGTACTTGCGGTCACCCGTCTCCCGATAGAGTACCATCAGGGCGCGCATTGCCGCGCGGGACTCGCCTCCGGTCACCGAAGGCGGCTCGAAGATCCGGGCCCACGCCGGGTGCATGTTCGCATCGTACTGCTGGGCCCAGGCCGGCTGCGGATCCGGCATCTGCGCCAACAGCAGGAACTGTCCACCCTTCTCGGCAGAGGCCAGATACCGCGGCTCCTTGTAGATCCGTGCCGCCTCCAGCATCATGTCAATCGCGTCCGGGATCGTATTGTCATTCAAAGTGTAGTGGCTCTGGTAGTTCGGACCCGGCCATTGCTTCGACCAGCTTTCGGGATAGCTCGCGCGCTTCACCGGAAATTTCGAGAAGTCGGGAGGCTCACGGAACCGCTGCGGCCATGCCCCGATCGGGTACTGCGCGGCGATCAGCTTGTCGAGCGCAAACAGCGTCGCCTCATGGATTTTCTCGTCGGAGAAACCGAGCGCCTTGTCCACGCGCATCATCAGGCGCAGCGCCCCCTGAGTCACGTTGTCGTCGAGGTTCGTCACACCCCGCTCGCCCGCGCAGTTGCCATCCGACCGGTATTGGTACTGCTTGCGTTTCTCCGGGTCGAACTCGATCAGGTAATCCCATCCGCCGCTGCACAACTGCCCGCGCACCAGCGCATGGGCCGCCGCACGCGCGCATTCGAGATAGAAACGGTCCCTGGTAGCCTCGTACGCTTCGAGATAGGCCATCCCGACGATCGGCGTCGCCTCCCGCTGCACCTCGATCTGCGTCGGCCCCTCTCCGTGCTCGGAGCGTCCGTAGCTAAGGTCCGAAGCGTAATAGTAATGGTATCCCCCCTCGGTCGCGACCGAATCGCGGTAGAACTCCGCCCCTTTTCGCATCGCCCGGAGCATCTCGTCGCGCGACGGCGTCTGTGCCGCCAACATGGGCGCGAGCAGCAGCAATAACGTAACTGGTTTCATGGCAGTGCTATAGTATCGAGCGGCATGATCGAGTTCAACCACATCCATCTGCGGGACGGCGGCGACTGGGTTTGCGGCCGCAGCATGGCCTTCGACGACCGGGAACTCCTGCGCTGCGAAGCCCGCGATCCCATCGAGCAGGAGGCCTGCCGGCGCTGCGGCGACCAGATGCTCGGCCACTTCGGCTCGCCCGTCCACGTCCAGTAGCCACCCGTGCGGCCCGCGCCGGAGTACCATTGGGGAAGAACCATGACTCGAACGCCTCTTGCCATATTCCTGGCCTCCGTCCTGTTTCCGCCGCTCGGCCTAGCGCTGCTCCTGCTCCGGCCGCAAACGGGCTACGTGAAGAAAGCCTTCGGCACGCTCGGCATTGCAATCCTCGGCGTCGCGCACCTGTTCCTGTTCTGGGGACTCCGTGCCGAACTCGACGGAAGCGGCAAGTGGTTCGTCTTCACCTTCCACAACCCGGAGAAGCACTACCACCGCCTCGAGCAGACGCGCGCCGCCATGGCGGAGGAGCGGGCGCCCGCCGCGCCGGAAGTCGTCCAGGCAGCCGCGCCCGAACCGGCGCCGGAGCCCGCTCCGACTCCACCGGCCAAGCCTGCTACCCCGCCCTACTGGACCGACTACCGCGGCCCCGCCCGTGACGGCCTCTACGCCCAGACCCCGATCCTGACCGACTGGCCGGCCCAGGGACTCGATCGCCTCTGGCGGCTGCCGGTCGGCGGCGGATACGCCTCCTTCGTCGCGGCAAACGGCAAGATCTACACGATCGAGCAACGCCGCACTCGCGAAGTCGTCGCGGCCTACGACCTGGAGACCGGCAAGGAGCTCTGGACCAATTCGTGGGAGGGCCTCTTCCGCGAGGCGCTCGGCGGCGACGGCCCGCGCGCCACCCCCACCTGGCACGAAGGCAGAATCTACGCGCTCGGCGCCCTCGGCGAGTTGCGCTGCCTCGACGCGGAATCGGGCAAGGTGATCTGGTCGAAGAATATTCTTCGGGACAACGGCGCCGAGAACATCACCTGGGGCATGGCGGCCGCGCCCTTGATCGTCGACGAGAAGGTCATCGTGCAGCCCGGAGGTCCGAACGGCAAATCGATCGTCGCGTATCACAAGCTGACCGGAGCGCGTGTCTGGTCCTCACTCGACGACAAGGCGGGTTATGCTTCCCCGATGCTCGTGACCCTGGCGGGCGTCCGCCAGATCGTAACCATGACCGGCGTCCGTGCGGTAGCCGTCTCGCCCGATGACGGACGGCTCCTGTGGGAGTACCCCTGGCGCACGGCCTACGACATCAACTCCGCGCAGCCGATCGTGACGGGTCCGAACCGCGTCGTCATCTCCTCCGGCTACGGCCACGGCGCCGCGCTGCTCGAAATCGAAAAGAGCCACGAGAGTCTCAGCGCCCGGCCCGTCTGGGAAAACACCTCGATGAAGAATAAGTTCAACAGCTCGGTTCTTTACGAGGGCCATATCTACGGCCTCGACGAAGGCATTCTTGCCTGCGTAGAAGTCGAGACCGGACGGCGGACCTGGAAGGGCGGGCGCTACGGCTACGGCCAACTCCTGCTGGCTGAAGGCCACCTGATCGTCCTCACCGAAGGCGGCGACGTTGTCCTGGTGAAGGCCAATCCCGAGCGCCACGAAGAGCTCGCGCGCTTCTCCGCGATCGAGGGCAAGACCTGGAATACCCCCGCGATCGTCGACGGAAAACTCCTGGTCCGGAACGAGACCCAGATGGCGTGTTTCCGGCTCGCGCGCAACTAACGCCGCCGCTTCGCTGTACACTGTTAATTTCAACCAGGGGGCGTATATCCAGTGATTCCCAGCCTTGAGACCGACCTGCAAACGAAGATGAAGGCCGCGCGAGAGAAGCTCGACGCGTGGGTGCGCGAAGTGGTTCAGTGGCACTTCGATCCGGAAACGGGATGCCCGTTCTGGCTGGATTTCGCCAGTAAACTCGACTGGGACCCGCGCAAAGAGATCCAGACCTACGACGATCTCGACAAGTTCGGACCCTTTCAGGACGAATGGCTCCGCGGCGGACCCGTCCGCCAGTGGGTCCCGAAAGGCTACGCCGACAAGCCCGTGTACGTGTTCGAAACGGGAGGCAGCACCGGCGTCCCAAAGGCTCGCATCGCCATGGACGATTTCCGCATTGACTACGAACTCTTCAGCGCGACCCTTCCGGACGATGCCTTCCCGAGAGGCGCCGATTGGCTATCGGTCGGCCCCACCGGGCCGCGCCGCCTGCGCCTTGCGGTCGAGCACCTGGCCCAGTACCGCGGCGGCATCTGTTTCATGGTGGATCTCGACCCGCGCTGGGTCATCAAGCTCATCAAGATGGGCGAGATGAAACAGGTGGAAGCCTACAAGCAGCACGTCGTCAACCAGGCCCTGACGCTGCTGCGCGCGCACGAGAATATCCAGTGCATCTTTACCACCCCAAAGCTGCTCGAAGCGCTGTGCGAGAAGGTGTCGCTCAAGAAACTCGGGGTCAAGGGCATCTTCTGCGGCGGCACCGAGATGACGCCCCAGTTCTGCCGCTTCGCCGTCGAAGAACTGCTCGACGGCGTTTACTTCGCGCCGACGTATGGCAACACCCTGATGGGCCTGGCGACGCATAAGCCGCTCTCCGCCGAAGAGGGTTACGCGATCATCTACTATCCGCCCTCGCCGCGCGCCATGGTCGAAGTCGTCGATCCCGACGAGCCCACGCGCGTCGTCGAGTACGGCGAGACCGGGCGAGTGCGCCTGACCACGCTCACGAAAGAGTTCTTCATGCCGCGCTTCCTCGAACGCGACGAAGCCGAACGCGAGCGCCCCTACATCGGCTATCCGTGGGACGGCGTTCGCAACGTCCGGCCGTTCTCGCGTTTCCAGAAATCAGTCGTGGAAGGCGTCTATTAAGGGAGGCACGATGATCCACCTGCCGATCCTCCGCAAAGGCCGCCCGTACCGCAGCCTCGATCTCGTCCGCACGGTCCATCACAAGACCCGCGAACCCTTCGTCGAGATCAGCCAGGCCAATGTCGGGCTGATCCGGCGCGACCTGCTCGACCAGGCGACGCCTAAGCGCATCCTCGAAAAGTTCACCACGCGCGAACTCCTCGACCTCTCCGCCCGCGCCGCCAGGCACTTCGCCGAGGACACCCTCCCGGTCGGCGACCGGATGCAGACGCCGCAGGATTACATCGAGCAGCTCTCGGCGACCACCGGCATGCCGTGGGTCATGGTGCGGCGCAACATGCAGAAAGTTCAGAGCGTTCTCGCCAACATGGAGAGCGTACTCAACGGCCTCACACGGAACCTCGACCTCTCTATTCTCGACGCCGGCTACGGCTACGCCGGCGGAACCGCGATCAGCTTCTTCCCGCGCGGCGACTCGATGGGCGTCGTGCTGCCGAACAACTCACCGGGCGTGCATTCGCTCTGGGTTCCGGCAATCGCCTTGAAAACACCGCTGGTCCTGAAGCCCGGCAGCGCCGAGCCCTGGACGCCCTACCGCATCATCCAGGCCTTCCTCAAGGCCGGCTGCCCGCCCGAGGTCTGGGGCTTCTATCCGGCCGACCACGCAGGCGGCTCGGAGATCCTGCGCCAGTGCAGCCGTGGCATGGTCTTCGGCGATGTCCGCTCTACGCAGGTCTGGCAAAACGATTCCCGAATCGAGGTCCACGGACCCGGCTACAGCAAGGTGGTGCTCGGCGAAGACGTCATCGACGACTTCGAGGACTACCTCGACGTCATGGTCGCCTCGGTGCTCGAAAACGGCGGACGCTCCTGCGTGAACGCCTCCGGCATCTGGGTGCCGCGCCGATCGAAGGAAGTGGCCGAGGCCCTGGCCGCCCGGCTTGCCAAGGTCGCGCCGCGCGCCGCTGAGGACCCCGAGGCCGAAATCGCCCCCTTCGCCGATCCGGCCGTCGCCGAACGGACGTCGCTCATGATCGATCAGGATCTCGAAGGCGCCCGCGACGTGACCGCCGAGTTGCGCGGCAGCCCGCGCCTGGCCGAGTGGCAGGGCTGCACGTACCTGCTTCCGACCGTTGTCCACTGCGAATCGCCCGAGCATCCGCTCGCCAATCGCGAATTCCTGTTCCCGTACGCGAGCGTCGTCGAAGTCAACCAGCGTGACATCCCCGAGGCCCTTGGTCCGAGCCTCGTCGTCACCGCGATCACCTCCGATTCGGCTCTGACGGACCGGCTGCTCGCCTCGCCGCACGTCGGACGCCTCAACCTGGGACCGATCCCGACGATGAAGATCAGTTGGGACCAGCCGCACGAAGGCAATCTCTTCGAGCACCTCTACGCCCGCCGCGCCTTCCAGCGGGCCGCGTCTTAATGCGGATTCTCTCGATCACGGCCGGCGCCGCCAGTATGATCTGCGGCAGTTGTCTCCGCGACAACGCGCTCGCCGCCGAGATGATCCGGGAGGGCCACGACGTCGTTCTTGCGCCGGTCTACACGCCGACCCTGACCGACGAAGAGAACGTCAGCAGTGGCCGCATCCTGTTCGGCGGAATCAGCATTTACCTCCAGCAGTATTCGGCGCTGTTCCGCCGCACGCCGCGATTCCTCGACAGGCTCTGGGACTCGCGGCTGGCGCTCAAAGCCGCCTCTAGCCGCTCCATCCCGACCGATCCCAAGATGCTCGGCGAGCTGACCATCTCGATGCTCGAAGGCGAGGACGGCGTGCTCCGCAAGGAGTTCGTCAAGCTCAAGGACTGGCTCCGCTCGGAGCCACCGTTCGATGTCGTCAGTCTGCCCTATACGCTCCTGATCGCGCTCGCGCCCTCCATCCGCGAGGTGCACGCCGGCCCGATCTGCTGCACCCTCCAGGGCGAGGACCTTTTTCTCGACGGCCTCTCCGAGCCCTACAAATCCCGCGCCTTCGATCTCATCCGCCGCCACATCCCGGACGTCAATCTCTTCCTCCCGGTCAGCCGATATTATGCCGGATACATGACCGGCTATCTCGGAATCCCCGAGTCCCGGATGCGCGTCGCGCCCCTCGGCATCAGCATGAACGGCCACGCCCGCCGCGCACGCAGCGGCGACGGCCCCTACCGCATCGGCTACTTCGCGCGGATCGCTCCGGAGAAGGGGCTGCACGTGCTCTGCGAAGCCTACCATCACTTGCGGCAGCAACCGGGTCTGCCTCCCTCGCGTCTTGTGGTTGCAGGATACCTTGGAGCCGACCACAAGCCCTACCTCGCCGAGATCGAACGCCAGATGCGCGCCTGGGGCTTCGGCGACGAATTCGAATACAAAGGCGTACTCGATCGCGAAGCGAAGCTCCGGTTCCTCCAATCGCTCGACGTGATGTCCGTACCCAGCGTTTACGCCGATCCCAAAGGGCTCTACGTGATCGAGGCCATGGCCAACGGCGTGCCCGTCGTGCAGCCGCGCGCCGGCGCCTTTCCCGAGATGATCGAGCAAACCGGCGGCGGCCTCCTGGTCGAGCACGACGATCCCGCAAGCCTCGCCGAGGGCATACTTAAGCTCTGGCGCGACCCCGCGCTCGCCGGCCGTCTCTCCAATTGCGCTTACGACGGAGTCCGCGCCCACTACTCGGTCGAGCGGATGGCCCAGCACGTCCTGGCTGCTTATGACTCGCTGTGCGGGAGGCCACGGAATGCTTGAGGTTCGCGGCCTGCGCAAGGAATTCCCCTCGCCGCGGGGCCCCCTCACCGTCCTCGACGGCATCGATCTCACGTTGCGGCCCGGCGACGCCCTCTCGATCATGGGTCCTTCGGGCAGCGGCAAGAGCACGCTGCTCTACATCCTCGGGACGCTCGATCAGCCGACGGCCGGCAGCGTCACGATTGAGGGCTGCAACCCCTTCGCGCTCGAAGAAAAGGAGCTGGCGAAGTTCCGCAACCGCCGCGTCGGATTCGTCTTCCAGGATCACTGCCTCCTGCCGCAGTGCACCGTGCTGGAAAACGTCCTCACGCCGACGCTGGTCGCCGAACGCGACGAAGGCTTCGTGGCGCGCGCTCGCAAACTGCTCGACCAGGTTGGATTGCGCGACCGCATCGACCACCGCCCCGCGGAACTCTCGGGCGGAGAAAAGCAGCGCGTCGCCCTCGCGCGCGCGCTGATCCGGAAGCCGCTCCTGCTGCTCTGCGACGAACCGACCGGCAACCTCGACCGCCGCTCCGCCAACATGGTCGCCGAGCTGCTCCTCGGTCTGCACCGGAATCAGGAGACAATCCTCATCGCCGTGACGCACAGCGCGGAACTCGGCGGGCGCTTCCCGATTCAGCATCACATGGAAGATGGAGTATTACGAAGTTAATGCGTAAAATCGGCGCACTCCTGCTCGCCGCGGCGGCGTTCACCTGCGTGAGCGCTGAGCCCCGCGTCAAGCTCGAGCTGACCATCGACAACATCATGCGTGGTCCGGCGCTGGTTGGCTATCCGCCCCAGGACGTCCGCTGGTCCGGCGACAGCAAGCAGATCTTTTTCCGCTGGAAGCAGGCGGCCGATGACCCGCGCGCGCCGCTCGCCACCTACGTCGCCAACCGCGACGGCAGCGGCCTGCGGAAACTCACTGAGGTCGAAGCGCGCCTGGCCGCGCCCCTGCACGGCAGCGCCTCCCGCCATCGCCGCTTCACTGCCTACGCCGTCGACGGCGACCTCTTTCTCTACGACCACCTCGCCAACACCAGCCGCCGCCTGACGCACACGCGCGAGAAGGAGTCCCACCCCGCCTTCACGCGTGACTCCAACCGCCTCGGCTTCCAGCGCGAGGGCAATCTCTACGTCCTCTCGCTCAACACGGGCGAAATCGTGCAGATGACCGATATCCGGCCCGGCTCCGAACCGGAGAAAAAAGAAACCGACAGCCGCCAGAGCCTCCTCCGCGCCGAAAAGGAACTGCTCGAATCGGTCCGTGAGCGCATCCGTCGGAAGGAGGAAAAAGAGGCCCGCGAGAAAAAGGAGAATCCGCGCAAGCCCTTCTGGCTCGGCCCCGAACTCGCTGTCCGCGAGCTGCGCCTCGCCCCCGACGAACGCCACGTCGTGGCGAAAATCGCCAAACGCGCCCGCGCGAAGAAGAAAACCGTCGTGCCCTCTTTCGTCACCGAGAACGCCTACACTTATACGATCCCCTCGCGCGTCAAGGTCGGCGACGACCGCGATGAGGTGCGGCTCGCGCTGATCAGCGCCGCGGACGGCGAGGTCCGCTGGATCGATCCGCAGGAGAAGGACCGCGCCGTCACGCTCTCGATGCCTGTCTGGTCCGAGGACGGCAGCAATGCGGTCGTGATGGGCCGCTCCGCTGACAATAAGGACCGCTGGATCTTCGCGCTCGATACGGACAACGCACAACTCCGCCCGCTCCATCATGACCGGGATGAAGCCTGGGTCGACGGCCCGGCCTCCTCGACGCTCGGCTGGCTGCGCGACAACCGGCACGTCTACTTCGTCTCGGAGCACGACGGCTACGCCCACCTTTACACCGTCGGCTTCGAAGATGGCAAGCTCCGCCAGTTGACCTCCGGCCAATGGGAAGTCGAGGAGGTCAGCCTCACACCGGACGGTGCCCGCTTCATCCTGATGACCAGCGAAGCCGGACCGGCCGAACGCCATCTCTACGTCATGGGCCTGAACGGAGGAGATCGCGTCCGCCTGACCACCGCGCCGGGCCGCCACGAAGGCGCCATCTCCCCCGACGGCCGCTGGCTCGCGCGCATCCACTCCTATACCAACCGCCCGCCCGAGCTATTCGTTCAGGAGACGCGCCCCGACGCGCCATCCAAGCGCATCACGACGTCACCGGCGTCCGAGTTTTTCACCTATCCCTGGACCGACGTCCCGATCGTCCAGGTCCCTGCCCGCGACGGAGTCCTGGTTCCCGCGCGCCTCTACAAACCCCAGGGCTGGCACTCCGGCGGACCGGCCGTCATCTTTGTCCATGGCGCCGGCTATCTACAGAACGTCCATCGCTGGTGGTCGTCCTACTCTCGCGAGTATATGTTCCATCACTTCCTGATGGAGCGCGGCTACCTGGTGCTCGACGTGGACTACCGCGGCTCAGCCGGCTACGGCCGCGACTGGCGCACCGCGATCTACCGTCACATGGGTGGGAAGGATCTCGACGACCAGGTCGACGCCGCGCGCTGGCTCGCAACCGAGCATGGCGTCGATCCACGCCGCATCGGCATCTACGGCGGCAGCTACGGCGGCTTCATCACCCTGATGGCGATGTTCACCCAACCCGACGTCTTCCAGGCCGGCGCCGCGCTCCGCCCGGTGACCGACTGGGCCCACTACAACCACGGCTACACGTCAAACATTCTCAACACGCCCCAGGGGGACCCTGAAGCCTACCGCCGCTCCTCCCCGATCTACTTCGCCGAAGGACTGAAGGGAGCGCTCCTGCTCTGTCACGGAATGGTGGACGAGAACGTGCACTTCCAGGACACGATCCGCCTCGTCCAGCGCTTGATCGAACTGCGAAAGGAAAACTGGGAGCTTGCCGTCTACCCCGTCGAAGACCACGCCTTCGTCGATCCCGCAAGCTGGGCCGACGAGTACAAGCGCATCTTCCGGCTGTTTGAGACACACCTGAGACTGCCGAAGCCGTAAGCGGTTTTATTCAGGAGCCTCTCATCCTGGGGTAGCTTCACCGCCCCGCCAGCCACGCGCTCAGCCGAGCCTTCTGGTCCTTGGTCGCTTGTGGATCGATCTCCATCCGCCAGCTCTCGGCCGGTTCCGGCCTAAGCGTTGCCTCCAGGCGCATCAGCTTGTCCCGGCGTGAGATCAGTACCGATACCTTGTCGCCCGGCTTGTAATACTCCATCCGCAACCCCAGCTCCGATGGCAGCACCCGGAACTCGTCCAGCGCGATAATCTCGTCATCCACATTGATGCCCGCCGCATACGCCGGGGTCCCGCGGCGAACCTGCGACACTACCAGCCGCCCGGCCTCCTGACGCGTCACGACGCCGAGCGTCGCCTTCGGTTCGGAGTTCTTCCGCGCCGGCCGGAACCTCAGCCCGAACCACTGGAGCGCTTCTCCGTAATCGAGCTCCTCCGTGGTCTCCAGCACATGCCGGAAAAACGGCTTCAGGCTCTCGCCGGCCACCTCCTCCGCCGTCCGCCGGAACTCCTCCCCAGTGAAGCCACGCTCGCCGCCATACCGCTCATACGCCAGGCGCATCACGTCGTCCAGGCTCTTGGCCCCCTTGGTCATCCGCCGGATCTTCGCGTCAAGCAAAAAGCCCACCACCGCACCCTTCGAGTAGTAGCTGATCGCCGTGTTCGGCGAGTTCTCATCGGCACGGTAGAACTTGATCCAGGCATCGTAGGACGAGACCTCCAACGGCTGCACCAGCCGCCCCGGCGTCGTCTGCACCTGCTCGATGGTTTTTGACAGCTGGTCCAGGAACTCTTCCTGATTCGAAAGCCCCGCGCGATGCACACCCAGCGGCGCGTAGTACGATGTGATCCCCTCGGATACCCACAGGCCCTTCGTATGGACCTCGTTCTCATAGTCGAACGGACCCAACTCCACCGGCCGCAGCCGCTTCACGTTCCACACATGAAAGAACTCGTGGCTCACCAGGTTCAGCCACCCGCCCCGCGCCGGCGTCCCGAACGGCTGCCCCACATACGCTCCGCGCGTTTTCGTCGCCCACCGGCTCGCCATCAGGACTGTCGAATTCTTATGTTCCAGCCCGCCGCCCGCCTCCGTCAGCACGTTGAAGAACAGGTACCGGTCATACGGCAGCGATCCCCACATTCGCCGGAACTCGCGCACGATCTTCTCCACATCCGCCGCCGACCGCGGTCCGTCCCAGACGCCCTCCTCCCCGACGTTCACCAGGAAGTGCTTCTTGCCGTCCACCGCAAACTCGTACACCGCCGGATTCCCCGCCACAATCGGCGAATCGACCAGCGTGTCGAAATCCGCAGCCCGGAAGTAATGCGGATCTCCACCCGGCGCCGGCGGCATGCCCGACATCGCCGTCTTCCAACCCGGCGGCAGCTCCACTTTTACATCGTGTGGACGATTCAGCTCCCCTACCACCGTGAGGAACGTCGGAGCGCCGTTCAGCAGCGCGAACCCATCATCGACCCAGTTCTCCCGAACCGTCATCGCCCGCGAGTAGACGCGGTAGCTCGCCTGCACCTCGCGAGCCCCGCCCGTCTCCACGCGCCAACGATTCTTCCGCGACTTCTCCACCGCCAGCACCCGCCCCTCCGCCGTCCGCGCACGAACATCTTCCACGTTGCGCGCAAACTCGCGGACCAGATACGAGCCCGGCGTCCACACCGCCATCATCAGCTCGATCTCACCCCGCGCATTCGTCGGAACGCGCGCTTCGACCTCGACATAGTGCGTATGCGGAGCCGGAAACCGGAGCGTGTATCGGATCGGTTCCGGATTCTGAGCGGCAGTCCATCCGGCTGCCAGAAGGAAGGAGAAAAGAATACGGCGGGTCACGGCCAAACGCATTCTGCCTATTATATGTGCGGCCCGGCGTCTCCACCGGGCCGCCATTCCACTAAGCGCCGTTCACGATACGAAGATCCGTCCCGAGCATCTCCTTGGGCTTCTCCACCCCGAGGATCCCCAGGACTGTCGGAGCAATATCCTGCAACGCTCCACCCGACCGCAGTCCGACGTTGGCGTCGTTCACGTAAATCATCGGCACCGGATTCGTCGTGTGGTACGTATGCGGACCCTTCGTCACCGGATCGATCATCATCTCGGCGTTGCCATGATCGGCCGTGATGAGCCAGGCGCCGCCCTTCCGGCGCAGCGCACTCCAGATCCTGTCCAGGCAGCCATCGACAGCCTCGACCGCCTTCACGGTCGGGTCCATCTTGCCCGAGTGCCCCACCATATCGGCGTTGGCGAAGTTCATGACGATCACGTCGAAGTCGCCCTTCTCGATCGCCTTCACCACCACATCGGCGACGCCGGCCGCGCTCATCTCCGGCTTCAGGTCGTACGTAGCTACCTTCGGCGAAGACACCATTTCGCGCTCCTCGCCTGGGTACGGCTTCTCGTTTCCGCCGTTGAAGAAGTAGGTCACGTGCGCATACTTCTCCGTCTCGGCGACGCGCAGGTTTTTCCAGTTCAACTGCGCCATCACGTTGGCCAGTATGTTGTGCGGATGCTCTGGCGGCAGCACGTAGGGCAGTTGGATGGTCTTGTCGTACTGCGTCATCGTGACGAAGTAGAGGTTCTTCGGCGTCAGCGACCGCGACGGTTGCTCCAGTTTGGAATCCGTCAGCGCCATCGTCATCTCGCGCGCCCGGTCGGCCCGGTAGTTGTAGTAGGCGCAGGCATCCTCGTCCAGAATCAATCCCACCGGCTCGTTGCGCTCATCGACGATCGTGATCGGCTCGATGAACTCGTCGGTGATGCCGCGCTCGTAGGAGCGCTTCACCGCCTCCACCGGATCGGTCGCCTTCTCACCGTTGCCGAGCACCATCGCTCCAAAGGCGCGCTCGACGCGGTCCCAGCGCTTGTCGCGGTCCATGGCAAAGTACCGCCCGGAGACCGAAGCGATCTTCCCTACCCCGATCGTCCGCATCTCGCGCTGCAATTGCTCGATGTAGCCCGCTCCGCTCTCGGGCGGCGTGTCGCGCCCATCCATGAAGCAGTGGACAAAAACGTTCTCCACGCCCTCCTGCTTCGCCAGCTTCAGAAGCGCGTAGAGATGAGTCAACTGCGCGTGTACGCCGCCGTCGCTGCAAAGCCCCATCAGGTGCAGCCGGTGCGTTCGCGCATGCTTCATCAGGTCGAGCAGCACCGGGTTGCGAAAGAACTCGCCCGAGCTGATCATCAAGTCGATCCGCGTCACGTCCATGTAGACGACCCGGCCTGCCCCGATGTTCAGGTGCCCGACCTCGCTGTTGCCCATCTGCCCTTCGGGCAGCCCGACTGACGGTCCCGACGTGCTGACCAGCGTGTTGGGATACTCGCGCAGCAGCCGGTCATAAGTCGGCTTGTGCGCCGCCGCGATCGCGTTTCCCTCAACGGCCGGGGAGAATCCCCAGCCGTCGAGAATCGTAAGAACCAGAGGTTTCGGCTTCGACATCGCGTTATTGGCGGAAGGCCTTTCTCCCGGCGAACTTCGCGCTCGACCCCAGTTCCTCCTCGATCCGGAGCAACTGGTTGTACTTCGCGATGCGGTCGGTACGGCTTGCCGAGCCGGTCTTGATCTGGCCCGCGCCGGTCGCCACCGCCAGGTCCGCGATGAACGCATCCTCGGTCTCACCCGACCGGTGAGAAACCATCGAGGTGTAGCCGGCATCGGCCGCCATCTTCATCGCATCGAGCGTTTCGGTCAGGCTGCCGATCTGGTTGACCTTAATGAGAATCGAGTTGCCGATCCCCTCGCGGATGCCGCGCGCGAGGCGTTCCGTGTTGGTGACGAACAGGTCGTCGCCGACAAGCTGAATCTTGTTGCCGAGTGCGTCAGTCATGAGCTTCCAGCCGGTCCAGTCGTCCTCGGCCATGCCATCCTCGATCGAGATGATCGGGTACTGCGCGACCCAGTTGGCCCAGAACTCGACCATCTGCTCGGAGGTGCGCTCGCTCTTGTCGGACTTTTTGAAGACGTACTTGTTCTTCGAGGCGTCGTAGAACTCGCTGGCGGCCGGGTCGAGCGCGATGCTAATCTGCTCGCCGGGCTTGTAGCCGGCCTGCGTGATCGCTTCGAGCACCACTTCGAGCGCCTCGTCATTGGACTTCAGATTCGGCGCAAATCCGCCCTCGTCGCCCACGGACGTCGAATAGCCGCGCTTCTTCAGCACGCCCTTGAGCGTGTGGAAGACCTCGGCGCCCATGCGCAGCGCCTCGGAGAAGCGCTCGGCGCCGTGCGGCGCGATCATGAACTCCTGGGCGTCCACCGAATTGTCGGCGTGGGCGCCGCCGTTCAGGATGTTCATCATCGGGACTGGCAGGATGCAGGCCGAAACGCCACCGAGATAGCGGTACAACGGCGTCATCTGGGAAATCGCGGCGGCGCGCGCCGTCGCCATTGAGACCGCCAGGATCGCGTTGGCGCCCAGGCGTCCCTTGTTCTCCGTGCCGTCCACCTCGACCATCTTGTGATCGATAGCGGCCTGTTGCGTCGCATCCATCCCAAGGATCGCGGGCGCAATCTCATTCGTCACATTCGCCGCGGCCTTGAGGGTTCCCTTCCCCAGGTACCGGGCCTTGTCGCCGTCACGCAATTCAACGGCCTCATGCTCGCCGGTGGAAGCCCCGGAGGGCACCGCCGCCCGGCCCATGCTTCCATCGGCCAGCCAGACATCGGCTTCCACCGTGGGGTTGCCGCGTGAGTCCAGAATCTCTCTACCAACTACTTTTACGATCTCAGTCATATGGGGTCCTTGATACGAGTGCAGACAGATTGTTGCGCAATCTCCTATTTTGGCACAGGGGCGCAGCCTAGTCTTCGATCCACACGCGCATGGGTGCGCGACATGGATGTAGGGGGGATCGCAGGTTCTTTTTTTTTGTGGCACTTGTCTGAGCGTATGTAGTACGGTCAGAGGAGGAGGCCACTCTCATGTCCCAATCCTTGCCCGATCTCGAACAACGTCGCTCCCAGATTCTCGCCCAGTTCGCTCAACTGGGCGATTTCCGGCCCGGTTCCATCACCGGCTTCGTTCGTCGTTGTGGAAAACCAACCTGCCACTGTGCTCAGCCCGGTGATCCCGGACACGGTCCTACCTTGCGGCTCACCTACAAGGCCCAGGGCAAAACGATCACCGAAGCCTTGCCCTCCTCTGCAGCCGTCCGCAAAGCGGAACGCGAGGTGGAGGAGTTTCGCAAGTATCAGCAATTGAGTCGCGCTTTCATCGACGTCAACGAACAAATCTGCCGTCTCCGCCCGATTCCCGAAGAGCCGACGAGCGAGCAGGAAAAAAAACGGCCGAGGCAGTCCAACAGGAAATCGCCAAAGAAGTGAATACGCTGCTGCGCCTCGTGTTCACTGAGGTTCGCAAGAGCGGCCGCTTGGATTTGGAGGCGCTGGAAACGGCGACTCGCAGTGCCATGCACCGGGCCGGCGCCGCGGCGCTCCAGCACCTTCTCCCAACTTGCGAGCAGGTCCATCGCAAGGTTCCTTGCGAGTGAGGTAACCAG
>JBKBWD010000267.1:0-547 GCA_046289265.1 Bryobacteraceae bacterium | reverse complement strand
TCCTGGATCCGCAACAGCCTCAAGGCCAGCCCGTCGCAGCTGCGAATCATGCATGTCGAGGGCGACAGCATGGCGCCGACGCTGCTGAGCGGCGACGCGGTGCTGGTCGACATGGCCCGCCGCGCGCCGAACCCGCCCGGCATCTTCGTGCTGGACGACGGGATGGGGCTGGTGGCCAAACGGCTCGAGCACATCCCGAACAGCGACCCGCCCGCCGTGCGCGTCATCTCCGACAACAAGCACTATCCCGAATACGAAAGAACGGCCGACGAGATCCACATCGTCGGCCGCATCCGTTGGTTCGCGCGAGAGATCTGAGGTGATCGGGTTTCGGGAAATCGACGATACCGATCCGGCGCTCGCGTTCTCGCCGCTGGTGCGCGGGGTCGAAAAGACCTTCGCCTGGATCGGCGAGCATGGCGGCATCCCCCTCACGCCGTCCAGGGCGTTCAAGCGGGTCTTCGTGCACTGGGCCGCGGCCGAGTTCGACTGGCCCGGCCACACCGAAGCGGACCTTTTCGCCGTCAACAAGGTGCTGAACGAGCCC
>JBKBWD010000266.1:0-548 GCA_046289265.1 Bryobacteraceae bacterium | reverse complement strand
CGGAAGCGGTAGACCCCGGCCTTGAACCCCTCGAACGCCGCGTTGCCGTCGGCGAAATATTCATAGCGCAGGGTATCAAAGTTGTTCTGGCCCACGTTGATGGGCAGATCCTTGCCCCAGTAGTCCGGATTGCGCCGGTAGACGATGGATCGGCCGATATCCATCCTGTCGAACATGTAGGGACCGGACCCGAGGTGAGGCGTAATCATGCTTTCCTCGAGATCCATGTTCTTCGCCGTGTAGTAGGCCTTGGACAGGATCGGAAGGCCGCCCACCTCCTGCGGCAGGTCGCGCTTGGGAAAGCCGGCCTTGAAGGTGAACTTGACGCGGTGGGGGTTCAGCACCTCGACACTTTCGACCTGCTGCGCCAGAACAGTACGATAATCCGTCAGCCCCTTGCTGACGAAGGTTTCATAGGAAAACTTCACATCCTCGGCCGTAAGTGGCGTTCCGTCCGAAAAGCGCGCCTCGGGCCGCAGGTTGAAGATCACCCAGGAACGGTCGGGCGGATACTCCAGGGTCGAACACAACAGGCAGTAGCTGGCGCC
>JBKBWD010000265.1:0-548 GCA_046289265.1 Bryobacteraceae bacterium | reverse complement strand
GGACACGGTCAAGGCCTTGGGGCTGCGGCTGCCCCTGCTCTGGATGTTCACCCCCGACCGCCATGCCTTTCACAGCCACCAGCTTGGCCCCTCGATCCGCCACGGGTTCCACGCACTTGCGCTGGACGAGACGCGGATGGCCTTCGCGCCGGTGATGTGGGAGTGTCCGCCCGGATGGGAGGGCAATGTCGAGCAGGTCTGGTTCCGCGGCGCGCATGGCGACATCGGCGGCCAGATCGGCGGGTTCCGGCCGGCGCGACCCCTGGCCAACATCCCGCTGGTCTGGATGCTGGACCGGGCCGAGACGCTGGGCCTGGCCCTGCCCGAAGGCTGGCGGGCGCGTTTCCCCTGCGACCCCGAGGCGCCCATGGTCGGCACCTGGCGCAGCTGGGGCAAGGCCTTCCTGTGGCGCCGGCAAAGGACGGTCGGGCGCGACCGGTCGGAACGTCTGCATCCGACTGCCGTCAGGTCCGCTGCCGGGCGCTGGCCGAAGGGTCTGCCGGCGGAATAGGCCTTTTCCCTTGCTCCTTGCAGAAATACTCTCCGGG
>JBKBWD010000264.1:0-548 GCA_046289265.1 Bryobacteraceae bacterium | reverse complement strand
GTGAAGGTGCAGGGCCATTTCAATCTCTGGCCTGCGATCCAAAGGTGCGCAGAGGAGATGGCCCGGATGGAGCCGCAGCCCTTGCGCATTACGCCTTCGCCGGCCGCGATCAGCCGGATGGAGGAGACCATGGACTGGGTGCTGTGGATCGGCGAGGAGGAGCGGCATCTGGTCTGGGCCCGGGCCGCGCGGGTGCCGTGGAAGCGCCTGTGCTGGCAGCTGGGCTGCGACCGCACCACCGCCTGGCGGCGCTGGCAGCGGGCACTGTGGACCATCGCCGCGCGGCTCAACGCTGCGCGCCGGTGAAATGCAACATTTTTGTGCGCGACAGATGCAACATCATGCTGGTATATCCGTGACATGATCGCCACAGGCGCGCGCGTCGCGGTCACGAGCGCCAAGGATCCTTTCGCTGGAACCGATCCAGGTGAAGGATCCGCGCTGATCCTTTCGTGACCGGTGAGCGCGGACACGCCTGTATCGCCTGAGCCTTCGCCTTCGCGGTTCCTTCCCGGGCATTTTCGGATGCTGGCGGGCGAGGCGCGGCG
>JBKBWD010000263.1:0-550 GCA_046289265.1 Bryobacteraceae bacterium | reverse complement strand
GGATCAGCAGCGGCGGCGAGATCCTCAGATGCTGTCCCAGCCGTTTGGTGCGGAAACTAATTTGGACAAGAGTGATCACCAAGGGTCCCAATACCTCGTCGCGGATGTAGAAGTAATAATGGGTGTGCCGGCTGCGCTGGTGCGCCAGGATGCGATGGTGGGGGTCTTTGGTGGGATACTTCGGCTGACTGATCCGGAACGTGCGCCCCTGCTCCATGCTCTTGAAGATGAAGTAGACGCCCCAGGCATTGTTCTTCTCCATTCGCTTCAGCCATGGCCGCACATGATCCTCCTTGCGCACTCCGGACTCGGCCCACTGGATGGGCGCCTGATGATTGCGAGCGAACGATTCGACCCACTTCTGGTAGTCGGTGGTGCGGCGGCTGAGCACTTCTTTGTCCACGACCGCCAATCCCAGTACCTGGCGGAAGAAGTAGACCACCTGCTCGGGCCGCGACAAGCCGCTGAGGTAGGGGTGCGCGACGTGAAAGTGGAACTCAAGCCCGGCGCGACTCCCAATAGTCCTCAAAGCGACCGCTGATCCGGCTGC
>JBKBWD010000262.1:0-557 GCA_046289265.1 Bryobacteraceae bacterium | reverse complement strand
GACGTCGCCGTCCGGTTCGACGGCGCCCTCGGCGAAGGCCCCTGGCGACTGGTCACCCTCGACGAGTCGGAGCGCGACCCCGGGTTCGCCCCGAGGCCGCGCCGCGATCGAGTGTGTCCCGAGCGTGTCCCGGCGGGACACCGGGTGCGGAACAACGTCCTTTCGTTGGACGCCTTCCGCAGAAGTGGTGGAGGCGGCGGGAGTCGAACCCGCGTCCGAAGCACCTTCTAACTCTGGAGATACGTGGCCTGCCGAAAACTCATCGGCGAGTGTCGTGACCTTTGGCCACCGTCAGAGCCCCCTGCTTGAACTTCGCTCGCCCGCCGGTTGCTCGGCCGCGGGGTCGCTGCGGATCTGGTATACGCCCAGTGGAGTGCGATCACGCTCTACCGGACGCCTGGGGCTCTAGTTGGCCCCAGGACCTCAACTAAGCCGCGAGGGCCTCGCTGAAGTGGTTGCTGTTGTTGGCAGCTTTGTTTTGGATCGATGAAGGCGACCCGCACCTTGCCACGCCCCTCGGCCTTCCAGTACCCCGTCGAAACCGGTACGCCCCCGGC
>JBKBWD010000261.1:0-564 GCA_046289265.1 Bryobacteraceae bacterium | reverse complement strand
CTGGCGCTAAAGGACGAACTGGCCGAACTGGCCGAACTGCGCGCCCTCCAGGTTTCGGCCGGCGAGACGCTCGAGGTCGGGCTGGCCGCGGCGCAGACGGCGCGGACCGAGCTGTCCAAGGCCATCTCCGAGCGGACGGAACTGCCGCGCCGCTTCACCGAAGACCCCGAGGCGCTGCGGGGGCTTCTGGAAAGCGCCGATACCCTGGATGCCTTTGCCGCCGGGCTGTCCCCCGACGCCGGGGCGGGCACCAGCTTTGCCGACCAGAAGGGCCGGCTGCCGCTTCCCGTGCTGGGCTCCGTGCTGCGCAGGCCCGGCGAGGCCGATGCCACCGGCGCCCGCCGCCCCGGTGTCACCCTGGCCACCCAGAGCCGGGCCCTGGTCACCGCGCCCTTTCCCGCCACGATCCGCTATCGCGGGCCGCTTCTGGACTACGGAAATGTGATGATCCTCGAGCCCGGAGACGGCTATCTATTGGTTCTGGCGGGACTGGACGTCCTTTACGGCGAGGTCGGCGAAGTCGTCGTCACCGTGCTCAACCCCGACTACCCGCTGGTGCGCTTC
>JBKBWD010000260.1:0-567 GCA_046289265.1 Bryobacteraceae bacterium | reverse complement strand
ACCTTCGGCCAGGCCGTGGCCGGAAACCGACAGCTGACCGACCTCTACGCGCGCAGCACGCTGTTCGACTATTCCTACCGCTGGTTCTACGGCGATGGTTTTGGCAAGGACTATCACATCCTCAACCTCGAGGACGACCGCAACGAGGAATGGATGAGGACCTACCTCACCGCCTGCCTGCTGTCGTTCTTCCAGCAGCAGCGGCTGTACCGGGAACAGGAAGCGAGCCTGCGCCCGTTCAACATCGAAAAGCCGTTGTGGGTCTTCGTGGGCGGCAGCGTCAACGCCGTGCGCAAGGAGGACAAAAAGGATGTGTCCGACGTCGTGGCCATCCTGAAGTTCCTGGCCGCCTACGTGGCGAATCGCAAGGACAGCACCGAGCGCATCCGGCGCGTGCTGAAGGATGGGTTGGTGACGGCCACCGGCAAGAACCTGTTCACGGGCCGTTTCGCCTACCTGAACACCTGCGGTCTGTCGCCCGAACAGATCTTCGACGAAACACTGGCGACCCTGTTCAACGCTCCCGCAGGCGGCCTGCTGCACGTCGAGAACCTGAAGGGTGCCGCC
>JBKBWD010000259.1:0-567 GCA_046289265.1 Bryobacteraceae bacterium | reverse complement strand
GGGAGCGCGGGGTGATAGGGACACCCCGCGCGTGTTCGGTCACTGCATCGAGGCCTTGATGTTGTCGGTCGCTTCGGTCGAGTAGACCTGCTTCCACGCGTCGAGCAGGTTGTCCTTGCTGACGGGCAGCGCAGGCAGGGCCACGAAGTCGGGCGCATCCTTGTCGAGCAGGGCGTAGCCTGCCAGCTTCGCCTCGACCACGCCGGCGTCATAGGGACGCTGTGCGCCAAGGCCCTTCACGAAGCCGCCCTGCGCCATGCTGATGGCGACGTTTTCGCCAAGGTCGACGGTGGTGATGATCAGATCATCGCGGCCATTGGCGCGGGCGGCGGCCATCACGCCTTCGGCCGGAACGTCCCAGACCGCCCAGATGCCCTTGATGTTCGGGTTCGCGGTCAGCATCGCGCCAGCCGCCTTCTCCGCATCGCCCGAGAAGTCCGGCCCGCCGATCCCCTGTTCTTCCACGATCTTGATGTTCGGGTAGTCGCTGGCGATCGTCGCCTTGAACGCGTCATAGCGCTGCTTCGTTACGAAGAAGTCGGCGGCGTGGAACACGAGCCCGATTTC
>JBKBWD010000258.1:0-567 GCA_046289265.1 Bryobacteraceae bacterium | reverse complement strand
AGCCTGCGCCGGCGTGCCGGCGGCTATGCGCACGCCAAGCAGTTCAAGCGGCTGCGGCGCGTGCTCAAGCGCCAGCGCACCGTGCTCGGGCGCGTGCTGCGCGACGTGCAACGCCGCCTGCTGGCAGCGCCGCAAGACGTGCGTGATCGCCTGCAGCCATGGCTGGAGCGCGCCGAGCGCATCCGCTCGCAGCGCCCCAAGGACAAGCACAAGCTGTACGCGCTGCATGCGCCGGAAGTCGAGTGCATCGGCAAGGGCAAGGCCCGCCGGCCGTACGAGTTCGGGGTCAAGGTCGGGGTGGTGGTGACCGCGCGACAGGGGTTGATGGTGGGTGCCCGCACATTCCCGGGCAATCCCTACGACGGCCACCTGTTGGCCGAACAGCTCGAACAGACGACCGTGTTGCTCGAGGACGTCGGCGTCCAGCCGAAGGAGGTGTACGCCGACCTGGGCTTCCGTGGGGTCGACGCCGCCAATCCGAACGTGGAGATCGTCCACCGCGGCAAGCTCAAGTCGCTGACGAAGTCGCAGCGCCGCTGGCTCAAGCGACGGCAGGCGGTCGAGCCG
>JBKBWD010000025.1:0-70720 GCA_046289265.1 Bryobacteraceae bacterium | reverse complement strand
ACTCCTCGCCGCCGCGTGATTTCATCACGGAGAATGTTGAAGTATTCTTGTTTACGATTCTCGATCTAAGAATCTAATCTCCGGATTCCCCCAATCCACCAGCGGGCGCAGTTCGTCAGTCGAGCATGCCGACTTTTTTTTTGAGCCAATCCAATTCGACCTTCAACCGCCCGATCTCCTGATACAGGGCGTCGGTGTCGGCATCGCCGTTGGTGGCCTTGCGCGTCCGCCCGTCAACGAACAGCTCAGGCATCTGCTCTATCGCCGCCTTTCGCCACTTCGCGATCTGCATCGGGTGCACCTTGAACTGCGATCCCAACTGGCTCAGTGTCTTCTCGCCGCGGATCGCTTCCGTTGCCACCCGCGCTTTGAACTGGGGACTGTACTGCTTCCTCGTCGTTGTCATCGATCGCTCCTTGTTCAATGACTCCGCCGAAAAGTTTAGCTTATTGCCTGGTCTGAATTCCTGAAGCCACTATAGAACAATTATTTCGTCCCGCACGATGTTACTGCCGGGCGGAACCGGCCGCTGCTCGACGATGCCGTAGTCGGCATCGTCTTTCAGCCGTGTCACGAAAAACACTCCTTGGCGTGTCAACGATAGCCACCAGCCATAGTCCGGGTAGCCCCGATCAAACACCAGCATCGTCCCGGCCGGGAAGGACATCTTCTTCGCCGCGGTGATATCTGCCTCCTTGCCGTCGCTGATGACCGCGTAACAGGGCAGATGGCCGTCATGATCCAAAACCAGATGCAGCTTCACCGCCCCTTTGCTCCGCTTGTAGTGTGCCCAGTCGAACATGCCTAGGCTGAGCGCGATGGTCGTCGAGTCGATGGACAACAGCTTGTGCTTGAATCGGAACTTCCGCCGCTTGCCTGCTGCTTCCCTCCGGCAGTGCTCCAACAACTCGTAAAACACCGATCGATACAGCTGCCAGGGCCGATGTTCGTTGGCGTAGGACAATGTCGATCGCTTGGGGGGCTCTTTCACCCCGAGGTGCCTCAGCTTGCCTTCGCAGGCGGCCAGCCCGCCGGTGATTTCGCGCAGGCTCTGCGCATGACCCAGCTGACAGAACAGCATCGCGATCAACTGTGTCCAGCTATTGAAGCCGCGCGCGTGCCGCTCGGCTTTATGCTCGCGGACCTGGGCCTCGAATGTCAGCCGTGGAATGAACTGCAAGATCTGACTGAAAATGCTGCATACTCGATTCATGGCGGAAGTCTCCGTGTAGTTGAGAATCTGGTTCTCGACAGGAACCCAGGTCTACACTACCGCAGCTTCCGCCTCCTCCGTCAACCACCATATTCCAGTGGCGCCAAATCTAATTTGGACAAGAGTGGTACGTGTACGTCGTTCCCGGCTGCACGGCAAGATCGAAGAATCGCGGTCCCGCCAGGTTCGCTGCCCATACTCCGTTCCGCAGCACCTGGTAGGCCCAGACTCCGGTCCCATTCGGATCATCCGGCGTTCCCTGCCACTGCAGTTCTACCTTGTTCGAGAAGGTGGTGTGCCCCACCGATTGCGGATTCACGGTTCCGGGATTCACCCGATCTAGCGGGCCTAGCTTCAGCTCGCTGATCGAAGATCCGGCCGGCATGCTCCTTCCGCCAACTCCCGGCTGTCCGCCGCTGATCGACGTATCCATTGCCCAGAACCGCATTTCACCATCGATGTAGACCGCGATCTGCCCGCCGTGCGTGTAGATCGAGCGCATCTCCATTCCGTTCCGGCACAGGATGCCCGCCATGGCCACTTCCGTCACCACGCCGCCGACACGCTTATACAGCCGGATGTTCCCCGAGCAGGCGCTGCCGTTGAAATTCGAGTTCGTGTACTCGACTGCATAGTACGTTCCTGTCGCCCCAGGCCCGGAGCGAGCATCCGCGCTCGCCCGCAAATAGTGGATGAATACACCGCCTTGACTCGTGTGATTGATGATGCTTCGGACTTCGTAGTCTCCGGTGCCGTCGGGTACTGGAACGGTCGAAATCAGGGATCCGCCGGAGGACGACGTCGCCGTTAACCCCGAGGCCGACGTGGTCACGGAACCGTTTGTCGTCCACTTCGCCGGATCGACGCTCGTCAACGCGTCAGAATAGTAGTACTGATAGGCTCCGAAAACCGGCAAAGCAAGGAGGAAGACCGACAGGAATCGGGTGCCCATTTACTGTACCCTCGCGCCGAATGCATTGAAATTGAAATCCTTCTTATGCTTGCGAAACTCGGCTTCGATCTCTTCGCGGCGCGCCTTGCCGCGCTCGAAACGCTTCACATCCGATCGGTTCTCCTGCACAATCGCCTCGAATGCGGACCGGTCCCGCGCGACGAATTCCACCAGTGCGAACCGTCCGTCGTCGCTGGGAACCCAGGAGTAGGCTATGATTCCGTCGGGTGCGTCGGCTGGAGCCCCGCGTCGCACCGGCGCGTAGAGAGGTCGCTTCGGATCCTCAAACGTCCCTGCCCCGACAATGGGCACCACACAGAGCAAACGCTCATAAAGGTTGCGCGGATCGACGGCCTGCTGCGCGAAAACCGCCATCGAAATCACAAAACACACGAGCAAACGCATGCGGATTCCCCTCCACTCACTCGATTCTCCAGACTGCGAAGAAAGCCGAGCATAACACGAAATCCCGCACGATTGTGAACACTTTTATGTTTTTTCAAAAAACAGAACAGAGCACGTGGAATCAATCACTTGCAGACATAAAGAATGGTCGGACCATTGCCAGTTTGTTCTGAAACAGAACAATCCGCGTTCTGTAATGCATATTACAAAACGCGAATCACGCAACTTGCTATTCCGCTATCCTACTGAATTCACGGCAACTCTACCCCGCAACCCGCCCAAAACCCTTGACGCCGCCCCCTATCCTGGAACCGGAGGAATTCACCCATGTCCAAGTCCGAAGAAACCAACCCCAAGCGCACCAAGGCCGAAGCCGCCCGCATCAACGGAGCCAGGTCCCGCGGCCCCAAAACCCCGGAGGGCAAGAAACGCTCCTCCCTCAACGCCATGCGCCACGGCCTCACCGCCAAAACCATCTGCCTCTGGAACGAGTCCCACGAAAAATTCCAGACCATCCTCGACGCCTATGTCGCCGACCTCAAGCCCGAAACCCAGGTCGAAATGGACCTCGTCGAAGAGATGGTCGGAGCCAAGTGGCGCATGTACCGCGTCTGGCAGATGGAAACCGGCATCTTCGACATCGAAACCTATCACATGGAAGCGGAACTCGAAGAGCACTATACCGAGTTCGAAGAAACCCTCCGCAGCGCCTTCACCCTGCGCAAGCTCGCCGAAAACCCCAACGCCCTGAACTACCTCAGCCGCCACGAGAGCCGCCTCCGCCGCATGTACAACCAAGCCCTCCAGAACCTCCTCCAACTTCAGGACCGCCGCCGCGCCGAGCAGGCCGCCCAGACCGCACCGGCCCCCGAACCGGTCCCTGCCGAACAAACAAAAAGCGGCAAAACGAACCCACCACGGCACCCCGAAACCACGCCCCAGCCCCTCGCACCGGCCGCGCCCCAGCCCGTCACCGGCCCCAAATCGCCCCAACCGCACCCGGCGGACTGGAGGAAGGCCTCATAACCCGTGACCACAGCCACCGCCCTCGCCCGAACCGCACCACACGTGTTCCCAATGCTAACACTTGCGGCCAATCGCGCGAAATCGCTAGAATCAATGAGTTTGTAGACGTTTCCTGGAGGATGCATGTCCGTTGAGCAGAAAGTGAAGCAGATCATCGTCGAGCAGTTGGGTGTGGATGAAGGGCAGGTGGACAGCACCGCCTCCTTCGTCGACGACCTCGGCGCCGATTCGCTGGATAT
Source organism: Bryobacteraceae bacterium (assembly GCA_046289265.1). Taxonomy (GTDB): domain Bacteria; phylum Acidobacteriota; class Terriglobia; order Bryobacterales; family Bryobacteraceae; genus JBKBWD01. The sequence goes on along the minus strand of JBKBWD010000025.1, from coordinate 66,885 downwards.
CGTGGAACTGGTCATGGCGTTCGAAGAAGCCTTCGACCTTGACATTCCTGACGAAGATGCCGAGAAGATCTCGACCGTCAAGGACGCAATCGACTACATCGAATCGAAGTCCGCTAAGAAGTAAACAGTCGCTATTCCTATCCAAGCAGGACGCGTAGGGGGTAATTTTGTCGCGCAGAGTTGTAGTCACGGGTGTCGGACTACTCTCCTCCGTCGGAATCGGTACGGAAGAGACGTGGTCCGCCATCCGCAATGGACAGAATGGCGTCGGGCTGATCACCGCGTTCGATGCCACCGAATTCACCTGCAAGATCGCAGCCGAGGTGCGCAACTTCGATCCTCTTCAGTTCATTGAGAAGAAGGAACTGAAGAAGATGGCTCGCTTCATTCAGTTCGCCATCGCCGCCTCGGATTTCGCGATGAAGGGTGCGAACCTCTCCGTCGCTCCGGAGGACGCCGAACAGGTCGGCGTCTATATCGGAAGCGGAATCGGCGGCTTCGAAGTCATCGAGCGCGAGCACAAGATCCTGCTCGAGCGGGGCCCGAACCGCATGTCGCCGTTCTTCATCCCGTCCACCATCATCAATCTCGCCTCGGGCTACGTTTCCATTCGAACGGGCGCCAAGGGTCCGAACTCGGCCACCGCCACCGCCTGCACCACCAGCGCTCACGCGGTCGGCGACTCCTTCAAGATCATCCAGCGCGGCGACGCCGATGTCATGATCTGCGGGGGCGCCGAGGCCTGCGTCACGCCGATGGGCGTCGGAGGATTCGCTTCGATGCGCGCCCTTTCCACTCGCAACGATGAGCCGCACCGGGCCTCCCGCCCCTGGGACAAGTGCCGAGACGGCTTCGTGGTCGGCGAGGGCTCTGGCATCCTGATCCTTGAAGAATACGAGCGCGCAAAGCGCCGCGGCGCCCCGATCCTGGCCGAACTGGTCGGCTACGGGATGAGCGCCGACGCCTACCACATCACCTCTCCTTCCGAAGACGGCGAGGGCGCGTTCCGCGTGATGCGCAATGCGCTCAGGGATGCGGGCATCACTCCCGATAAAATCGATTACATCAACGCGCACGGCACCTCGACCGACGTCGGCGACAAGATCGAAACCACTGCCATTAAGCGCTGCTTCGGCGATCACGCCTACAAGCTCGCGGTCAGTTCAACGAAGTCGATGACCGGCCACTTGTTGGGCGGGGCCGGCGGACTGGAGGCAGGCGTCACCGTTCTGGCCCTCCGCGACCAGATCGCGCCTCCAACCATCAATCACGAGGTCCCCGACCCCGACTGCGACCTCGACTATGTTCCCAATCAGGCGCGCCCGATGAAAATCGACTACGCGCTCTCGAACTCCTTCGGATTCGGCGGCACCAATGGCTGCCTGATCTTTAAGCGGCACACGGAAGAATAGCCGGCGGAGACGCCCATGAAAATCATCGTTTCGATCAAGCAGGTTCCCGCCCGGGAATCACAGCTCCGGATCGGCTCGGACGGACGGTCGATCCAGGATTCCGGCCTCTCCTACGAGATCAACGAACCGGACGCCTACGCCCTCGAAGCGGCGCTCCAGTTCAAGGAGCAGCACGGCGGCGAAGTGATCGCACTGTGCGCCGGCCCTCCTGAGGCCTCCCAGACCATCCGGGAGGCGCTCGCCAAAGGCGCCGACCGCGCCATCCACATCGAGGAGCAGGATCTGGCCTCCTGGGACGCCCTCGGCGTGGCTGAACTCCTCGCCGCGGCCGCCCGGAGCGAGAACCCCGGCCTCATTTTCACCGGCCTCCAGTCCGACGACCTTGGCTACGGCCAGACCGGCGTCATCATGGCCGAACTGCTTGGCTTCGCCCACGCGACCATCATCATGAGCGTCGAAAAGCACGACGGCGGCATCCGCGTGAAGCGCGAACTGGAAAACGGCTGGTTCCAGTGGATCAACCTGCCGGCGCCGGCCGTCCTGACGATTCAGTCCGGCATCAGCCGCCTGCGCTACGCGACCCTGATGGGCATCAAGAAGGCCAAGACCAAGGAACTGAAACGCCTCACCGCGGCCGACCTTGGCGTCTCGCCGGCCCGGACGGTCGAGGTCGAGCGAATCTACCCGCCACAGAAGTCCAAGCGGACAGAACTGCTCGACGGCTCCCCGCAGGAGGCCGCTGCGAAGCTCGTGGAGAAACTGAAGTTCGAGGTGCGAGTCATATGAGCGGCGTCCTTGTCGTCACGGAGCGCGATCGGCAGGGCTGGCACCGCACGTCCTGGGAGGCCATCGCTGCCGGCCAGCAGATCGCCAAAGAAATGGGCAGCGCGGTTTCCGCCGCCGTGCTCGGCTCGGGGATTGAGTCCGCGGCTTCGGAAGCGGCCGGCAAGAGCCTGGAGCGCGTCTGGGCGGTGGACCATGAGCTGCTCGCCGACTACACCGCCGACGGCTACACGGCCGCCCTCGAAGCCCTCATCCGGAAGTCCGAACCGAAGCTCGTGCTGCTGCCCCACACCTACCAGTCGCGCGATTTCGGCCCGAAACTCGCGACCCGCTTCCGCCAGTTCCTGGTGAGCGACGTGATCGGCCACCGTTTCGAGGGTGACAAACTCGTTCTGGTACGCCAGATATTCCAGGGCAAGCTCAATGCTGACCTGCGCTTCGCCTCCGACGGCGCGCACTTCGCCTCGGTGCAGGCAGGCGCCTACCGGGCCGAGCAGGCCGAGGCGGGCCAGGCGTCCGTCGAGACGTTCCGCCCCGAACTCGATGCCTCCGCCATCCGCAGCAAGCCGGAGCCGCCGTTCCAGGAGTCCCAGCGCGCCGTCGATCTCTCGGCGGCCGAGGTCATTGTCTCGGTCGGCCGGGGTATCAAGGAACAGGAGAATATCTCACTGGTCGAGGAGCTGGCCAAGGCGCTTGGCGCCGAGCTCGCGGCATCGCGGCCGATCTGCGATAGCGGCTGGCTGCCGATGGAGCGCCAAGTCGGAAGCTCAGGCCAGACTGTCTCTCCGAAGCTCTACGTCGCGGTCGGCATCAGCGGCGCGATCCAGCACCTGGTGGGAATGAAGGGCGCCAAGACGATCGTCGCGATCAACAAGGACCCCAACGCCCCCATCTTCGAAGTAGCGGATTACGCGATCGTCGGCGACCTCTTCGAGGTCGTGCCTGCCCTCGTCAAGGCTTTGAAGGGCTGAGCGACAATAGCTTCGAGAGCTCTTCGTACTGGTCGGTCGCGATGAAGTCGACGCCGGCGTCGATGGCGGCCTGCCAGCGGTCGCGGACAGCCTCGATCGAGCCGAAGTTGTAATTTGGATACCATCCCAGCGACTCCTCGCTGGCGTGGCCGTTAAGGGTATAGAAGCGGATCCAGAGTCCCTTGGCATGCGCATGGCGCACCAGCGCGCGCAGCCGGGCGTTCTCCTCGGGCGTCCACTCCCCCGCTTCGCGCTGGCCGCCCTTTTCCACTACCGACCACGGATTGTTCCACCAGCGCCGGTAGTTGGTCGCGCCGGCGGGGACCATCGCTTCGGGGCTGGCGGAGACAGACGGCTTCACCGGCTGAATGGCGCCGAACAGCCGCAGCCGTCCGCCGGCCGGCACTTCGGCATGAAACACTTTTTCCTGCGCCGGCGAGTCCCCGGTCAGCACCAGGACCGGCCGTACGTCGAGCCGCTGCGGCTTCACGCCCCGCGCCTTGCGCGCCGTCGTGAGCCAGGCCTCGTACTCCCCGAGCAGGTTCCAGATCTCGCGGAGGTGCTCCGGCTCGTTGGTCTTGAAGTCAAGGTTCAGGACGATAATCGGCCACGCGGCGCGAATCGGGTTCCGCAGCTCCTCCTCGACAATCGGGCGGATGCGTTCGAAAAAATAGGAGCGCAGCGTCGGCTCGTTGCCATGAACCGGCTCGCCGTGCGACACAACGGACCACGCGCGACCGGTGCCGGGGTCTTTGTACCAGTACAGGTCCTGCTCGATCGCCACCGGCGTGCCGGTCGCCAATGCGCGTTCGATGCGGTCTGACCAGCGGCCAGCCTGCGGGTAGCAGTTGTGAGCGTCGAGCAGGACGCGGCGGCCCGGCCCGCCCGGAATGTCGGCAGCGAAGATCGAAGGGAGCAGCAGCGCGGCGAGCAGAAGGGGGTATGTTCTCACTAGTAGCGCATTGTATCAGGAGCGATCCAAGACCTCGATGGCGCCCTTGCCCCAGACGGTCTGCCGGCCAACGCCGGTCCAGCGCGCAGCTTCGAGCAAAGGCGCGAACTCGGTAAGCTCGCCCTCATACTCGGCCTCGCCCGTGAAGCCCCCCAACGGGTGTGTCTGGCCGGTGCGCGATGAGCGGCGCTCGACGCTGTGATGGCGCAGATCCACATGGACAAGGCGGACACCATTGGCGCGCTCGCCTATCGCTTGAAAATCAACGGGCAGCGGACCAGCGCCGTACACCGCACGGAGCGCGCTCACGCGGTCCCGAACGCGCGCGAACAGGATCCCGAACTCGGGCGTCCCGGCCACGCGCTCGCCTGCCTTGAGCTCCGTGGGTGTCAGGAAGCGGACCCGAAGGCGGGAGATCGGATCGGGCGGCGGCGAGAGGTCGATGCGGTGCGGTTCGCCGTCGGGACGGCCGGGTGGAAGCGGTTCGGCCCTGGTCAGGCGGGCTGGCTCGCGGCCGGGCCCTAGCCCCACCTCCGCGAGCCGATCGAAGGCGCCAAGGAAGGCGTCGAGCGGCGGATCATGTGGAATGAACAGATGAAGGTCGAAGAAGAAGACGCTGCCGGGGCGGAAGGTCCTGCCGTCCAGATGCGCGGCCCGCAGGACAAAGGGCCGCGGCAGGTCCCGGAGCCCGCTCGGAGCGCCGGGCAGCGCCGACGGCGCGAAAAGCCGGGCATAGGGGCACGTGAATCGCGCGGAACAGGCCGTTGCGTCCACGCAGTCCGGGGAGCAGACGAGCTCACGAAGGGTCGAGCCTAAGGCCCCGCGGAGAACGTTCGCGCCCTTCCCGGGCGGGAAACGGACAAGCCCACGCGCCTCCAGCAGAATGCGCCAGGCGAAGAGCTCAAAGCTCAGACAGGCATTCGACGCCACTCCCTATTCCCCGCTCTGCTGCAAGAGCTTGGCCACCAGCGCGGTCCAGCCCGTCTGATGACTGGCGCCGACACCTGCGCCGTTGTCTCCGTGGAAGTACTCGTAGAACAGGACATAGTCGCGGAAGTGCGGATCGCGCTGGAACTTCTCGGCGCCTCCGTAGACGGGCCGCCGCCCGCTTTTGTCTCGCAGGAAGATCTGGCCGAGCCGCCTCGACAGCTCTGCCGCAATCTCGCCCAGCGTCAGCCAGTTGCCCGAGCGCGTCGGAAACTCAGCTTTCATCGACTCCCCGTAATAGTAGTTCAGGCGCTGGAGCGACTCGATCAGGAGATAGTTCACCGGAAACCAGATCGGCCCGCGCCAGTTCGAATTGCCTCCGAATAAGTAAGAATCCGACTCCGCCGGCGTGTACCGCACCACGTGCTCCTCGCCGTTCCAGCGAAACACGAACGGATTCTTTTCATGACATTTCGAGAGCGAGCGGATGCCGAACTCCGATAGAAACTCTGACTCGTCGAACAGGCAGCTCAGCAGGCGCTTGAGCCGCTCGGGCGGCGCCACCGAGAGCAGCTTCCGTGCGTCGACACCCTCTTCGGTCATCGACGCGAGATTGCCGCAGAGGTCCGGCCGATTCGCCAGGAACCACTCCATGCGCTTCCGGAATCCGGGCAGCTCCTCGATCACCTCCGGCGCCAGCGTGTCCACGGCGAACAGCGGAATGATCCCGACCAGCGATCGGCTCCGCATAAAAATCGACGAGCCGTCCGGCAGCCGGAGCCGGTCATGATAAAAGCCGTCCTGGTCATCCCACAGTCCGCCGTCGCCCATCCGGTTCATCGCCGAAGCGATATACAGGAAGTGCTCGAAGAACTTGGAGGCGATGTCCTCGTAAACACGGTCAACGCGCGCCAGCTCCAGCGCGATTTTGAGCATATTGAGGCAGTACATCGCCATCCAGCTCGTCCCGTCGGACTGTTCGATGTAGCCGCCCGTGGGCAACGGCTTGCTGCGGTCGAAAACGCCGATGTTGTCGAGCCCGAGAAAGCCGCCCTCGAAGACGTTGCTCCCGCGCGAGTCCTTGCGGTTCACCCACCACGTGAAATTCATGAGGAGCTTGTGGTAGACGCTTTCAAGGAACTTGCGGTCGGCGCGGCCCGTTAGTTTCCGGTCGATCTGATAGACGCGCCAGCAGGCCCAGGCGTGGACGGGTGGGTTGACATCGCTGAAGTTCCACTCGTAGGCCGGAATCTGGCCGTTCGGATGCATGTACCACTCCCGCAGGAATCGCGACAGCTCGCGCTTGGCATTCGGTGGATCGATCATCGCCATCGGGATCATGTGGAAGGCGGTGTCCCAGGCGGCATACCAGGGATATTCCCACTTGTCCGGCATTGACAGAATGTCGTCGTTATACAGATGCATCCAGCTCGCGTTGCGAACCGTCTTGCGCTCGGGCGGCGGAGGCGGCAGCGCGGCGTCACCTCCGAGCCACTGCTCAACGACGTAGTGGTAGTACTGCCTGCCCCACAGTAGGCCGGCGAAAGCCTGGCGCTGCACGCTGCGGGCGTCGGCCGACAAATGGGGCGAGAAGGAATAGAACTCATCGGCTTCCCGGATGCGGGTCTCAAATATCGAGTCGAACTCCCCGGCAGTGTGCGCGGGGTCGCCCTCCCGCGTAAGGCGGAGCCGAAGCGTCGCCGCCTCGCCGGGGTCGATCTCCCGGATGTACCATCCGCAGGCCTTCGTCCCCACCGGAAGGGTGTTGACGGCTTCGCGCCGCTTATCGATTACATATTCATGAAAGGCGTCCTTGTAGCGGCCCTCGCCGGAGGGAACGCCATACAGTCTTTCGGTATTGGTGTCGTTCTCGGTAAACAGCAGGCTGGGCTCGCCGTCGAACCATAGCAGATATCGTCCGAGGGTGGCCTCTCCGGCATAGAGGGCATTGGCGCCGCCGCGTTCGATCAAAGGCCGCACGCCGGCGCCGCTCCAGCTCCACGTGTTGCGGAACCAGAGCGTCGGCAGCAGATGCAGGGTCGCCCGCTCGGGTCCGCGGTTCCACGCCGTGATCCGGATCAGGAGGTCGTCGGCATCAGCCTTGGCGTACTCGACAAAGACATCGAAATAGCGGTCATCGTCGAAGACGCCGGTGTCGATCAGCTCGAACTCCGGCTCGGTTTTGCCGCGGCGCCGGTTTTCATCCACCAGACGCTCGTAGGGGAACTCGGCCTGCGGATACTTGTACAGGCATTTCATGTAGGAGTAGGATGGCGTGGCGTCGAGATAGTAGTAGTATTCCTTGACGTCCTCGCCGTGGTTCCCCTGCGGCCCGGTGAGCCCGAAGAGCCGCTCTTTGAGGAACGGGTCGCGGCCGTTCCATAGCGCGATAGCAAAACAGAGGCGCTGGTGATTGTCGCAGATGCCGGCAATGCCGTCCTCACCCCAGCGATAGGCGCGCGACCGCGCATGCTCGTGTGGGAAGTACTCCCAGGCGGTCCCTTTCGGGCTGTAGTCTTCACGAACCGTGCCCCACGCGCGCTCGGAGACATACGGCCCCCAGCGGAACCAAGGCTTCCGGTGTTCGGCAGATTCTTTGATTCGGCGTACTTCAGCGGACATACATACACTATAGAACCTGAATGATCGTCTCTCGACTTCCGCGATGCCGATGTGGAACTGACAGACCGCGTCTTCCTCATCGGACCAAACGCCGCCTCGGCAAAGGCCGGCGGAGGACTGCTGCGGGCAATTTCGCAACGGGGAAGCGTCTCGATATTGCGCTGACAAGGATGAGTTGCGGCTCACGCAGACGCACCTCGAACAGATCAACGCCAATGCCGGTTTCCGCTGTACCGCAGCTTGAGGATCTCCCCGACACCCGCGACGAGGAATTCCGCACCTTGAGGCGACAGTTCTCCGGCGGCACCCTGAGGCTTATCGGACTCTTCTGGTCGCTCCTTCGAAGACGACGCGCCGCTGATTCTCGAAGAACCGGAGATCTCTACTCTTTCACCGCATCCAGCGCAAGCGGAAACGACAGATTCTGATCAGTACCCAGCGTTGGGATCTCTTCTCCGACAAGGGAATCGGCGGCGAGGATGCACCCGGATCGAGGTCGCGCGTCGATCCCGTTCCACCGGGATACGAACAAGCATCGTGCCTCGCTTGGCAGCACGGCGCGCCAAGGCCCGGATTACAATGGCTGTCTGGACAGATTCGTCATCCAGAGTTGGCGGCCGCGAAGCGTAAGCCGATTTGGAAACCATAGCCATGGACCCATTCCGCGTAGTCAAACAAACCTGGCAGCCCGGCGACACCCGCGAAGTCGAATGCTCGCGCATCGACCGCCAGATCAACATCGAGTACGACTCCTACCGGCAGGTTTACCTCGCCGACGGCCACGAGTGGCGAATCGTCGGCAGCATCGCCAAAGTCGACGGCAAGAAGTACTACATTCTCGAATGCTCCGGCGAATAATCCCATGATCCGCCGCCGGGCCCTCCTCAAACTTGCCGCCTTCGCCCCCGCGCTCCTGCGCGCCCAGACTCCGGCCACGCGCCGCCAGATCAGCGGCGTCTACCCGCATCTTGCGCTGTTCAACCGAGGTAACGAATGCGGTATCGGAGCCGTCGTTCTCTGGGCCGGCCGCCTCTGGGCCGTCACATACTCGCCGCACCAGCCCGGCGGCTCCTCCGACAAGCTCTACGAGATCGACGAGTACCTCAACCTCGCCATCCGCCCCGAAAGCATCGGAGGCACCCCCGCCAACCGCATGATCCATCGCGAGTCGGAGCAGCTCTTCATCGGCCCCTATGTAATCGACGAACAACGCCGCGTCCGCGTCATCCCCTACGAGCGCGCCTACGGGCGCCCCACCGGCAACGCCCGCCACCTCACCGACCCTGAGCGCAAGATCTATCTGGCCACCATGGAGGAGGGCTTTTACGAGATCGACGTCCAGACACTGGAAGTCACCCAACTCTATGAGGATGCCAACGCGATGGTCCGGCGCAAGGCCGCCACCAACATCGCCGGCCCGCTCCTGCCCGGCTACCACGGCAAAGGCCTCTACTCAGGGCAGGGCCGCCTCGTCTACTCCAACAATGGCGAACTCGGCGGCGAGCGCCAGCCGCCCAGCATCCCTTCCGGCTGTCTGGCCGAATGGGACAGCAAAGACTGGACCGTCGTCCGCCGCAACCAGTTCACCGAAGTCACCGGCCCCGGCGGCCTCCTCGGCAATCCCAACCCCGCGGCCGACCCCGTCTGGAGCATCGGATGGGATCACCGCTCCCTGATCCTTATGCTGCTCGACCGGGGCCGCTGGCACGCCTACCGCCTGCCCAAAGCCAGCCACACCTACGACGGCGCCCACGGCTGGAATACCGAGTGGCCTCGCATCCGCGAAATCGGCGAACGCGACCTGCTCATGACCATGCACGGTATGTTCTGGCGCTTCCCTGCCTCCTTCACGGCCGCAAACTCCGCCGGACTCCGCCCCCGCTCCAGTTACCTGCGCGTCATCGGCGACTTCGCCCGCTGGCGCGACCGCGTGGTCTTTGGCTGCGACGACACCGCAGTCTCCGAGTTTACCAACAAGCGCAAAGCCAAGGGCGAAATCGCCGGACCCGGCCAGTCGCAGTCCAACCTCTGGTTTCTCCCGCCGGAGCGCCTCGACAGCCTCGGTCCCGTCATCGGCCGCGGAGCCCTTTGGATCGAAGAGGACCTCAAGCCCGGAGATGCGTCAGACCCCTACCTCTTCGCCGGCTTCGACCGCCGCATCCTTCACCTCGCGCACGAACACAACGCCGACGTACCCGCCGGCGGCTACGCCTGGACCGCCTTCTCCCCTGGCGAACAGGCCGAGTGGCTCCGTCTGCGCGCCGAGGACCCGCCTCCAAGGCCACAGCTTTTCTGCACTATGCCATCGCCGACAACCGCAGCCCGCAAGCCAGCGCCGTCTTTTCCGCTCTCGCGACGCCCGCCGGCCGCGACCTCAGCGGCGGCCTCGTCTGGACCCGCGGAGAAAACCGCCGGACTCTGCTCTTCGCCGCCCGCCGCGTCTCATCCGGCAGCCCCTCCGCCCCGGCGCTCTACGAGCTCGACGCCGAACTCCGCCTCCGCCCCATCCGCGACGACGAGACCCTCCGATGGATGGAAGAGAAGCTCGCGGTTCCGGACGTCCTCAGCGTAGACCATGCCGCGGTCGTGTACACCGACGAAGCCGGCAAGCGCTGGCGGCTGCCCAAGGGCGCTCCCGAGTTCGACGTGCCCGGCCCCCTCGGCCTAGCCCGGCTCGCCCGGGAAGTCAGCACCGAACGCGATCTCATGAATGCCCACAGAACCTTCTACGAGCTCCCCGCCGAAAACGCCGGAGGCATCGCCATGGTCCGGCCTGTCGCCACCCACAACCGCCGCATCCATGACTACTGCTCGTATCGCGGCCTGGTCGTCCTCAGCGGGCTCCGCCGCCCCGCCCGGCCCTCCGAACACGTGGTCGTATCCGAAGACGGCCAGGTCGCCCTCTGGCTCGGCGTATCCGACGATCTCTGGCAACTCGGCAAGCCGCGCGGCCGCGGTGGTCCGTGGCGCAACAGCGAGGTCAAGGCAGGCATCCCCTCCGACCCCTATCTCCTGACTGGCTACGACCGCAAGCGGATCTCCCTTGAACACGACCACCCGTCGGCGGTAGCGATCCGCATCGAAGTCGACCTCACCGGGACTGGGGTCTGGCGCCCTTACCGCGAATTTGATGTCCCGGCGGGCCGCCCGCTCGACCACGAGTTCGAAGAGGGCTATTCGGCCTACTGGCTCCGCGCGATCGCCGATCGCGACTGCGCCGCAACCGTCACCCTGAGCTATTCGTAGCGCATCAGTTCGCCGTTTACCAACCCATCGAGCTACTGTCGAGGCCGGCCGGCCCGCAGCCTCACCGCCGCTCCAGGGCTTCTCTGTCCCACCGGCCAAGGACCGCGCCGGCCTCATAAGTGCTCTGAAGAAACTTAAGCAGCGCCACTTCCGCTCCGGGGCGCGCCGCCCGGAAAACCGCGTCGCCGCCAAATCGAAGCTGCCCCAGAAGAAGTGCACCGGGCTCGCTTTCCCAATGAACCGCCCGCGGAACTCCTTCAACACCCCATCGGCGCTCAATAGAATCCGGTGGAATCGCTCGACCGCGCCCGGATCGTAGGAGGTGTGCTCGCGGTCATCCGGAAACCGAATCGGGTTGGCGACCTCCACCGGGCGCGGCCAGATCCGCACCTCAATCCCCGCCGCCCGCAGCACCGCCATAAACTCGGCATAAGAATTGGCGACCGGGCGCGCAGACAGCGGCTTGAACCGTGTCGCCCCATTGCTTCGCCGAATCGCCAGGTTGTGGTCGAGAAAGTCGAACTCCATCTCGAACACCCGGCCCCGGTACGGGATCGCCGATGTCGTCAGCCCGCGCGCTCCGACGTATAGCGGCACATGCCACCAATGGTTCACCGGCGGACTTAAAGCCAGCCGTACCTTGCCCACGATCTGTGTCCACATGTGCAGCATCGCAGCCGTGCCGGCCCATTCGGAAAGCGGAAGTTCGGGCCACATCATACGTGAAAGTAGGATGCCGCCGCGCCTCGGCTGTTATATAAAGATAGTGGAAGTAACGGAGCACGCTCCCATGTCCCGATCATTCCTCCGCGCCGGCCTCGTCTTTTTCTCGTTGATTCCAGCCTGCCTCCACGCAGCCGGCCGAAGCGGCGAAGAGCTCTTCGTCGAATCCGTCCAGCCCCTGTTCAAACAGCAGTGCTTCGGCTGCCATGGCGAAGGCAACACCTTCGGGCAACTCGACCTCCGCACCCGCGAAGCGATGCTCAAAGGAGGCCGCCGCGGACCCGCCGTCGTGCCTGGGGATAGCGCCGCCAGCCTCCTCCTCCGGGTACTCGACCACACCGGCGAAATCAAAATGCCTCCGGGTGACGGCAAGAAACTCGAGCCCGCCCTCATCGCCACCGTCCGCGACTGGGTCGATGCCGGAGCCCCCTTCGTTCAAAAGGAAGCCGCCCAAAAGTGGGACTACAAAGAGGAAGACCTCTGGGCCTTCCGCCCCGTCCGCAAGCCCACGCCGCCCCCGATTGCCCGCAACCCCATCGACGCCTTCCTGCTCGCCGCCCTCCAGCAGCACGGACTCCAACCCGCTCCCAAAGCCGACCGCCGCACGCTCATCCGCCGTGCCGCGCTCGACCTCACGGGACTCCCGCCCACGCCCGAAGAGATCGAGATCTTCGTTAATGACCGTTCACCCAGCGCCTACGAGAACCTGGTCGACCGCCTCCTCACTTCGCCCCGCTACGGCGAGCGCTGGGGACGCCACTGGCTCGACGTCGTGCGCTACGCCGACAGCAGCGGCTACTCCAATGACTTCGAGCGCCCCAACGCCTGGCGCTATCGCGACTACGTCATCCGCAGCTTCAACGCCGACAAGCCCTACGACCGTTTCATCCGCGAACAGATCGCCGGCGACGAACTCGACGCCGCCAACCCGGAAAACCTTATCGCCACCGGCTTCCTTCGCGCCGGCCCTTGGGAGCATACCGGCATGGCCGTCGCCGCCGTCACGCGCCAGATGTTTCTCGACGACGTCACCCATGCGGTCGCCTCCACCTTCCTCGGACTCACCCTCGGCTGCGCCCGCTGCCACGACCACAAGTTCGACCCCATCCCGACCGCAGATTACTATTCGATGCAGGCCATCTTCGCCGCGACCGAGTTCTCGCGCCGCCCCGCCCCCTTCCTCCCCTCCGAAAACACCGCGAACCTCGACCGGGAGCGCGCCCGCATTCAGGCCATCTTCGACCGGACCAAGCAGAAGATGGACGAGTTCGATGAACGCGTCAAACAGCACGTCATGAGGAAGCACGGCGTCAGCCGCGTCGAGGACCTGCCCGAAGGCGTCCTCCAGGCCGCGCTGCGCAAGAAGGAAGGGATCACCCCCGAGGAGTACGAACTCTTCAAGCTCTATCAGAAGCACGTCCAGCTCTACCGCGACTCCCTCGACCGCTTCGAGCCGAAGGCCTTCGGCATTGTCAACGGCATCCTGCCGGGAACCGAGGACTCCGGCCCCGACGGCGCCCGCCCGCGCAACACGGGTCCCTACGAACCTCCCGCAACGCACGTCCTTGTCGGAGGTGACATCCAGGCCCCGGCAGACCGCGTCCAGCCGGCCGTCCTCAGCGCCGTCACCCGCTATAGCGAACTCCCCGCGCCCGAGATCCCCGAAACTCTCACCGGCCGCCGCACCGCCCTCGCCGACTGGATCGCCGACCCGCGCAATCCCCTCACTTCGCGCGTTATAGTCAACCGCATCTGGCAGTATCACTTCGGGCGCGGTATCGTCGCGGACGCCAGCAACTTCGGCAAGATGGGCAAGAAACCGACCCACCCGGAACTGCTCGACTGGCTCGCCGCCGCCTTTCTCGAGAACGGATGGAGCGTCAAAAAGATGCACCGCCTCATCCTGCTCTCTGACGCCTACCAGCGCGCGAGCACACACCCGGACATGCCGGCCGTTCGCCGCGCCGACCCGGAGAACAACCTGCTCGCCTTCTACCCGCCCCGCCGCGTCGAGGCCGAGGTCCTGCGGGACAGCATCCTCGCGGCCGCCGGAGAGCTGAATCGCGAAGCGGGTGGTCCCGGTACCTTCCCGCAGATGAATGAGGACTTTGCTCGCCAGCCCCGCCACGCCATGGGTTCGCTGCGTCCCGCCTACATGCCCTCGCTGCGCCGCAGCGACCGCAACCGCAGGACGATTTACACCTTCCAGCAGCGCAGCATGGTGGATCCGATGGTCGAGGTCTTCAACGGACCCAGCCTCGATTTCTCCTGCGAGCGCCGGGAGGCCACCACCGTCCCGACGCAGGCATTCGCGCTCTTCAATGGCGAGGTCGTCCACGATATGGCCCTTGCCTTCGCGCTCCGCCTCGAACGCGAGGAACGATCCACCGCCGCGCGCGTCCGACGGGCCTTCCGCATCGCCTACGGCCGCGCCCCTACCGATGAGGAGGAGCGCCTCGCCCTGGACCATGTCGAGCGCATGACCGGACTCCATCGCCATGCGCCGCCGACCGCGCGCGCCACGCGCAAACCCGTCGTCCACACCATCACCAGCGAACTTACCGGCGAGAACTTCCGCTTCGTCCAGGACCTCGATTGGTCCGGCTACGAAGAGAATCCGCATCCTTCGGACACTTCGCCCGAAACGCGCGCGCTCGCAGACCTGGCGCTGGTGCTGTTCAACTCCAACGAATTCGTGTATGTCTATTGAGAGGCCGGCATGAAGAACCCGTTGTCCAACCGCCGCCAGTTCCTCTTCCACGGAGGCATGGGCCTCGGCGCCATCGCGCTTTCCGCGCTCCTGGCCGAAGAGGCGAAAGCCGGGGTCCTGGCGCCCAAGCGGCCCCACCACGCCGCCAGGGCCAAGCGCTGCATCTTCCTGCTCATGGAGGGCGGTCCGAGCCACATCGACACGTTCGATCCCAAGCCCAAGCTCGACACGCTCCACATGACCAAGTTCGAGAAGGAGCGCACGAAGTTCGCCGCCAACATGAACACCGGCGTGCGCTACTACGTCCGCAGCCCCTTCGGCTTCCGCCGCGCCGGCCGTATGGGTATCGAGATCAACGACCTGTTCGAGAGCTTCGCGAACGTTGTCGACGATGTCTGCTTCTACCGCGGACTCAAGGCCGAAAGCGTCAATCACCCGACCGCGCTCTATCACCTCAACTGCGGCAACCAGTTTGGAGGCGATCCCGCGCTCGGCGCCTGGGTCTCCTATGGACTTGGCACGGAGAACCAGAACCTTCCGGCCTTCCTCGTGCTGCCCGATGTCGCCTATCCGCAGGGCGGCGCGGCCAACTGGTCCAACGGCTTTCTTCCCGCGCACTTTCAGGGCACGCCGCTTCGCGCGCAAGGCGCTCCAATTCTCGATATGGCGCCGCCGCCCGGCGTCACCGAAGAGCGCCAGAAGGCCAACCTCGACCTTCTCACACGCTTCAACCGCATGCACCAGCAGCGCCACCCCGAGCACAACGAACTTGCCGCGCGCATCGAAAGCTACGAACTTGCCTTCCGCATGCAGGCCGAAATGCCCGGCATCGTCGATCTCGACCGCGAACCCGCCAAAACCAAGGAGATGTATGGCATCGGTGGACCCGATCCCGAAGCTGACGCCATTGGCCGCCGCTGTCTGCTCGCGCGCCGCCTGGTCGAAAGCGGTGTCCGTTTCGTGCAGGTGATCGTCGGCGGTTGGGACTCGCACGACTATATCGACAAGGCGCACGGCTCGCGCATCCGCGCCATTGATAAGCCTATCGCCGCGCTGCTTGCCGACCTCAAGCGCACCGGACTTCTTGACGACACCCTCGTCGTCTGGGCAGGCGAGTTCGGGCGCAGCCCGGACAATGGAATCCGCGGAGGCGGCGAGGTCTGGGGGCGCGATCACAACGCCGAAGCAATGTCTGTCTGGCTTGCCGGCGGCGGCGTCAAAGCGGGCCACATCATCGGAGCGACCGATGAGGTCGGCGGCGCGGCCGTGGAGAACGTCCATCCCATCAAGAATTTCCACGTCACCCTGCTGCACCTGCTCGGCCTGAATGACGCCAAGCTGACCTATTTCCACGCCGGACGTGAAAAACAGCTCAGCCAGACCGGAGGCGAGATCATCCGCGAGCTGCTCGCGTAGTTGGAGCGATGGCCTACCATGGGAAGTGTCCCTTCCCGAAGTCTCCCGCATCCTCCACTGCCCTGGTGCGGCACTCCTGGACCGTTTCCGCGAGATTGGGCTGACGCGCGAATTCATTCGCGCGATGACGCTGGCCGGCGATAACCTTCGTGCTCCGCTCACACTTACGCGCCCCGCACGGTTTATGGATGAGCCGGCCGCCTTCGCGCTTCGGCTGTTCTTTTGCGCCGAGCCGATCGAAGCTGCCTTGGCTGCCGAGGCCCTGGGAATGGAACTGCTGTCGGCAACGCGCGATGCCGGCCTGCTCATCGATGCTGGCGCCGGTCGCGTGCGGGCGCCCTTCCATCTCCGCACCGTTCAGGATCTCTATCTCTTCAGCGACTACTTGAACGGCGAACCCGAAGCCGTTATGGGCGCCGGTGAGACGACCGCGATCCTCTTCCACGCGGGCCGGCCGTCAAACCCGGTCGGCACTGCGCTCGACCTCGGCTGTGGCGCCGGCACCCTGGCGCTGCTCCTCTCCTCCGACGCGGGCCGCGTCATCGGGACGGATATCAACCCGCGGGCGGTCGCGCTTGCTCAGTTCAACGCGGCTGCCAACGGGCGCGAAAACGTCGAGTTTCGCGAAGGCGACGTCTACGCTCCGGTGGAAGGCGAGCGTTTCGACGTCATCGTTTCGCAGCCGCCCTATTATCCCGGCGCCGGCCAGGTCTTCCTCCACGGCGGCTTGCGCGGCGATGAGCTTGCGGTGCGGGTCGTCACTGGAATGCTCGACCATCTCACTCCGGCCGGCCGGGGTGTTGTCTTCACATCCTGGCCGGAGGACCGCGCCGAAATCGCGCACCCGTCGATGCGCCTGCTCGAACTTCACACGAGCCGGCGCGAGCTGAGCGGCACGCGCCAGGCGATCGACATTATCGAGCACGCTCCGGAAGGAGAAGGCTGGTCCGCAGCTTTCGAAGCTCCGGCCGATCGCTGGGGGAACGTCGATACAGCCGACATCGACCGCTTGATCGCTGCTACGGAACTCCTGCGGGGGCCGCGAGAGGCGCTGCTGGGGGCGTCGCTCAACCTCCCCAAAGGCGCGGTCCTGTTGGAGGAGGATGCACAACTCTATCTGAACTGCCCGGCCGATTCGCTTGTCGGAGTCGCGCCGATCGATCAGGAGACTTGGGCGGTGATGGCCGCGGTCGATGCAGCGCCAGATGTTCGCACGGGGTTGCGGAAAACAAATGGGGAAGACGCGCTCCCGGTGGTCGCGCGCTGTCTCGAGCGCGGGCTCCTGACGGTCGCGGGCTGAACTACAGCAGCCGCTTCAGTACGAGTGTCTGGCCGCCGTCGCCGCGAAGCCGCACGTCGCCAGCATTGCCGGCGTTCCGCGAGTCGAGGCGCTCCCGCGTGATGTGAAGCTCATCGCCCTGGAGGCAGAGCTTGTACCGGTAGGTCGTCTCGTTGATCTGGTTGCCGAACTGCTCTGAGACAGTGATCTCGAAAACCGCCCGACTGTCCGACACCGAGCCGGAGGTGACCTTGAAGCTGCCGTAGTCGCCGTACTGCTTGCCTTCCAACCGCGACCCGTTCTGCGTCAGTTGGAAGGCGATGTCGAATATCAGGCCGTTCCTGCCTTCGAACTGGCCCACCCAGATGCCCGTGAAATCGGCGGCCGGGAGCGCCATCGCGCAAAGCAAGCAGCCAAGGAGAAGGGTCAGTGCACGCCGCATAGCCGCCTCACGAATGCAGCAGCCCCGGCAGGTGGCCGGTGCTGTCGGCAAAACGCTCGACCGGAGCTCCGAAGGCATCCAGCATCGAGACGTAGAGATTCGCCAACGGGCTGTCCTCGGCGTAGACCAGGTGCTGGCCGGTGTCGATGCGGCCACCGCCTTTGCCTGCCAGGACCATCGGCAGGTTGTGCGGACTGTGCCTGTCGCCATCGCTCAGAGCTGAGCCGAACAGGATCATCGAGTTGTCGAGGACGGTCGAGTCGCCCTCTTTCATCTCGCGCAGCTTGCGAAGCAGGTAGCCGTACTGGGCGATGTGCCAGCGAGTGATCAGTTCGTACTGGCGCAGCTTGTCCTCGTCCTTCTGGTGATGCGAGACTTCGTGGTGACCGCTGTTGACGCCATCGACGAAGCGGAAGCTGACGTCGCTCACCGCGTTGCCGAACATGAGCGTCGCGACGCGCGTCGTGTCGGTCTGGAAAGCCACCGCGATCATGTCCATCATCAGGCGGACGTGTTCGGCGTGGTCGACCGGGCGGTCCGTAGGCGCCGCTTTCGGATCGATTGGGGCGCGCGGCTTCCACTGCCGCCGCTCGCCGCTGCTGGCCCGCTGGACGCGCTCTTCGAGCGAACGCATCAGCGTCAGGTATTCGTCGATGCGATGGCGGTCCGCCGCTCCGACCTCGGCTTGCAGGCGCTTGGCGTCGCCCAGCACGCGGTCGAGCAGCAGCATGTCGGTCCGGGTCGCCTCGCCGTCGGGAGTCGAGGCGGCGCGGAAGAGCCGTTCATAAACCGAGCGCGGGTTGATTTCGCGCGCCAGCGGCGTCGTCGGACTGCTCCAGGCAATGTGCGAACCGTAAACGCGGGTGTAGCCGACCACCAGGTCGACACCGATCGCCACCGGCGTTACCCCGAGTTCCAGCGACGGCAGCGGCGTCTGACCCGCGATGCTTTGGGCCGCAACCTGGTCCATCGACACGCCATTGGCCAGGTCGGCGCCCTGCGTCTTCTTGATCGTCCGGCAGGTGAGGATCGCGGCCTCTTTGACGTAGTGACCGTCGCCGCCCTTGGACGCCTCGTTCCACAGGTTGGTAAGGACGACGAGTTGGTCCTGAAGATCCTCAAGCGGCGACAGCGTCTGCGAGAGCTTGAAATCGCGGCCTTTGCCCTCCGGCGCCCAGGCGTTAACGTTCACGCCATTCGGCAGATAGAGAAACGCCAGGCGCACCGGGTTTTTGGGGATCTTGGACGAGGCGAGCGCAGTGGTGGGGACCATCGCCTCGAGCCACGGAAGGCTCAGGCTGGCTCCGACACCCCGAAGCACGGTTCTGCGCGAAATCGGGTATCGACGGTTCATCATGGCGACTGTCTCTCCTGTGGACGGCCTGCTTGATACCGGAACGGCGCGCTCAGCACGATCGCCTCGATCAGCTTCTGCGCGCTAAAATCATTCTCTTTCAATTGCGCGACGATGTCATCCACGGCGCAGGAGTCCTGCAAGGTCAGGCCCCGGCCGAGGGCATAACCGAGCATCTTGCTCGTCAGATTGCGGATGAAAAGCTCTTTGCGCTCGATCAGCGCCGCCTTCAGCTCCATCGGGCCGGTGAACGTGGTGCCATCGGGGAGCTGGCCTGAGGCGTCGATCGGCGCGCCGGCATCTTCGTCGCGCCACCGCCCGAGTACATCGTAGTTCTCGAGCGCGAACCCCAGCGGATCGATTCGGCTGTGGCAGCTCGCGCAGACCGGATTTTCGCGATGCTGCGCCAGTCGCTCGCGCATCGACTTCGGCGTGGCGCTGTTGTGCGACTCATCGAGCGCGGGCACATCCGGCGGAGGCGGCGGGGGCGGCGTCCCAAGGATCGCATCTAGAATCCAGGCGCCGCGCAGTACCGGGCTCGTCCGGTACGTGTGCGAGGAGACCGCCAGCACGGCGGGCATCCCGAGCAGTCCGCCACGGGTGCTGCCCTCGGGCAGGTCGATCCAGTGCGGCTGCTTGGACTGGTTGCGCCGGATCGGCAGTTGCTCGTTGAAGTGCTTCGCCAGGTTGCTCGTCGCGATCGTATGCTTCGAGTCAAGAAGATTCAGCAGCGAGAGATCGCGGATCAGCAGTTCGCGGAAGAACAGGAAGGGCTGATAGCGGATATCCGACCGCAGCTCCTCGTCGTTGGCGTAGGTGGGGAAGACTTTGGGATCGGGCGCCTTGCCGGCGTCGAGTTCCCGCGTGCGCAGCCACTGCTCGACGAAGCGCTCGGCGAACGCCAGCGAGCGGTCATTCCGAAGCATGCGCGGGATCAGCGTTTTGAGAACCTCCGGGTCGTGCAGCTTGCCCGCGGCCGCGATGTCGAATAGCAGTTCGTCCGGCATGCTGCCCCAGAGGAAGTAGGAGAGCCGCGTCGCCAGCGCGTACTGGTCGAGCGGGCGCGCCTCAATCGAGTCGTTCGCAGGTTCGATGCGGAACAGGAAGTTCGGCGAGACGAGCGCTGCCTGAAGCGCCAGCAGAATCGACTGCTCGAACGGCCGGCCCTGCTTCATCGAGGTGCGGAACAGGTCCATGTATCCGGCGACCTCGCTCTCTTTCACGGGCCGGCGGAAGGCGCGCGGCAGGAAGTTGTCGAGGATTTTCCGGGCGGCCTGCTCCGGCGTGACTTCCGGGCCGGGCGGGGCGATGAGCAGCTTGTTACGCGACTTGAACTCCCGTGCCGCAAAGTCGATCGCGAACTTCGCGGCGTCCATGTACTTTTCGGTGTGGAGCGGCGAAAGGAACAACGTCTCGGCCGCGTTGTCAAAGCCCTCGCCGCCGGCGCCCTCCGAAGGAAGCGACTCGCCGATATTCAGGTGGACATCGAGCAGATCCCGGATCGTCGCGGTGTATTCATCGCGATTCAGCCGCCGCATCATCGATGGACCCGGCGTAATGCCGGCGGCGCAGGCCTCGGCCTTCACGCGCATCTCGATCCATTGGGTCAGTTGTTCACGTTGGTCGAGGTCAGGGACCGGTGCGCCCTTGGGCGGCATCTCGCCATTTTTCACGCGCGCCGATACCGACAGCCACTTCTGCGGATCGGTAGAAAAGCTGTCGGGCGTGCTAACCCGATCGACCGCGAATCCTCCCACGGCGGACTTGCCCTGGTGGCAGTTCTTACAGTACCTGGAGAGGAAGCCCTGGGCCTGCTCAAAGGAATAGGACGTATCCGGCGGAGCGGCGAACGCGGCCGCCGACACACTTAAGACGATGCAACAAAACAGCCACCGTCCGGACTGAGCGGTCCTCGTAAGCACGTCGATCTGGTACATAGTGTATCACCAGATGCGCCCAAGCGAGCAGGGCTATTGTGCTTTGGCGGTCCTGGTTCGCTTTGCAAAATACGTTGCGTAGTCTACGGGATCGAAGAAGTTTGCCGTATGGATCTCGTTGATCGGGATAACCGTGAAATAGGGATCGTGGCTCCCGGCCTCGCGCACGGGATCGTAGTCTGTTGTGAACTCCAAACACAGAGTTTCCATATCGCGATACCCGCTCCGGACAGGGTAAAGCGCGAGATGGGTGTCCTTCGGATCCAGGCTCGGCGCCAACTTCACGTAACCTACATAGAATTTTCGATTGGTCAGCGAGACCGCAATCATCCTGTTGCCGCGCGCTGCCTGTTCGAACAGTACAAGCAGGTGGTTGTTCTGCTGACGGGTTGCCCAGCTAAGCCCGACCTGCTTTCGCCGCCCGAGTGCCCTTTGCCACGCGCGCCAACTCTCTGGGTTTACCAGGTAGAGAGCCTTACGCCAACGCCGCTGGGTAATTGGCAGAAAGGGATTCAACATGGTCAGCCGGCGGCGGAGCAAGAAGCGCAGGCGACCTCTGAAGAACGCTCGGCGCCAAGCTTCCCACATCGGCCCGTTGAGCGCCAGTGCAATGGTACAAGCCAGAACGACCGAGCCTGCCGCGGTTCCGCTGTACGGGATATCGCTGCATTCGAGCCAGAGCGCCTTGACGCAGTCGCCGATTCTCGTCTGCTTCAGACAAACGACGATCAGGCGGGAGAGAGTCATGGCACAAAGGCCGACCGTCGCGGCTGCAAGCAAAAGTCGGTAACCGTCCAAAGCCTGGACCCGATATCGGGTGTAGATGCAAATGCGAAGGAATAGGAATCCTGCCAGCAGAGGCAGGATCAGGAGATTGCTGGGCATTCCGCGTCAGAAAGCGGCAAAGTTAGGCGCTTGGTTTCGTTGGTATCCGGCGAAGTGCTTCTACGGCTGTTTTCACGGATGCATCGCGGAACAGCTTCCGTCCGTCGACCTCGAGGCGCCCGGCTGAGGTGACCCTTGTGTAGTTATAGATCCGACGAGTTACGCTCTGGCTTTGATCGTCGGACGATTGTTTCGCCTTCTGGCTCATCTCTGACTCAAGTATACAGTAGATCTGGCCGTCAAGCCTCCGGCAGCGCGAAACGGTCGCCGGTATCGGCGACCCATTGGCGCAGGCGCGCGAGGAGGCGTTTCCGCTCGGCCGCGTAGCGGTTATTGTGCGCGAGGTTGGCCTGCTCGTAGGGGTCTTCGTTCAGGTTGAACATCACCCAGGGGCGGTTCTCGAAACAGGCGAGCTTCCAGCCGTCTTTGGTGACGATGCCGCGGTAGGGCGTGTTGATGCTGTCGCCGTGGCCCGTAGGGATGACGAGTTGCAGATAAGCGGAGTCGGGCTCATTGGGCGCCGCTTTGCGAGCGGTAAGACGGTAGTGAGAGTAGTCGTAGCCCTCCATCCAGTCCGGCTTGGCGATGCCGCAGAGTCCGAGAGTTGTGGGGGCGATATCGACGTGGTTGAGCAGAACCGAAAATCGGCCGTTGGCGCGCCCGTCGTAGCGGGGTTGCTCGCCTCCGAGGATGAACGGGATTCGAATCGACTCTTCAAAGGGGTTCGTCTTGCGAAACATGCCCTGGGAGCCGTGCATGTCGCCGTGGTCGCTGAAGAAGACGATGTGGGTGTTGAATCCAAGGCCCGCTTCCTGCAAGGCGGCGCGGACGCGACCGAAGTTCCAGTCGAGGTTCTCGATCATGGCGTAGTAGCCGGCGGCCTCGCGGCAAGCGCGCTCCTGGACGCCCCGGATGCCCGGTACGTTCGGCCGCATCTCGATCCGCGCCGGGTTGTAGCGGGCCATGAACTCTTCCGGGGCGACGTACGGATCGTGCGGCGGCTGCACCGATAGCGCCGCGAAGAAGGGCTTGGCGTTGCCGCGCTTGCTCTCCTCGCCGCGTTCCTTGATATAGCGGATCAGCAGGTTGGTCAACTCGTCGGTCTCGTAGCCGGGCAGGCGATAGTGAAAGGCGTCCTTGCCGCTGCCGCCGTGAACCCAGGAGTCCCACTGGCTGTTGTTGTTCTCATAGCCGGCCCAGGTCTCGAACCCGCCGCGCCGGGCCGGGTCGGAGATGTACATGGCGGCGCGGCCGTCGCGTTCCTTCCAGCCGAATACGTGCCACTTGCCGAAGTAGGCCGTGCGGTAGCCGGCCTCGTTGAAGGCGTGGGCGATCGTCTTCTGTCCCTCCGGCAGCGGATACTCGTGTCCCGGTACGCATTTGTGCGGATAGCGCCCGGAGAGCAGAGAACCGCGGAACGGACAGCAGAGCGGGAATCCGGCAACGGCTTGCGTGAAGGCGACGCCCAGGTGCGCGAAGTTGTCGATGTTCGGTGTGCGTGCGTTCGGATCGCCATTGCAGCCGAGCGCCTGCATCCGGTGCTGGTCCCCGAAGATCCAGATAATGTTGGGCCGCCCGGTTGCGCCGGCCGCGGATCCGGGCGCCTGCGCGGAAGCGAGCGGGGCGGCGCCGGCGCCCGCCGCAGCGGTCTGTATGAAGTCTCTCCGGTTCATTCCAGCAATCATATCCAAGTTGGATGTGATTGCCGGATTATCGTTAGAGCTGCTGTGAAATCGCGGCGATCTGCTGGCGCACCGAGGAGGCTCGCGGCGAATCCGGATGGCGATCGAGAAAGTCGTTGAGTTCTCGAAGTCCGGCCTTCGGATCGCCCTTGAGCAGGTGGATCTCGGCGAGAATCAGTTGTGGATGCGAGAAGTGCGCCGGGTCCAGCCGTTTCGCCTTTTCCAGGAACGGCAGCGCCTTATCGTGGTCGCCCAACAGGAAATAGTTGAGGCCAATCTGCGAATTGGCGAGCGCATCGTCTGGGCGGGCATCGATGGCGAACTGGTTGTAGCGCAGCGCCTCTTCGATGTTGCCGCGGCTCAGCAGCGTCCCACCGAGGTTGACTACGGGCTCGAAGGCGCCGGGTTCATGGTCGAGGGCTTCGCGGAAGTACCGCTCGGCGCTGTCGTAGCGCTTGGACTGGTAGGCAATGGTGCCGAGCGAGTTCCAGGCCGCGACGAACTGCGGCGCGAGTTCGACGGCTCTCTCCAGGTGCTCGATGGCCGCTATGACGTCATGCTTGCCGAGCCTCTTCTGGGCCTCTTCGTACTCCTTGCGGGCGCGCTTGGAAATCGTCAACTCCCGCATTGAGACGCTGCCTTCCCGCGCGGCACTGCGTGCCTGCGCCGCCTCGGTAAACTCAAACGGGATGGACACGTTCACGACCCCGCTATTGTCTCCGGCGAGGCTTGGGGTCACGGTGACGGTCTGGCGCGCTTCGCCCGCGCCGGGAATGAACACCGAGAGTGTATAAGAGCCGGGTTTGAGCTTGCGGAATCGAAAACGGCACTTGGCGTCGCTATAGGCGCTCGCGTGGAAGGGGGTGGTGGCGCCGTGCAGAACGACGGACGCGGGGGAGGGGCAATTTTCAATTTCGCCCCGAAGATCAAGAGTCTCATCGGCGGCCAATGCGGCGGCGCCGAAGCCTATCGCCAGCAAAACGCGTGATACAACGTACATCGCCTATATTGTACCGAGTTTATTGTACCGAGGCTTCTACTCGGGAGTGCACTCCCTTAGCCTCCGTTCTGAATTGCATGGTCCAGCAGTCTGGCGAGGCGCTGCGATTTCTCATGGATCTCTTCCTTCAGGCGGCTGAGTTCCCGTTCGGCGCTTCGCAATTGATCGGCAAGGTGAAGGGAGGCGAGGACGGCGATCCGGCCGGAGTCCGCGTTGCCTGCCCTGGACGCGATGGTGGACATCAGATCGTCCACCATATTCGCCAACCGTTCGGTCTCTCCGGGCTCACCCGAGGCCAGCAGCGTGTATTGCTGATGGAAGATCGTGACGCGTACCGGCTTCTTCTCGGGAGTTCCGGAATCCATGGGATACCCTTACGTGGGCAGATCAGCTTTCGCTCAGCAGGTCCATCTGCCCGAGCAGCTTCTCGATGCGCGTGCGAACCTGTTTCCGTTCGGAGCGCAACGAGTCCATCTCCTGGCTCAGCCGAATGTATTCGGACCGCGCCTGCTCGGCCTCTTTCCGGGCGGCTTCCTTTTCGGCGAGCGCCAGATCGAGCTCCTCACGGAGAGACTCGTTCTGCTGCCGGAGCTGGTTGACCAGCTCCACCGTCCGCTGAATTCGCTCTTCCAGGGTTACGAGCGAATCGAGTTCCTCTTCACGAACCGGTTCCATCATTATGCCTTCGCAAGTGCGGTGCGCGCCTTCTCGACCAGGGCGCGGAAGGCCGCTTCGTCATTGTAGGCGATTTCGGCCAGGACCTTGCGGTTCAGGTCGATGCCGGCCTTCTTGAGACCGCCCATGAACTTGCTGTAGGAGATCTCGGCGGCGCGGCAGGCCGCTCCGATGCGAACGATCCAGAGCGCGCGGAAATCGCGCTTCTTCTGCCGCCGGCCGACGTAGGCGTAACGGAGGGCCTTTTCGACGGCCTCCTGCGCGGCGCGGTGCAGCTTGCTCTTGGTAAGAAAATATCCGGAAGCGCGGTCCAGCACCTTGCGGCGGGCTGCGGCGCGCTTTGTTCCTCTTTTTACTCTTGGCACGTTTTTCTCCTTTTGTTATCAAATGGCGGCAATACGGGCACGTGCCCCGCGCTCCGTTCGCACGCCGGAACTCTCTTGCTAGTAGGGGAGCATCACTTCGAGCTTGGCCTGGTCGCCGGGGGAGACCAGCGTACTCTGGTGGAGCTTCCGCTTGCGCGAGCGGGACTTGGAAGTCAGGATGTGGCGGGCGAAAGCGTGATTGCGCACGATCTTCCCGGTTCCCGTCTTCTTGAACCGCTTGGACGCACCTTTGTGGGTCTTCAGCTTCATACGAATCCTTTTTATTGTAACGGGGTGGAGCGGATGTTACAAACCCCTCAATTATCGGAGGTGGCACCCGCTCTACCCCTGCAAGATCACCGCCTTAGGGGGTGTCTGTCGCTCCGAACGGTCGCCAAACTGTAACCGGAGCTACAGACCGACACAACGGAGACGGTGTTGACCCGTCGCGGCCGGCTGATTTTTGTTGCGTGTACACGCAACAAAATCCCGCTAACCCGTTGAAAACACGTGAAGGCGTCCCTAACAGGTGCCACCCTCGCCGGAACGCCTAGCACACAACCAGTCCAGCAGTTTCCGGATGCGCGAGTCGCCTATCATTCTCGCACACCGGGCCTGCTGGAGCATAGCAGAGATTTCCGAGGATGAATGAGACTACAAGTTCCAGATGTTCCCAACGCAGGCCGGCACCGCGCGGCCGACACCGATTTTGTTGCGTGTACACGCAACAAAATCCCCGTAAGTTATAGAAAACACGTAGAGGCGATTGCGCCAGTGGGAGGTGTGCAGCAATGAGCGTCACTCCCATCTATCCCCGCCGCTCCAAGGGCGATCGGCCGAAGTCGGACCGCCACGCGGAGAACCTGGCGCTGATGCACCAGATCGGCGCCGAGCACTACGACCCGATCCCGCCCGAGCAGGTTACGGCGCCGCTCGCCGACAAGGAAGGCCTCCACTACAGCCTTTTCGATCGCTATCTCGCCTGCGTACGGCTTCATACCATCTGCTACCCCTATCGCAGTCCCTTTGCAGTGCGGCGAAACGAGCACGGCAACCTGGTCGAGATGCATCTGAGCGACATTCTCGAAGAACTGGGGCTCAGCTCGGACATGCGCATCGAGCTCTGGCGGCAGCACAACAAGGCTGTCCGCCGCGGCCTGGTGCGCACCGAGGGAAGGCGCATTTACCTGTGCGGCCGCGTCCAGCCCGTCGAGGACGAGGCAGACACGAAGACGGCCAGGTCGAAACTCGATCGCTACCTGCCCCCGGATGATCCGCGCCGGCCGGAACTCGAGCGCCGGCTGGCCGAGCTCGAAGAGGCCGAAAAGCAAGCGATCGCCGAGGCGTTGCGCCAGGCGCGAGAACCGTTCCGGATCGCGCGCAAGGAAGTCATCGCAGGGCCATCCGAACGATTTCTACAATGCCCTCTGGAACGGCTTCGAGCCCGTCCGCGACGCGATGCTCTCGGCTGTCAAATCGCTGTAGAAACATGCGAGTGCCGGCCAACCAGATCACCGATCGCGCGAAGCGCTACCGTGCCCAGCGCGCGATCGAGCAGACCGACCGCTGCTGCATTTACTGCGGCGACCCCGATGCCGGCGATGTCGAGCACATCAACGGTCGCGAGGACGACAGCGACCCGCAGAACCTTGCGTGGGCCTGCCGGAGCTGCAACACCCGGAAAGGAATTGTCTTCGTCCGTCTCGGGCTAGGCCGGCGCACTCGCCAATTCAACCCGTCCGCATCCGGCGCCCGGAGCCTCGGGCAGTGGCTCACCGCCGTGATGTCGATGAAGGGGTCCGGACCTATGCGGGTGCCGGACGCCGTCGCGATGATTCGCGCCACGCCGCCCGATCGCCGCTCTGTTTTCGCACGCGAAATCTGGAGCCTACGCCGGGAGCGCGGCACCGATCGTGAGGTACCGTTCTGATGAATCCGCTTGTGGATGCGATCGCCCACGCGATCGCGACTATGGAAGGCTTTTACGTGCCGGGCTCGCTGGCCCAGCGCAACAACAACCCAGGCAACCTCCGCAACTGGGGGTCTCTCCCGACCAACAGCGGATACGCTGTCTTCCCGACCGTCGAGCAAGGATGGGCGGCGCTGAAGCGCCAGGTCAAGCTCAACATCGGTCGCGGGCTGAACCTGTACGAATTCTTCGGCGGAAAGCCCGGGACCTATGCCGGATATGCTCCGGCAGCCGATAACAACAGGCCGAATCAGTACGCAGAGTTTGTTGCCGGCCGCGTCGGAATCGACCCCACGGAGCCACTTACTAAGTTCAGCCAGGGAGGTACACCCCCGCCCCCGCCTCCAAGTGGACGCTGCCCGTTCTGCCGCTCCCAGGTAGCGCCCAGGAAACCAGCCCAGGGAGCGCAGTGGTAATCTACGCCGCCCTGGCGATCGCCGCCGCCGCGCTGATTACCCTCTTCCGACGCAACTAGCTGCACTTGTGGCCGCGCGCCTCAGCTCGCGCGGCCGTCATTTCGCCACACGGACATCGCGGCCGATCGCCCCACCGGGCAGCCACTATAGCCCGCATCGCCTCGGAACGCTTCTCAGGGGGCAGGCCCTTGATGGGGCCTTTCGACACCCGCACTTTGCCGCCTAGTCTCCCGAGCGCTACGGCCGCTGGATTCTTGCGCTTCACGACGCCCTCCCCAGCAGGGCACGCTCGAAGCCCGGGACGTACTCACGCGCCAATCGGCGGCCGTGCTTCCCGCCCTGGTTGATGCAGATCTCGAACAGGGCCAGCTTCAGCACTCGCCGGTCGAACACCAGAGGCTCCTCACCCCAGATCCGCAGTCCCGTCATCTCTTCGGCGCGCTTAGCAGCATCGCGCACCGTGCAGCCCTCCTGAGCCGCACGGCCAATGATCGCCATCGCCTCCTGCGTCTTGCTCATACTCTCATTATATGTTATGCGGTTATTGTATGTCAATCGTTTTTCGCTGAGAAAATCGAAGTCCGAAGGCGTATAATGGGACCATGAGCAGGCCCAGCAAAAAGAAGCACACGACGCCGGAGCCCAGAAAGGAAGCGGTGCTGCTCAAGAACCCTGTCGAGATCTCCGAAGACGAAGCCGACATGTTGGTAGCGCGGCAACGATTGAAGGAGCCCACCATCACGCTCGAAGAGTACTTGCGCCGCCATGGTCATGAGCTGGCGCGTCGAGATTCCTAAGTCCACAGTCCGCGAGCTTGACGAACTACCCGATCGGATCTGGCGCGATGCCATGGAGGCGATCGCCGCCCTCAAGGACGATCCGTTTCCCCCGGATGCCCAAGAACTGAGGGGCTATCCGAACTTCTACAAGACCAGGTTCTACCGCGGACAATACAGGCTGATCTACTACGTCTCGGAAAAGCAGCGCCGCGTTGTGATCGTTCGCGCCAGGCCGCGCGGAACAGCGTACATTGGCTTTGAATGAGAGCCGCACTGTACGCCCGCGTTTCCACCAAGGACCGAGGCCAGGACGTTGAGAACCAACTCGCCCAGCTCCGGAGCTTCGCCGCTTCCCAGAACTGGATCCAGTACCGGGAATACATCGACCATGAATCCGCCAAGTCGGCCGAGCGGCCGCAGTTTCAGCAGCTATTCGAAGACGCCAGCCGGCGCCGGTTCGATGTCGTGTTGTTCTGGTCGCTGGACCGCTTCAGCCGCGAGGGAGTTTTGGAGACGCCGCAGCAGCTGAACCGCCTCACAACGTATGGCGTGCAGTTCCGGAGCTTCACTGAGCAGTATCTGGATTCATGCGGTATCTTCCGCGAAGCCGTAATCTCGATATTAGCCGTGATCGCCAAGCAGGAGCGGATCCGGCTGTCGGAGAGAACGCGCGCCGGCGTCGAGCGAGCCCGCCGACAAGGAAAGCGGATCGGCCGGCCGAAGGTCGCCGCGACTCCGGACCAGGTCCGCGATCGGCGAGCCCGCGGCCTCTCCTACTCCGCGATCGCGGCCGAGCTGGAGATCAGCAAGGCGCCGGCCGTTCGCCTGGCGCACGCTTAAAGCAGATCCTTAAGGGGATGGAGTGTGAAGCGTTCACCCGCGCGACAGTACCTCTGGACGTTTTGCACGTTCTTGTGCCCGGTCACCTGCATAATGGCCAGCGCCGACGCGCCCGACGCCGCCGCCGAAGTCACGAAACCGACCCGCAGCGAGTGAGCGCCGTAGCCCGCCTTGGGGAGCCCGATCAGCGAGACGCTCCGCTTCACAACTAAGTGTACGATGCGAGACTGCATGCGCCTGTTCGTCGGCACTAGCACCGAGGAACTTTGGAAGCACACGAATAGCGGGCCGTCCGAGTACCCTCTGATTTCCAGCCAGTCTCGGAGAGCCCGCACCGGACACGTCTCCGGCCGCTTGCCGGCAAACACAGCAACCTCACGTCCTTGTGCTGTTTGGTCCGTCTTCGAGTAGCGGATCTGCAAAACGATACCCGGGTCGTAAAAGGCGACGTCCCCAACGTCCAGCGCAACCATTTCGGAGCGCCTCAGCCCCGCCGCAAAACCCAATATCAGCATCGCCCGATCGCGCACGTCCAAGGGCGAGCCCCCCTTCAAAGGGGCCTTGGAAATGGATCGCAACTCCGGCACTGACAACGCCAGTTTTCCGCGTGACCGCTCCTTGAGTTTTCGCCGCGCGCCGGTGATGACGAGTTTAACGTCGTCATTGAAGGGGTTCACCGACGCGCCGCCTACTCGATGCCAGAAGGCTACGGCAGCCACACGGCGCGCCGTCGTCGAAATTCTCAGGCCGCTCGAAATCATGCTGGTCGCGTAAGAGGCGAGCGTCTCTGAGGTCGCCGGAAACACGTTGTACCCCATTTCGCAGCACCAAGCGGCGAAATATTTCCAGTCGCTCTTGTAGGCGCGCCGCGTGTTCGGCGACCTGTTCGCCTTTTCGAGATCCATCCGCGCCACCCTCAACATTTCCACGTCCGTCACCTTTTCACTTGCGGCATAGCTGGTTGATGATAATAATATACCTACATACCAAAATACAAAGACGCCGTGAACTGCGGTCACCGAAAAATTCGAAATCTGTGGGGGAGGTAAGGGAATCAGCGGCTGCCAATAACCCCTCAAGTATAGCATCCTGCCGGGAGCGGCGCCCGGGGACGCGTGCTAAGATGCAGGTTTCCCGCCCGAGTACGGCGTGTCAACCCTTTCATTATAGGAGATGGGATGCGAGTTTTGGTGACTGGAGCCCAGGGATGCATCGGAGCCTGGGTCGTTAAACAATTGCTGGAGCGGCAGATCGACGTCCTGGTCTACGACCTGGATCCGAATCCGGTGCGGCTTTCGCTGCTGGTCCCGCCGGAGGCCGTGCGCCGGGTGGCGACCGAGACCGGCTCGATCGAGGATACGGCCCGCATCAAAGCGCTGGTCCGGGACCAGGAAATCACCCACATCATCCACCTGGCGGCGGTCCTGATGCCGTTCTGCCAGCGAAACCCAGTGGCGGGAGGGCTCATCAACGTGATCGGGACGCTTAATGTCTTCGAGGCAGCCCGTGACGCCGGCCGGCCGGTGCGAGTCGCATACGCGAGCTCGTCAGCGGTGTGGGGTCCGGGCGAACTCTACGAAGACCGAAAACTGAACGAGAACGATCCGCTGCGGCCGGCAACCCACTACGGCGTCTTCAAGCACGCCAACGAGGACAACGCGCGGGTCTTCTACGCAACCGATGGAATCTCCAGCATCGGGCTGCGGCCGTGGACTGTGTACGGCGTCGGCCGCGACACCGGCCTGACCGCCGATCCGACACTGGCCATGAAGGCCATCGCCCTCGGTGGGCCGTTCCAGATCCGTGTCAGCGGCCGGATGGACCTGCAATATGTCCGTGATGTCGCCGAGACCTTCATCCGCGGGCTGCTGTCGCCCATCGAAGGGGCGCACGTCTTCAACCTCGCCGGCGACATCGTCGAGATCGGGGAATTGATTGCAATGTTCGAGCGGATCCGGCCCGGCGCCTCGAAACTGATCACGTTCGCCGGTCCGCAAGTGCCTGTGGCCTACCAGATGGACGACAGCCTGCTCCGCTCGCTGGTTCCCGACGTGCCAAAGACCCCGCTCGAGGAGGGCATCGCCGAGACGATCGAGGGATTCGAGCGGCTGCGGCGTGAGAACCGGCTGACGGCCGGGGCCTGATCACCTAGCCTCGATCGCTACCAGGTTTCCGGCGGCGCCGGGCCGGGCGGTAGAGCGTTCGTACTCCACTCGAACCCTGCGGCCTTCCTGCGGGCCGCATTGGAAGGTGTCGAAGCCTTGGGGGAATCCGGTCACGCGCATTCTGTCGCGCCGCCCTGCCGCGAGGACAAGCGTTTCTCCGTCGGCTTCGAATCGGAAGCGGACGGAAAGCTCGGTGCAGTCCAGATGCGTCAGCCGGCCCTCGAAAAAGGCGTCGCCTTTGCGCTCGCGCCAGCTTTCCGGGACGACGACCGCGGTCCGTTCGCGCTGCGTCTGGGGGTCGGGCTGGTCGGCCAGGCGGACGGCGGCAAGCGCGCGGTCGCGCTCCTCGGGGGTGGCGGCCGCGTCGAGCGCCCGAAAAGCGGCGCGCCGGGCCAGCTCGCGCTGGCCGAGTTCGCGGTATGAGATCGCCAGGGCGTGCCAGAAATAGGACTGTCTCGGCAGCACCTCGACGGCCCTGCGATGACGTTCGACGGCCTCTTCATGGCGGCCGTCGGCTGCGGCCATAACCCCGAGCAGGAACTGCGCTTCCGCGTGGCTGGGCTGCAAGACGGTGACGCGCTCGAGGTAGCGTGCGACCTCGGTACGGTCGCCTCCGGACTCTCTAAGCAGCATCGCGTATTCGAAATACGTCGCGGGCTGTCGGCTTCCAAGAGCGATGGCCTTTTCGAGATAGCGGCGGGCTGCATCGAAGTCGCGCCGCTGCATCGCCGCCATTCCCAGCCCGGTGGCTGCTTCCGGGGAGTCCGGCTCCATCGAGGAAAGGCGCTCGTAGATCGTGTGCGCCTCGTAGGATTTGCCAAGCAGCATCAGCAGCTCAGCCTGTGCGAGATCGACTTCGATCCCGGAGACGGGTCCGACCTCGACGCCGGCGACTTCTTCGGCGGGTGGGGCGTCGACTTCGGCGACGGCGAAGCGGCGCTGGGCGACATAGCGGCCCAGTTCGAGGATCGCGTCGGCGAGTGAGCGTCCGAACGATTGCTGGAAGGCTTGGACGGGGGGAACGCCCTCGGCCATGCGGGCGGCGAAGTCGGGGAGCTGCTCGCGCCACCGGGGATCGAGGTTGAGCATGTGAACCAGCGCCCAGCTCTGCGCGTAGAAGATGTTGGCGCGGCCGCGCTCATTGAAATACGGCGATTCGTGGGTGACAGCGCTCAGTTCGGCGGCGTCAAGCCAGCGTTCGCGGCTCAGGACGGCGACGTGGTCGGGGATGACGCGGCCGATCCGGAGGCGCAAATCGCGCAGTTCGACGGTCGAATAAAATTCGGCGAGGCCCTCCTCCATCCAGCGCGGCAGCTTCGCGGAGCTGTGGTTGAGCACCAGGTGGACGTATTCGTGGAAGGCGATGCGGTAGGTCTGGGGGCCGCTGTGGCGGAGTACGATGTAGTCGCGTTCGGGACCGGACTGGTAGAAGCCGATAGTGGATTCGGAGGGGCGGAAACGGCGGAACTCGCGGTCGGCGCGGAAGACCAGGACGCGGACCGGAAGGGGCGCTCCATCACGACCATGAGCGGCCGAGCGCAGGACTCGGTGGATCTCAGTGAAGCGACGGTGGACGAGGCGCGCCGTGCGTTCTCCGTCGTCGGTCAGGACTTCGAAGTCTGACGAGGCGGCCCGCGTCCACGCTCCGGCGGCGTGGGCTACCGAAGCCAGAACTAACACGAAAGCGGCGGCTTTCGTTAGAGATGCGGGCTGCGCGGCCGTCATTTCATGTAACTCCAGTATAGAGCCAATAGAAAGTTTCGATTGGACCGCGGCCCACCGGCAGCTTACGCTCGAAACATGGCATCAGGACACGCAATGGAACCCTCCTCATCGCAAGTCTCGCTACTGCATAAGATCAGCAGTATCGTTGCCTCCGAGTTGACGATCGATGAGATGTTAGGGGAGATTGTGGGGTTGACGGTCCAGGTGACTGCCTGCGACGCCTGCCTGGTCTATCTGATTGAACCGGAGACCGGCGAAATTGTGCTGCGCGCGTCGCAGGTGCCGCACGCCGCCGAGATCGGAACCCTGCGAATGAAGATGGGCGAGGGCGTGACGGGCTGGGTGGTCGAGCACAAATCCGTCGTGGCGCTGGGCTCCAACGCCAGCTCGGATGCCCGCTTCAAGAGATTCCCTGGGCTGATCGAGGACAACTACGAGGCATTCCTTTCGGTCCCGCTGATGAGCGGAGGCGACGTGATCGGCGTGATCAACGTACACCACCGCGAGCCGCGCGAGCACACGCCCGACGAAATCGCGCTCCTGACGTTCGTGGGAGAGCAGATGGGCACGGTGCTGTCCAAAGCCAAGCTGGTCGAGCAGAATGCCAGGCTGCTCGAAGAGACGCAGGAGATGAAGCGGCAATTGGAGATCCGCAAGCTGGTGGAGCGTGCCAAGGGAATCCTCCAGTACAAGTACAACCTGACCGAGGAGGATGCCTATTTGCGGCTGCGGAACGAGAGCCGGCGACTTCGCCGTCCGATGCGCGAATTGGCGGAAGCGATCATTCTGGCAGAGGACCTGAGCCGGAAGACGGAGCTTCGGGAGTCGGACGAAGACTGAGGCGGTGGAACGCAGGGCGCCGAGGGCGGCTACACTGGTGGGTTGCGCCCCTCTGTTCCTCTGATCCGCAATCCGCATCTGCTCACGATCGCGGGCAGTTTCTGGCCTCGGCGGCTGAACCTTGCACGCTTCCCGGCACGGGAGCGCCGCTACCGGACTGAACCGGCGGTCGAGGTGCTGGTCCACGAACATGCCTGCGGCGGGGCGGCTCGCGGCGAGCTCATCCTGGTCCACGGGCTCGAGGGTTCGAATGCCGCGGGCTACATTCGCAGCATGGCGCAGGCGGCCCTCGAGGGCGGCTACAACGTCCATCGTATGAACCTGCGGGGCTGCGGTGGAGACTACGACAATCTATACCACGGCGGGCTCACGCACGACCTGCGTGCAATTTCGGAAACGCTGCGCCGGGATCGGGGCGGTCCGTTGTTCGTGGTGGGCTACTCGCTGGGCGGAAATATCGTCCTCAAACTCGCGGGAGAGTGGGGCGAATCCGCGAGGGAGTGCCTCGCCGGGATCTGCGCGGTTTCGACCCCGCTCGATCTGGAGGCGTGCGTCCGGAAGATCGATGCGCCTCGCAATCGCCTCTACTCATGGTGGTTTCTACGCTCGCTGAAGGCCCGCTACCGGCGGCGGTGCAGGCTGCATCCGGATCGATATCAGAGCAACGGCGTGGGGGAAGCCCGGTCGATCTACGATTTCGATGACCGGATCACGGCGCCGGCCTTCGGATTCGGGGGCGCCTCCGAGTACTACCGGACGCAATCGGCCTGCCGCTTTCTCGACCGCATCCGCGTCCCGACGCTGCTCCTGCATGCGAAGGACGATCCGATGATTCCGCTCTCCGCCTACGATCATCCGGCGCTACGTGAAAATCCGGCGATCGAGTTGAGGCTGCTGGAACACGGAGGACACCTCGGGTTTCTCGCGCGGCGGCGCCCGAGATTCTGGCTGGACGGAGTGATCGTGGAGTGGTTGGATGCGGTCCGGCGTGACGCCGCCGGACCACCGTTGTCAGAGGAGCGAGACGCTAATTCCGCGCGCTCTGCACCACTTTCGGAGTAGACAGATAGCCGACGATCTGGTCCTTCTTGATCTCGTTGACCACGAATTCGTACGGCTGTCGAGCCTTAGCAACGTAGAACTGCACTGGCTCGTTGACGCCCTTGTCCTTTTTCTCGACCTTCTTGTCGTCCGCCACGACTTCGATCGTGTAGCGATTCCGCTTGGTATCTGTTCGCTTCAGTTGGACGGTGATGTCGCCGACGCGCTGGAAGTCCTTTGTCTTTCGCAGGTTGAACTCGAAGTAGTTCCGTTCACCGAGGGCCTTCAGGGCCGCCAGTTCCTTGCCGTTGGTGGCAACCAGTCCGCTGGTGACGCCGAGGTCGCCGGTGACGCGCTTCAGATCGGCGATCGTACGCTCCAGCTCCGACTTGGTCGCGCTGACTTCGGACTTCACGTTGCCGACCTCGCTGCTTACTTCACCGATTCTCGATGTCGCGGTGGTGGCGACTTCCTTGACCGAGGTGAGCTCCTGCTTCACCTCCTGTTGAACCCGAGCCTGCTCCTGCGCCAGCCTGCGAGCCAGGTCTTCGGCGTGCCGTGTGGCTTCCGTCTTCGCCTGGCCGGCCGCCATTGAGGCTTGACGCCGGGCCGTCTCCAACTCATCGCGCAGGGTGTCAAGATTGCGCCGCGCCGCCTGAGTCGACACCGAGGAGGCTTCCCGGACCGTCGTAATTTCGGTCAGGATCGACTCCCTCATCTTCGACATGTCCGAGCGCAGCCCGTCCACCTGCAGGAACAGGTAGACATTTGCAGCCAGAAGCGCGATGACGGCGCCGAAAAGGATCGGAATCTTGAAACCGCCGCCTTCGGAAGGCGGGGGGACGTAGGCGGGATGCATTTCGCTCACCGGTGTTTCCTCCTTACGTTACGCCTAAATACAACTACCAACATACCATTTGGATGACGCTCAGGTGCACTCCGGTTTCATCTTTCTGGTCCGAGGGCGGGCGCCGGATCGTCATACGCGTTTCATTTTCGTGCTGTAAGATGGTCGTCAACCATGAGACCCTCGACTGTTCGCCGATTTCAGACTGAATCACTCAAGCGCCGCCAGTTCCTGATCCGCAGCGGAGCCCTACTCGGGCTTACGTTCACGGGAGGTCTGGGCGGCAAGCTGCTCGCGCAGCCGCGTTTTTCGGCCGACCCCTTCACCCTCGGCATCGCCTCCGGCGACCCGCTTCCGGACGGAGTTGTCCTCTGGACACGTCTCGCGCCCGATCCGCTCAACGGCGGGGGGATGGACCCCGAGAATGTCCGAGTGGACTGGCAGATCGCGGCCGACGAAAAATTGGGGCGCGTCGTAAAAAAAGGTACGGCGGTGGCGTCGCCCCAACTGGCGCACTCGGTGCACGTGGATGTTCGAGGGCTCGAGCCGAACCGCCACTACTGGTATCAGTTCAAGGCCGGGGATGCGGTGAGTCCGGTGGGCCGCACCAAGACCGCCCCGGCGGCGAACGGGCGTCCGGACCGCCTGGCCTTCGCCTTCGCCTCCTGCCAGCATTTCGAGACCGGCTACTACACGGCCTACCAGCACATGGCCGAGGAGGATCTCGATCTGGTCATCCACCTCGGCGATTACATCTATGAAGGGCGCGAGCGCGACGGCTTTGTCCGGAAGCATCGTGGCCCGGAAATCGTGAGTTTGGAGGACTACCGCAACCGCTACGCGCTGTACCGCAGCGATGAGCACCTCCGCCGGACGCACGCGATCTTCCCGTGGGTGGTCACCTGGGACGACCACGAGGTCGACAACAACTACGCGGCCGACATCCCGGAGGACGACACGCCGCGCGACCGGTTCCTCGAGCGGCGCGCCAACGCCTATCAGGCCTACTACGAGCACATGCCGCTGCGGCGCTCGTCGCTGCCGCAAGGGTCGAAGATGCTGCTCTACCGCCGCCTGATCTTCGGCGACCTGGCCTCCTTCCACGTATTGGACACGCGGCAGTACCGGACCGATCAGCCCTGCGGCGACGGGAATAAGGCTCCGTGCCCGGAGGTCTTCGACCCGAAGGCGACCATGCTGGGTCCCGAGCAGGAGCGCTGGTTGTTGGAGGGGCTCGGGCAATCCAGGGCGCGCTGGAACGTGCTGGCCCAGCAGGTTATGTTGGCGAAAGTCGACCGTGCACCCGGACCGGAAACGGCCTATTCGATGGACCAGTGGAGCGGATACGAGATGGCGCGCCGGCGGATCCTGGAGTTTCTCGACCGGCGCAAGCCGTCCAATCCGGTCGTGCTGACTGGAGACATTCACACCAACTGGGTGAATGATCTGAAGGCGGACTTCGACAAGCCGGAATCCGCCATCGTCGGGACCGAATTCGTCGGCACTTCGATCAGCTCCGCCGGCGACGGCTCGGACATGACTCCGGCGGTCGAGGCGATTCTGCCGGAGAATCCGCACGTCCGGTTCTTCAACTCGCAGCGCGGCTACGTGCGATGCGTGCTGGCGCCCGGGCAGTGGACCTCGGACTACCGCGTCGTCGAATACGTGACGCGGCCCGGCGCGCCGATCAAGACCCGCGCGTCTTTCGTAGTGGAGTCCGGGCGGCCCGGCGCGCAGAAGGCGTAGCGGTCCTACCCGCGCCGGCGCCACGGCCCGGTGATCGCCAGGGTCAGGCCGGGCGTCTGGATATTCACGAACAGCGTGCTGCCGTCGGGAGAGAAGCAGGCGCCGGCGAACTCCGACTGGTTGAGCGAGTTGCGGCCCAGTTTGTAAAGCTCGCCCTTCGGCGTGACGCCGACGAGGTACTGCTCGCCCTTGCCGTCCTCGCAGATGACGAGGTCGCCCCAGGGCGCGACGGTGAGGTTGTCGGCATTCTCCAGAAGGTCTGCGTTGTTGGGCTCGATGAAGAGTTCGAGCATGCCGGGCTTCCTCTGTTCGTCTTTCGTGCCTTCGCCGGGGCTGACGGTGTACTTGAAAATCTGCCCCTTTTTCGCCTTGCCGCCGTTGGTGCAGGCGAAGTAGATGGTATTGCGGTCCGCCCACATCCCCTCGCCGCGGGCGAAGCGGGCGGCCCCGAGTTCGTATCCCCGCGCGCGGAGATCATCCTTGGGCGACTGCACCTCCTCCATGGTGATCCATTGGACGGCGAGTTTCTGTCCGGGCCGCAGGAGATCGCTGTCCCAGTTGCGCGTGTCCAGACTCTTGCGGTCGCGCGCCACCAGCGCCTGGAGGCGGCCTCCTTCGGCGAGCTTGCCGGGGTGGTTCGGCAGGAAACGGTAGAGCAGCCCGTCGCCGCGATCCTCGGTGAGGTACACAATCCCGCTGGCGGCGTGCATGGCGACAGCTTCGTGATTGAATCGGCCCATGTCCTTGAGGGGAATGGGGGGCGCGAGCGCCGGCTCGGCGGTGGCCGGAACCTCGAAGCAGTAGCCGTGATCCTTCTCGTAGTTGCCTTCGGCCTTCTGGATCGTCTCTTCGCAGGTGATCCAACTGTTCCAGGTGGTGGGTCCACCGGCGCAGTTGCGAAGGGTTCCCGCGAGACTGAGGAAGTGGCGCTCTAGGGTCTTCGTTTTAGTGTCATAGACCAGGGTCGTCGTTCCGCCGAGCGATGGACTCTTTCCGCGGCCGCGGTCGTAGATCGAAGCGGCGTCGACCTTGCCGAGCATCTCGTTCTTATCGCCGAAGGCGCCGAGGCGCGCCGGCCCGACGGTCATCTCGTGGTTGCGGACGAGAATGGTCTTGCCGCCGGGGCCGGAAAACGCCGCCATGCCATCGTGCGATGCGGGAACGACAAGGCCGTCATCCATCGGGGCGCCGGTGCGCGAAAGGATCTTGTACTCGAAGCCTCGGGGAAGATCGATGACCCGTTCCGGGTCCGGGACCAACTCGCCATAGCCTTTCGCCATGGCCAGCGTGGGAGCGGACAGGCCGCCCAGCAGCGAGCGGAGTCCAAGAAAGCCGAGCGAGACAGCGGAATTGCGAACGACCTGGCGGCGAGTGAAATCCATATACGTAGTGACGTCCCTTTCAGTATCGGCGTGGAGATTTGCATTACAATAACGCAACCATGAATCGCACAAGAATTTTGCCGCTGCTGGCATCCGCCGCCATCCTGGCAGGGCAGGTGCGGGAACACCCGGCAGGGCAGGAACTCGACCACGGCCGCTACATCCGGGTGGTGCCGGAGGCGGAATCTCCCGTGCACAAAGTGTACGTCAAAACCAGGGACGGACTCTACGCCGCCATGGCCGTTCGCAAGCCGAAGGGCGACGGGCCCTTCCCGGCGCTGGTCTATTTTCACGGCGCTCCGGGCGGGCGCGGCATGGAAAAGCTGGTCTCCTGGTCGCTCGGGACGACGGGCGGACCGATCTGGGAGCGGTTTCTGCAGGAGGGCTTCGTTGTGGCGGTTGCAGACTATCGAAACTCCTCCGGACCGCGCGCCGATATCATCGACCCGGAGCAGGTGACCTACGTCGATGACGGCGTGGCAGTGGTCGAGCACCTTTGCACCCTGCCGTTTGTCGATAAGCAGCGCATCGGCCTCTACGGGGTGAGCCGGGGCGGAAATCTCGTTCTGCACCTGATGGGACGGGTGCCGGTGCGGGCTGCGATCCTCGGGGCGGCCGCACCGGTGGGATTTCTCGGAATCGAGCGCGTGACGCCTCCGCCCGGCGGGAATCCGCTGGACCGATACAGGAACGTCGAACCGGATATGCGGATCGCTTCGAAGAACATTCAATCGATTCAGGCGCCCGTGCTGATTCTGGTGGGGACGGCGGATTCGCTGCTCCCTCCCAATCGGCTGCTCTACGATCTCTTAACCAGGGCGGGCAAACGCGTCCGGATGGAAATCTATGAGGACGGGTATCATGACTTTGTAGCGGGACCGCAGGGGCATGAGGGCCGCTCCGAGCCGCTGCTCGAACAGACGCTCGATGCACTGGAGAAGTCCGTCGAGTTTATAAAACAGCATACGAGGAAATGAGCATGTCAAACTCCGGGTTTCCCCGCCGCGATTTTCTGGCTGCGTCCATCGCGAGCGCTTCGGCGCTGCGCGCCGCCCAGACGTTGAACCGCAAACGGCCGAATATTCTGTATCTGCACTCGCACGACACGGGACGCTACACGCAGCCGTATGGACATGCGATACCGACACCGAACCTGCAGAAGCTCGCCGAAGAGGGCGTGCTCTTCCGGCAGGCTTTCTGCGCGGCGCCGACGTGTTCGCCGAGCCGCGCCGCGCTCCTGACCGGACAGTGCCCGCATTCGAGCGGCATGCTCGGGCTGGCGCACCGCGGCTTTTCGCTGAACGACTACAGCCAGCACCTGGTTCACACCCTGAAGGCCGCCGGCTACCTCACCGCGCAGTGCGGCGTCCAGCATGTCGCGCGCGACCCCAAAACCACGGGATATGACCGGATCCTCACGACGAACGGCCGTGCGGTGCAGGCTTCGGCCGAAGCGGTCAGGTTCCTGAGCGAAGCCGCCGGCAACCCGTTCTTCCTCGACGTCGGATTCTCCGAGACGCATCGCGAGTTCCCTGTGCCCGGCCCAAAGGAGGACCCGCGCTATTGCACGCCGCCTCCGATCCTTCCCGATACGCCCGAGGTCCGGCAGGACATGGCCGCCTACAAGGCATCGGCGCGCGTAATGGACGACGCGGTGGGGACGGTGCTGCGGGCGCTGGAGGCACGCGGCCTGGCCGACAACACACTGGTGATCTCTACGACCGACCACGGCATTCCCTTCCCCGGCATGAAGTGCAGCCTGACTGATCACGGGATGGGCGTCATGCTCACGATGCGCGGTCCGGGCGGGTTCCGCGGAGGGAAGGTTTCGGATGCGATGGTCTCGCACATCGACCTGTTCCCAACCATCTGCGACCTGCTCGAGCTTCGCCATCCCGGCTGGCTGCAGGGGCGGTCGCTGATGCCTCTGATTCGCGGCGAAAAGGAGGAGATCAACGAACAGGTCTTCTCCGAGGTCAGCTTCCATGCCGCCTATGAGCCCAAGCGCGCGGTCCGGACGCACCGCTGGAAATACATCCGGCATTTCGATGACCGCGGGCGGCCAAATCTCCCGAACTGCGATGACGGCTTGAGCAAATCCCACTGGCTGAATAACGGGTGGCGGGAGCAGCGCGTGGATCGCGAGTACCTGTTCGATCTGATGTTCGATCCTCTGGAGCGGAACAACCTGGTTTCGGACGGTTCAGCCAAGGCGGCGCTGGCGGAGATGCGCGGCCGGCTGGACCGCTGGATGAATGAGACCGCGGACCCGCTTCTGAAAGGTCCTGTGGCCGTGCCGCCGGGCGCGCGAATCAACGACGCCGACGGCACTTCGCCGCGTGAGACGCCGCGGCAGTATTGAGACGCTCAAAACAGATGCTCAAAACAAGGAGACGTGAATGCCCTGTCTGCTCGGACTGCTGGCGCTGGCCTTCCCGCGCCTGGTGATTGTGCTCGTGTTCCTGTTCAGCAACTACCTGCAGCGGGCTTATGACACGCTGGTCTGGCCCCTGCTGGGGTTCCTCCTCATGCCCCTGACGACCTTGGCGTATGCCTGGGCGATCAACGCGGGCGGCGGGCTGGATGGTATTTACCTGGTTGTCTTCGTCCTGGCTGTGCTGGTTGACCTGGGAATCATCGGCTCCGGGCGCTGCTGGCGCCGACGGTCAGGGCCGGCGTAGCGGTTCAGGCCTCCCGGCCGCGCCGCAGCAACAGTGTCCAACGCACGAGCTCCTCAAGCAGCCGGCGGACGTGCGTGCGCGTATCCTCGTCGGTGAGGCGGCCCTCGGCATCGAACTTCTCCCCGGCCGACGCGATCAGGACCTCCGGCTGGAGCAGCGGATAGGTGCGGTTGTAGGTCAGCGACTGGCGGAGCTGCGTCTGGGCGCGCGCCGTGCCAAGCCTGCCCGGCGTGGCTCCCAGGATGGCGGCGGGCTTGTCCTGAAGCGGGGAGCTGCGCGGCGGCCGGGAGGCCCAGTCAAGCGCGTTCTTGAGCACGCCTGGGATGCCGTGCTGATATTCCGGCGTAGCGATGAGTACGGCGTCGGCGGCGCGTATGGCATTCTTAAACGCGGTCACAGGCTCGGGGTCGCCCTGCTGCTCGACATCGAAGTTGTACAGGGGAATCGGTGAAAGGTCGAAGATGTCAATGGTCATTCCCTCCGGCGCCAGCTCCTGCGCGGCACGCAGCAGTGCGCGGTTGTAGGACGCCTTTCGCAGGCTGCCCGCGAAGCCCAGGACCCTGACCGTGTTCGATGGTGAGCTCATTCGCATCCTCCGTGGCTCAGTATAGCCTGAACCGCATTGCGTTCCGCTCGGCGGTTTTATGGGCCCGTTCACGGTCGAAATCAGATCGATGATCACGTTTTCCTGCGAGGACATCCTCCGGCGTGATTACCTGAGGGTAAGAGCCACCATGGATTGGGTCTACCTCGCGCTGGCAGGTTTGGCGCTCTTTCTCTGCCGGGACATCCTTTTGTTCGCCTCCGGCCGCCGCACCCTGGCTCCGGTGCGCGGGGCGACATACGCCGCTGCGACGATGGGGCTGTTCGCGTTGTTGGGGCGGCTGGCGGAGTCGATGGCGCAGCAGCAGGCGGCCGCTCTGCTGCGTGATCCGAGATTCTGGGGCAGCGCGGTGCTGATCCACCTGGCGCTGCTGTTTGCGACGCTGCGGCTGCGGCGCTCGGACCGCGCCATAGCGAAGGCGTGGGTGCTCGCGGTGATCCCGACCCCGATGTTCGTCTTCTCGGCCGGTGGTGTCTGCTGGCTGGTTTTGCAGAAGGT
Source organism: Bryobacteraceae bacterium (assembly GCA_046289265.1). GTDB lineage: Bacteria > Acidobacteriota > Terriglobia > Bryobacterales > Bryobacteraceae > JBKBWD01. The sequence continues at coordinate 23,971 of JBKBWD010000025.1, read as the reverse complement.
CAGCCGCGTGGAGGGCGGGACGGCTGGCGCGCTGGTTGGGCTGGCCGCGACGGTTGCGGTCCTGGGGCCGGCGTGGCTGCTTGGGCGGTTCCGGATCTCGCCTTTCAAGGCAATCGAGTTCGCCAGCGGCGTGAACCTCACGGCGATACTGCTCATCCCCCTGAATCAGACGGCGGGCGACGGGCCGGCGCGCCAGGAGGCCGACCTGGTCTACACGGTCATTCCCTTGGCACTGACCGCGGGAATGATCGGATTGAGTTACGCCTGGCACCGGCGGCGAAACTTTCCGATGGGTTGAGGCAGACGTTTGCAGATTATTCAAGAGATTCTGTACATCCTCTCCAGCGCGTTTCTGTTGCCGACGCTTGTAGGTACGCTGCTTGCGTTCGCCTACGGCACGTACGTCGTCGGACAGTTCCTGGCAGAGGCGGCGGACCGGAGCGTGAACCGGCAGAGCAGGAAAGAGCTTTACGCCGGAGCGCCATCGGAGGAACGGTTCGCCGCCCTGCCGTGGAAAGGCTATCTCATGCGGTATCGGGAGACGAGGCAGCGATACGAGTCTTTCCCGCCGATGATCGACCGGGAGATCGCCGAGATCGAGCACGAAATGGCGGGTCGGGTGGAGCGGCTCGGCATCGTCTCGAAGGTCGGGCCGATGCTCGGTCTGATCGGCACGCTGATTCCGCTGCAGCCGGCGCTGGCGGGCCTGGCGCGCGGCGATATGCAGACGATGGGCGCCAACCTCCAGATCGGATTCACGACCACCGTGCTCGGCCTCCTGGTAGGCGGCGTCTGCTATGCCATCAGCGTCGTGATGCGGAACTGGTATCAGCAGGATGTGGCGGAAATCCACTTTCTCCAGGCGCTTTGGGCGGAGGAACCAGATGAGTCAACTCAACAGATCGCCGCGGAAGCGGCCGACAACGGCACAGGACTGGCGCCGCGCCGCGAGGCGGTTCTCTGAGCGGTCGGCCGACGACCGCGATCCGCTGCTCGGCCTGATTAACCTCTTCGACGCGAGCATGGTGCTGGTGGTGGCGATGTTGCTGTCTCTGGTGGGGAAAAACAGCCTGCCGGAGATTGCGGCGCGGCTGAGCCAGCAGGACGTCACCATCGTCACCAATCCGGGCAAGCCGGACATGGAAATGATTATCAAACGCGGCAAGACCATTGAAAAGCTCAAGGCCAGCGGCGAGACCGGACGCGGCGCGGGCCAGCGCCTCGGCACCGCCTACCGGCTCGATGGCGGCGAAGTCGTCTACGTTCCTGAAAACTGATCATGAAAAAGAAAGCTCTCCTGCTCCTTGCGATCGTCGTGGTTCTCGCCGGCATCGGCGGCGTCGCGTACCTGCTGACGCGGCCGAAAATTCTTCTGGTGGGTTTCGCCGACCAGTTTGTCATCCTTGCCGAAAAAGCCTCGCAGCGCAGCGGCGTCCGCATCGAGACCTGGTCGCGCGAGCATGTCGATGACGAATCCGTCCAGTCGTTTCCCTTTGCACGCTACAAGGTGATCTTCGTGAACGGACTGCGCGCCGAGCCGTATACTCCGGCTGTGCGGACGGGACTGGAGGCCGCTTCGAACGCGGGCAGCCGCGTGATCGTGCTGCCGCCCCGGCAAGCCAGCGTGCACCGGGTTGGCAATGCCGACTATGAAGGAGAGGAGAAACCGGTCGCGGGCTATCACGCCAACGGCGGCGTCGAGAACTGGGCGCGGATGCTGCGCTTCGCTGCCGCGACATACCTGGGCGAGAAGCACGCGGTTGAGCCGCCGCTCGAGATGCCGGACAGCGGCTTCTATCATCCGGGCTCCGAGGAGATCCTGACCGAGACAAAGGCTTACCTCGACTGGTCTCGCACGAGCGGGCGCTGGCAGGAAGGCGCCCCGACGGTGGTTCTCGATTTTGCATCGGGTTGGAAAACGGGAATGACGGCCGGTACCGACGCACTCATCGAGGCCTTCGAGCGGCGCGGCTTCAACATCGCCGCGATCTTCGGAAGCCAGCGAACCGCTGAGTATCTGGGCGAGCTCAAGCCGGACCTGATCGTTTCGCGCTCCCACGGACGCCTCTATCAGGGCGACCGCGGCGTGCACCTTCTGGCGACGGCGGTCGATGCTCCGGTGATCCGTGGCCTGACCCTGATGTTCGAGCGGAAGACGCTTGACGAATACCGGCAGACGCTCGATGGGGTGAAGGGGCCCGGCCTGACCATCGGGACCGTCGTCTCGGAACTCGACGGGACAATCGAACCGATCCTGCTCGAGGCGCTGCGCCAGGACGAGCACGGCCGGCGACTCGAGGCGCCGATTGAGGAGCGGATTGAGAAGCTGGTCGACCGGGCCGAGCGCTGGATCAGGCTTCGCCGTCTGGGCAATCAGGAGAAGAAGGTCGCAATCGTGTACTTCGCCGGCATTGGGAAGGCGGATTTCACGGCCGCGGGCCTCAACGTGCCCCGCAGCCTGACGCGTTTCCTGCACGGGATGCGCGAGGCCGGCTACCGCGTCGACGGCGCTCCGGCGAACCCCGACGCGCTGCTGGCGATGATGCTCGCCAAGGGCCGCAACATCAGCGAGAGCGAGCCGGGTGAAATGGAGCGGTTCATTGCTTCGGCCGATGTCACGCTGCTACCCGTGGACGAGTATGCGAAGTGGTTCGCGCGGCTGCCGGAGTCGATGCGGCGCGCGGTCACGGAAGCGTATGGTCCGCCTCCGGGCACGTTCATGGTTGCGCGGCGGGATGGCAAGGACTACTTCGTCATTCCGAATTTCCGGTTCGGCAATGTCACGCTGCTGCCGCAGCCGGCGCGCGGAGCCGTGATGGACTCCAAGCTCGCCCACAGCGATACGGTGCCGCCGCCGCATCAGTACCTTGCGGTCTACTGGTGGCTGCAGAATGAACTGCGGGCAGACGCGCTGGTGCACTACGGGACGCACGGCACATACGAATTTCTGCCGGGGCGGCCGGTCGGGCAGTTGGATGACGACTGGTCGGACCGCGTCGTCGCTGCTCTGCCGAACGTTTACGTCTACACGATGGACAATGTCGGCGAGGCGCTGCTCGCCAAGCGGCGCGGGTCGGCCGTGATGGTGAGCCATCAGACGCCGCCGATCGTGGCTGCGCAACTGAGCGACAGCGATGAGGATTTCGCGGAACTCTACCGCAGCACCCAGCGATTCATCCACCAGGAGCCCGGTGCCCTCAAGGAGCAGATGCGTGCGGAAATCCGCAAGCTGGCGCGCGCGAAGAAGCTCGATGCGGACCTGCGATTCGACTGGACCGCCAAGGCTCCGACCGACGATGAGATCCGCGAACTGGATCAGTATCTCGACGATCTTGAAGAGGCAAAAATTCCCGTCGGACTGCATATCCACAGCCAGCCGAACCAGCCTGCCGAACTGGCGCTCACGATCACGGAGATTCTGGGCCGGCCCTTTGTCGAGCGCGTGGCGGGAAAGAAAGAGCTGAGCGGGATCGAGTATCAAAAGGCGAAAGCACGGGCGATCCGGATTGTCAGTTCGGCGTTGACCAAGCCGGCGGCGGCCAAACCCGCGACGGCGCATCCTCCGGCTGCTGTGCGGCCTGCGTCTCATCATCCGGGGACGGTGGTTGCGGGCGCGACGCGTCCGGCCGCTCCAAAACCAGAAGCGAAGCCCGAGGCGCCGGCCAATCTGGCCGACGATCTGCAGCGCATCGCCCAACTGAAGGCGGCCTTCGCCGAGACCGCCAACGAAATTCCCGCAACACTGCGCGCGCTGGACGGCCGGTATGTTCCTCCCGCGGGTGGCGGCGACCCGGTGCGGACGCCACGCGCGCTGCCGACGGGGAAGAACCTTTACGGCGTCAATCCAGCCGAGATCCCGACGCAGGCCGCCTGGGAACTTGGCGTGAAGCTGGCCGACGAGTTGCTGGTATCTGAGAAACGGCGGCTCGGGCGCTGGCCGCGCAAAGTCGGGTTCAATCTCTGGCCGACCGAGGTGATCCGGCAGTATGGCGTCGATCTCGCCCAAATCCTCTGGCTCGCGGGCGTAAAGCCGGTTTGGGATGACCGTGGCATTGTAGTCGACGTGGAGCTGATTCCGGCGCCTGAACTCAAGCGTCCGCGAGTCGACGTGGTGGTGCAGGCGGCGGCTCAGTTCCGCGACTCCTTCCCGGACCGGATGGATCTGATCGACCGGGCTGTACGACTGGCGGCCGCGGCTGCGGACGGGGAAAACTACATCGCGGAAAACACCGATCGCGCCGAGAGCGAACTGAAGTCAGCAGGCTTCAGCGCCAGGGATGCACGCATTCTCGCGGCCGCGCGCGTCTTCAGCAACGGCCCCGGTGGCTATGGAACGGGCCTGACCGGCGGCGTCTCCCGTAGCGGCGGCTACATCGATACGAAGGAGCTTACGGCGGAGTACCTCGAACGTGCCGGCGGCGTCTTTACCGAGGGCGTCGAATGGGGCAAGAAGTACGACAAACTCTACGAACATGCGCTGAAGGACACCGAGGCAGTTTCGATCAGCCACTCGTCAAACACGATCAGCGCTCTCACGCTTGACCACTACTTCGAGTACCTCGGCGGCATGACGATGGCGATCCGCGATACGACGGGCAAGGAGGCGGCGGCCTATCTCTCCGATGTGCGCGACCTCAACAAGGTCCGAGTGAACACCGTGGAGGAGGCGCTGGCGGCCGACCTGCGCTCGATGTTCTGGAACCGGAAATGGATCGAGGGCATGAAGGAGAACGACTTCTCCGGTGCTTCCGAGATCGCCAAGCTGGCCTCGAATCTTTATGGCTGGCAGGTTACGAAACCCGACGCCGTCCAGGGCTATATGTGGGACGAGGTGAACCGCATCTACATCGAGGACGGCGAGAATCTGGGGCTGAAGGAGTGGTTCGACGCCAAGAACCCCTATGCCTGGCAGAACCTGACGGCGACGATGATCGAAACAGCGCGCAAGGGCTACTGGAAGCCCGACGCCGAGGTACTGCGGAACCTGGCGAACGAGTACGCGCGCTCGGTGGCGAAGCACGGAACCTCCGGCAGCGAGCGCACGGTGGCGAATGCGGCACTTGAGAAGTTCGTGCGCGATCAGCTCAACGCGCCGGGCAATGAGCCGGGGTTGCAAATCCTCGCGGCTTTCAACGAGTCGCTGGAGCGCAGCGCCAGGGCGACTGATACTGCAATGGTGGCGGGCCAGCGGCTGGTCAAGGAGATCGCTTCCGCGCAGACCCAGGCAAACGTGAGGAACTCGCTCATCGGGATCGTGGGTCTGCTCGCGTTGGCCGGGCTGTTCTGGTACGGTCTCCGGATGCGCACTCGTCAGTAGCCCGCATAGGCGCCGGTACTGTCCGCCTGCAGCGCGACCCGGCCCGCTGGCGGATTCCCGATAGGCGACTTGGTCATTTTGCCTTACACTGTCCCGAGACTGGAATTGCTATGTTGGAAACCATCGACCTGACGAAACAGTACAACGGATCGGTCGCGTTGAACCGACTGAATCTTAGGATCGAACCAGGCGAGGTTTTCTGCCTGCTTGGGGCGAACGGAGCGGGTAAGACCACCACCATCAACCTGTTCCTCAACTTCATCGAACCGACCTCCGGATCGGCACGGATCAACGGGATCGACGTTGTCCAGCAGCCGCTGGAGACGAAGAAATTCATCGCCTACATTCCTGAGCAGGTGATGCTCTACCGGAACCTGACCGGAATCGAGAACCTGGAGTACTTCAGCGCGCTGGCCGGCATGGAATACTCGCGGGCGGAACTGGCGGGATTCTTCCGGCAAGTCGGGCTGCCGGAGGAGGCGGCGAATCGCCGGGTTTCGACCTACTCGAAAGGAATGCGCCAGAAGGTCGGGATCGCGATTGCGATCGCGAAGATGGCGCGCGCGCTGCTGCTCGACGAACCGACGTCAGGCCTCGACCCGAAGGCTTCGAACGAGTTCTCCGAACTGCTCAGGAAGATGAGCGAATCCGGCGTGGCGGTCCTGATGGCGACGCACGATCTGTTCCGCGCCAAGGAGTCAGGGACGCGGGTCGGGATCATGAAGCACGGCAACCTGGCTTCGGTGATCCGGACCAGCGAGATCGGGCACGCCGACCTCGAGCGGATCTACCTCGAACACATGCGCGACTAAGGGAGAGACGTCGATGATTGCCTGCATCGTCCGTAAAGAGTTTCTGGAGATGACGCGCGACGGCCGCTTTCTGTGGGCCGGCGGGATCACGATGGCGCTGCTGCTGATGTCGCTGATTGCCGGGTGGGCCCACTATACGGAGGTGCGGCGCCAGCATGAGACGGCACGCGCGACGGCGCGCGAACACTGGCTGCACCAGGGGAAGAAGAATCCGCACTCGGCGGCGCACTACGGGGTCTATGCGTTCAAGCCAAAGATGCCGCTGTCGCTGGTGGACCAGGGCGCCGACGCGTATCTGGGTGTCGCGGTGTACCTGGAGGCGCACAAGCAGAACGAGTTCAAGTACAGGCCGGCGCAGGACGGCAACACGCTCCAAAGGTTCGGGCAGCTTACTGCGGCCGCGGTGCTGCAACTGCTCCTGCCGCTGTTGATCGTACTGCTAAGCTTCTCGGCCTATGCGGGCGAGCGCGAGCAGGGTACACTGCGTCAACTGCTGAGCCTGGGAGTGAGGCGCTCGGAGATCGCGATCGGCAAAGGGTTAGGGATTGCGGGAGCGCTCGGGCTGCTGCTTGTGCCATCGGCGTTGATCGGCGCGGCGGTGCTGTCGATGGCGGCCGACAACGGTTCGTTTGCGGCGAGCCTGCCGCGGATGGGCCTGCTTACACTTTTTTATCTGCTCTACTTCGGTGTCTTCGTCGGCGTGTCGCTGGCGGTTTCGGCGCGCGCGCGGTCGTCGCGGCTGGCGCTGGTGACACTGCTGGCCTTCTGGATCTTCAACTGCCTGTTGGCGCCGCGCGCCGCTTCGGACCTGGCGCGCTGGCTGTATCCAACACCGTCGGCCTTCGAATTCGCGCGAGCCATGGAGCGGGAAGCGGCCGAGGGGCAACAGGAGCGCATGGAGGAACTGCGGCGCCAACTCTTTGCGAAGTATAACGTTTCGAGAATCGAAGACCTGCCGGTCAACTTCTCCGGCGTCTCGCTTCAGGCCGGCGAAGAGCACGGCAACGAGGTCTTCGACAGGCATTACACCAGCCTGTGGGATACCTTTGAGCGCCAGAACCGGTTCCATGAGCGCACGGCCGCAGTCGCCCCGCTTCTCGGCGTCCGCGCGTTGTCGATGGGACTGGCGGGTACTGGCTTCGAGCAGCATCGCGACTTTGCCCGGGCCGCCGAGAACTATCGCCGCGAATTCGTCAAGCTGCTGAACGAGGACCTCGCCTACAACGGTGCGGGGCAGGGGTCGGCGTACATGGGCGATGAGGAGCTATGGGCGAAGGTGCCGGACTTTCACTACGAAGCGCCTGGTGTCGGTTGGGTAATGGCGAATCACGCGGGGGCGCTTGCGCTGCTCGGCGGGTGGTTCCTGGCCGCGGTCGCGTTCGCCGCCGCGTCAGTCTCCAAAGTCAGGGTAGATTGATGCGGCGCACGATATTCGTTCACGAGTGGCGCAACCTGACGGCGGACCGGACGCTCTGGGTTGTTTCTCTGCTGTTCGCTGTCCTCATTTGTTACGCGGTGTCGAACGGTGCGCGCTGGGCAGCCTTTCAACGCGCGACGATTGACGAGGTGCTTGCCGAGCAGTCCGCCCGGCGCGCGAAGCTGAAGGAGAGTCTCGTCGAAATCGAAACGGGCCGACGGGAGCCACGTGGATTTCTCGACCCACGGAGCGCCGCCGCCATCGGCCAAAACACAGCCTCGCCTTACGCCGTGATGCCGCCCGCGCCACTGGCTTCCTTTGCCATCGGGCAGAGCGATCTGAATCCGTCGTACTACAAGCTCGGGCTGCGGACCAAGGAGCTGCAACTTGCCCACGACGAGATCGAAAACCCGACGCATCTGCTCTCGGGGCGCTTCGATCTCGCCTTCGTGCTGGTGTATCTCTATCCGCTGTTGATCCTGGCGCTCAGCTATAACCTCATCTCGGCCGAACGCGAGCAGGGGACGCTGGCGCTCGCGCTCTCCCAGCCGGTGAGCCTGGGGACCATCGTCTTCTCGAAGGTGCTGTTTCGCGCACTGGTGCTCATCGTGCTGGCCGCGGCCGTCACGACCGGGGCGGCGCTGCTGAGCGGCGTAGCCTTGTTACATGACGGTACCGCAATGCGCCTGCTGCTATGGATCGCCGTGGTTGCTGCTTACGGCGCCTTCTGGTTCGCACTGGCCGTTGCGGTGAATTCGTTTGGAAAAAGTTCCGCTTCGAACGCGATTGCGCTCGCGGGTCTGTGGCTGGGCTTCGTGCTCCTGATCCCGACGCTGCTGAACGTGGCGGCGGCTGCGCTGTATCCGGTGCCGTCGCGCGTCGAGATGATTCAGGCCGTGCGTTCAGCCACGAAGGAGGCGACCGAGCGCGGCAGCCTGATTCTGGCGCGCTACTACGAGGAGCATCCCGAGCTCGCTTCGGCCTCCGAACAGCGCGGCCGGCCGGACTTCGCGAGTACCTCGTACGCGGTGCAGGAGGAAGTGGAGCGCCTGATCCGGCCGCTCACCTCGCAGTTCGATGAGCAGATCCGCCGCCAGCAGACGATGATCGACCGCCTGCGTTATTTTTCGCCCGCGATTCTCGCGCAGGAGGCATTTAACGACCTGGCAGGCTCCGGGCAGGCGCGTTATCGGCACTTTCAGGCACTTGTCGACGAGTTTATCGATACCTGGAGGTCCTATTTCTTCCCCCGCGTCTTCCAGCGGAAACTCATGACCTCCGGGGAGATCGAAGGCCTGCCTGCCTTTGACTTCCGCGAAGAGCCGGAGAAGGCGGTGGCAGCGCGGGTGGCTGTCTCGCTGGCCGGGATCGCCATACCGGTTCTTCTGATCGCCGTCGCCGCCACCGGCGCGGTTCGGCGCTACCGGCCCGCATAAGCGCCGATATCGAATCGGCCGGCCGGCAGCGGCGTTCCATAGAAATCGCGCCTGCCGGGGTCGATGCCAAACAGGCGGCGCAGGTCCAGTCCGGCGCCGGCCGCGGGCGACCCAGGGAGCAGTTCATACTCGGCCAGTGTCGGAAGCTGCTGTGGATCGGACAGAAGCCCGGCGCCATGCTTCCGCAGCAGCGGATCCGCGAAGAGCCCCACGATGCGCCCGTCGTGCTTCTCGTGCCCCGTCTTGCTCACCCATTCTTCAAAAGTCTTGTGATCGTCAACCAGGAAGCCGCGCTCTCCCACTGACCAGTAGAGGTTCCCCGCGAAGCGTCCCAACTGCGCGGCGCCGCGAATCTGCGGTCCACGGCTGACGAAAATGTTGTTATAGAACGGAATGTCCGGCAACTGGTCGGCGTACTTTTTGGAAACGCTGAGGGCCACGGCCGAACCTTTGGAGTTGAAGATCGTGTTGTTGTGCACGAGGGTGCTTTTCATTTCGGCGCCTCCCACCCACACGTAGATGCCGGCATCGTGGTCCTTGAGTCCGTCGTCCTGGCTGATGTTGTAGCGGACGACATTTTTCTCAAACAGTCCCGCAGTCTCGTACTGGCAGATGAGATAGCCGCTGCCGAAGTTGCTGTGGGAATAGTTGTACTGAAGAATGGAGTTGGTCACACCGCCATCGAGGTCGAATCCCCCGCCGTCCTGCCCGGTGCTGCGGTTATTGTGCGCGACGCAATATTGAATGATGACGCGGTCGGACTGGTAGGTCCAGATGCCCACGGGACCGTTGCCCGTCCACGGCATATCCCATCCGTTGTAGCGCGCCTCGCTGTATTCGACCAGCGCACCGCGTGCCTTGCCGATCACAATGCCGTTCCCGCTATGGTTCTTTCGGACGGAGGGATCGCCGGGATTGTTCTCGGCGAGACAATGACCGATGTAGATGTTATGCGAAACCGCCCCGCCGGAGCTGATGCCGGCAAAGCCGTTGTTGTGTGCATGGACGCGCGTGATGCGGACATCGCGCGATCCGTCGATAGCGATGCCGGAGCGTCGGAATCCGAAGACCTCCACCTGATCGACCTCGATGCCAGTCGATTCGGTCACCTGCAATCCGGATTCGGTGTTGCCGGATTTTCGCCCAGATCCCCGGAGCTTCAGGTTCGCGAGGCGAATATGGCTTGCACCTTTGACAGATACGGCGTTGCCGTTGCCTCCGTCTACTATCGCTGCCCCTGAGCCGTAAGAGCTGATCACGACCGGCTTGCCGGCGGAGCCGCTGTGCCTGGCGTCGAGTTGGAGAGACCCGGCGAAGCTCAAGCCGCCTTCGAGCAGAACGCGATCGCCGGGCTGCAGTTGCGTGCGTCCGACCTGATCGAGGGTGCGCCATGGACGGCGCACTGTGCCTGGGTTGGAGTCATCGCCGCGCGGCGAGACGTGGTAGTCGCGTGCGACGAGGCTTGGAGACAGAAAATGCGTCAAGAAGAAGATCCCTGAGATGACCCGGTTCAAAAGCATGATGGGGTCATTCTACCAGCCGGCTAGACCTGGGCCGCGTTCCGCCGTAACCGGCGCACCAGCGCCTTTTCGAGCTCGACGAGCAGGAAGACGGCCACGCCGAATATGATGATTGCGATCCACTCCTCGGCCGGTATAGCGTCGGTACCGAACAAAGTCTGAGCGATGCCGACGTAAGTAAAGGTAAGCTGCAGCACCAGCAGGACGAGGGCGGCAAGGATCGCGTATGGGTTCCCGAACAGGCCCGTAATCGAAAGCGATGAGCCGACGATGAAGCGACTATTGAACAGGTAGACGACCTGTCCGGTGACCAGCGTATTGATGCCGATGGTGCGGGCCGTTTCGAGTGGAAGGCCGGCGTCGTAGGCGCGGTGGAACTGGATGAGCGCGCCTGTGGCGAGTAAGATCGAGATAAAGACGATGCGCCAGATCAGCGATGGAGTCAGGATCTGTTCGGTCGGCGCACGCGGAGGCCGCCGCATGATGCCCGGTTCTGGCGGTTCGAACGCAAGCGCGAGAGCAAGCGTGACGGCCGTCACCATGTTCACCCAGAGAATCTGGACCGGGGTGACCGGCAGCACCTCGAACAGCAGGAGTACGGCGGCGATCACGACCAGCGCCTGCGCGCCGTTGGTCGGAAGGATGAACAGGATCGTCTTCTTGAGATTGTCGTAAATCGTCCGGCCTTCCTTGACCGCCTGTTCGATGGAGGCGAAGTTGTCATCGGCAAGCACCATTTCGGCGGCGTCCTTGGACGCCTCCGACCCCTTGATGCCCATGGCGACGCCGATGTCGGCGCGCTTCAGAGCCGGTGCGTCGTTGACGCCGTCGCCGGTCATGGCGACCACCTCGTCGACGCGCTGGAGCGCATTGACGATTCGCAGCTTGTGCTCCGGGCTGGCTCGGGCGAAGACGTCGGTGTCGCGGACGATATCGACAAGCGCCTCATCATCCGCCTGTTCCAGTTCGTGCCCGGTCACGGCGGTCACTCCGTCTCCGATGCCCATCTGGGCTCCAATGCTGCGCGCCGTCAGCGCGTGGTCTCCTGTGATCATCTTGACGCGGATGCCGGCGGTGCGGCACTCCTCGATTGCCGGAATCGCCTCGTCCCTCGGCGGGTCAATCAGCCCGACCATGCCGAGCAGCGTCAGGCCGGACTGCGCCTCCTCCGCAGCCAGGCCCGGCTCGGGTGATCGTCGGGGCTTGCATGCGATCGCGAGCACGCGGTGTCCCGTATCCGCAAGTTCGTTCATCCACTGTTCCCAGTAATGGCGCTGGAGCGGCTTGTCGCCGTCGCGTTCCCGCTGCCTGTCACAAAAGCTGAGGAGGCGTTCGGGGGCTCCTTTCACATGGATCATCGCGCTTCCGTCGGGCTCGCGGTGGAGCGTGGCCATGAAGCGCCGCTCCGACTCAAATGGAATCTCATCCAATCGCGGGCGTTCGTCAAACTCCTCGCGGCGGTCGAGCCCGGCTTTCGCCGCGACCACAACTACGGCGCCCTCCGTCGGAGGACCTTCGATTGTCCAACCGAGCGTGCTCTCATCGTGGCGCAGGCGGGCGTCGCTTGCCAGCAGGCCGCTTCGGAGCACGTCGAGCAGGACGGGCTCCTCATGAGCGTGGACGTGTCTGTCGCCAAGGCTGAACTCGCCTTCGGGACTGTAGCCGGCGCCGCTGACCGAGTACGTGTCGTTCGCCGTTACCACCTTCCTGACTGTCATTTCATTCTTAGTGAGGGTGCCGGTCTTGTCGGTGCAGATCACGGTGACCGAGCCGAGCGTCTCGACCGCGGGCAGACGCCGGATAATGGCATTGCGCCGCGCCATGCGCTGCACGCCGAGCGCCAGCGTGATGGTCAGGATCGCGGGCAGACCTTCGGGGATCGCGGCCACCGCGAGACTGACGACCGCAAGGAACAGCAGCGTGAGCGGAATGTCGCGCAGGAAGTAACCCAGAACGAATACAGCCGCAGCGACCAGGACGATGACAAGCGACAGGGTACGGCCGAATGCGTCCACCCGGCGCAGGAAGGGTGTCTTGATCTCCTTGACCGACGAGATCATCTCGCCGATGCGGCCAATCTCGGTATTGCTTCCGGTCGCGACGACCACACCGCGAAGCTGTCCGCCCGTCACAAGAGTTCCGGAGTAAGCCATGCTTTTCCGGTCGCCGAGCGCCGCTCCCGGCTCGACGGGATGCGGCGCCTTGGAGACGGCGTTGGATTCGCCGGTGAGCGCTGCCTCCTGTACCTGGCCGTTGCGGCTGCGGAAGATCCGGATATCGGCAGGGACGCGGTCGCCGGAATCGAGCAGCACCACGTCGCCGGGAACCAGTTCGCGGGCATCGATTTCGCGCGCCTCGCCGCCCCGCAACACTACGGCTCTCGGCGAGAGCATCTCGCGCAGTGACTCCATCGCTGCCTCGGCCTTCCCTTCCTGAATGAATCCGATCAGTGCGTTGATGATGACGACGCCGAGGATTACGCCCGTGTCCACCCAGACGCCGATCGCCGCCGTGAGGGCTGCGGCGACCAGCAGGACGTAAATCAGAGTGTTGTGGAACTGGCGCAGGAAGCGGCGTAGTGCGCTCTCCTTCTCCTCCATCGGCAGTTCGTTCAGCCCGAACTCATCAAGGCGCCGCGCCGCCTCATCCGGGGAGAGTCCGTTCGGATCGGCGCGAAGCCGTGAAAAGACCTCTTCGGCATCGAGAGCGTGCCAGGGCGGCATCTCTCGGACGACCTGCTCGACTGTCCCTTCCTGCAGTGGTCGCGGCATGGGTTCCCGTGCACGCCTCCTTTATTTATGGACTGCCACGGAGACCGTTTTACTTCTCCGGGCTGGTGAAACATTTGGGATGACGCCTCGGTCTACCAGGAGGATGGCGGAGAAATACGTCCGTTGGCTGTCCGAGCTTGGCTCGGGCGACGTGGCCTTGGTCGGCGGCAAGAATGCCTCGCTCGGTGAAATGATCCGTACGCTGGAGCGGGAGGGCGTGCGCGTGCCCGACGGCTTCGCCACCACGGCGGCGGCGTACTGGGCCTTCCTGGATCACAACAACTTGCGGACGCGGATCGCGGCCGAAGTCGAGGCGATGGCTTCGGGCTCCAGGACGCTTGGCGAGACGGGCGAGGCGCTCCGCAGGATGTTCCTGCAATCGGAGATGCCGCCCGAAATCGCGGCCCAGATCCGCCAGGCATATCGGGAGCTCTCACGGCGGTATGGCAGACAAAATACGGACGTCGCCGTGAGAAGTAGCGCCACCGCCGAAGACCTTCCGGAGGCGAGCTTCGCGGGGCAGCAGGAAACGTTTCTCAACGTGACGGGCGAGTCCGAACTGATCAACGCCTGTCGCCGATGTTTCAGCTCGCTGTTTACGGATAGGGCGATCGCCTATCGCGAACGGCAGGGCTTTGCTCACACGGAGATCGCCCTCTCGGTTGGCGTACAGAAGATGGTGCGCTCAGACCAGGCCGGCGCGGGCGTGATGTTCACAATCGATACGGAAACCGGGTTCCCTAAGGTGGTCGTGATCAATGCGGCGTGGGGCCTGGGCGAGAGCGTCGTGAAGGGCACGGTCAATCCGGATGAGTACATTGTATTCAAGCCGCTATTGGGCAGCCGCCGCAAGGTGATCCCGATTGTCGATAAGACGCCCGGCAGCAAGGAGCACAAGCTGATCTACGCGGAGGGAGGTCCGGAGCCGACACGCACCGTGGATACTATCGATATCGAGCGCAAGTCGTTCGTGCTCGAGGATCGCGAAATCCTGCAGTTGGCGCGATGGGCGGTCGTGGTGGAAAAGCACTATGGCAGGCCAATGGATCTCGAGTGGGCCAAGGACGGCATGAGCGGGGACCTGTACATCGTGCAGGCCCGGCCGGAGACGGTGCAGTCGCGCAAGGTCTCGGAATCGCTCCGGACCTACAAGCTGAAGGAAACGGGCCGCCGGCTGGCGAGCGGCGCCGCGATTGGGCAGGGTATCGTTGCGGGCAAGGCGCGTGTGCTACACGACCCCCTGAAGGTCGAGGAGTTCGAAGAGGGGTCGATTCTGGTCACCGAGATGACCGATCCGGACTGGGTGCCGCTGATGAAGCGCGCGGCCGCCATCGTGACCGACTCCGGAGGCAGGACCAGCCACGCCGCCATCGTGAGCCGGGAACTTGGGGTTCCGGCAATCGTCGGGACAGGGAAGGCGACGACGGCGCTGAAGGACGGCGATGAGATCACCGTCTCCTGCGCCGAAGGCGATCAGGGTTACGTCTACGAGGGCATTCTCGCCTATGAGGCTTCCGAGATCGACTTCGGAAAGCTGCCCGCGACCCGCACTAAGATCATGATGAACATGGCGAATCCGGCGGCGGCCTTTCGCTGGTGGAAGCTTCCGTGCGACGGCATCGGACTGGCGCGCATGGAGTTCATCATCAACAACCAGATCAAGATCCATCCGATGGCGCTGGCGCACTTGGAGCGCGTGAAAGATCCGGCGGTGCGCAAGGAAATCGAGCGCCTGACCGTGGGCTACAGCGACCGGACCGAGTACTTCGTCGACAGGCTGGCGCGCGGCATCGCCAGGATCGCGGCCGCGCAGTATCCGGATCCGGTAATTGTCCGGATGAGCGACTTCAAAACCAACGAGTACGCCAACCTCATTGGCGGCGGGCAGTTCGAGCAGGAGGAGGAGAATCCGATGCTCGGCTTCCGGGGCGCCTCCCGATATTACAGCGACCGCTACCGCGATGCCTTCGCGCTCGAGTGCCGCGCAATACGGCGCGTGCGGAACGAAATCGGATTGGACAAGGTAATCGTCATGATCCCGTTCTGCCGGACGCCGCAGGAGGGGCGCCAGGTACTGGAGGTGATGGCGGAGTACGGCTTGAAGCGCGGCGAGGACGGGCTGCTGGTCTACATGATGAGCGAGGTCCCGTCGAACATCGTGCTCGCCGAAGAGTTCGCACGCTACTTCGATGGCTTCTCGATCGGAAGCAACGATCTGACGCAATTGGTTCTCGGCGTCGATCGCGATTCGGCCGAGTTGTCGTATCTGTTCGATGAGCGCGACGAATCGGTGAAGCGCATGATCGCGCAGTTGATTGAGGCGGCGCACCAGGCAGGGCGCCCTGTCGGAATCTGCGGGCAGGCGCCGAGCGACTATCCTGAGTTTGCTGCTTACCTTGTCGAATCGGGTATCGATTCGATCTCACTCAATCCCGACAGCGTCATTCGTGTGAAGCGGCTGGTTGCGCAAATCGAAGCCGCCAATCTATCCACGCGTAAAGGAGGACAGAGGAGATGGCTCGCGTCGAAGGGAAAGTCGCGCTGGTGACCGGAGGCGCCCTGGGAATCGGGCGCTCGGCGTGCCTGCTGTTGGCGCGCGAAGGGGCAAAGGTCGCGGTGACGGACCTGAGGGATGAGGAAGGACGCAAGGTCGCCGACGAGATCGGGCGCAGCGGAGGAACGGCCGTGTACTGGCGCCTGGACGTTTCGGATGAGGCGCAGGTGAAGCGAGTCTTCGCGGAGGTGAAACAGAAGTTCGGCAAGCTGGACGTTCTGGTGAACAACGCCGGAATCGCGGGCGTCAATAAACCGACACACGAGATTGCGGTCGAGGAGTGGGAGGCGCTGATGCTCGTGAACGTCACGGGCGTCTTCCTGTGTACGAAGCACGCCATCCCGCACATGCGGGAGGCCGGCGGCGGGAGCATCATCAACCTCTCGTCGATTTACGGAATCATCGGAGCGGGTGACATACCGCCGTATCATGCCTCCAAGGGCGCGGTCCGGCTGATGACCAAAAACGACGCCATTCTTTATGCGAAGGAAAAGATCCGGGTGAACTCGATCCACCCCGGCTACATCTGGACCCCGCTGGTCGAGAAGCTGCTCGGGGAGTCGGGCGATGTCGAAGAAGGGCGCCGCCGCCTCGATTCGCTGCATCCGATCGGCCACGTCGGCGAGCCGGACGACATCGGCTGGGGCGTCGTCTACCTGGCCTCCGACGAAGCGAAGTTTCTGACGGGCAGCGAACTGGTGATCGACGGCGGCTACACGGCCCAGTGAATCCGCTACAACTCGACCATGCTCTTTTCCGCTTCGGTCTTCGGCTCCGGGATGGGAATCCCGAAGGTCGCGGGTTGGCCGGTGGCGGCGAGGACTGAGGTCCAGAGTTCGCCATGAGGATCGACGTGCCGCGGTTCTTTGACCGCGACAGCGATCGGTACGTGGATGAAGACGTTATACCAGAGCCCGATGACGATGGCGCTCTTGCCGGCCATCGCGGCATGGACGGCATGGCGGGCGTACTGGTCGCACAACAGCGCATCCTCGGTGTTGGCGGGGCAACTGCGGATGGCGTAGCTCGGGTCGATGTACTTCAGGTTGACCGGAAGCTTTTCGGCGTAAAAGTATTCGTTTATGCGGTCTTTCAGATAGACGCCGATGTCCTGGAGCTTGAGATTACCCGAGGCGTCGCGTTCGGCCTCCGCGGTGTCGAACAGGTACTGTCCGGCGCCTTCGGCGACCACGACTACGGCATGGCCTCTATCCAGCATTCGCCGCTTCAGCACCGCAAGGAAGCCGTCCGGGCCGTCCAGCGCGAAGGGAACTTCGGGAATCAGCGTGAAGTTCACTTCGCCGCTCGCCAGCGCCGCGCCCGCTGCCACGAAGCCGGCATGGCGCCCCATCAACTTGACCAGTCCGATGCCGTTGACGGCCGAACGCGCCTCGTTATGCGCGCTCTCGATGACCGAGCGGGCGCGGTCGAGCGCAGTGAAGTAGCCGAAGGTGCGCCAGACGTATTGGATGTCGTTGTCAATGGTCTTGGGAATGCCGACCACCGCCAGCGGATACCCGCGCCGCTGGGCCTCTTTATGGATCGCGAGGGCGCCACGCTGCGTGCCGTCGCCGCCGATGCAGAACAGGACATTGATCCGGCGGGCTTCGAGGAAATCAACCTGGAGCTTGGGATCCACCGGGCCGCGCGAGGAGCCCAGGATTGTGCCACCTTGCTTGTGAATGTCGCTGACCAGGGAGTGCGTCAGTGGGATCGGCTCGTGCGTAGCGGCGGGACTCATGCCCTGGTAGCCGAAGCGGATTCCAAGGACATCGCGGACGCCATAGCCGTGGTACAGCTCGAAAAAGGTCGACCGGATCACCTTGTTGAGTCCGGGACACAGGCCGCCGCACGTAACGATGGCAGCTTTGGTCCGAGAGGGATCGAAGTAGATCTTCTTCCGAGGACCGGCCTTCTCGAAGATCACTTCGGCGGGCTCGAGCCTGTGCTGGCGCACCTCAACCTGTAAAGGCACCCCGTCGTTGTCCGATACGAATCGACCGTGTCCGTTGCCCGGATCGGTGTGCGCCCACAGAGGAGAGGATTGCTCTCGCGGGCCCAGATTTGGGACCATCACTTCTTCCGGTTTCAGCATCTCACCTCCATTGTAGGCATAGGCCGGCTGCGTGGCTCGTGCGCGGAGCGCGAGATGATCCAGGAGCGCGTGCTCGCCGGGATATTGTAGGCATAGGCCGGCCGCGTGGCTCGTGCGCGGGCTGGCTTGGTCTTGGTGTGATGATTATGCTATGAGAGTGACCCTAAAGCTGATTCTGATCGCCTTGCTCGCCGCTGTCGCAGCGCCTCCGCAGACTCGCGTTTGGCTGGACGCCGATACCGCCAATGAGATCGATGACCTCTATGCGCTCACGCGGGCGCTGACCGCTCCAGGGCTGGAAGTGGTGGCGCTGTCTTCGGCGCAATGGAGCGGCTCGCCGCTGGCGGACAAGCGGAACACGATGGAGATGAGCCAGCATCTCAACGAAGCGCTGCTGGGCTTGCTGGGCAAAAGCACCATCCCGCATCCGCGCGGCTCGATCGTGCCGGTCTACTGGTGGGGGCGCGACCGCGCCGCCTATTCGGGAGCGGCCTATCACCTGATGCAGGAGGCGCGGCAGAGTTCGCCTGAGAACAAGCTGACGGTGGTCGCGCTCGGCGCCCTGACCAATGTCGCCTCGGCGATCATGATGGACCCGTCGATCGCCGCCCGCATGAAGCTCTACTGGCTGGGCGCCGAAGTGCGCGACGGCGTCTGGAATAAGAACGAGTTCAACTGTCTGAACGACATACACGCGCTCAATGAGGTGTTCAATGCACGCGACCTCGAGTTTTACGTGATGCCCGCCACGGTGGCACGCGCCCTGACGTTCGACTACGATGACACCGCGGCGCGCCTGCGCAACCGGGGCCGGCTCGCCGACTTCCTGCTGAACCGCTGGACGCAGTTCTCACCCGGCTCCTCGCGCTGGATTATGTGGGATCTGGCCGCCGTCGAGTGGCTGCTGAGTCCGGACCTGGTGGAATCGAAGATGCTGTCCACGCCTCCGGAGAATACGAAGCGCGAGATTCGGGTCGCGACCTCGATCGATGCCGCCAGGATGCGCGATAAGTTCTGGGAGGCGCTCAAGGCGGCGGGACACTGACCCGTGTGCGCGGAGCCTGGCCATGCGCGAGGTGATTCGCATTTTCCGTAAGGACGCACGGCTGCTGCGGCTGGAGATCGCGGCCGTGCTGGCTGTTTTGTCCGTGGCGACTTTCACGAAACACACTATCCTCGGTGAGCTTGCGGCCCAGTACCTGTTTGTGCCTCTCTGGGCATTCCTGATTTACCGGACAGTTTCAGCGAATTCGGGCCCTGTTGCGTGGACGAGCCTGCTGTCGGCGAAGATCCTGTTCTTCGGCGCGTTCATCCATATCCCGAACTCTCCGGACTCCTTTGGAGCCAGGTGATCCTGGCGGCGGCCGTTGTCCTGCCGCTGGCGGCGCTGTTCGCGATGATGAGAGGCTCCGGCGGTGTGCGAATCGGAACCCCTATGATGCTGCTGCTCGTGTTGGCGTACTTTTTGGCTGGCGGCCTGGGTGAACTCGAACCGGAACGGGCGTGGATCAGGAGCAATGCATACCTGCTGATTCTGGCCGCCGCCGCCGTGGCGGTTCTGAATATCCAGTTCTCGGTGCGCAACACGGCAGTTTCGTACTCGATCGCAATCGGCGCAGTGTTTGTGAGCGCGGTTGCCAGTCTGGTTTTGGCCGGACCGCTTGCCGGTTCAATGGCCGACCGCAGCGGAGTCGGCCGGCAGCTCGCGAGCGATTCGGTCCAGGTTGAGTTCGACGAGGAACGCATGGTTCCGGTGGTTCGGTTCCGTCTGTCCGGACGCCTGGATCGAGAGCGCCGGCGGGACTCGGCTTCCGATTGGACCGCGGTGGATGCACGGTGAAGCAGACGCCCCTACCCGATCGAGGTTCACCTGGATGACAGCCACTACGATGCGTTCAAGAACCAGACCGCGCGAATTTACGGATCGCTCTTCCTGGTGCTTTCCGGGAAGGAGCGGCAGACTTCGCTTCCTGTTAACTCCCGCTCGCTCGAGCACCGCGTCCCCGGCCTTGGAGTGTGCTCGGTTTCGGCGGAGCCGAGTGATCGGAGAGTACTGCTACCGTGCCGTTCCGCGTTTCGGCTCTGGACCAGGCTCGTCGCGGTCGGTCCGGTTGAAAGCAGGCCAAGCAGTGAATGGTGGGTGCATCCGGCGCCGGCGGCGTCAGATCGGCATGAGCTTGAAGCATTGTTCTCGCCGTTTCCCGCCGATTTCCGGGTGTACCCGGTGCTCGAAGCGAGGCGAAGCATACCCGCCGGCCAAGCAGTTAGTGAGATCGTGATTCGAGTCGCCGAGCCGATAGGGTACGTCCGGCGGGACTTCGAGATTACGATTCCGCCGCTGGCGGATTCATCCGGATCGGATCCCGTGGGCCCGCATCAGGAGCCGGATGTGCTGGTTGGCGGGGGCGCCGGCGCTGCCGGGTTCGTGTTTGCCCCAGTTGCCCCGTGCGCAGGCGAGCACCAGGTTCAGGCTTGGAATGATGACCGCGCAGTTGCCTCCAAAGCCGATACTCATGAATGTGTCGCGCGGGGCGTCCGGCCAGGTTACGCTATTCGGGTGCAGGCGGCCGGTGCGGTTGAACCACCAGTTGTAGCCGTAGATGCCGGCGCCGAAGTCGGTAAAGTGGTCCGAGCCACCTCCGAAGGTACCGAGACCCAGGTAGTCGCGCGTCTCCGCCTTGCCAGTGTGGGGAAGACCGGCGGGAACGTGGGGCCGGCAGTAGCGGTCGAAGAAACGGCGAGGGAGCAACTGCGTTCCGCGCCAGTTGCCCTTGTGGAGCCAGAACCAGGCGATGCGCGCGAAGTCCCGGACCGAGACCGAGAGCCGGCGGTTGGCGGGGCGGAAGACCAAGCCGTCTTCCAGTTGCAGGAAGCCGAGCCGCTTCGGGTGCATCGCGACCGAGGCCGGGCCGTCTTCGAAGACCCTGTCGAACAGCGTCTGCTGATAGAGCTGGATGGCAATGTCATTGTAGGCCCAGGCGGCGCCGGGCGGCTCGGGGCGCGCGTAGCCGCTGACCATGTTGGCGAGGTGGGCAAAGGTCATAGCGCGATCCTTTGGTACGGACCTGACGAGCCCTTCCCTGATCGCGAAAAATAGGAGCGTGCTGACTACCGGCTTCGCCGACGAGAGCCAGTCGCCGACCTCGGACTGGGAGCCCCAGTACTTCACGACATTGCCGTTCTTGACCACGCAGCCGCGACCGGCGAGGTTTACCGCGAGTTCGTCGAGGGGGGCCGGGTCGAGGCCGTGGACTTCCGGCCCAGCGGTCTCCCAGTGCCGTCCGGGGAAGAGCGCCGGGCCCGGCTTAGCCGATGCGCCCGAAGCCAGCAAAAGGAGCCCGAAGCTGCGACGCGTGAGCGGCATGTCACCCCATCTTCTGAATCGCCGCGCACGCCGGCTTGAGGGCCGGATACAACGACGCGTAGACCGCGTGCGCACGACGATAAAACTCCGATTCGACCGCGCGGGGCTCGATCGACTCGCACTCCTGGATCGTCGCGGCGCAGGCCTCCGGCGCTGAGCCAAAGGCTCCGGTTCCGACCATGGCGAGGAGGGCGGCGCCGTAGGCCGAGCCTTCCTGCGTTTCCAGTGTCACGACGCGCTTGGCGAAGATGTCGGCGAAGAGCTGCCGCCAGAAGGCGCTGCGCGCGCCACCTCCGGACAGGCGCACCGAGTGGAGCGAGACGCCCATCCCTTCGATGATGTCGAGGCAGTCCTTCTGGCTGTATGAGACGCCTTCGAGGACGGCGCGGACCAGGTCGGCGCGGGTGTGGCGGGCGGTGAGCCCGATCCATCCGCCGCGCGCGGCCGCGTCCAGATGCGGCGTGCGCTCACCCATGAGATAGGGCAGCCAGAAGAGGCCCTGCGAACCGGGGGGCGCGGTGGCGGCCTCGGCGGTCAACCGGTCGTATTCGGCCCCCGGCGCAAACTGGTTGCGATACCACTGGAGGCTGAGGCCGGCGCCCTGCGTGACACCCATGACGTGCCACTTTCCGGCGACCGCGTGGCAGAAGGTGTGGACGCGTCCGGCCGGGTCATAGTGCGGCTCTTCCATGTGGGCGAAGACGACCCCGGAGGTCCCGACGGTGCAGGAGACGATGCCTGGCTCGACGATGCCATTGCCGACGGCGCTGGCGGCCTGGTCGCCGCCTCCGCCAACAACGGGGGTGCCTTCGGCGAGACCGGTAAGGGCCGCGACCTCGGCCGTCACCTTGCCCGTAACCTCACTCGATTCATGGACGCGGGGCAGGATGGCAGGATCGAGGCCAAGCGCCTCGGTCAGTTCGATGGACCATCGGCGGCGCGCGACATCGAAGAGCGCCGTGCCGGAGGCGTCAGAGACCTCGCTGGCGTACTCGCCCGTCAGTCTGAACCGGATGTAGTCCTTGGGAAGGAGCATCTTGCGGAGACGCTCGAACCTCGCCGGTTCATGGTCGCGCACCCAGAGGAGTTTGGGCAGCGTGAAGCCGGTGAGGACCGGGTTGGCGGTGCAGGCGAGGACGTGCTCCGGCCCGACCTTGGCGTTGATGGCGTCGACCTGTTCCTGGCTGCGCTGGTCGCACCAGATGAGCGCGGGACGGATGACGCGGTCGTTGGCGTCGAGCATGACCAGGCCGTGCATCTGGCCGGAGAGCCCGATGCCGCCGATGTCGCTGCCGGCGGCGCCGCTTTCCCGGAGCACACCCTGGATCGCCTGGACGGCGGCCTGCCACCAGTCGCGGGGGTCCTGTTCGGCCCAGAGCGGCCGTTCCATCCGCATCTCCTGGTGCGGCGCGGTAAAGCTGGCGGCGACCCGCCCCTTTTCATTGACGAGCAGGGCGCGTGTGCCGCCCGTGCCGGTGTCGATTCCCAACCAGTACATAGTGTTCCTTTAGCGCGAGCCGCGCATGTAGCCCGCAATGAGATCCTCAGAGAGGAACGGGAGGTAGGCGGCGCCGATAAGGCCGGCCTCGCTCCCCAGGACCGCGGGTTCGACGCGGGTCCGGGTGTTTCGGAAGGTAAACGAGCGCCGCTCGATCTCGCGCAGCATGGCAGGTGCGAAGAGGCTCCAGGCGGCAAGCACCCCACCTCCCAGTAGATAGAGTGGGAAATTGAAGATGTTGATAAGGTTCGCGATGGCGATCCCGAGCGCCGTTCCCATGCTTTCGAAGATCAGGAGGGCGCGTGCGTTGCCGACCTTCGCGAGTTCGTAGACCTCGGCGGAGGTGACCTCGCCGAATCCGAGCAGGCGCGCCATGCCGACGATGGCGGTGGCCGAGGCGTGCTTTTCGAGGCAGCCCACGTTACCGCATCCGCACGGGTTTCCGTTGGGCACGACGGTGAGATGGCCGAGTTCTCCGGCCATTCCGACGAAGCCGTGGAGGACGCGGCCGCCCCAGATGATGCCGCCTCCGACGCCGGTGCCGAGGGTCAGGAGGATTAGGTCATTCACATCGCGGCCGGCGCCGATCCATTTTTCGCCGAGCGCCGCGGCGTTGGCGTCGTTTTCGAGGATGACAGGGATGCCGAGCTTCTGCTCGATGTCGTCGCGCACCGGGAAGTTGTCGAACTGCGGCAGGTTGCTCGACCCGACAATGATCCCTTTTTCGATCTGGATAAATCCGGGAACGCCGATCCCGACGCCGGCGAGGCGATGCTCGCCGCACTCGGTTTTCAGTTGAACGATGGATGTGACGATGTCGGAGATGACGGCGTCGCGGCCCGCCGCGAGGTTGGTCGAACCGGCGATCCGGGCGAGGATGTTGCCCTCCCGGTCGACGGCTGCTGCCCGTAAATTCGTGCCTCCCAGATCGACGCCAATGGAGTATTCAGCCATGAAGCCGCATGATAGCAACAGCACCCCGCGGAAGTCATGCGAGGCGCAGCGAGTGGCGCCGAAAGCGTCGAACTCCGTCGGATCGCGGCGTTTGGACTGCGCCCAAAGATCAGACAGTGGGGGAATCCGACACGCGTGGACTGCGCCCAAAAATGAGACACAGCGCGGCGTAGCCGCAACCAAACACTGACGGCGTTTCCGATCTCGTAGGATATTGGTTTTCCACGACCATC
>JBKBWD010000257.1:0-569 GCA_046289265.1 Bryobacteraceae bacterium | reverse complement strand
ATCCGCGCGCGCTCTGCAGCCGCGCAGGCTACTGCAGAACTCGAAGCAGCACGTGCAGAGGAGCGTGCTGCTCGCGGCACGCTCGCCTCGTTATTTGGTGTAACAGACCCACCGGAGAGCGTCGCCGGCGCCCTGCTCGATCTCCAGCCCAGCACGATCGACCCGGAGCAGAGCCTGGAAGTGCGGCTCGCCGAAGCCGAGCAATTTCTGGCCGAAGCAGGAGTGGGCCAAGCCGTCTCGGATGGCCGCCTCGATCCGGCAGTGGGCCTGGGTGTCCGCCATGTCGCCGAGACCGGTGACGTCGGGCTGGTCGCGGGCGTCTCGATGCCGCTCCCCGTCTTTGACCGAAACCAAGGCAATATCTCCGCGGCTCGGGCGGAGGTTCGTGCTGCCGAGGCCAACCTGGCCAGCGTGACCGCGACGGCGCGGGTCCGGGCGCAGAACGCCATCATCAACGTCGAGGCCGCGCAAGCGCGCGTCGAGGCGCTCGAGGCGGCAGCCGTTCCGGAAGCAGCCGAAGCCGTTCGCCTAGCCGAAATCTCCTACCGTGAGGGGCGAGCAACACTGCT
>JBKBWD010000256.1:0-569 GCA_046289265.1 Bryobacteraceae bacterium | reverse complement strand
AGCACGATACTCGGCTATCCTACCAAGCGCCTCCTACGGCTCGCTTCGGAAATTTCAAATATGTTTGGCTAGTATTTATATCCAAACGGTATTCCGTGCCAGTCGAATCCGCAAAGATATAGTGGTCCACCGTCACGTAGTCGGACCAGTAGGGCGTAATTGACCCGGCCATGAGCCGCCATCCGAACCCGTATCCCACGTTGTTGCCAAACTTCCACGTTCCGCCGGGATCTTGCCGCCACATCTGCGAGTTGTAACTCAAGCCGAACGTCACTCGCCGCCCGTTCCGGCCGTGCGCCTGAACCAGCGGGATACTGTAGTTCAGGTTTCCGGAACGCATATCGATCTGCTCGCCCGCGGCCCCCCAATGGGCGCCCAGCGCATGCACGCCAGTGCGGCGCGCATCGATCGAACCTGCCGGGGGAGTCGTGACCGTAATATTCGTCCATGCAATATTCAGATGGTAGTCGATTACCCCAAGACTGTACGTGTACACTGCTGTCCAAATTAGCTGACCACCCTCAATCGGGCAGTTGATTCCAAAGGACATATCTGCGCCTTCTGAACCG
>JBKBWD010000255.1:0-572 GCA_046289265.1 Bryobacteraceae bacterium | reverse complement strand
AGGGCGCGAAGACGGCCCCGGCGACCACCACAAGGATGATTACAAGGCCGATGAGCGCCAGCTTGCGGCGCAGCAATCGGGCCAAGGCACCGGGCGGCGCGATATCAGCTATGACGTGATCGGTCATCCGCCCCCCCTTGCGCCGCAACGATCCGCGCGGCCGCATCCTCGAAACTGATCCGCCAAGCCATCGCCATCTTGCGCAACTGTGCATAGGCCTCGGTCTCGGACTTGCCCCGGGCGGCCAGCAGCGTCACCGCCCTGACCACGGTCTGGCGTTCCTCCAGGCGACGGCGCAGGTCGGCGATCTCGGCCGACAGCGCCTTCTGCGCGTCGAAGGCATCCCGCGCGATCAGCAGCGCCGAATAGGCCCCGTTGTCCCCCACCGGCTTCAGAAGCTGCGCATGCGCCCCCGCCTTCAGCGACCATTCGATCCGGCCCGGCGCCTCGGAGCCGATGAGCGCGATCATCGGGATCGGCGGATGGCCCGGCTCCCAGGGGAACATGCCATCGTGCCCCATGTCGGCGTCGAAGAAGATGTAGTCGGCGGCCAGAGCCTCGGGCCCCAGCTC
>JBKBWD010000254.1:0-577 GCA_046289265.1 Bryobacteraceae bacterium | reverse complement strand
CATGGTCAGCTGTTCATGGCCCTGCCCCGACCCATGCACCACGGTGTAGGTGTTCGGCCCGAAGCGGTAGATGATGCAGTCGTCGATGAATTTCCCCGCATCGTTCAGCATGCAGGCGTAAAGCGACTTGCCGGGTGCGATCTTCTCGGGATCGCGGGTCGTCGCGCGGTCGATGATATGGGACGCCGCATGGCCGGTGATGTGCACCTTCTTCAGGCCCGAAACATCCATCAGCCCCGCCTTGGTGCGGATCGCCATGTATTCCGCATTCGGATCGCCCTTTTCATAGGACCAGGCGGTGCCCATGCCGCTCCAGTCTTCCAGCTTCGAGCCGAGGGCCCGGTGCCGATCCATCAGTGCCGAGAAACGCCAGGAATTAGTCATGTGCAGTCCCTCCCAGTGGGTTGTCATTTTCGCCCAGTGTCAGGCGATTCCCGCCAGAAAGCAATAATCAAGTGCAACAATATTTCTTGTGAGAAAACATGCGCCCAGAAAGCATGCCGCCCTGTCCGGGCGGCCTTTCCACGTTTGGTTTGCGGCCGGTCAGCCGGGCAGGACGAAGAACCAGTTCGCCCAG
>JBKBWD010000253.1:0-580 GCA_046289265.1 Bryobacteraceae bacterium | reverse complement strand
CAGCACGAGCGGGCGTTCGGCCGCGGCGAGCATCTCCGCGAGGCGGTCCAGATCCTCCGCCCGCGGCCCCGGCTTCGGCAGGAGGCGCGGCGCGACGACCGGCCCCTCGGCGGGTTCGTCGAAGATGTCCTCGGGCAGAATCACCGCGACCGGGCCCGGCGTGCCGGACTGGGCGAGGTGGAAGGCGCGCGCGATCACCTCGCTCGCCTGGATGGGCTGGATGACCTCGAAGACGCCCTTGGTCACATCCGACAGCAGGCGCGAATAGTTCTGCTCCTGCAGCGCGAGGCGGCCGACATCCTTGCGCTCGACATGCCCGATCAGCATCACGAGTGGTGTGGCGTCGTGATAGGCGGTGGGCAGCGCGATCATCGCATTGGTCACGCCGGGCCCGCGCGAGACCAGCGCGACGCCGGCGCGCCCCTCGCGCATGCGCCCGTCGGCGGCGGCCATGAAGCCCGCGCCGCCCTCGTGGCGGCAGACCACAAGGCGGATCTGCGGGAACTCGGTCAGCGCATCCGTCAGGCCGAGATAGGATTCGCCCGGCACGCAGTAGATCAGGTCCACGTCATGCGCGGCG
>JBKBWD010000252.1:0-589 GCA_046289265.1 Bryobacteraceae bacterium | reverse complement strand
GCCGTGCAATCGGGATTGCGGCAGATTGTGGAGCCACTGCTGCGGCAGGTGGTGCGCGACATTGTACAAGACGTGGTCACGGAAATCGCCCGTACGACCTTCACACAAGCCATCTACGATTTGCTAGGCGGCCCTTCGTCGGAGGCGTCGACGAAGCCCTCGCAGCATCCGAACTCGCCGCCAGAAACTTCAGCTGCGACCACCGCCAAGAAGCGGGTGCTGGTGGTGGGTCTTTTGGGCCAGCAACAGCGCGACATTGCGGCGCGCTACGGAGCCGACTTCGATTTTCGGTTCCTCGACAAAGATGTCGCGACACAACGCTTGGAGCAACATGCGCGCAACAGCGACATCACGATTGCGATGGTCAGTTTTATCTCTCACCAAACCGAGCACCACCTACGCAAAGCCGCCAAGGACTACCGCCGCTGCAACGGCACTGCCAGCGACCTGGGGCGCATTTTACAAGGCATCCTGGCAACCGCATGAACATATTCGACGTCTCCCTTAAACAAAAAACCGTTTTTTAATTAAGTTAGGCCGCAACGGCGCCGTTTGTACGAGCGATGCGTTCCAGCAGATCCCTATAAGC
>JBKBWD010000251.1:0-591 GCA_046289265.1 Bryobacteraceae bacterium | reverse complement strand
GGGATAGGAATGCAAGCGCTGCTCACCTTCTCTCGGCTGATCGATGCCATCAGCGACCGCATCGGCAAGCTCGGCATGTGGCTGATCCTGGCGACCACGCTGATCAGCGCCGCCAATGCCGTCTCGCGCAAGGCGTTCGACCTCAGCTCCAACGCCTTCCTCGAGATCCAGTGGTACCTGTTCTCAGCCGTGTTCCTGCTCGGCGGCGGCTATGCCTTCCTGCGCAACGCCCACGTGCGCATCGACTTCGTGTCCAGCAAGTTCTCCGACCGCACCCGCAACTGGGTCGACATCGTCGGCATCCTCGTCTTCATTCTGCCGCTGTGCTACATGATGGTGGTGCTGGGCTGGCCGCTGTTCGAGCGCGCCTGGCAGTCCGGCGAGATGTCGTCCAACGCCGGGGGGCTGATCCGCTGGCCGGTGTACCTGCTGATCCCCGCCGGGTTTGCGCTGCTGGCGCTGCAGAGCGGTAAGCACGTCTATGTCGAGAAGCCCTGCAGTCACACGCCGCTGGAAGGCGAGATGATGGTGCAGGCGGCCCGCAAGTACGGCAAGCGCGTGCAGATGGGCAACCAGCGGCCCAGCTGGCCC
>JBKBWD010000250.1:0-599 GCA_046289265.1 Bryobacteraceae bacterium | reverse complement strand
GTTGCTGGCTGAAGTGCAGGCAGGAACTCGCCCGATGCCTTCCGGTTACGAGGACATTGAACCTCTGCTGCCAGTCTTGGAGTGGCCTGAATGAAACAGCGCCTGCTCAACCTCTTGATCGCCCTGGACCAACTGCTGTGGGTGCTGCTGACGCTCGGCAAGGGCCACCCTGACGAGACGATCAGCGCCGCTGCATGGCGCATGGAGCAGCAGGGCAAATTGGCAGGCAAGGTGCTGCGCCCGCTGGTCGATTTGCTGTCCCGACCGATTGAGAAAGACCACTGCTATAAAGCGTGGCTTTCTGAAGTGCAACGCTCGCAGTTGCCGAGCGCCTATAATGGATGATCATGGCCGATTCTGACGACTTGCACTCCATCGCAAATGAGGTCAACGATGTCGTTCGCATCGAACGAATCACGCACCACATCCAGCGCATCCGTGAAGATCAGCATGCCATGCGAGCGGCGATCGAACGTATGAGCGAAGCCGTAACCCGGCTTGCGCTGGTGGAAGAGCGGCAGGCTGCGGCGTCCACCGCAATAGAGCGTATCGTGCAATCGATTGAAAGGCTCGACGAACGCCTGCGCCGTCTAGAGGTG
>JBKBWD010000249.1:0-605 GCA_046289265.1 Bryobacteraceae bacterium | reverse complement strand
GCCCCGACAGCATCATCGGCGGCCGGTCGGTCTATGAGACGAGGCGGCAGATCGGCGTGGAACTGGCGCGCGAAGCCCCGGTGGAGGCCGATCTCGTCTGCCCGGTGCCGGACAGCGGCACCCCGGCCGCCATCGGCTACAGCCAGGAATCCGGCATCCCCTATGCCATGGGGATCATCCGCAACCAGTACATGGGCCGCACCTTCATCGAGCCCACGGACAGCATCCGCAACATGGGCGTGCGGCTGAAGCTGAACGTGAACCGCGCGCTCATCAAGGGCAAGCGCGTGATCCTGGTGGACGACTCGGTCGTGCGCGGCACCACCAGCCGCAAGATCAAGGACATGATCCTCGAGGCCGGTGCGGCGGAAGTCCATTTCCGCATCGCCTCGCCCCCCACCGCCTGGCCCTGCTTCTACGGCGTCGATACCCCGGAACGCTCCAAACTCCTCGCCGCCACGATGTCCGAGGACGAGATGCGCGACTGGATCGGCGTCGACAGCCTGAAGTTCATCTCGCTCGACGGCCTCTACCGCGCCGCCGGCGAAGCCGCGGGCCGCGACCCCGCCGATCCGAAGTTCTGCGATGCCTGCTTCTCGGGCGAC
>JBKBWD010000248.1:0-608 GCA_046289265.1 Bryobacteraceae bacterium | reverse complement strand
GCCGTTTGGTGCGGAAACTAATTTGGACAAGAGTGGCTTTTGATCATGCCCCGGTCCCCCACGAAGGTGACGCGCTGGCAGCCGAAGCGCCCGCTGGCCTTTTGCACTTGAGCGGCGAAGGTCTGGGTATCTTGCGTGTTGCCGCGAAACACCTCGGTGGAGATGGGCACACCCTGCTGGTCGCACAGCAGGCCGATGACGATCTGCTTCTTGCCTTTCTTGCCATCGCGGTTGTAGCCGTACGCGGCGTAGGCGTTGTCCTCGCCCTCCAGATAACTGCTGGTGACGTCGTAGAGGAACAGCTCCGGCGGGCGCTGGCGGCGGCGGGGGGCAAACAGCCGGTCCTCGATCTGCTGCTGGTTTTCGCTGAGCCAGCCGAGGTTGTCGTAGAGGTCGTTCTCATCGAAGCCGCGGCGGATGCCGAGCACGTCGCAGGCGGCATGGACCTGGGCGAGCCGCACGGCGGACAACCGGGAGCCTTGCTCCAGCACGCGGGCCAGTACCTGCCAGAGAGCTAACTGGGCGGAGAAGCCAGAGCCGAGCGCTTGATGGATGCCGAGGCGGCGGGCGGTTTCCGCAAGAGCCCAGACGGCGCCGACCGAGGGGCC
>JBKBWD010000024.1:0-72208 GCA_046289265.1 Bryobacteraceae bacterium | reverse complement strand
TACGGTTCGGCAACTGACTCCGGTGGCGGCATGAAAATCTTCGCGGGCAGAAAAGAATCTACGGGTTAGTAGTACAGATCGGCTTGCGCGCCCTGCCCACGCAACTTGACGACTTTCTCGCCCGCGCCGCCAAGGACCGCTGGTCGCCCCATCAGATTCTCGAACACATGGTTCAGGACGAGATTGGCGAACGCTCGCGCCGCAGTCTCGAACGCCGCCTGCGGCTATCCGGCATCAAGCGTTTCAAACCGATGGCCGATTTTGAATGGACGTGGCCCACCCGCATTGAACGCGACATCATCGAACGTGCCCTGACGCTGGATTTTATTTCCGAAGCCCGCAATCTCGTCTTGGTCGGACGCAACGGCCTCGGTAAGACGATGATCGCCCAGAACATCTGCCACGCTGCCGTGCTGGCGGGCCACTCGGTCCTGTTCCGCTCCGCCGCCGCGCTGCTCGAAGAACTGCACCGGCAATCGCCGGAAGGGCGGCGCCAGAAGCTCCGTACTTATGCCAATGTGGGCCTGTTGGCCGTGGACGAGGTCGGCTATCTTTCCTTCGATGACAAGGCGGCCGACTTACTCTACGAAGTCGTGAACCGGCGTTACGAACGCAAGCCGCTCATCCTCACTACCAACAGACCCTTTAAGGAATGGAACGAGGTCTTCCCCAACGCCACCTGTATTGTCACGCTGCTCGACCGCCTTTTGCATCATGCCGACGTGACCGTCATTGAGGGCGACAGCTACCGCAAGCGTGAAAGCGAACAGGAAACTGCTGCCCGGCGGAGGAAGAAATGACTTCTACCGCCGGTCCCGCCTATGTGGCAGCCGTCCTCATGCTCTACATTGATCTGCCGGATACCCCGATGCGCGCGAGTCAGGCCGACGAGGCGCTCGCACGCAAACTGCATGGGCAAGGTGTTCCTTTGTCGCTGGTCGAGGCGGCGCTGCTGCTTGCGTCACTGCGCCGCATCATCCGTCCCGCGGACCGGCCCCCGCTCTCGCCGATTCGATCGCTCGCCTACTTCCAGTCGGTCATCACCGAACTGCAGCACCAGCCCTTACCCGACGGCTACCTCGACTACCTTCGACTGAAGCTTCATCACCTCGCAAAGGCCCTGCCGAACGATGTCCAGAATAATACGTTTTCTGATGATCGCTAACACGGATCCGGCTTGCGCCGCTCTCCAATCGTGATCGCGCTGGGTTGCGTCGGCTTCCATTGGGCGGCCAGTTTCCGGTATCGCGCACTGCGCCGCAGGTTGTACAGATGAGCGACCGAGATCGTCGCCAGACGCGCATATTCGGCCTTGTCGTACCGCTCGTACTCCCGTTTGAGAATGCGCACTGTGGCCGGCCCACTGAGCCAATCGTGGGCACAGTCCACCTCCGCCAGCAGGGCCACGTCCTGGCTGCAGTATTTGACTGGAAAGCGCCACCGCCGGTATGGCGCCGCTTCCACCACGCCCTCCTGGCGGTACTTGCGGATCAACCGCGTCATTTGCGGCAAGCTCAGTCCTGTCATCTTGCTCAGGTAGGCCCGAATCGCCCCGCGCTCCTTCCTGCCCTGCACGGCGTATTCTTGTGCCACCAGCACTCGCTGCACGAACCGGTACACCTCCGCCCGGCTCTCGCCCGCGAACTCGATCAACTGACTGCCTGTGAGGAACTTTTCGATCTGTTCCCGCGTGAGCAACTCTGCGTTCTGCATGCATACCTGCATCCGGCTGCAGCCCGCCTCGCCCTCTCACATTTTCAGGATCATCTTGTATTGGAATCAATCCCCGTTTCAGGATCATCTTGTATTGGACAATTCTGGGAAGCAGCAGCGGGGCGAGGCCGTGGTACAATGCGGGTTGAACGCTGCACCATCGCGGGCGGCGTTCGTTTGTCATCGTTTGATTCCCCAGGGCCACCCTAGCTCAGCTGGTAGAGCGGCTGATTCGTAATCAGCAGGTCGCCGGTTCAAGCCCGGCGGGTGGCTCCAGCCTTTTCAATCATTTACAGCTCGATTGACCTTCGGTCCGGTCGGTTTGACAGCCATCTGCGTTGAGCCTACGCCCCTTTGGGCACAAAGGGCGCGGTGGCGGATTGGCCCGATTGAAATGGGTCCTACGCTTCCGCGATGACCTCGGTCACGGTGTCGCCATTTTGGAATGGCTCCTCGCGCCGGTCGATTACGGGAGAGTGGGTCATCCGCATCTCTCCTGCGAATGGGCTTTCCGACAAAGCGATAAAAATCGTCGTTGTCAGCGCAGACGCAATCGTGTATTGTAGGCGTAGTTCCGTTGCCGAGGCGCAGCGAGGCCGCCCTCGGCGCATGCTTCCCCTCCGTCTGCGGGACGGAGCCCGAATCGGTCTTCCTGTAGGTGTTGCGCGCGCGCACCCAGATCCCAATGAGTTGGCTTCACCGACTCCACAGTGGCTGTTTGACTGCGGTTTTCGAGAGTTGACTTCGTCTTTGGACGAAACGGGAGCCTAATCCATGAAGCACACCGATCGAATGCACGCCGCGGCCGCGGCTCATTCCTTCCTGATTCACCCTGCAGAGCTTCAGAGCCGGCGGCGCCGCTGCGAGCCGGTGACATCGAGACTGCTCAAGATCGAGCGCCAGATGATGTTCATTTGCAACGTCTGCGGCTCCTTGGAGAACGCGGTTGTGTCGGCGCAGGACCGCTATGGCCTGCCGCTGCGAACCGCGATCTGCCTGAACTGCGGCCTGATTTACCTGATGGACCGCTTCACGGACGAAGGCTATTCTCAATTCTATGAACAAGGCGAGTATCGAAACCTGCTGACGCTGTTCAGCGGTGCGGCGCGTGATATCGCGCAGATCGATGCCGATCAGCATGCCTATGCAAAGCAATTGATTCGATTCCTCGACGGGTTCATTTGCCGGGGACGGGCGCGCAAGCTGCTGGATGTGGGCGGCAGCGCGGGACGCATCGCGCTGGCGCTCCGCAACCACTTTCAGATGAGCGCGATGGTGATTGATCCGGCAGCCAAGGAGATCGAGGCGGCGCGGGCGGTGGGATTGAAAGCCGTCGTGGGATCGATTGAAACCTGGGGGACCGACGACAAATTCGACTTGATTCTGCTGTGCCGGAGCATCGAACACCTGTCGGATCTCACCTACTCGCTGAGGAAAATTCACGCCTTGCTCGAACCGGGCGGGTTGTTCTACTGCGACATCCTGGATTTTATCGGCCTGGTGCGTGTGACCGGGCCCGCCGAGACGGTGACCAAGGTGGATCATTGTTTCTGGCTCACGCAAGAGTCGGCGCCGGCGATTTTCCGCTCCGTGGGCTTTGAGATCGTCTCCTGCAATATGGCCTTTCGCCAGCCCGTCGGATACCTGCTGCGTGCCGCGGCTGCTGCGGCGCCTATTCCATCGAGAACACAGCTCGTGGGCGAGCAGATCCGGTTCCTCCAACAGATCGCCGCCGAGTGGGAAGAGTACGGTCACTATCCGGCGAACTCGCTGGAGTGGCTGCGCCGAAAGGCGTACAGAATCAAAAGAGGGATCGTGAAGCTGCGGGCGGCGCGAAACGGATCGTAGCCGCTCTCCGGAGCGGCCTGAAAGTTCGCATCACTTTCGCAACGGAAACTGGTAGCTGCGCGTGGGGATTTGTGTGTTTTCCTTCTCACATCCAGCGAGGCCTCCCGCGAACTGTAATCTTAGATACTCCTGACGTAGCCCCTCGAAAACCCAGGTCTATGCCAGGCATCTTCTCTGCATAAATCCTAGAGATAATCGGCGGATTATCTGATTTATTTTCATCGCTGTTTTGGTTCACAGTTCAAGTAGCAGTACCAAACCAAACCAAGGAGATTGCGATGAAGGTAATCCGCATGATCACACTTGCTCTGTCCCTGGCCGCTCTGGCGGCCGCCCAGTTCCCCCCG
The DNA here is from genome assembly GCA_046289265.1 of Bryobacteraceae bacterium. GTDB lineage: Bacteria > Acidobacteriota > Terriglobia > Bryobacterales > Bryobacteraceae > JBKBWD01. The sequence continues at coordinate 68,300 of JBKBWD010000024.1, read as the reverse complement.
CCGCACTGCCTGCCTTGCGACGACGATCCGGTGAAGGGCAAAGCCAAACCCGAAAAGACCGAGGAGAAAAAGCCCGCAGCCAAGAAGACCGAACGGTAAGCCGCGGGGGCGGGTGTACAATTGGTAACGGTTGTGTCACCCGCAGTCGCAACAACGGTACTTTGGCTCGCAGCCATCGTTGGGCAGGCCGGACTTCTGGGGCGGCTTGCCCAATTGGGACTGCTCCGCACCCATCCTGCCTTTGCACTCTACCTGGCGGTTTTCGTGGGCGGCTCACTGTGGCTGCTCACACTTGACCCGAGCTCTTCGGAGTACATCAGGGCGTGGTTCTACCTGGAATGGCTTTCGCTGTGTCTCCAGGTCCTGATGGCCGTGGAGATCTGGCGGCTGTATGCGCGCCATTACAGCAGCCTGGGGTCGTTCGGAGTCAAGGTAGTCGCAGTCATCGCGACGGCCGCGGTAATTCTGACCGTCCTGAGCTTCGCGGTGGAACACGATACGCTCTGGATGTTTTTCGACCGGCATAGCGTCCGCGCTCTCATGGTGCTGCGACGTTACACGGCGATGGCGCTCGCGATCGCTTTGGGGCTGGTCTTCCTGTTCTTCCGGGAGATTCGCGTCCCGGCGATTCCGCGAAACCTGGTTCGCCACAACGTGATTGCGATGTGGCACCTGGCGGGAATTGCGGCGGCGTGGATGGCAATCAACGCATCCCGGGGACATTTTCGCGACTGGGCGACGCTGTTCCAAACCGCCTGGGTCGCGGCAACAACGTTCGCCTGGATCTGGGGATTTCGGGCGAGCGGGTTATCTGGAGAGAAGTCCAAACCTCTGACTCTCGAGGCGAAAGAGGCGCTGCTGCGCGACCACGCGCAGCTTGAAGAGACGCTTCGGTCGAAACTGCGCGACCTCGACCGCAAGGAGTAGCCCGGAAGCTTGCACCGGCTTACCGGCCGGAGGTGACGTCAAGCCCCTCGACGGCATCGCGGACACGTCCCTCTACGGTTTGCTCATCACAGTCGCACGGGAAATGCCCCGCCCAAATTCGGCCATCCTCACTCCAGATCACCACTTCAAGGCCAAAAGGTGTTTCGATCAGTTTCGCGGCCCAGCCGTCAGGCTGACCTCGCAGCCCTCGGCGCACTGCCTCTTTTATATTCTCCGAACGCCTGTAAGGAGAAACCGCGACGACAGAAAATACTACTGTCATGATACCCCGTCCCGTATAGATGTATCACCGATGCCGACCAGCGATGTAACAAATGTGAATACATCTGTTAGAAAGCTTATAGCAGCAAAATTGGTATGGCAAGACATTTCTGGATTGCCTGCGCTGTGAAGTGTAATGCCCCGCACTGTCGCCGATTGAGAATACCCTATCGCGGAGCAACCAGGTAGCCTTTTCTCAGTTTCGCCACCACAGTGAAATGAGGATCGACGACCTGTGCGATGTCGTACTCGAGGGCATGGCCCATCAACAGCGACGAGCCGCGTTCGTTGTAGCCGTACTCTTCCATGAGCCAGCGCTGCAGTTCCGTGGTGGCGTGCTGGAGGGCCTGAAGGAGGGGACGGGCGCTGCCGGCCACCATGATGTAGTCGTCGTTTTCGATGCGGGGCCAGCCGATGGATTTGTTCTTGATGAGGTCGACGCGGAATTCGACATCCATGGAAGTTTCCATGGCGTTACCGAGGACTTCGCCGTCGCCCTGGCGCGCGTGGCCGTCGCCCATGAACAGGAGCGCACCGGGCTCGCTCACCGGGAGCATGAGCTTCACGCCGGCGACAATGCCGTTGTAATCCATGTTGCCGCCAAAGGTATCAGGAGTGCTGGTGGCAATTGCCTCTTTCCGAGGGGGTGCGACGCCGACGCAACCGAGCATGGGGCGGAGGGGGAGTTCGATAGTGCGGGGCCGGAAGGAGTCCGATGTGATGCGGACGACGCCCTTCGCCTTGTCGATCTGCCAGTATTCGGTGGTCTGCTCGCGCTCGCCGCGGAAACGGAGGAACGCGGGATCGACCGTATAGGGCGCCAGGACGCTGCTGGAGAAGGCGGTGTCGCGGTTGGGCTCGATTTTATCGAACTGCACCACCAGGACGTCGCCGGGTTCGGCGCCCTCGATGTAGAAGGGGCCCGTCTGGGGGTTGGAGCGTTCGCCGACTTTACGGTTTTCCGGGTCGAATCCGCGCGCGTCGATGGTGCGGGTGATGACGCGGTCGCCGGGGCGGATGCGGAGAACCGGCTTGTGCGCAAAGGAGAAAGTGTTATGAAACTCGGTCGGCTCGAAGCGGTGTGTTTCTCCGGCGAGGATGCCGGCCGAAAGGAGCGCGATGGAGAGGGTACAGAGTCGGAGAGCTGGCGGTTGCATTGGTACATCTTACATCCGGCGTGAGGCGAGCGATTCCAGGGCCTGGGTGAGCCAACCGAACGGAATGCGCTCCTGCTCGAGCCGAGCGGCGGGGCCGAGGCGGTCGAAGCGCAGGTCGTCGTAGAGGGCCTGCTCAGAGGGCGTCAGGCGAGGGAGGTCGTGGAGGCAGCGCTCCGGTTCGCGCACCCAGAGGTGGCGATGGTGCAGCAGGGTCTCGCGATCCATCAGGAATGAGGCCGCCCCGGGTAAGGCCGCACGGAGACGGTCGAGGATTGCGAAGCCATGGGTGTCGATATCGCCCCAGTAGTGCAGGGCGGTCCGGCAAAGCCACACGGCTTCGGCGAGGCGGTCGACTCCGTAGCCGAGGCCGAAGATGACAAGACTGGCAGGGAGGTAAGGGAAGGCCAGTCCGTTCACTTCGTTTTCGGTGAGGAAGACCCGCTCAACGGGCAGGCACAGGCTCGCAAACTCTTCAGCCGGGACTGTGAGATCGGAGAGGCCGTGAAGGTAGAGGGCGGGGTCGAGGAGGCGGAAGCGGATGAGCGCGGGTTTGGAGCGCAAGCCGTAGCGGCGCTCGAAGGCGCGGGCGCCCGCGGCCCCGGTGTCGATCGCCTCGGGTGGCAGAACTTCGTCGAGGAGTTCGCCGAGGAGCCCGCGCCGGCCCTCAATGAACTTGGTGTCCACCCGCGGAATGTCGAGCTGGCGCAGATAGAGTCCGCAGCGCGGGTGACCTCGGAACCAGGCGAGGACAGCGAGGATGCGGTCCCAGTCGTCCGCTGCATCCAGGGCGGCGAGCGGCTTGCGGGCCAGCCAGTTCCTCAGTTCAGGGAAGCGAGCGAGAGTGGCGTCCGTGAGTGCGCGAAAGCGGTCGGCGTCGCGGAGCCGGTCGATCAGGCGGAGGGCGTCGCGCTCCGTCGGGACGGTGACGCGGGCCGGAATTCGGTTGCGCCCGAGAATGCGGTGATTCAGCTCAATCCATTCGATCTGGTAGCCGAAACCTCGCGGGCCGGCGGCGCCGGCTTCGAGCTTGCGGATCCACTGGCGGACTTCGTCGAATCGGTCTGAAAGCGCGCGGGAGTCCGGCCGGCGCAGGGGCAGGGGGAGCGGGAAGAGAGACTCGCCCCGGAGCGGGGCGGCCAGGAGGCGCCCGCTCGACCAGTAGCGCTCGAGGTGAGCGCGGATCTCCTGGGGTGTCGTCCAGTTCATGGGAGGGCGGCTCCGCGGGCATCGCGCTCGGCGCGGTATTCCTCGATGGTCAGATTGCGGAGCATCGAGCTGCGGCCTTCGTGATTGTGCACAAAGCCGACGCTGGCGACGTAGGGCTCGATGACGTGAATCTTCTGGAGCGGCGTGACGATCAGGAGTTGCAGGTCGAGCCGTTCGAACAGCTCCAGGCCGAAGCGGGCCGATTCGTCCGAGCCTCGCCCGAAGGCTTCGTCGATGGTGACGAAGCGGAAGGAGCGCGCTGCGCCGGCGCCACGCTCGAGGCCGAACTGGTAGGCGAGGCTGGCGGCGAGGACGGTGTAGGCAAGTTTCTCCTTCTGGCCGCCCGACTTGCCGCCGGAGTCGGTGTAGTGCTCGAATTCGGCGTTATCGTCACGATATCTCTCGGAGGCGGAGAAGGTGAACCACTGGCGCACGTCGGTGACCTTCTGCCTCCAGCGGCGGTCGAGTTCGGCGCTGCCCTCTCGCCCCCGGAAACGCTCGATGATGCGCTTAACCTGGAGAAATTTAGCTTCGGAGTATTCATCATCGGAGCCGGTAAGCGAGCTGTCGGTGCAGGCGCGGAGGTCCTGCTGGAAGTCGCGGATCTCGGGGTCGTGGCTGGGGTCGGCTTCGAGGACGATGAAGCGGCCGGGATTGTAGTCGATCTGGCGCAGGGACTGGTTGATAGTTTCGATGCGTTCGCGGATAGTTTCGCGCTCGCGGCTGAGCTGGGAGTGGAAGTTGGCGACCTCGCGGATGGTGTTCTCGTTCAGAAGTTCCTTGAAGCGGTCCTCGAAGCGTGGGAGGTCGTCGCTGCAAAGGGCATGCAGCATCGCGCGGTACTCGCCGGCGGCTTCGACGCTGGCGTCCGTCTCGCGGGTTTCGAGCGGATAGGCGGCGCGATAGGACTGCATGGCCGAGACGATCCGCTCGCGCAGCCGTTCGATCTTTTTGTCCTCGGCATCGATGCGGGACTGGAGCCACTCGCGCATCTGGCGCTCGCGCGCGTCGCAGGATTCGACCGTGAGGGTATGGGGTTCCAGCGCCTGTTGGCTGAGCTCTTCGAGCCGCGGGAAACAGCGGTCGCGCACGGATCCGTCGAGAGCAGCGAGTTCGTCGCGGCACTCGCGGAGTTGCCCGGCACAGCTCTCCCTCCTGTTTTCGGCGGCTCCGCGCGCCTGATTTTCGGCTGACAGTTCCTGCTCGATCCTTGTCGTCTCTTCTTCGATCTCCTTAAGGCGCCGGCCGAGGAGGCGGAGGGTATCCGAATTTCGCTCGAGTTCATCGACCTCACGCTGGAGGCGTTCCATTTCGACGGCCAGCGGCTGCCAGTTGATCTCGGAGTAGTCGCGGAACACCTCGAGCTGGCCGAGGCTGCGCAGGCGCTCCTGCGACGACTTCGCCTTCGCCTGAGCAGCCTGGATGCGTCCGGCGATGACGTGCATGCGTTTTTCGAGGTCCTGGGCCTGGCGTTTGAGCGCAGCGATCTTGTTTTCGTTGGACCAGCCGAGGACGTAGCGGGAGGGATCGTCAATGCGGTGGCGGTCGTCCTTTTCGTGACGCTCGCCCCCAGTCTTAATCTGGCCGGCGCGGGTGATGGCGCGCAGTTCGCGCCGGAACTGCTCGATCGAGCCGCAGCAGATGAAGTCGAAGCGGCGGGCGACCTCGGCATCGAGCCAGTCGCAGAAGGGCGAGTCAGGCTTGACGGCGATCTTGTGTACCAGAGACGCGGGCGAAAGGTCGGCGCGCGGGACGCTGGATTCGCGCACGCGGAAGTATACGAGGCGGCCGTTCAGGTGGGTGCGGTCGACCCAGGCAGCCACGCGCGCGTAGTGGGATTCGCCGACCAGGAGCGAGAGGCCGAAGTTGTGCAGCAGGCGCTCGATGGCGCCCTCCCAGTCGCGCTCTTCGGGCCGGACCTGGATGAGCTCGCCGGCGAAGGGAAGCGACTGCTCGTCGACTCCTGCGACCTCGCAGAGCTGGCGGCGGAGGTCGAGCATGTGGCGAGGTATGTTGGAACGGCGGCGGCGGAGTGATTCGATTTCAGCGGTGAGGTCGGCGTGCTGCTCGCTGAGCGCGCGCATTTCGACACTGGCCTCTGTGATTTCGCTTTGGCACTCGGCCAAGCGGCTTTCTGCGGCCTCCTGCTCGCTGCGGATGCCGTTCTGGTTGGCGAGGAAATCGTCGGGGCCGGCGACCGGGGAGAGGCCGGCGGACTGAGCCAGCCGCGCGTAGTCCTGTGCCTTTCTCATGCGGGCCTCGCGCTCGCGGCCGCGGTCGGCGATCTCGCGCTTGAGGCGTTCGATGTGGTCGCCGCCGTTGCTGGCGATCGCCTCCTTGACCTGGTCGCGTTCGCGGGCGCGCTGCCCGCGGGTCTGCGTAAGGGAGGCAATGGCGGCCAGCCGCCGCTGGATCTCGGCGGCGAGGTTGCGCTCGCGCCTGGCGAGCAGGAGGAGCTTGCGGGAGGAGAACCAGGCGTGGAGGGCGTCGCGGCATTCGCGCAGTTGGGCGGCGCCTTCGAGAAGCGCGGCGAGGGCGTCACAGTCGGCTACCAGCGGGGTCAGGCGCTCGATCTGGTTCTTGGCGCGAAGCACGGCCTCGTGTGCTCGGTTGAGGTCGTCGAAGTGGCTCATCAGGGCGTCGATGCGCGGTTCGACGGGGAAGGGCTCAAGCATGTGCTCGCGGACGAACTCGGTGAGGTTGCCGACCGACTTCATCGACACGGTCTGGTTGAACAGCACCATCGCCTGCTCGTTCTCGATGCCGAAGCGGTGGCGGTAGGCGGAGCCGTAGGGTGGGAAGCTGTCGAAAAGCTCGACGCCGGGCAGGGCGCGCAAGCGCTTTCGGAGCGCGTTGATGTCGGCACCGAAGTTGGCGAAGTGCTCGGCGATCGAGAGCGGGCGGTCGGCGACGACGTAGAAGCGGGCTGGCTGGGCCTGCGGGTCCTTAAGCCAGAAGACCTGGGCGAGCGTGACCTCCTGGCGGAGCACCTCGTTGCGGAAGCGGCCAAGGATGACGGAGTAGCTGTTGTGGTCGCGCAGCGGGACGGGGCGGGCTGCCAGGCCAACATCGCCGCGCTCGGATTTGTAGTGGCCGAAGAAGTATGACCGGAGACTGCGCTCGCGGGCGTCGGCGCCGGCCGCCTTGTTGTAGGCGACCTTGGACGGCGGAACGAGCAGCGTGGTGATGGCGTCGACAAAGGTCGATTTGCCGGAGCCGATGTCGCCGGTGAGCAGGGTGTTGGCGCCGTCGGGATGCAGACTCCAAACCTGCTTGTGGAAGGTGCCCCAATTGAGCACCTCGAAACGGAAGAGGCGAAAGCCGGGGCGCCGGGGCGCGACGAAGGCCAGGGCCGGGTCCGTGTTGACAGAAAAAAGGTCAGACTGGCTCACTGGCGTTCTCCTGGGAGTTCTCTTCGCCGGCGGCGTGCTCGCGGTAGGCGGCCAGCCGCTGGTTAAATTCGTTCAGCCATTGGGCATCGACGAAGGTCTTGAGGATGCGGCGAACCTCATAGCGATCCTCCTGGCCACGCAGGCGGCGCAGAAAGCCCATCTCCACAACTTTCTTAATATCGCTTTCGACGCGGTCGAGCAGGCGGGCCTCGTTGCCGGTCTGCGGAAGGAAGAGGCGGATGAGATCGGCGATCTGTTCCGAGCTTAGGATGAGGCGGGCATCTCCGCCGGTGGCGTCGAACTCGGCGAGTTTCTTGCGGAGGAGCGCGATCAGGAGACTGACGGAGTAGCCGAGCTGACGGCGCGGGACCAGGCGCGGGAGTTCGGGCTCGCCTGCCGCCGGGACGCGCTGGCGCAGGTAGGCGTAGCCCTCGGCTTCGTCGAGGACGAGTTCCAGGCCGAGGACGGCAATGTGGTCGCGGACGCGGGACTGGATTTCGCAGAGCGAGTTCCAAAGGGCGGGGTTGTCCTCGCGGTAGGTGACGCCTTTCATGAGCGCCAGGAGGACAAAAGGAAGCTGGTCGGGTGCGCTCATGCGCGCGGGACCTCCTGAGCGCTTTGCGGGCGCCGGCTGAAGATAATCATCGGCATGGTGGCGCAACGGCCGGCGCCGGATTCGTCGAACCAGAAGATCGTCTCCCTGGCTCGGTCATCGATGGTGGCGGTGTCGCTTTCGGCGGCAAGGCTCATATAAGCGACCAGTTCGGCAAGGCCGTTCTCGATGGGGTAGGTTTCCACGAGAGCGGCAAGTGTGACCTGTTCGCGGGTCTGGAGCGCGCGGCGAACCTGTGTCTGGAGCCGGGCGCGATCGACGTAGACCTGCTCGAAGAGCGCATCGGCGGGTACGTCCTGGTCGCCCTGGGAGACGTCCTCTCCGCTGAGTTTCGGCTTGAAGGGCGGGGAGAAAAGCGGGCGATCCATGGCGAGATCGATGGCGGGCGCGGGCTCGTCCAATTCGATGAAGGCCTTGCCGGGCGGTGTCTCGCGGACGGCAAGGGCGTGCTGCTCGACTTCGCGGATGAGCTGCATGATGCGGCGGTTTTCGATCCAGGCCTGGTCGTCGAGGTAGCGGCGCAGCTGTTCGGAGAGGCGGGCGACGGTGCGCTGGGCGACCTCGCCGGCTTCGAGCCAGTCGTAATGGATCCGGAGGAGGCGGCGGTCGGGGGCGAGTTCGCGGACTGGATCGAGACGAAAGGCGGATTGCAGAAGCGAGGTGAGCTCGTCCTGGCGAACGGGGGACATGAGGAAATCCCAGAAGGCGCGGAAGCTCTTGCCCTGGTCGGAGTCGGCGATGGCGTCGCGCTGGCCGAAGATCTCTTCGAGCAGGTCGGCCTTGGCGCCTTCGAAAGTTGCGATGCGTTCGCGGATGGAGCGGTCCAGGGCGCGGAAGTTCTGCTCGACTTCCCGGAAATCGGAGAGGAGTCCCCGGGCGGTGGCAGCCATCTGCTGGAAGCGGTCTTTGACGCGGGTGGGGTCCATCAGGGCGAGCTCGCCGCCGCGAATGCGGGCGATTTCGGCGTCGATGGCGGCTCTGCGCTTCTCGAGTTCGGCGATGCGGGTTTCCGGATCGAGCTCGGTCTTTTCAGCGATCTCGCGAAGCAGGTCGAAGACGATGAGGAGGCGGGATTCGGCGCCGACGAACTGGCGCTCGCGGAGCGAAGCGAGCCAGTCGATGGCGCGTTCGGCCGCGACGGTCATGTCGTAGTGGGGCTCGTCGCTGTCGGGCGGGTAGTATTTGCGGAGCCAGCCTCGGTCGTCGGAGGCCCAGTCGTCCAGGTATTGGTCGGCGCGGCGGGGGAAGGACTCGGGGCCGAAGCGCTCGCGCAGTGTGTACAGGAAGTCAGCCAGTTGAGAGACGAGCTGCTGCTGGGGCGCGGTCCGGACGTTGGGTCCAACGAAACTCCGGTAGAGGAAACTGACAATGAGGGGGGCGTGATCCGCGACCAGCAACCGCCAGGCGGGGTGGGTTTTCCGCAACGTGTCGAGGGTACGGTAGTCCATCGCCCGCTACTCCCAGGCGGGGTCCTTTTTGTAGCTGAAGTGTCCGACCAGCGGCTTTTCGGTGCGGAAGTACTTTTTGTAGGCGGCGACCCAGTCGGAGGCGATTTCGCGCTGGGCGATGCTGAGGTCGACGCGTCCGTCGCAGACCATCTCGCGGAGGCGGTCTTCGAGCGCGTCTTTGACGCGTGCGTTCCACTCGCCGGTGGAATAGGGCTGCGGCCAGAGGTTCCGGATGTCATCGGAGCCGCCAAGGGCAGGGCTGATGAGGTAGTCGACTTCGTAAGCTCCCGGCTGCGGATCGCGAATGCCGTAGTTCTCGAAGACTTTCTGCGCGACGGAGGGCTCGATGGTGTAGTCGCCATCGACGTCCGGGATCGCACAGAGGGCCGCAACCGAGACGGGGCGCGCGTGGCCGGGCGTCAGCGAGGGCTCGGGCGCCGCGATCGCGGCCTGGCGAGCGGTGCGCGCGGTAACCAGGAGAGCGCCAAAGGCGACGAGAACCAGGGCGGCCGCGGCAAAGGCGGGGTGCGGCCGGCGCTCCGGGCGGCGGGAAAGCCGGAGCGAAGGCTGGCTAAAGTAAATTTCATCGAAGGCTGCGCCCGCGCCGAGGAGTTCCTCCTGCCGATCGTGGCATAGCGGACAGATCGCAAGGTGGCGGCGCACCTCGGCGACACGCCCGGGCGGGAGTTCGCCGTCGGCGGCCATGAGGAGATCGCGATCGGGAACGTGGAGATCCTCGGGCTTCAGGCGATTCCTCCTTTCCGAATCCGGCTCAGACGGGCTAGCGACCGTTCGATCGACTGCGCAACGGCGCCGAGCGAGATTCCGAGGACTTCGGCGATCTCGCGATAGCGGAGGCCCTCGGCGCGGAGCGACAGGCAATTCCGGTCGCGCTCCGGCAGGGCATCGATGGCGGCAAGGAGCCGATGACGGTGCTGGTTGTCTGCCGCCTGTTCCTCGGGATCCGGGGCCGGATCCAATGGTGTTTCGGCGAACTCCCCGCGGATCGAGAGGCGGAGTCCCCGGGAGCGCTGTTTCAGGGCGAGGTTGTGGCCGACGCGGAAGATCCAGCCTCGGAGATTGTCACGCGGCTTGCCGGCCCGGAGGTGCCGGAACAGGGCGAGGAAGACTTCCTGGGCGATCTCTTCGGCATCCGGTGGCGCCAGACCCAGCGAGCGGACGAAGCGGAGCAGTGAGCCTCGCGTCTGCTCATAGATCCGCTCGACATCCTGATCGAGCACGATACTGGACGAGGCCTCGGCAGGACGCGTTTCCGCTGGAATACTCCCCACTGAAAACTCCAACCCTACATCTTCCCACCATTGCGGGCCTTTCTGCATCGATCGTTTTTCGTGAACAAAACGGCTGTGATCGGAATATTCTTTTGTGCGTCTGTGCGTTTTCCTGCTGCTTGCCCTCCCGATGGGGATTCTACACGGTCAGCCCTCAACGGGCGACTTGCGCGTCGAGGTCCGGGACGCGAGCGGATCGCCGCTGGAGGCCCAGGGCGAGATCGCCGGACCAGAGGCCAGACCGCGCATTGTCTTTCGAACCCTGGCGGATGGAGCCTTCACCCTGGAGGGGCTGCCCTACGGGGAGTATCGGCTGACCCTCTCGCGCCCCGGCTTTGAGAGTGCACGGAGCATCGTGCGGGTGGACTCGCCGCTGGTCGAGCGCGCATTCGTGCTGGGTTTGGCGCCGGTGGAGACATCGGTGATTGTGCGGGTCCTGCCGGGCAGCCTGGAGGGAGTGCCAGGGGCGACGGCGGAACTGGTACTGGAGGACATTGAGACAGCGCGGCCGTTCTCCGTGAAGGAGGCGCTACGGCGCATTCCGGGCGTGCACGTCGTCGACGAGGACTCGTTCGGCGTGAACCTGAACGTCGGGGTACGGGGGCTCAATCCGAGGCGGACCCAGAGGACGCTGATTCTTGAGGACGGCGCGCCGATCCACCTGGCGCCCTACAGCGATCCGTCGGCGCATTATCATACGCCGCCGGAGCTGATCCAGGGCATCGAAGTGATCAAAGGATCGGGACAGATCCAGCACGGGCCGCAGACGGTGGGCGGCATGATGAATTTCGTGACGGAACCGGCGCCGCGGAAACTGCTGGGGGGCTTCGGCGCCGTACTGGGCAGCCGCGACTTCCGCGGCGTGCAGGCAAAGGGGGGCATGGGCGGAGAGCGGGCCGGGCTGCTGGCACACATGATCCACCGGCAGGGCGCGGGGACGCGCGAGCACCATGCCCACGAGGTCACCCACCTGGGCGTGAAGGGCCGCGTGGGTATCGCGCCGGGCCAGGCGCTACAGCTCAAAACGGGCTACTACGAGGAGAACTCGCGGTTTTCCGAGGCCGGGATGAGCGAGGCGCAGTTTGCGGCTAATCCGCTCGGCAACCCGTTCCGGCATGACCGGTTCGAGCTTCAGCGATTCGCCGCGCAGGCAATCCATACGGTGGAGTTGCGCGACGGAATCCGGCTGGCTACGAATGCCTACTATCAGAAGATCGACCGGGCTTCCTACCGGCAGGCAGACTTCTCAACCGACCAGATGACGGCGAATCCGGAAACGGGCTGCGTGGGCGACGCGCGCGTGCAGTACGACCTGTTCGCCGATCGGTGCGGAAACAAGATGCGGCCCCGAAATTATGAGTTCTTCGGCGTCGAGCCGCGGCTGGATTTCCGCGGCCGAATTTTAGGAATACGGAACGAGACGGCGGCCGGCGTGCGGTTTCATCGGGAATACGTGACGAGACGGCGATTCAATGGGATCACGCCGGATGCGCGCGAGGATTCTCCGGGAGCGCTGTTCCGCGATTGGAATGAGATCCGGGCGAATGCGTTTCCGGCCTTTGTGCAGAGCACATTCTTTGCAGGCGGTTGGGCGATATCGCCGGGCGTCCGGACGGAGCGGATCAGTGCGAAGAACCGCGCGCTCCGGCGGAATAACGTCGCGATGGATACGAGCATCCAGGACACCCAGACGATGGTGCTGCCGGGAATCGGCGGCACCTACTTCGGGCTGCCCCGTACAACGCTCTTCGCCGGCGTGCACCAGGGATTCGCGCCGCCGCGGCCGGACGACAACCTGAATCCCACGGATCCGAACTTCACGCCGGTTTCACCGGAGCGGAGCACAAACGTCGAGGCCGGAATCCGATCAGTGCCGCTTTCAGCCCTGCAGGTGGATGCCACGCTGTTCCGCATCGATTTCCGCAACCAGATTGTGCCGGGCGAGTCGGTCGGACTGCCGGAGCTGACTTGGGCGAATGCCGGCCGGACGCTGAACCAGGGGCTCGAGGTGGGCAGCCGGTTGAACCTCGGGCAGCTGCTGCCCTCCGGGCACAGCCTGTACCTGACGGCGGCCTACACGTGGCTGTTCGAAGCGCGGTTCAACAGCGACCAGTTCAACGGGAACATCAATGTGCGGGGCAACCGGCTGCCGTACGCTCCGCGCCACCTGTTTTCGCCGGCAATTGTGTATCAACACCGCCGGGGAGTGCAGATCAGTTTCGGCGTGGAAAGCGTCGGCGAGCAATTCGCGGACGACCTGAACCGGCGGGCGGCCCCTCCGGACGGAATTACAGGCATTGTGCCAGGATTTACCACCGTGAACGGGGCGGTAAACATCCCGCTTCGGGAGAAAGGGCCGGTTCTGTTCCTCAGTTGCGCGAACCTGGCGGACCGGCGCTTCATAGCGAGCCGCGTGGACGGAATTCAGGTCGGCCGCCCGCGGCAGGTTTTCGGGGGATTGCGTTGGGGTTTTTGAGGCCGCAGCGCGTCAGTCACGCTCCGGATTGAAGTCGAGGACGCGGAGAAGTCCAGTGACGCCCGGATGCGAGTCGCCGGGGTCGGCGAACTCAATGCGGACCGGGGTTTTCGGCTGAGGTCCGCAGCGGAGTTCGACGGTGTCGGTGCCCTTGCCCATTAGGACGATGTCGTCGGGCTGGTCGATCAGAAACGAGAGTTCGCGCGAGTCGACTGCCAGGACCAGGTGCGGTCCCGGTTCCTGATTGCATTCGAGGCGGACGAAGTCGCCCTTGACCTCCTTCGGAGGGGGAGGCGCGACTTCCTCCGGTTCGTCCGGGCGGCGCAGAAGGCGCCTGGGGGCATCGCCCGAGGGGTCCGGGAACGGCTGGGCGAGCGATTGTGGCAGGGCCTCACGGGCGCGCTCGGCGTTGTCGAGATACTCGAGGAAGCGGTTCGCCTCGGCCGCCTCGGCGCCGCTGGCGTGCCTGCTCCAGCGGGAAGCGGCCTTGCGGGCCTCTTCGCGATCCCCCATCCCCTGAGCGGCGTAGGCGAGTGCACGAAAGAGCTTGGGGGCCTGCTCGGGCGTCACCTGCTTCAGCGGGAGGAGCGTGTCGAACGCGTCGCGGTGCCGGCGGGCGGATAGCTGCATGGAGGCCAGGTCGAGGCGGACGTCGGCGCGATTCGGCTCGGCGGCCAGCAAATCGCTCAGCGCGCGGATGCCCTCGTTGATATCGCGGCCTGCGGCGATGCGGCCGTAATCATAGAGAAAGCGGGGATTGCGGCTCCCCAGTTCGTAGGCCTTGCGGAAGTGCGCGATGGCGGCCTCCGAGCCAGCCGTGCGCAGTTCGAGATAGCCGAGCGCCTGGTGCGGCTCTGAGCGAGCGGGGTGCTGGGCGGCGAGACGGCCTAGCGCATCACCGGTCTGCTGCTCCAGGCCGCGCCGGTTGTTGATGTCGGCTAACGTAAGGGCGACGTCGAAGGGATCGGCAGGGGCGGCGGGCAGATTGTCCGAAATTTTTACCAGCCGCATATTGAAGACCACCGCGTTGAGCGTGGAGCGCCGGAGGTACTGGCGCAATTCGGCGTCGAGTTCCACTACGTTGCGGCCATAGACCTCAACCAGAGCGTCAATCGTGTGCATTCCTCCAGCGATCGCGGCCACGAACTGGCCGGACCGGGGCCGATAGGCCTCGTCCAGACAAATCATGTGGGCCAAAGCCAGCCTTGGTTGTAGAGGCTGCTCATCTTGTTTTTGTCGTTGTAGAAGGCGGAGTTGCGATCCGCTGCAACGATTTGAGCGAGCGGGACCCAAGGATCCTGCAGTAGCGCCTGATGGCGCGTCGGAATGGTGGTGCCGACGGTAATCTTTCCCCCGATCGGTCGAAGGGTGGAGTAAAGCTCGGCGAGCCCTTCCTCGAGCCACGGCGGGAGAGTCATTTTGGCGTGCTGCACAATCAGGTGGAAATATTCGTGGACCGCGACCGGAAAAGCTTCGACTCCGGCATGGCTCATCACGATATAGTCGCGGTCGAAGCCCGGGCGATAATAGGCAACCACCGATTCGCCGGGCCGGTATTGCTCGTATTCCTTTTTGGATCCGAAAATGACGATGCGGACGGGTTGCGTGGCGGCGAGAGAGTCCTTCATCGTTTCGATGAAGAAGGCCCGCACCTGTTCGAAGTGCTTCAGCGTATCCCGCCTGGCGCGTTCACCGGCGCTGCTGAGGACGCTGAAATTCTCCGAGTGCATCTCGATCCATCGCGGCTCGGCGGCGATGGCAAGAGCGGGAAGCAGCGCGAGCGTGAACAGTTCCACAACCGCATTCCGGAATTATAAAGGACAATTCGGGAATGCGCATCGAGGAATTCGCTTACTTTTCCGGCACGCGATTGCCGGCGATCCAGACGGATTCCAGCGATCGGGTGTTCTTGATATCCGCCATCGGATTCGCGGCGAAGACGACGAGGTCGGCCCATCGGCCGGGCTCGAGGATGCCCACCTCCTTCAAATCGAGGCAGTTGGCCGCATCGGAGGTCGCCGAGCGGAGGATCTGCTCCGGCGTGAGGCCGGCCTGGGCCATCAGATCCATCTCCATGTGCTCGAAGTAACCCTGGAAGCGAGCCGGCGGGCCGGTGTCGGTACCCATGACGATGCGGACGCCGGAGTCCTGGAGCCGCTTGAGGTTGGCCATCGCGACCTTGAGCGCCTGCTTGTACTGCTGGGCGCTCTTGCTTTCGCGGAGGCGCTGCTGGCGTTCAGGGCGCTTTAGCTCTTCGAGCACGGCCGGATCGGCTTCCTTGAGGAAGAAGGGATCGGAGAAGAATTCAGGCACGGTTTCGTAGACGAAGGTCGAGACCTCGCGCGTGAGGGTGGGGCAGAGGCAGAGGTCGCGGTCCTTCATCAGGGCAATGAACTCGTCGTCCACAGGCTTGTCCCGGACGCTGTGGGCGATGAAATCTGCGCCGTCCTTCAGCAGTTGCTTGGCGTCGTTGAGGTAAAAAATGTGGACGGCGACGCGAAGCCCGCGCCGGTGCGCCTCGTCGATGATCGCCTTGGAGACTTCGCGCGGCATCTTGGGGCTGGCGCCGAGGTTGTCGTCGACGCGGATCTTGATGAAGTCGACGCGCATGGCGGCATTATCGGCGACAACGGCCTGCGCCTGCTGCGGAGTCTTGCCTTCGACGATCTTGCCGGCGAGGAAAAGCCGCGCGCGGTTGAGATCGGGTGTGTTCTGCGCGTCGCGGAGTTCGACCGCCTCCGAACCGTCGCCGCCGAGGCTGACAATGGTAGTTCCGCCGTAGCGTGCATAAAGGCCGAGCTGATCGAGCAGAGTTTCCCGCGTGTAGATTTCCGGGCCGGTCTGGAGGCCCTTGGCTCCGCCCAGGTGTCCGTGTCCGACGATCCAGCCGGGCGTGACGTACTTGCCGGCCAGGTCGATGCGCTCGGCGTTGGCGGGGACAGCGACCTCGCCGGCGGGACCAATGGCGCGAACTCTGCCGTCCTCGACGACGATGGCGGCGTTGGAGAGGGTCCGGAGGCCGTCGTAGACGGTTGCGCCGGTGAAGACCTTCCGGTTGGCGCCGGATTCCGAACCCGAGGGGCCGCACCCGACAAGCAGCAGAAGCACCAGAAGTGCGGTTGTGGTTGTTGCCCGAATGGTAATCCTCATGGTGCAGACCAGAGTATCGCAATGGATCGGGATGTGTGCGGCGGGGCGCAGCCCGGCAATCCGATTCTCAGACAAAAGGTAACAATTCAGCGGAAACAGCGTCTACAGTCTGATTGGACCGGTTCGCGGTCCCGCAATCAGCCATGAGACAGGATGCGTTTCCGGGCCGACCCCAGTTTCATTGGGCCTGCGGCGGCAACGAGGAGATCTGGCGCCACTCGGTAGTTGAATGTCACGGCACCCGCATCGGCGTTCGATTTAACCACCCGGAGTTGGAGGACGACGTTCGCCGCTGTCTGCTGCCGGGGTGGCGGCTCGTGCGTGCCGCGCCCGGCAAGGCATGGATTTCGCTCGTGGATCGCGGTCCGGCAGAGCGGCAGCGCTTCGGGTTGCGGTCCGGTTCGCGGCGGCCGCTGTGGACGCCGTCGCGGAAGGAGCTTGTCGAGCGCCTGGAGTCGGAGATCCATCACGCGGTGGCGGTGCGAGCGCGCGACGGATTATTCGTCCACGCTGCCGTGGTCGGCTGGCTGGGGCGGGCCATTCTGATCCCCGGCAGGACCCATTCCGGAAAGACAAGCCTGGCGATGGAGCTTGTTCGCCAGGGGGCGAGCTATTACTCCGATGAGTATGCCGTAGTGGACGCCGCCGGCTATATCCACCCGTTTCCGCGCGCAATCCGGCCGAGGCCGAGGCTCGATGGCGAGCCGGTGGAGGCGCCGGCTGTGTCGTATGAACAAGCGGCGCAGAACGGTCCGCTCGCGCCTGGTCTGATCGTGGCGACGCGATTCCGCGCCGGCGGAAGGTGGCGCCCGGCGCCGATGACGGCCGGAGAGGCGCTACTCGCGCTGGTTCGCAACACGGTCGCGGTACGGCGCGACCCGGCGCGCGCCATCGGCACATTGCGGCGTGTGGTGCGCGGTACTCCCGCATTTTGCGGCGTTCGAGGCGAGGCCGCGGCTACGGCGTCCGCGTTACTCAATCTGATCGAGTCCCACCTTACGAAGAGAGAGGAGATGCCATGAGACCGAAAGCCCGAAGGGAGCAGCTCGCTACCGAGCGGCTGCCGGACGAGTTGATTGTCTATGACCTGAAGCGTCACAAGGCCCATTGTCTGAACCGCACGGCTGCGTACGTCTGGGAGCACTGTGACGGATTGAAAGACGTCCCTGCCCTCGCGCGGGCGATTTCCGGTGAGTTCGGTGTCCCATGCGATGAGCCGACCGTCCAATTGGCCGTGGATCTGCTGCGTGAAGCCGAGCTGATCGAGGAGGAGCCGCCGGAGGGATGGTCTGCCATCAGCCGCCGTCAAGCGGCCGGGGTCGCCGGGGCGATTCTGCTTCCGGCGATCGCGACCGTGATGGCTCCGACGCCCGCGATGGCGCAGTCGACCCGCCGCAAAACCGACGAATCGAGCAGCAGCGACGACATCTGGCCCAACAACCGGGGCCTGTAACGTATGACCGCGGCTGTCTCGCCGGCGGCCGACGAGGGGGAGTTGTGCCTGTTGCTGGCGCCGTCGCAGCCACCGGCCCGCGCCATCGAGCGAGCTGCCGCGCTCGCGGCGAGGGCGCCCGACTGGGACCGCGCGGGAAAGCTGGCCTCCGGCCACGGCGTGCTGCCCCACTTCCACCGCAACCTGGCGCAATGGTTCCGGCGGGAGGCCGGCGAGGAGACGCTCCACAGGCTGGCGGCCAAGGCTCGCAATTCGGCGGTTCGCAACCTGGCTCTCACGTCCGAACTGCTGGCTGTCCGGGAGGCTTTCGAAACCGAGGGCATCCGGGCGCTTCCGTTCAAGGGGCCGGCGCTGTCGGCGCTGCTCTACGGGGGCGTGGCGATGCGTCCGTTTCTCGACCTGGACCTGCTGCTGGCGCCGGAGAGCGTCGGGCCGGCCGGGCAGATATTGCGACGTCTCGGTTTCGAAATTGAGCCGCCGGCGCCGGCCTTCGATCGGCCGTTCCTTCACAAGGACACTGCCTTTGTGCGCCCGGAGGGCCGCGTTCGCGTGGAGGTGCATTGGCGGCTGGCTGAGCCGAAGTTCGGGGTCGCGATGGACTTCGAAGGGCTCTGGCGGCGCAGGGCCCGGGTAATGGTGTGCGGACGCGAGGTCCCTACGCTCGACCTGGAGGATCTGCTGCTGGCGCTTGCTATCCATGCGGCGCGCCACTGCTGGTCGAGCCTGAAGTGGACCTGCGACATCGCGGAACTGTTGCGCACGCAGCCGTGGGTGGATCTGGCCGGGGTGCGCGAGCGTGCCCGCGAAATGGGCTGCCGGCGGATGCTGGCCGTAAGCCTGGCGCTGGCGGCGGAGATGCTGGAGGATCCGGCGCGCAGCCGGGTCCGGGAGGCTGTGGACGCAGAGGGCGCGGTAGAAGCCGCTGCGTCGCACGTCCGGCGTCATCTTTTCCAACCGCCGGAGAGCTACTACACCGATTTCATCCTGCTGTTGAATCTGCGGGAGCGGCTGGCCGATCGCTGGCGCATGGCATGGCCGGAACTGATCGACCAGGTCCGGCCCGCGCCGGGGAGCCGCCTTCCGGACTATGCGCGGCGGATGGGCCGGCTGCTGCGGCGGTATGGCTGCGAACCGCTGGTGCGGCTGGCCGGCTGGCGGACGGGTAAGTTCTAGAGCCCCAACTCATCCCAGTCGAAGGCCGGTCCGATGTCCCACTTGTCGGCCCGGAAGTTGGCATGGGTGGCGACGCCCGAGAAGCCGGCAAAGTGCGCCATGTCGAACGCGGCACGCTTAGCGCGGGGCGGGACCTCGGCAGGGATCGAAAAGCGCTCGCAGAGATGGCGCACCAGCGAGGCGGTGGCCCGCCGCTGCGCTTCGGGGAAGACGGCGAAATACTCGATGCCGCGATAGGGGCTGCGCACGTAACGGGCGGTCTCGTCGAGGCGGCAGTAGGGCGTGCGCCAGTCGTTCGGCCACCAGCGGAGCTGTTGGTCGGGGCCGAGTTTCAGAGGGCCGACGTTGGCAAGCTCGATGCCGATAGAGCGGCGGTCGTGGCGGTGCGTGCCCTTGATGCCGAGGTGGCTGGCCCAGCGGGTCGGGTCGAAGACCTCATAGATGGTTGCGTCGGAATCGACGATATAGGAAGTCGCAATGCGCTGCGGCTGCTGCTCCCAGGTGCGGAACGCGCTTTCGGCAGTGCGGCCGGCGGTGAAGTGCAGGACGATGAGGTCCTTCGCGGTCGTCTCCTGAACGTACCGGTGGGCAGAGAGGCGGAAGCGCTCGCGGTTGATGGCGAGTGCGGCCGCGCTGTCCGGTTCGGCGGAGCGCCTGCGGAGCTCCATCTCGTCGGTGCTGGCCTCGCTGTCGGCTTCCGGTTCCGGAGTGTCCGTGGCGCCCGCCCAGAGGAAGGCTCCCTCGGATGTTTCGTACCAGAAGGAGTTGCCGCGGACGCGCTCGCCAGCGGGGGTAAAGCCGTGGACATCGACAACGGCGCCGGCCGGCAGGACGCGGAGGACCGGCACGCCGGTGCGGGGCGCGCCGATCCGGAGGTTGGCATTGGCAATGGTGCGGACCTGAGTGACACGCGGGAGCGCGGAGCCGGCGGAATGATCGCGGGCGCCGCGCAGCAGGACGTCGAGGTCGAGATCGGCGTCGGGGCACTTGCGGCTCGATCGGATGGCGCTGTGAAGGACGATATGCGCCCGATCGATCGGGATGTCCCAGCGGCGCGCGATGCCGGCGATGAGAGCAGCGCTTGCGGCGTAAGGCCAGCGCTCGCCGGGGGCGCACTCGTGCTCGACGGCGATCGTGTAGAAGTTCGGGTTGACTCGAGGCTTGAGGCCGGGCCAGGTGGGGTTGAGCACGATGCCGGCGTGGAAGGCGGTGTCGGTCTCCTGCACGCACTGGCGGATGGCGCCGTCGCGCCCGACAATGTAGTGAGCCGAGGTGAGGCCGGAGGGGCTGCGGTAGCTCGCGAGAATGCGCTCGACCGGAAGGGGCGAGCTATGGAGGACGATGGCCTCCGGGCGGTGGCCGCCGGGGCGGCCGGCACGGAAGTTCGAGGCGTGGCAGGGGGTCCATTCGATCCGCATGGATTGGCCCTTACCCGAGCGCGGTGAGATTGCCCTGCTCGCCCCCGCTGGGCGCAACCGGCGGCGGCGCGGCGCCCGTCTGCTGCTGGCGTTCGCTGCGCTGCTCATCGTCGCGCGAGGCGAGGACCGACCGCAGGCGGAGCAGGTTCTTGAGCGTGCTGAACCAGAAGGGCGCGCCGAGGCTGAGCAGAATCGCCGACACGAGGATGCCGGGGAATCGGGTCGCGAGATGGCCGCGCCACTCTTCCAGCGATCGCGGGACGCCGAGGATCTGGCGGGCCGAAAGGTTGCGGATCAGCTCCTGCCGCTGTGGCGTGAGCTCTTCGAGCGACTGTGCCGGCTGCACCTCGCGGACGGCGGCTGAGACAAGTTCGGCGCGGACGGCATCATCGATCGAGAGGCGGTTCACGATGCCGAAGGTATCCAACTGGATGGCGAAGGCGAAGACCAGGGCCGCGAGGAAGGTCAGGACCCGGACCTCGGAGGTGAAGCGCTGGGTGACGCGGTCGATGGTCTGGTCGAACCAGCAGAAGATTTTGGCGACGAAGTCGCCGGCGGCCTCTTCAAGGATCGCGGCGCTCTGGCGGGCGCTGGCGCCCCAGTTCGGGTGAACGGTCTCCAGGCGCATGGCAAGGCCGTCGATGTTGGCGAGAGCGGCGGCGGGGTCCGGTACTCCTTTCCGCTGGAGCACGGCCTGGAGGGCGGTCCGCGCTTTTTCGCCCAGCGGCTGCGGCGAATTGCCGGTGGATAATTCGAGCAGAAGCCGGATGAGTTCTTCTCGGTGAACCACCGAACCCATGCTGCCCCGGAAGCCGCAGACCAACGGGTGGCTGAGGACAGCCGTGGCGATCTCGCCAGCGTGAGGGCGGAACGCCGCCGCGTCGACCTGCAGGAGCATGTCGATCAAACCCTGGCGCAATTGGCGCGCGCGGCTGCGCAAAACGCCGGTGAGCGCCTGCGTGAGCAAGGTCACGGCCATGCTCATAACGAGCATAATCAGGGCCAGTCCGACGAAGATATCGAGCGATTTGAACAAGAATTTCTCCTTCCGCGCCGCTGAATTAGCAATTCTGTTTGAAGGACGCAGCAAAGTCAACGGGCCGCGCGGAAGAGGCTTATCGCGGGGGGTGCGGATATGATAGTCTTCCGCTATGAAACTCCTGGTTCTCCTCGCGTGCCTGGTCTCGGTTGCCGGCGCGCAGGTTTTCACCTTCAGCAAGGAGCAGATGCTGAAGTACACGGCGAAGAATCCTTACGAGCGCTTTGAAGACGGGCGACCCAAGGTTCCGGGCGAACTCCTTCAGGAGATGAAGAATCTTACGATCGAGGACGTCTGGGGCGTGCTCCCGCGCAACGGCTTTCCGAATCAATACGAAGGCAACTGGCAGATCCTGCATCCGGGCCGCAAGCTGGTGGGGCGGGCCGTAACCGCGCAGTTCATGCCGATGCGCGGCGACCTGAACGACATTATCAACGCCGACGGCAAGGCCAAGGGATACCGCGGCGGCCAGAACCAGTGGGTGATCGACATGCTGCAGCCGAACGACGTGATCGTGGTTGACCTGCTGGGACAGGTGGAAGGCGCGACCTTCGTCGGCGACAACCTGGCGGTGGCGATCATGGCGGCGACGGGCGCGGGCATGGTCGTTAACGGAGGCATCCGCGATCTGGAGGGAATCGCGCCGCTCGATATGCAGGCGTACTTCCGGGGGGTCCACCCGTCGGCGATCAACCGGAACAAGTTCATGCTGACCGGAATCAACATCCCGATCAACGTGGGCAACGCGACGGTGATGCCGGGCGATGTTGTGTTTGGGGACCGCGGCGGCGTCTATTTCATTCCTCCGGCGCATGTCGAGGAGATTCTGGACAGGGCGGTCGAAACGCATATCCACGATGAATGGACGAAGAACAAGTTCATCGAGGGCAAGGGCAAGTACAAGTCCACCGATCTGTACGGACGGCCGCACGATCCGGCACTGATCAAAGAGTACGAAGAGTACAAGGCCAAGCGCCTGGCCGAGCGGAAGCAACGGCGGAAGGAGTAGGACAGCGATGCGTGCCGGAATCCCGATTGCAGCCGCCGTCGCGTCGCTCCTGTGGGCCGCCGAACCGCAGCCGGTAGAGCTTCTGCGGGTTCCCACTTACACCGAGGGCATCGTCTTCGACCATGAGGGGAATGCCTATATTTCCCACTCGCGCTATATCACGCGCGTCCGGCCGGATGGATCGTCCTCGGTCTGGGCGGAGACCGGCGCGCCGAACGGGCACAAGGTGCTTGCCGACGGCACACACCTGGTGTGCGACGCCAGCCATCACGCGGTCCTGCACCTGAGCGCCGAGGGCAAGATTCTGGGCAAGGCCGCGGCCGAGTTCGAAGGGCAGCCGCTGGCGCGGCCGAACGATCTGACGCTCGACCCGAAGGGCGGGTTCTATTTCACCGACCCGGTTTCGGGGACGGGCACCGGCCAGGTGTACTACGTTGACCCGCAGAGGAAGGTACACCGGATCGCCTCGGACTTGCGGTTCCCGAACGGCATCGTGCTGCGGCCGGACGGCAAGACGCTGCTGGTGGCCGAGAGCCAGCGGAACCGGATCCTTGCCTTCGACGTGATCGAACCGGGCAAAGTGCAGAACATGCGCGTGTTCGCCGATTTGCCGGCCAAGCAGGGCGACCAGATCGACAACCAACCCGACGGGATGTGCCTGGACGAGGAGGGCAACCTCTATGTGGCTCATTACGGGATGCGGCAGGTCCAGGTGCTCGATCCGGCCGGCAAGCTGATAGGGCGGTATCCGGGCGGCAATCTGACGACGAGCAATGTCGCCTTCGGCGGTCCGGAAATGAATCAGCTGTATATCACCGGGGCGATCGGGACCGAGAAGGGCAGCGAGGGTGTGCTGTTTCGGCTGGACCTGCCGGGAGTGCGCGGGCTGAGGATTCTGCCCGCCCGGAAGTAAGGGAGAACGAGTGATGAGAATCTGGGCCTGCCTGCTTCTTTCGGGATGTCTGGCATTCGCGCAGGACTTCGATGTCCTGATTCGCAATGGCCGCGTAGTCGACGGCACGGGGAATCCGGGGCGCGACGTAGATGTCGCGATCCGGGACGGGCGCGTCGCCGCGATCGGCAGGCTGTCGGACCGCAGCGCCAAGCACGTTATCGACGCGCGCGGCCTGGTGGTGGCGCCGGGCTTCATCGACATTCACAACCACTCCGACTACACGGTCGTCGCCGACGGCAACGCCGAAAGCATGATCCGCCAGGGAGTCACTTCGATGATCCTGGGCGAGGGAGGTTCGGCGGCGCCAGTGGGCGGCAAGCAGTCGCGCGGGCGCAGGAACCCGCAATGGACTGACTTCGAGGGGTACTTCAGCACGCTGCTTAGGCAGGGAATTTCGCCGAACATCGGGACCTACGTCGGATCAAGCCAGATCTGGACCTACGTGCGGGGCGAACAGGCCGGACCTCCAACTGAGGCCGAACTGGCGGAGATGCGGAAGCAGGTGCGGATCGCGATGCAGCAGGGCGCGCTCGGGGTGGCGAGTTCGCTGAGCGGGCCGCCGGGATCATGGATCGACACCGACACGCTGGTGGCGATGTGCAAGGTGGCGGGCGAGTACGGCGGGATCTACTCGACGCACATGCGAACGGAAGGGCATGGCGTCTTCCAGTCCGTGGCGGAGGCGATCGAAATCGGGCGGCGGGCCGGAGTGCCGGTCGATATCATCCACCTGAAGATCGCGGAGCGGAAGCTCTGGGGGCAGATGCCGGAACTGATCGCCAGCATCGCGCAGGCCCGCGCGAACGGGCAGCCCGTGGAGGCGCACGTCTATCCTTACCGCGCCGGTCAAAACAACCTGGCGACAATTCTGCCGCCGTGGGCGCACGAGGGCGGCAGGGATGCGATGTTGAAGCGGTTGCGCGATCCAGAACTCCGGCCGCGGCTCCAGAAAGAGATCGAGAACGGGATTCCGCGATCGAACTGGTACAACCACTACACGGCGACGGGCGGCTGGGATGGAATGCTGCTGGTGTCGCTGTCGAACCCCGCCTACAAGAAGTTCGAAGGCAAGCGGATGAGCGAGGTAATTGAGGCGGTCGGGAAGCCGGGAATCGACGTGCTCTTCGAGCTGCTGCTGGCGAACGGGGCTTCGGTCCCGACGATCTACTTCCATCACGACGAAGAAGATATGCGCTACGCGCTGCGGCAGCCGTTCGTTTCGATCGGCTCGGACGGGAGCGCGGTGAAGACGGAGGGGCCGCTGGCGGCGGGCAATCCGCATCCCCGCTACTACGGGACGTTTCCGCGGGTGCTGGGACGCTACGTGCGGGAGGAGAAGGTCCTGACGATGGAGGAGGCGATCCGGAAGATGACGTCGGCTAACGCGGCCAAGATCAACATCTACGATCGCGGCGTGCTCCGCCCCGGCATGTGGGCCGACGTGACGGTCTTCGACCCGGCAACGATCATCGACAACTCGACTTGGGAGAAGCCGCACCAGTATTCGACGGGGGTGCGGTACGTCTTCGTCAACGGCACGCTGGTGCTCGAAGGCGAACGGCATACGGGCGCGCGTCCGGGCAGGATACTGTACGGGCAAGGGAAACGGTAGAGTCCGATACAATGGAGTCCAAGCTCGATGAGACTCTCGCGCATTCTCGCCCTTTTTCTAGCCGCCAGCCTAGTGCTGGCGGCCGACAGTCCCGACCGCACGGCCGCTGAATGGGTGATTCGGAACGGCGGCGCCATCGAGGTCGCCGGACAGCCGCGGCAGATCCGTGAGCTGACGTCCCTGCCTGAGGGCGACTTCCGCATCACAGGCGTGGATCTGATGGGCGCGATCTTCGACCCCGCCGAGCTCAAGTACGTTGGCGCGCTGGCGGAACTGCGGTGGCTGTTGCTGCCCGGCCCGATTTTCAATCCGGGAGCCGGAAGCCAACTCGACGCTAATGAAGATCTGCAGCACCTTGCCGGGCTGCGCAAGCTGGAGAAGCTCTACTTCAGCCTGCACTTTCTTACCAACGTCAACGTCCAGGACAAGGGGTTGGCGCACCTCAAGGATCTGACCGCGCTGCGCGAGATGCGGCTGGCTCAGACCAGGATTAAGGGGCCGAGCCTGGAGCCGTTCACCAACCTTGAATACCTGGACCTGAACTACACGCCTTTCGAGGACGAAGGCATGAAGTCGCTCGCAGGTTTGACAAAGCTGAAGCACCTGGAGATGCGCGACACATTCGTTACGGATGTGGGCCTGGCGAGCATTGCGGGGCTGACGGACCTGGAAGTGCTCGATCTCTACGGGTGCAGGATCAGCGATGACGGCTTACGGCGGCTAAGCGGGCTGACGAAGCTGCGGAAGCTGAATATCCTCGGGTCGTCGGTGACGGATGAAGGGCTGGAGGCGCTGGCCGGGATGGCGGACCTCGAAGAGCTGAACCTGTACCGGACGCAGGTGACCAACGCGGGCCTGGATCGGCTGAAAGGGCTGAAAAAGCTCACCAGCCTTGACCTGCGTTATACGCGCGTGACGCGGGGCGGCATCGACAGTTTCCGCGCGGCAGTGCCGAATTGCCGGATCGATTTTCAGGATTCTGCGGTCGAATTCGCCGATGCCTCGCTCCGGCGGAGCAAGCCGGCCGGGCAGGATGCGAAGTCGATTGCGGAGTGGGTCGAGCGAATGGGCGGGAAGGCCGTCATGGTTGCTGGCGCCGTGACGGAGATCTCGTTGCGGCGAACGCCCGTGACCGACGACCAGCTCACGTATCTTCTGCCGCTTCGGTCGCTACGCAAGCTGGACCTGGATACGACTGAGATCGGGGAGGTCGGGGCGAGGGCGCTGGGGAAGCTGACGTCGCTTGAGGAGCTGAACCTGGACCACACGATGACGTCGGACAAGGCGCTCGAACAGCTTGCCGGTCTGACCGCGCTACAGGCGCTGCGGCTGAACCACACGGTGGTGCAGGGCGCCGGGCTGGCAGCTCTTTCGGGGCTGCCGATTCGGGAGATCGAGTTATCGAACGCTCCGGTCACCGATGACGGACTGAAGCACCTGGCGGGTTGGCAGTCACTCGAGGTGCTGCGGTTAGCGTACACGGACCTTACCGATGACGGGCTCGCGCACTTGGCGGGACTCAAGAAGCTCCGCGTGCTCGACCTGACAGCGAACGATATCGGTGACAATGGCCTGGCGCATCTGGGGAAGCTCACGGGGCTGCAGGAACTGCTTTTGAGCTACGGGCGGTACACGGACAAAGGCCTGGCCCACCTGGCGCCGCTGACGCGCATCGAGAGACTGGAGATCGCGCGGACCCGGATTACCGATGAGGGCCTCACGGCGCTGGCCGGGATGAAAGAACTGGCGAGCCTCAACCTGGACTACACGAAAGTGTCCGACGCCGGGCTGGCAGCGCTGCAGGCGGCGCATCCGAAGCTCACCGAACTGCGACTCGATTCGGCCACGATCACGGACGAAGGAATCGGAACGCTCAAGAAGATGGGCGGGCTTCGGCACTTGAATCTGTATCACACGCTGGTAACCGAGCAGGCTTACGAGACACTGAAGTCGGCGCTGCCGGAGTGCGAGATCGTCTACGATCGCGACTCGGCGCAGCCGACGCGGCGGGGGAGCTGAGGAGGATGATGAGGCTTGCGATTCCAACTGCGATCTGCGCCGCCTCGCTCGTGTTGGCGGCGACGGTGAACGAGGCATGGATCGGCGAGAAGGGCGGGAGCGCCGTGCGGGACGAGCGCGGGCGCATCGTCGAGGTTATTCTGCGCACCTCGTGGCTGTCGGATGCCGACCTGCAGGCGCTTGCGGCGCTGCCGGAGCTGCGGCGGCTGGATCTGGCGCACACGCGGCTCTCCGATCTCGGCTTCCAGCACCTGAAAGGGCTACGGAACGTCGAGGAGCTGAATCTCTACTACGCCGAGCAGGTCGGTGACGGCGCGCTGGCTGCCATCAAGGACTGGAAGAACCTGCGCAGCCTCAATCTACGCGGCACCAAGGTATCGGATACGGGGCTCGCCCATATCTCCACGATTAAGACGCTCGAGAGCCTGGATATCGGCTTCGCGCTGGTAACCGATAACGGCCTCGATTTGCTGACGGAACTTCCGAACTTGAAGGAGCTGATGGTCGGGGGCAACAAGCTGACCGATGTGGGAATCAACGCGCTACGGCGCGTGACGACCTTGACTTCGCTCGACCTGAGCGGGGTGCAGCGCACTGACTCGGGGCCGTGGTTTGCGACCGTGACGGATCGGGCCCTCGAAGCGCTCGCTGGGCTGACCCGGTTGGAGCAGTTGAACCTGCGGGGTGCTCGAATCACGGACGCCGGTACGGCGCGGCTGGCGAAGCTGGCGGAACTGCGGTCGCTTGACCTGAGCGAGACACAGCTCTCGGTCAAAGGGCTGGCGGCGCTGCCTCAGCTCGGAAAGCTGGAGCGGCTGGTGCTGTGGCGGGCCGAGCGCGTCGAGGATGATGCGGTCCCGGTCCTGGCTTCGATGAAGTCGCTGCGCTGGCTGGATCTGAAGGGCGCCGGAGTGAGCGAAGCCGGGCTGGAGAAGCTGCGGGCGGCGCTGCCGGAGTGTCGGATTTTGTCGGGTGCGGTCGAGGTCGTGCAACCGAGAAGGTAGGGGGCTGTCCGCCCCCCTGTTATCCCTCCCAGATTTCACTCATCTCGCGGTTGGCGGTGGGGAAGCTGTCAAGCTTCGCGCCCATCGTCTTATTGGCGGCGGCGAGATAGAGATCGCCGATCGTGCCGGTAGTGCGGGTATGGACGCCGGGCCGGAGCTTGCCCGCGTGGCCGGCAACGATGACGGAGAGCCCGTTGTTCTTGTGGTCGTTGGCTTCGGCATGCTCGTGGACGAACAGGATCGTGGTGCGATCGAGCAGCGTGCCGTCGCCTTCACGGATCGATTTCATCTTGCCCATCATCCAGGCCAGCTCTTCGACGTGCCAGCGGCAGATGTCGCGCATGATGCGCTGTCCGTCCGGTCCGTCGGCGCCGGGCGCCTTGCCGTCGCGGTGGGTGTAATCATGATGCCGCGCAGCGGTATAGCCGAGCCACGGGAAGCGGGCGAGGCCTTGACACTTCGTCAGCATGTAGGAGGCGACACGCGTCTGGCCGGAAGCGAACGCGTGCACCAACAGTTCGCTTTGGAGCTTGGCAATGCGCGGCCACTCCTTCATGTCGCCGTCGGCCTCGGGCGGATCGATCCGCCGGTACTCGGGCGGCAAACTCGCGATAGCGCGCTCGACGTCGCGGATGGAGGCGAGGTGTTCTTCCAGGCGCGTCTGGTCTTCCTTGCCGAGCGCCTTCCGGAGGGCGTCGGCGTCCTGCTTTACGGCATCGAGGACGCTCTTCTTGCGATCGACCCATCCGGCATCGCGCGCGCCGAAGAGGCGGTCGAAGAGCTTGTTCGGCAGCATCTCGGGCGGAAGGGCGCGATCATAGCCGGCCCAGCTCATATTGCGCTGGATGCTCTCGCCGAAGGACTCCTGCGAGACGCCGATCTGGAGCGAGCGGAAGCGGAAGTCGCCGCCGATCCGGTTGGCGATCGCCTGATCGATTGAGGGGCCGCCCGCGCCGCGTCCGGTGAACTGGGTGCCGGTCATGAGGGCCGCCATCGAGCGATGATGGTCGTTGCCCGGTCCAGGGAGGCGCGCCGCCGGGTTGTCGAGTCCCGTAATCACGTGGATGTCGTTGCGGAAGGGCGCAAGCGGCGACAGGCACGGCGTCAGCGTGAAGTTGGGGCCGGTCTCGGCCGGGATCCAATACTTCTCGGGGATGCCGTTGCCGTTGAACCAGAGCACGAAGCGGTTGGGAATGGCCTCCGCAGCACCCTTGGCCGGCGCAGCGGCATAGGCGGTGCCGTTGGAGTTGAACATGGCGGCGAGCGGGGGAACCCCGATCCAGACCGGCGCCTGAGTGAGGGCGGTCAGGCCGCGGAGAAACAAGCGTCGGGAGAGGCTTCGCTGCTTAGTAATGACTGCGGGCATCTGCTTCGTTCCTTCCTGGCGGAAACACCGTGTTTTTCATCAGCGCCACCATCAGCTCTTTGAAGCGGAACTGCGAATGGCGAAAGGCGTCGAAACTCGCGCGAATCACGGGCCGGTCGGCCGGAGTCTCGCGGCGTCCGCTGGCGTAGCGGAACAGTTGCTTGACGACACACTCCTGGCACTGCTCGGCGCCTGCAAGGATCTTACCAAGCTCGCGCGGCGAAGAAAAGCGGGAGTTCGGGATTCCGGCGATGTCGCCGGACGTGTCCAGATCGAGCTCCACGCTGAAGGACTGCTTGTTCGGCTCGGAGCGCCGCGGCCCGAAGTTGAGTTTCAGCTTCTCGCGATACTGGCCGATGGCATCGAACTTCTCCATGCCGAAGCCGATCGGATCGATCAGCGAGTGGCAGCTTGCGCAGCTTTCGTTGCTCAAGTGAACGCCGAGCCGGTCGCGATTGGTCTGGGGCTTGGCCTCGCTCAGCGGCGGCAGACTGGTGCTGACGCCCGGCGGCGGCTGCGGCACCTCCTGGCACAGGAACTGCTCGCGGACGAAGAGGCCGCGCGCGGTGGGCGAGGTGTCAGCAGGCTTGCTGGTGAGAGCGAGGAAGAGCGCCTGTCCGAGAACGCCTGCGCGCTGCGTCTCGGGCGGCAGCTTCACCTTGCCGTATTCTTCGGCCGGGGCCGGCACGCCGTAGAGCTTCGCCAGATCCGAGCTGAGATAGCTGTAGTCGGCCGAATAGAACTCCATAAAGTTCCCATCCTTCCAGACCAGTTCGGAGACCAAGCGGCGCGATTCTTCGGTCATGGCGACGGACAGTTCGAGCGTGTATTGCGGGAAAGACCGGCGGTCCTTGACGGCGCTCAGAAGGCGGTCGAAGCGCAGCCACTGGTTGACGAATTCGTCGAGCGATTCGCGGGCGCGCGGGTCGTCCAGCATACGGCGCGCCACGGCTTCGAGGCCCTCGGGCGTATTGAGCTTGCCCTTCTCGGCGGCTTCGAAGAGCCAGTCACTCGGCATCGTGTCCCAGTAGAAGTAAGACAGGCGGCTGGCGGTTTCGTAGGGGCGCCAATCCGGGTTGGCGCCGTCTTCGGTGCGGAGCAGGAAGCTCGGGCTTTGCAGCATGCCCTCGATGACGATGCGCGCACCGGCGAGGAAGTCGTTATGAGAGGCGGCCTCGCGGGTGAAAAGTTTTGCGTAGCGCGAGATCTCGGCATCGAGCAGCGGCCGGCGGAAGGCCTTGCGCCCGAACGTCCGGATAAATCGGTCGCGGCAGTCGGCATCGTTCGGGGAGGCCGGCTTGCAGGGGATGAGACCGCGGTTGTCGCCGCCGCGGAAAGCGCTGTGCGCGAGTTTCTCGGCGGCGTGGGTGTAAGCTTCGGCGAGCAGCGGCGAGATGCTCTGGGACTGGTACTGGTTCTTGAAACCATTGACAAAGTCCTCGGGCGGAAACTGATCGGCCAGCCGGCTGTCGTCGCCAAGGAGATCGCGGATGGTGTTGTTGTATTGCTGGTGCGTCAGCCGGCGAAGGACCGGTTTACGCGCGGAAGCTTCCTCGTGATGCGCGATGACTCTGTCGGCGGCCGGGGCATGTTTGGCCAGATACTCGACCCAGGCTGTCAGGACGGCGTCATCGGGGCTTTCCGGATCGATGCGCTTGCCGCCGGCGTGGGCGATGCGGCGCGTCGGTTTGGTCAGAAGAGGAGACTTTGCGGGGGCGGCGCGGTCGACCAGGGCCGCAAGCGACAGACCGAAGGTTCGGAGGTGCTCGGCCGGGGCGCCGGGCTCGGGGAAATGCAGACGGGTCGGCGAGGCGACCCCGTCGGGACTGTGGCATCCCTGGCAGCCGGCCTTCTCGAGCACCGGGTAGACGCGGGCCGTGAAATAGTCCGGTCCGCTCACTGCGGCCTGCTGACTGAAACCGGACGGAGCGGTCACCAGGAGCGCGGCTGCACAAGCGATGGCGAGTAATGGAATCGTAAGCCGGTACAACATGGACCTTCGGCGTCGGCCTCCTGGACTTGCTTCTAATTGTTTCAGAGTACAGCCGCCAGTTCAACCGTACCGGCCGAAGCTGGTACCATCGTAGAGGGAAGTCGAAACTGGCTCCTGGAGCAATTCCCGACGCCGTTCCTTCGCTGCCGCCGGCTCTCGTGCGCCGGCCATTTTTTGCTGCTGTTCATCCTGTGAATTGATTCCCAAGCAGATAGAGAGAGTACCTGGGGATCACCGGTTCAGCGTCTTTAAGATAGGTGATGCTTACGCGAGTCCTATTTGTGCTCTGTCTTGCTGCCGCGACCGGTCTGCCCGGTTTCGCGACCGAAGACTCGTGGGAAGAGATTCACAGCGAGATGCGCGAGGTACTGGCGGGCCTTTCCGCGGAATACTTTGGCGTCAAGCGAAAGAAAGTGGAGCTGCCGGACTGCTGCACTAACGGGAACGGGCAGCCGGCGGCGCCCTGGATGATTGTAGTCGGGTTCACGGGCGGAGTGGAGAGCTCCGAAAGCGATGTCTCAGGCGTGGTCGCGATGAATCGGGTTCTGGACGGAAACGTTCGGAGCGAGGTTCTGCTGCTGACCTACAACAATTTCCGCTGGCGGCGGGCCGCCAGCGAGGTGGCCGCGATCGCGGAGGCGGCGCGCAGGGCGCAAGGCAGTCTGCCTGGGATCCGCCAGCCTCTCATCGTCGTCCACGGGCACAGTTGGGGCGCCACGTCGGTCTCGAAATTCGCCGAGCGGTTGAAGGGGGCCGGCCTGGAGACGTCGCTGGCGATATACATCGACGCCTTCTCCTGGCGCAATCCGCAGGTGCCCGGGAACGTGCGGTACGCAGTTAACTTCTACCAGCGCGCCGGCGTCCTGCGCGGCTTGCCGATGCGCGGAAAAAGCAAGTTGATCGCCCAGGACGAGTCGAAGACCCAGATTCTAGGCAGCTACAGGATTTCCCCCCAGACCGACCATTGGGGCTGGAGCTGGAATCTGCTCCAGCCGCTGCTCTACCGGCAGCATCACCGCGTGGCGCATGACCACCGGCTCCGTGCGTACCTGCTGGAGATTGTCAACCTGAAGTTCGATCTACTGGAGAAGGCAAACGGAGGGGCCGAGGTCGCCTCGGACGCCGCGCCGTCTGCCGTATTCTAGAGAGATACGTAAAGGAGGACAGTCGCAATGGCTGCGCATGTGCCGATCCGCAAGATCACGCGCGGACCGAAGTATCACTGGTTCGGCTACTACGATAAGCTCCAGGTCGATCCGGGCGGGCGGTACGTGCTCGGGATGCAGGTCGATTTCGAGGGGCGGAGTCCGGCGCCGGACGACGTGATCCGCGTCGGGATGGTGGATCTGCAGGATGGCGACCGGTGGATCGAGTTCGGCCAGAGCCGCGCGTGGAACTGGCAGCAGGGCTGCATGCTGCAATGGATTCCGGGCTCGGCGACGCGCGTGATCTGGAATGACCGGGCGGAGGGGCGGTTTGTCGCACACGTCTACGATGTCAAGGCGGGGCGGTTGGTGCAGACGCTGCCGGCTCCGATCTATTCAGTGAGCCCGGACGCGAAGTGGGCCGTGTATCCGGATTTCCGCCGGCTGAATGACTGCCGTCCGGGTTACGGCTATGCCGGGCTGCCCGATCCGCGGCCGAACGCGCTGGCGCCCGACGAGTCCGGCATCTGGCGCATGGACATCGAGACTGGCCGGCGTACGCTGCTGCTCTCCTTTGCCGATGCCGCGGCGTTTCCGTCGCCGGGGCTCGACTGGACCGGAGCCAAGCACTGGTTCAATCACCTCCTGATCTCGCCGGACGGGCAGCGCTTCATCCTTCTGCACCGGTGGCGCGGTGAGAAGGAGGGCACAAGCTTCAGCACGCGGATGTTAACGGCGAACCGCCAAGGCAAGGATCTGTACGTCGTCGATCCGCACGGCAAGACCTCGCACTTTATCTGGCGCGATCCGCAGCACATCCTGGCCTGGGCCTTTCATCCTTCGCACGGCAACCGATTCTACCTCTACCGGGACAAAAGCGATCAGGTCGAGGTCGTGGGCAAGGACGTGATGACGGTGAACGGGCATTGCACCTATCTGCCGGGGAATCGGTGGATATTGAACGACACGTATCCGGATCGCGAGCGCCGGCAGCACCTGTACCTATACGAGGTGGCGACGGGGCGGCGGGTTCCGCTCGGGGAATTCCACTCGGATCCCAGGTACACGGGAGAGTATCGCTGCGATCTGCATCCGCGGTTCAGTCCGGATGGGAAAATGGTGATCATCGATTCGGTGCATGAGGGCGACGGGCGGCAGCTTTACGTGTTGGACATCAGCGGCGTCGTCTGATGCGTGTTGTGATCGATGGAACTCCGCTGACGGTTCCGACCGGCGGTGTGGCCCGCTACACCGCGGAGTTGAGCCGCGCGCTGGCCGGGTGCTTTCCGGAAGACGAGTTCCGGCTGGTTTCGGATCAGCCGTTTCCGATGCCGGCGCAGGCGGCGAATTTGAAGCAGGGTTCGCGGCCCGGGCGTTGGTTCGAGCGGCGTTGGTGGAGCTGCGGGCTGCCGCGCGAGCTGATGCGCTCGCGCGCCGACGTATTCCACGGGACGGACTTCTCGGTTCCCTACATTCCCGTTCGGCCGAGCGTGATGACGCTGCATGATCTGTCACCGTGGTTGGATCCGTCCTGGCATCGCGACGCCGCGCGCGTGCGGCAGAGGACGCCGATTCTGCTGCGGCTGCGGCTGGCGACAATGGTTGTGACGCCGAGCGAGTCGGTGCGGCGCGCGGCGATCGAGCGGTTCCGAATCCTGCCGGACCGCATCGTTTCGATTCCGCTGGCAGCCGCGGAGACGTTTCGGCCCGTTGGGGGCCGGGCGGCGGAAGTCCCGTATTTTCTGTACGTCGGAACGCTCGAGCCGCGCAAGAACATCCCGTTGCTCATCGAGGCGTGGCGCGAGGTGCGGCGGCGATGCCCGGTGGACCTGGTTCTGGCCGGACGGCGGCGGGCCGATTTCCCGATGCCGGCGTCCGAGCCCGGACTACGCGTTTTAAGAGCCGTGCCGGACGAGGAGTTGCCAGCCCTCTACTCGGGCGCGGTCGCGGTACTGTACCCGTCCTTCTATGAGGGCTTCGGCCTGCCGGTGCTGGAAGCGATGCAGTGCGGAGCGCCGGTGCTGGCCTCGCGCGATGCGGCGATCGCGGAGGTGGCGGGCGGCGCCGCGCTGCTGCTGCCGGTGGACGAGGCGTGGCCCTGGGTCGAGGCGATGGAGAAATTGCTCCGGCAGCCGGAACGAACGGAGGAGATGCGGGGCAGGGGTTTGGCGCGGGCGCAAGGCTTTCGCTGGGCGAAGACGGCGCGGGCGACTCGGGAGGTTTATTTCGAGGCTGTCGCTCGCTTCCGGCGCCGGTTCCTGTGACCGCTATGATGGAGCGAATGGGGGGAAAGGCAAAGCCTGCGGCGGTTGTGCTGTCTCCCGAATCGCCTTATCCGGCGATCGGGGGAGGACCGATCCGTACGGCTTCGCTGATCGAGTACCTCGCAGGACGCTACGATCTCGACCTGATTACATTCCGCCAGCCCGGTGCGCCCGACCCGCGGGTGGGATTTCCAAAAGGGCATTTCCGTTCCGTGCACGTGATCGATCTGCCCTATCATGCGCGCGGCCTGGCGGCGCGGGCGGCCCGCAATCTGCGCCGCGTGTGGCGTGGCGTGGCGCCGCTGAATGACCGGTTCAGCGGCTTTGAGGCCGAGATCGCGGGGATCGTCGGCGGGGAGCGGTATCAGCTTGCGGTGGTCGAGCATTTCTGGTGCGCGGAGTACCAGGAGCAACTGGCGGAACGGGCCGAATCAGTCGTGCTGGACCTGCACAATATCGAATCGGAATTTTACGAGCGCTCGGCGAGCGTCGCCGAGTCCTGGCCGGCAGCGGCGATGCTGCGGCGGTTTGCCGGCTGCGCCCGCCGGCTGGAGGAACAGTGGCTGCCGCGCTTTAACCGGGTGCTGGCAACCTCGAACCGGGATGCCAGGTTGGTCCAGGGTGTCGCTCCGGAGAGCACTCCCTTGGTTTATCCGAATGCGCTGCCGCTGCGGCCGGCGCCCGAAGTCCCGCGGGAGCCGGTCATCGTCTTCTCCGGCAACCTCGAGTATGGCCCGAACCGGGGAGCGGTACGGTATTTCCGGGAGCGCATCTGGCCGCGATTGCGGGAGCGCCGCCCGGAGCTTCGTTGGCGGCTCATCGGGAAAAACCCGCAGGCGGTGAAAGCAATTGTCGCGGGCGATCCGCGGATTGAACTGACGGGCCCGGTACAGGATGCCCTGGCGGCGCTGGCGGCGGCACAAGTCGCGGTCGTGCCGGTCCTGGCAGGGAGTGGAACAAGAATCAAGATCCTGGAAGCATGGGCAGCCGGACTACCCGTTGTCTCGACCCGACTGGGGGCCGAAGGGCTGGAGGCGGTTGCAGGAGAGCATGTGCTCGTCGCGGACGATGCCGACGGGTTCCTCGAAGCGATCCGGCAACTGCTCGATTCCGAGGCGCTTCGCGCTCGGGTTGGCGCGGCGGGACGGGCGTTATATGAGCGCGAATACACTTGGGAGGCCGCGTGGCAGCGGTTAAATGTAGCGGGATTTTAATATGCCGGCGCCCGCAACAATCTATACTGTAAGAACATGCATGCGTTTTTCCGTTGATGCCCACGCGATCGGCCGCCACCTGACAGGAAACGAAGTTTATATTCGCAACCTTCTGAATGGTTTCGCCGCTCTCGATCACAACTCGGAGTTCATCGCGTATTACTCCGAGGAAGGTGCGTCCGCGTGGCTTCCGGAACGCTTCCGCAAGCGCAGAGTGGCCGGAAATCCCTTTCTCCGGCTGGGGTTGGATCTCACAAGCCGTCTGTGGCAGGACCGTCCCGATCTGGTGCATGTCCAGTATACGGCGCCGCTGGCGTGTCCGGTCCCCGTGGTTGTGAGCGTGCACGACGTCAGTTTTTTGGATCACCCCGAGTTCTTTTCGCGCGCGCGAGCCACGCAGCTTCGGTGGACGGTTGCAAGAACGGTGCGTACGGCTGCCCGCATTCTGACGCCGAGCGAGTTTTCGCGCCGGTCGATCGAGCGCGTCTATGGGGTCTCCGGCAACAGAGTCGTGGTGGCGCCGAACGCGGTCTCCGAGGCGTTCCGCCCCGTATCGCTACAACACGCCGCGGAGTTTGTGGAGAATCGCTTCGGGATCCGTACGCCGTTCCTGCTGACGGTGGGGGACCTTCAACCCCGCAAGAACCATCTTGGACTGGTGCGCGCCTTCGCCGAATTGATCCGCGAATATCCGCACCTCCCGCATCGCCTGGCCCTGGTGGGCAAAGAGACCGGTCATGCGGCGAAAATCCGGAAAGCAGTGGAAAGAGAAGGGATCGCCGACCGCGTCCATTTTACGGGCTTCGTCTCCGATGACGACCTCGTTCAGCTCTACGGCGCCTGTGAGCTATTCGTGTTTCCATCGTTTTACGAGGGCTTCGGCCTGCCGATTCTGGAGGCGATGGCGTGCGGCCGGGCAGTGGCCTGCTCGAATACGTCAGCGATGCCGGAGGTGGCCAACGCGGCAGCGATCCTGTTTGATCCCTATTCGGGCCGGGAGATGATGCAGGCGATCCGGGACCTGGTGCTCGACGGCGAACTGCGGAGCCGGATGGAGCGGCTCGGGCAGCAGCGCGCCGCGCTGTTCAGTTGGCGGCATGCCGCGCAGAAGACGCTCGAAGTGTATTACGAGGTCGCCGGCGGCACGCGGTCCGGGCGCGAAGATCGCAGATCGGTCTCCGTTTGTTCAAGATTATGATTCACCGGCTTCCTTGTGTAGTTCTGATGCTCCTTCTGTTGACGGCTTCGGCGCCGGCGGCCGAGTTTCCGAAGGAAGAGGTGCTGCACTACAACGTCAACTGGCCGAGCGGCCTCAGCCTGGGCGAAGGCCGTATGAGCGCCAAGCGCGTATCGGGAAGCGACAACAACGGGGACGCCTGGGGCTTCGAGTTTCGCCTGGAAGCCGCAATCCCGGGTTTCGCCGTGCTGGATCGCTTCGAATCCCTAGCCACCGACAATTACTGCTCGATCAGCCTCACGAAGGATTCGACGCACGGCAAGCGCCGGGCCGAGGAGAAGACGGTCTTCGATCCGCAGGCCGGCGTCGCGGTGCGGACAACGGTGAACGGCGGCAAGTCCGAGATTCCGATCTCTTCGTGCGGCCGCGACGCTCTCACGTATCTCTACTACGTCCGCAGCGAGCTGATCAACGGGCGGATTCCTCCGGCGCAGGCGATCCAATTCGGTGCTTCCTACCAGATCCGGATGGAGCATGGCGGGACGCGCAAACTTCAGATCGCGGGAGAGGCGGTTGAGGCGGACCGGATGCTCACGTCGGTGAAGGGACCGGCCTCGCAGGTCTCCTTCGAGATCTTCTTCGCGCGCGATGCGGTCCGGACGCCGGTGCTCGTTAAGGTCCCGCTTCCGCTCGGTTCGTTCTCGATGGAATTGGCGCCCTGAAGATGCGGCTGGCGTTGTTCACTCCCCTGCCGCCTGTCAAGAGCGGCATCGCGGACTATTCAGCGGCACTGCTCGAACACCTGCGCGCCGTCGCCGAGGTCTCGGTCTTCGAGCACGAGCCCGGGCACTTTGACCCGGACGCCTTCGACGCGCTGATCTACCAGATCGGAAACAATCAGCACCACGAGTTCGCCTACCGCATGGCGCTCCGGCATCCAGGCATCGTCGTGCTGCACGAAGCGAACCTGCATCACCTGGTCGCCGAGATCACGATCCGGCAGGGCGACTGGGACGCCTATCTGCGCGAGGTGGAGTATGACGGCGGTGCGGCGGCGCTTGAATACGGGCGCCGGGTGCAGGCGCTCGAAGTGGGACCGGACTACGAGGGCGTCCCGATGCTGCGGCGCGTGCTGGAGCGCTCCAAGGGCGCAATCGTGCACAGCGAGGCGGTGGGCTCGGAGCTGCGGCGGGCCGGATTCGCGGGGCCGATCGGCCGCATTCCGCATGGGGCGTGGATCGAGGAGATCAACCGGTGGGAGTGGCGCGCCCGGCTGGGCGTCGAGGAGGCCGCGCCGCTCATCGGAATTTTCGGTTTTTTGAAGCCGTACAAGCGTATCGCTGAATCGCTGCGCGCCTTCCGGCGTCTGGTGCGCGTGGTTCCCGAGGCGAAGTTGATCCTGGTGGGTGAGCCGCATCCCGATCTGCCCGTGGCCTCGTTGATCCGGAGCCTCGACCTGACGGCCTCCGTGAGACTATTGGGATACACGCCCATCGAGCATTTTAGCGGCTACATCAGCGCCTGCGACGTTGTGCTGAACCTTCGATATCCGACCGTGGGCGAGAGCTCGGGGACGCTGCTGCGGGCCCTAGGGCTGGGACGCGCAGTGATCGTCTCCGACGTCGGCTCCTTCCGCGAGTATCCGGACGAGGTCTGTCTGAAGCTGCCGGTGGACGCGACCGAAGAAGAGCTGCTGTTCGAGTATCTGAATCTGCTCACCTCAAGGCCGGAGGCCGCCCTGGAGC
Organism: Bryobacteraceae bacterium; assembly: GCA_046289265.1. GTDB lineage: Bacteria > Acidobacteriota > Terriglobia > Bryobacterales > Bryobacteraceae > JBKBWD01. Next base: position 29,771 of record JBKBWD010000024.1, on the reverse strand, counting down.
TGGGTCGGAACGCGCGCGAGTGGGTCCGAAACGAGTGCTCCTGGGATCTGGCGGCGCGCCGGTACGTGGAGTTTGCGAAGGCTGTGGCGCAGGGAGCGCCGTGGCCTCCGACCGAGGAGCAGGCGCGGGCCGCCGCAGCCGTGGCGTCCGACGAGCGAGTCTCAAAACCGGAAGCGCAACCCGAGCCTCGCGTCGAAGCCGCGTACATCCTGGGCTGGGCGAAGGACGATGACGCCCGGGACTACGTCCGGACGCACTCGACACGGCTTGTCAAGACGCTCGAAATCACGCCGCCCGGCGGACCGGAAATGCGGGTGCTCGAGATGGGCGCGTACCTGCAGATCACTCCGGCGCTCCAAATTAAGCTCGGCTATGGCGAGGTCCGGGGCTGCTATTACGGGCCGGTTGGGAAAGTAGATCGGCGGGTCGCGCGGTCCCCCGAGGGCGAAGAGTTCGCCTGCGAAATCGAGCACTTCGACGCCGAACGCGACGCTTTCCCGTATGCGGATAAGTACTTCGATACCGTCCTTTGCTGTGAGTTATTAGAGCATCTGCGCGAAGATCCGATGCACATGACGCAGGAGATCAACCGTATCCTGAAGCCGGGCGGGCATTTGGTCTTGACGACACCGAATATCTGTTCGCTGCGCGCGATCGCGGCGATTCTCGAAGGCTACCATCCGGGTTTCTTTCCGGCCTATATCCGGCCGGCGAAGGAGGGGCAGGAGCCGGATGCGCGGCACAACCGGGAGTATGCTCCGCGCGAAGTCGCGATGCTGCTGGAGGACTCGGGCTTCGAGGTCACACGGCTGGAGACGGCGCCGTTCCGCGCCGAGCCGCAGCCGACGCTGCGCTGGGTGGCGATGCTGCTTGAGCGATACTCGCTCGCGGCCGATCTGCGCGAGGATGGAATCTACGCCGTCGGGCGGAAGATCGGACCGATTCGCGCGCGCTATCCCGACTGGCTCTACTCATGAGCATCGCCTATCGACAGCCGAGCGTCGCGGTGGACGCCGCACGGAGGCGGCTGCGGATCGAGTGCCTCGTCGAAAACGGCTCGGCCGGGACGTGGCGGCGTGAGGACGGCTTCGTCTTCGGGTCACAGGTGTTCGACCGCGCCAGAGGCTCGCTGGCCCGCGAGGGCGAGTGGACTCCATTGGGCCGCGATCTCGCGCCCGGAGAGAGCGGGAAGCTGGAGGTGGAGGTCGAACTTCCCGCCGAGCCGGGCGAGTACCGCGTGCTCGTTTCGCCGCTCGATGAGAAGGACGGATGGCGCTATCTGGACCAGTGGCCGATGCTGGTGGTCGAGGCGGCAGTCGAGGATGGCGAGGCGCGGCTGATCCGGACGCGCGTGGCGACCGAGGAGAGGCTGCGGCTGGAGTCGCTGCCGCGCATCGTGCGTAACGCCTTCTGGTATCCGGCGGCGGCGGTGATCCGCAACCGGGGACTGATCCGGTCGATGGTGCGGCGGGACATTCTGGCGCGGTATCGCGGCTCGTTCGGCGACGTGCTGTGGACGGTGCTCAATCCGCTGCTGCTGATGACGACATACTTCTTCGTCTTCGGCATCGTGCTGCAGGCGCGTTTCGGTGGCGATCCGAGCCCGGCGGGCTTCGTTCTCTATTTCCTGGCCGGGATGCTGCCGTGGCTTGCGTTCAGCGAGGCCGTGGGGCGCTCGGCTCATGTCGTCCTGGAGCACAGAACTTTCGTCAAGAAGCTGGTCTTCCCGATCGAGACGCTGCCGGTGAACCTGGTGATTTCGGGGCTGATCACCCAGGCCTTTGCGACCGGCATTTTCGTGATCGGACTGCTGCTGGCGCGCGGCTCGGTTCCGGCAACAGTCCTGTGGCTGCCGAGCCTGTTGATCCCGCAGTTGCTGTTGACGCTCGGGCTCTGCTGGTTTCTCGCGGCGCTGGGCGTTTACATGCGAGATCTGGGCCAGATCATGGGCTTCGTGTTGACACTCTGGTTCTTTCTGACGCCGATCTGCTATCCGGAGTCTTCGCTTCCGGCATCGATTGCGCCGCTGCTGGCGAAGAACCCGTTGTACAAGCTGGTACAGGGCTACCGGGCGATCTTCCTCGAGGGCGCGGCGCCGTTCTGGCCGGCGCTGCGCAGTCTGTACGTCTACAGCGTTCTGGCCTGCATCCTGGGCTACGCCTCCTTCCATAAACTCCGGAAAAGCTTTGCGGACGTGATCTGACGCGCGATGATCTTAGGTATGGGAGCCTCCCTGCCTACCAAGCTCAACACGGAAACCGCACACGATCTGTTCCGGGGGCGACAGCATCCCCTCGACGTCTTCTTTTCGCCGGACAATATCGCGGTCATCGGGGCCACGGAGGCGCCCGGCAGCGTGGGCCGCACCACGCTGTGGAACCTCATCAGCTCGCCCTTCGGCGGCGCGGTCTTTCCGGTCAATCCGAAGCGCAGGAGCGTCCTGGGAATCAAGGCGTACAAAAGCATCAAGGAGGTTCCGGCCCAGGTCGAGCTGGCGGTGGTGGTGACGCCGGCGCCTACCGTGCCGGACGTGATCCGCGAATGCGGCGAGGCGGGCGTGAAGGGCGCCATCGTAATTTCGGCGGGGTTCAAAGAGCTGGGACCGCCGGGCGTGGAACTCGAAGAGCGGCTGCTCGCCGAAGCGCGCCGCTTCCATATGCGCATCATCGGGCCGAACTGCCTTGGGGTGATGAGCCCGCCGACCGGAGTCAACGCCACTTTCGCGAGCGGGATGGCGCGCGCGGGCAACGTTGGGTTCATCAGCCAGAGCGGCGCGCTCTGCACGGCCGTGCTCGACTGGAGCTATCGCGAACTGGTGGGCTTCAGCGCATTTCTGTCGATTGGCTCGATGATCGACGTGAGTTGGGGCGACCTGATCGACTATCTAGGCAACGACCCGCGCACGCGGAGCATTCTGATCTACATGGAGTCGATCGGCGACGCGCGGTCGTTTCTCTCGGCAGCGCGCGAGGTGGCGCTGGCCAAGCCGATCATCGTGATCAAGGCAGGGCGGACGGAGCAGGGCGGCAGGGCGGCGGCTTCGCACACGGGCGCGCTGACGGGCAGCGACGAAGTGCTGGCGGCGGCCTTCCGGCGGAGCGGCGTCCTGCGGGTCAACAACATCTCCGATCTTTTCTACATGGCCGAGGTGCTGGCGAAACAGCCGCGCCCGGAGGGGCCGAGACTCACGATTCTGACGAATGCCGGTGGACCGGCAGTGCTTGCCACCGATGCACTGGTGGCCGCGGGCGGGGAGGTCGGCGAGCTTGCGCCCGAGACGGTTAGCGCGCTCAACGAGATCCTGCCTCCGCACTGGAGCCGCGGCAACCCGATCGACATCCTCGGGGACGCCGGACCGGACCGCTACGCCAAGGCGCTCGAGATCGCGGCCAAGGACCCCAACAGCGACGGCCTGCTGGTCATCCTTACGCCGCAGGCCATGACCGATGCGACCCGCACCGCCGAGGCGCTCAAGCCCTACGCCAGCATACCGAACAAGCCGGTCCTGGCAAGCTGGATGGGCGGTCCGGATGTCGCCGCCGGCGAGGATATCCTCAATGCGGCGAGCATCCCGACTTTCCCCTATCCGGACACGGCGGCGCGGGCGTTCCACTACATGTGGTCCTATGCCTACAACCTGCGCGGCCTGTACGAGACCCCGGTCTTCGCGACCGAAACGGCGACAGGTGACGGTCCGCGGGCTGCGGCCGAGGCACTGATCCGGAAGGTGCACGAGAGCGGACGCACGATCCTGACGGAATTCGAGTCGAAGGAGGTCCTCGCGGCCTACGGGATTCCGACGGTGGAGACGCGCCGCGCCTCAAGCGAAGAGGAGGCGGTACGGGCGGCCGGGGAGATCGGGTATCCCGTGGTGGTCAAGCTGCTGTCGGAGACAGTCACGCATAAGACCGACGTCGGAGGCGTGCAGTTGAACCTGGGCGGCGCGGACGCGGTGCGGCAGGCGTGGCGGAGCATCGAGGCGGCGGTCGCCGAGCGGGTCGGGCGGGAGCATTTCCAGGGCGTCACCGTGCAGCCGATGGTGAAGCTCGACGGCTATGAGCTGATCGTCGGCAGCAGTCTCGATCCGCAATTCGGCCCGGTGCTGCTGTTCGGGCTGGGCGGGCAACTGGTGGAGGTCTTCGAGGACCGGGCGCTGTCACTGCCGCCCCTGACGACTACGCTCGCGCGCCGCATGATGGAGCAGACGCGGATCTACCATGCGCTGAAAGGCGTGCGAGGGCGCAAGCCGGTGGACCTGGGCGAGCTGGAGCGGTTGCTGGTCCGTTTCAGCCAGTTGGTGGTGGAGCAGCGTTGGATCGCCGAGATCGACATCAACCCGCTGCTGGCCTCGGGCGAGCGCATTGTGGCGTTGGATGCGCGGGTGATTCTGCACGGACCCGAGGTGAGCGAGGAGCGGCTGCCCAAACTGGCGATCCGGCCGTACCCGGTGCAGTACGTCCGCCGCTGGCGGATGCGAAACGGCGAGGAGGTCACGATCCGGCCGATCCGGCCCGAGGACGAGCCGCTGGTGGCGCAGTTTCACCACACGCTTTCCGACCAGACGGTCTATCAGCGTTATCTCCAGATGCTGAAATTGAGCCAGCGCGTCGCACACGAGCGCCTGACGCGGATCTGCTTCAACGACTATGACCGGGAGCTGGCGCTGGTGGCCGAGCGGCGCGATCCGGCAACGCAGGAGCCCGAAATTATCGCGATCGGGCGGCTGCAGAAGCTGAAGGGCGCGAACCTGGCGGAATTCGCGCTGGTGGTGAGCGATGCCTACCAGCAGCAGGGACTGGGGACGGAGCTGCTCAGCCGCCTGATCGACGTGGCGCGGAGCGAAAAGATCGGCGGCATCGTCGCCGAGATTTTGACCGAAAACCAACGCATGCAGGGGATCTGCCGGAAGCACGGCTTCGAACTGCAGGCCGAGATGGGCGATCCGACGGTCGCGGCCTATCTGGACCTGAGCCGCTGAACGCTACTGCGTAGCCCTCTTCTTCCAAGTGACCGTTGCCGGATCAAAGCTGAACTCGCGGGCTGGCGCGGCGTCGAGGGCGTCGTGTTTGGGGAGCCACCTGGCGAGTTCCCGCTTGACCGGGGCGAGGTCCTGCCGGTTGGCGAGGTTGACCCATTCGTTGGGATCCTTGCGGCGATCGTAAAGCTCTTCCGACCCGTCGTGATAGCGGATGTAGCTCCACCGCTCCGAGCGCAGCGAGTGGTTGCCCCGTTGATAGGTGCTGAGGGCCGGGCGCTCCCAGGGGTGATTCGGATCGGTGAGAAGCGGCCGCAGACTGAGGCCGTCGAGTCCCTTCTGGGGCGGCAGGCCGGCGAGATCGACGAGCGTCGGGTAGGTGTCAATCAGGCTCACCGGGCGAGCGCAGCGCGTACCGGGCCTGGTGACCCCGGGGGCTGAGATGAGGAACGGCACCTTGGTCGCCCGCTCCCACAGCGCCTGCTTGTGCCAGTGCCACTTCTCACCCAGATGATAGCCGTGGTCGGACCAGAGGACGACGATGGTGTTGTCACGCTCGGGGCTCCGGTCGAGAGCGTCGAGGATGCGGCCGATCATGGCGTCGGAAAATGTGATGCAAGCCAGATAGGCCTGCACGGCGCGCTTCCAGTTGCCGGTGCTGACCATCAGGTCGTGGCGAGAGTGCTCGTTGAGGGCGATGCGGCGGGCGATGGGCGGCAGGTCGGCAAGGTCATCTTCTTTGACCGTCGTTACAATCACCTCCTCCTCCGGGTACATGTCGAAGTATTTCTTCGGCACGAACCACGGGATGTGCGGTCGGAACATGCCGGCAGCCAGGAAGAAGGGTTTGTCGTGCTTGCGGCGCAGGAGTTCGCCGGCCCACGTCGAAACCTTGTGGTCGGGCATCTGCTCTTCGGGCACATGGATGGGCGCCCAGTCGAAGTTTCGCCAGGAGACCGAGGGCATCGGGGTGACCGGGCGCTCAGGCTCGGGGTCGGGCGGGAAACTGTAGCCGTCGTGCCAGCCATTGCGGCGTGCTTCGGGGTTCCAGAAGTAGTAGTCGTCCCAGGAGCGCGGATCGTTGAAGCCGCGGCCGTGGTGGTAGAGTTTGCCTCCGCCGAGCGCGGTGTAGCCGTGAGCGCGGAAGTATTGCGGGAGCGTCACGACGTCCGGCATGGCGGTGCGCCAGATCTGGTCGTTCTCGTAAACTCCGCTGGTCGAGGGAAGCCTTCCGGTGAACAGGGCGGTGCGAGACGGGTTACAGATGGGCGAGGCGGTGTGGGCGTCGGTGAAGAGCAGTCCCTGGGCGGCGAGGCGGTCCAGGTTCGGGGTCCGGACCTGCGGATGGCCGCCGAGCGCTCTCACCCAGTCGTTCCAGTCGTCCACCGCGATCATGAGGACATTGGGGCGGCGGTCCTGTGCCCGGAGAATCGCCGGAGCGGCCAGGGCGGTCTGAAGAAACGATCGGCGCGTCAACACGGCTGTTTCGCGATCCTACCGCGCCCGGCCCCGAAAGTAAACGCCCGATTTCAGGCAATCCCGGCGGCGCGGTCGCCGTAGTTGCGGGCGTAGAAGGACTGATATTCCCCGGATTTGACCCGCCGCACCCAGTCGCCGTGCGTTTTGTACCAGTCGATCGTCAGGGCCAGTCCCTCTTCGAACCCCACGATGGGCCTCCAGCCGGTCTCGCGCATCACCTTTTCGCTTGAGAGCGCGTAGCGGCGGTCATGGCCCGGCCGGTCCGTCACGGTGGTCATGAGGCTTTCGGGCTTGCCGGTCGCTTCGAGGATGCGGCGGACAACGTCGCGGTTGGGGAGCGAGCGGCTGCCGCCGATGTTATAGATCTCGCCGGGCCGCCCCTTCTCCAGCACCGCGAGGATCGCGCGGCAGTGGTCGTCGACGAAGAGCCAGTCGCGCACCTGCAAGCCGTCGCCATAGATCGGCAGCGGCTTGTCCTCGAGCGCGTTGGAAATCATGAGCGGGATGAGCTTTTCCGGGAACTGGTATGGGCCGTAGTTGTTCGAGGCCCGCGTGACGATCACGGGCAGCTTGTAGGTTGTGTAATAGGACAGAGCCAGCATGTCGGAGCCGGCCTTCGAGGCCGAGTAGGGGCTGCTCGGGCGCAGCGGATAGTTTTCGTCGGCCTCGTACGGCTCGTCAATGCTGCCGTAGACTTCGTCGGTGGAGACGTGGATAAATCGCGGGAGTCTGGCGAGTCGCGCGGCCTCCAGCAGCACAAAGCTTCCGCGAAGATTGGTCTCGAAGACAGGTTCGGGCGAGAGGATGCTTCGGTCGACGTGCGACTCGGCGGCGAAATGCACGACGGCATCGAAGCTCTCCTGCCCGACGAGTCGCGCTATCAGCGAGGCGTCTCCGATATCGCCCCGCACGAAGCTGTAGCCTGCGTGCGCCGCGACCGGCTCCAGGTTCTCCAAATTGCCGGCATACGTGAGGTTATCAAGGACCGTAATCCAGGCGCCGGGCCGGGCGCCAAGAACGAGGCGAACGAAGGCGGAACCGATAAAGCCCGCTCCGCCGGTGACCAGGAGCTTCATTTATGCTGTGTTTCCCAATCGTAGTGGATGCCCGGGTCGTTATGCGGTATCCGCCCCTCGTCTTCCGGGTCGTAGAAGCGGTTGGTGACGTAGACAAGTACGGCGGCCGATTCACCGATCACCTTGTAGCCGTGGCCCACGCCGGGCGGAATGAGAATTTGCCACGGGCGAAGGCCGCCGACGTAGAGGGTGTTGCGGCGGCCGAAGGTCGGCGAATCCGGCCGGAGATCGACCAATGCGACCTGGAGCATGCCCATCGCCGGAACCCAGAAATCAGTCTGGCGCAGGTGGTAGTGGAAGGCTTTAATCGTTCCCGGATAGCTGAGGGCAGCCGAAACCTGCGTGGAAGCGGGGCTGTAGCCGGCGGTGAGGCCCTGGCCGGTGCGCATCACTTCGAGGAAGTAGCCCCGGTCGTCCGGCCAGAGGGTATAGGGCCGCAGTTGCACGCCCTCGATCAGGTCCGGGGAATCGGTCTTCTGAATGACATTCCCGATGCCCTTCTGGCACTGGGGAATCTGAATTTGAGCGATCCGCTCCTGAGCGATGCGGGCAGCCTGTTCGCCCATCGGCTAATTCTTTCCGTGCGCCTTGGCGAGCGCACCGGGGATGAGAGCCTCGGCGCGCAGCGCCTCCCGAGTGGCGGCGACCAGGTTGGCGGCACGCAGCAGCGAGTCGAAAGTGCCCGCATCGGTCCACCAGCCATCGAGCATCGAAAAGGTCATTGTTCCTTCCTCGATGTAAGCATTGTTCACGTCGGTGATCTCCAGTTCGCCGCGCCGCGAGGGGACCAGCTGGCGGACTTTGTCGAAAACCGTGCCGTCATACATGTAAATTCCCGTGACGGCATAGTGGGATTTGGGCTTTTCGGGCTTCTCCTCGATCCGGAGGATGCGGCCGTCCTTGATCTCGGCGACGCCGAAGCGTTCGGCGTCGGGGACCTGTTTCAGCAGAATTCTGGCGCCGGAGGGCTGCTGCCGGAAGTCGTCGACGGCCTCGCGGATGCTGCCCTCGATAATGTTATCTCCCAGGACGACGCAGAGCTTTTCGCCGTCGGCGAAGTGCTCCGCCAGCCCGAGCGCCTCGGCGATGCCGCCTTCGCCCTCCTGGTACGTGTAGTCGAGATGGGCAAGGCCGAACTCCTTGCCGTTCGCAAGAAGCCGCAGAAAATCGCCGGCATTTTTGCCCCCGGTGACGATCAGGATATCCTTGATTCCTGCATCGACCAGGATCTGGATGGGGTAATAAATCATCGGCTTGTCGTAGATCGGCAGCAGATGCTTATTCGTAATTTTCGTAAGCGGGTACAGGCGGCTGCCGGTACCGCCCGCCAGGACAACACCTTTCATTCATCCCTCCCTAGGAGCGAGCAAACCTCATGATACAATACACCCGCTATGGGGCTGCATAGTTGGGACGGCATCGAACGCGAGCAGATGAACGCACTGGTTTCGCGCCAGGTGATCCATTCGGCGAACATGACAGTCTCGCGCCTTCACCTGAAACAGGGCGCCGTGGTCCCGGAGCATAGTCACGTAAATGAGCAGATCACGGTCCTCGAACAGGGCCGGCTGCGCTTTGTCCTGAACGGTGCCGAGACGATCGTCGAGGCAGGCCAGGCACTGGTCATTCCTCCCAACGCCGTCCATCGGGTCGAAGCTCTGGAAGACAGCGTGGCCATGGATCTTTTCTCTCCGCGGCGGGAGGACTGGCTCCGGGGCGACGACGCCTACCTGCGCCAGGGCGCGCGATAGTCTCTACAGCTGCGACCGGGGACGCGACTCCGTACCTACCCAGATCGCCTTGGTCAACGCCTCCGACGGCGGCACGTTCACCAGTTTCGGCTTCAGCACCATCAGGACCTCGCTATACTCCTGCGTCGTGTTGGTCTGACGGAACAGCGGTCCGAGGATGGGCAGGTTCATCAGACCTGCGATACCCGAGACGCTTCGCGTGTTCGCGGCCGTGACCAGGCCTGCCAAAACGCCCCACTCCCCTTCCCGCATGCGGACGCGCACGTTCATCTGACGGTTGGCGATCACCGGAATGCCGTTCAGCACCACACCGGTCAAGACCTTGAATTCCGACTCGATATCGAGCGAGATTTCGTCCATACCGTGCACGTGGGGAGTAATTTTGAGGACGACGCCGAGGTCTTCGAAGTGTACCGTCGGCGGCGGCAGAATCGCATCGGAATCGCCCGGCACGGATCCCAAAAAGGACTGGGTCATGATGGGGAACCGGTCGCCGATGTGGAGCGAGGCGGGCTGTCCGCTGAGCGATCGAAGTTCCGATTGCAGCAGTACGGTGCCGGAGCTTCTGGAAAAGCGGGCGAACAGGTCGGCGCTGGCCAGACCGATGCCGAACAGTGTCGATCCGCCTCCAAAAGTGGCGAATTGCGCGGCGTTGGCCGGAAGTTTGGGGACCGAGCCCAGGACCTTGCCGAAGTGTAGGATCGGGAAGGAGTCCGGGAGGCGCAGACCGATGTCCAGGCTGGAGTTCCGGGCCACCGCGAGGAACTCCGCTTCGATTACGACCTGCGGCCGGTGCTGGAGCAACTGGTGGAGGATGGCCTCGGCGGGCCGGATTCGCGAAACGCGGTCCCGCACCAGAATGAGCCGGCGCTGCGTGTCGACCTGGAGTTTCTGCAACTCCATGGTCTGCTGGACGTTGCGGGCCAGCTCCTGGGCGTCCTGCACCGAGACCGGTTCCGGAATCGGGATAACGATCGCCATGGTCGGCTCCACTTCCTGGCGTTTCTGCGGAGTGTCCTTAACGACCATGATGAGCCGTTCACCGATGGGGATCAGGAAGGAGCCCGTAGCGGCTTCAAGCGCGTAGAGCGCCTCGCGGTAATCTACATCCTCGATAGTGAAGCGAACCGGCTGGCCGGGTTGGTAGTCGCCATCGAAAATTACGTCGAGATCGTAGGCGGCCGCAACCTCCTCGAACAGCGACTTCGAGTCGAGTTTCAAGTCGAAGCTCTTGCGCTCCAAGCTGGCCTTGAGCTGCTTCGGGGGCTGAGGGCGAAGGGCGTCGGCCAGTTCAACTTCGGTAATGGGCGCGGTGATGGCGTCGAGTTCGGCCTGCACTTCCGGGTCGATCTCGGTCATTTCCGCTTCCAGGGGAGGCAGTTCAGGTCTGGCCTCAAGCAAGGCCCTGCGCCGGATCGCCTGCGTGTAGGCCCAGTATTTCCTGTTGGCTGGCTCCGCCGCAGCCGCTTGAGAATAAAGGGCATAGGCCTCGACGGGATTGCCGCGCTTCTCGGCCTTGCGGGCCTTCCGGAACAGGCGTCCCGGACTGGCCGCCAGGGCGGTCACAACCGACAGCAACACGAAGCAAACCAGCAGACGGAATACGGGCACTGATTAGGACTGACGTGAAATCCTTGTCGAACGTGCAGGTCTCAATGGTTAAAGTTGGCGCGCCAACCGGCCGATAGACGGTGCGATGTCGATCTTCGTCGGTCCCCGTGCAGGCTTCGCTCCCTCGGTCCCGCAGGATCTCGAGGAACTCGGAATTCCCCAGGCCCTGGTCCTGGATCTTGTGCTTCGGCGCCTTCTGCTCGAAGGCTTCAGCAACCTTCAGACGCTGAGCCGGAATCTGCGCCTGTCGCTGCCGATCATCGACGCCGCGTTCCGGCACCTGAGGCAGCAGCAGTTGATCGAAGTGAAAGGCATGGTCGGCAACGACTACACTTTCGTCCTTTCGGCTTCGGGCAAGCAGCTCGCCTCGGACCGCTTCCAGATCTCGCAATATGCGGGGGCGGCGCCGGTATCGCTCAAGGAGTACAGCGCGGCCACCCGCACGCAGTCGGCATCGGTGCAGATTGACCGCCGGGCGCTGCGGGAGTCCTTTTCGGACCTGGTGGTGACGGACCGGCTGCTCGATCAGCTCGGGCCGGCGCTGATTTCGCAGAACTCGATCTTCCTTTACGGCCCGTCCGGCAACGGGAAAACGAGCATCGCGGAGCGGATGCTGCGGATTTACCGCGATGCCGTGCTCATTCCCTACGCGGTCGAGGTGGACAACCAGATCATCAGCCTCTATGACCCGGTGGTGCACCAGAAGCTGGAGATGGACGATCCGGAGATCGATCCGCGCTGGGTGCTCTGTAAACGGCCCTGCATCGTGGTCGGCGGCGAGCTGATCCCGAGCATGCTGGAACTGCGGCTGGACGACGCCTCGGGCATCTACGCGGCGCCCCTGCAGATGAAGGCCAATAACGGCATCTTCATCATCGACGACTTCGGCCGCCAGCTCATGTCGCCCCGCGACCTGCTGAACCGCTGGATCGTGCCGCTGGACCGGCGCGTCGATTACCTTACGCTCCGCTACGGCGTGAAGTTCCAGATCCCGTTTGAGCTGATGGTGGTCTTCTCGACCAACCTCGATCCGAGCGACCTGGCGGACGAGGCCTTCCTGCGCCGTATTCAGAACAAGATCGAGGTCGAGGCGGTCGATCCCCATACCTTCGACCAGATCTTCCATCGCGTGGTGGTGGCCAAGTCGCTTCATCCGGAGCCGGACACGGCGGAGTACCTGCGGCGGCTGTGCCTGTCGGAGGGCCGCACGGAGCTGCGCGCCTGCTACCCGATGGACATCTGCAACATTCTCCAGTCGATCAGCCGCTATGAGGGCCGGCCGGTGGAAATGAGCAAGTCGAATATCGAGCGCGCGGTGAATTTGTACTTCGCCAAGACGTCGCTCGCGGCCTGATCAGGGCGTCGCCGCGGCGCGGCCCGACTCGCGCCAGTTCCGCAGAAACTGTACGAAGAGCCGCGCATAGCGGTCGAGCGTCTCGATGCCGGCCCCGTCGCGCAGTGGCGAGCACATCTCGTAGGCCACCGTCCCATCGAAGCCGCCTTTCGCCATGGCGCTGAGGAAGGCACCGTAGTCGATGGCGCCCTCTTCGATCGGAACCGCGATCGTGGCCGGGGTCTGCGCCTGGTAATTCACGATTTGGGGCTGGTAGATGTAGCGCGGGCGGAGCTGGTAGTTCGCGATGGTGGTGTGGACGGTGTGAGGCGCCAGGGCGGCCGCGGCGGCCTCGAGGTCGGCGCCGTGGAGCCACGGAGCCCAGGCGTCGAACAGCGCCTTGCAGTTCGGCTCGTCAATTTCATGGATGAGATCGTGGAGCGACTCCCAGCCCGCTGCCACGTCGTGATGGTTCTGGACCCCGATCGTGATGCCCCACTCGGCCACGCGGCGCGAACATTCGCGCAGGCTTTCGACCGCCAGCTTCCATTGCGTCCCGTAGCTGGCGGCCGGATGCTGGTAGCCGGTGAAAACGCGTACGACTTTGGCGCCCAAGTCGCGCGCCAGGCGGCCGAGCGCGACCACGTGCTGGATCTGCATCTCGCGCTGAGGGATTTCGCCGTGCTCGAGGTCGGCGGTGAAGTTCGTGTAGCCCGCGATGCAGACCGAGTGGAGATTGCGGCGATCGAGCAGCGCGCGGAGGCGCGCGCAGGCAGCCTCGTCGTAGTCCAGTACGGAGAGGTGCGGCCGTTTGGCCATCAGCATAACCCCGTCGTAGCCCAGATCGGCGGCCTTGGCAATGAACTGGTCGAGGGGGAGAAAGGTCTGACCCCACAGGCCGGCGTAGCTCACCGAGTGTAAAAGCGCGCTGAATGCCATGCAGGCAGTATACGGCAGCGCGGCGCTCCTCAGCAGTCTGGAGGTGGGTCACTACGCCAGCGATTCAGCGGAGGGGATCGAAAAGACGCACCAGCCAGTCGGCGAGGCGGGGGGTGATTCGGAAGGCCGTGTCCAGGGCGTTGGCGAGCGAGGCGCCGAGCAGGACCAGGAGCACAACCGTCACGGCGTCGAGTTCCATGAAATCCAAGTATAAACGAGAGCGTTCCCGCCTGTTAGATTGGGAGTTAGCTATGAGTTCCGATGCAGGCGTTAACCTGTGGCGATCACCCGAACATGCTCTCGAGTACCTGCGCCGTGCCGAGACGATTCCTCACCGCGCCGAGGGTGAGGCGATGCTGCTTGGGCTTTTGCCGGAACGGCTGGAGCGCTTCCTGGATCTGGGCAGCGGCAACGGCCGGCTGCTGGCGCTGGTGAAGTCGAAGTACCCGAAGGCACAGGCGGTCGCGGTCGACTTTTCGCCGACGATGCTCGCGGCTCTGCTCGATCGGTTCGCCCCGGACGCCTCCGTCGAGATCCTCGAGCACGATCTCGACCGGCCACTCCCGCCGCTCGGGGAGTTCGACGCCGTTGTATCGAGCTTCGCGATCCATCACCTGCCCGATGCGCGGAAGCGCTCCCTTTACGAGGAGGCCTACCGGCTGCTGCGGCCTGGCGGGATGTTCTGCAACCTGGAGCACGTTTCCTCCCCGACCGAAGTGCTGCACCAATATTTTCTGGCCCAGGTCGACAAGACCGGGCCGGTGCGCGACGATCCGTCAAACAAGCTGCTCGATACGTGGACGCAGGTGAGATGGCTTGCCGAGATCGGCTTTGACGACGCCGACTGTTACTGGAAATGGCTGGAACTGGCGCTGCTGGCCGGACGTAAACCGCTAACCTGAGCGGGCGCGGGTGCGATCCTCCTGCTGCAGTTCTTTGTTGATGGCCACCCCCGCCTTCGCCCCTTCGGCCGCCGCGACCACCACGAACTGCACGTCGCGGGCCGCGTCGCCGGCCACAAAGAGGCCTGCAACGGAAGTGGACTGCTGCTGTCCGGTCCAGACAGAGCCCTTCTGTGTGAAGTTGCACCCCAGCTCAAGTGGAAGCCGGGAGCGCTGGACCTGCCCGGTGGTGACGAAAATAGCGCGCCGCGGCAGCTCCGAGCCATCCTGGAATCGGATCCGGTGGAGCATGCCGTTGTCGCCCTCGACCCGCAGAATCGGGGCTTCGAAGAGGGAGATCGCGTGGCGTTCGAGTTCGGCACGCTCCTCGCGCCGAAGGCCCGAGGGACCGCCGGTCAGGAGGGCGACATCCGGGCTCCACGTTTTAAGCGAGAGCGCCAGGCCAAAGCCGCCACGGCCGGGACCGTAGGCGGCCAGCGGCTGGTCCCGCACCTCCCAGGCGTCGCAGTAGGGGCAGTGGAAGACACTCCTGCCCCAGAACGGGTCGATGCCCCCGATGCGCGGCATCTCGTCGACGACGCCGGTAGCGAGCAGCAGTTTCCGGCTGGCGATCCGTTCGCCGTGTTCCAGGGTGACGGCAAATCCTCTCTCGTCGCGGCAGGCGGAGACGACCATCGCCGACCGGAGTTCGACGCCGTAGCGGGCGACCTCCTCGCGGCCGAGCGCGAGGAACTCCTCCGGGAGGATGCCGTCCCGCGTCAGATAGCCGTGCACTCCCCCTGACGCGGCGTTGCGCGGACGCCCATTGTCGCAGATGACGACGGAGCGCCGACTGCGCGCCAGCACCAGGGCCGCGCTGAGGCCGGCCGGCCCGCCGCCCACGATCGTCACATCGACTCGCGGGTCCCCCATCGCACCCCCGCGAGGTTAGATGCCGCCGGCGTGCCCGCATTTCACAGCCGGCTCCCAAGGCGGGAGTTCGGGATCGTGTAGTCTGTAGAGACGGCGCCACCTATGCTTCTTTATGCCTCGACGATTTTCCTGAGCTCTTTCCTGCTGTTTCAGATCCAGCCCATGATTGCCAAGATGATCCTGCCGTGGTTCGGCGGATCGGCAGCCGTCTGGACCACGTGCATGCTGTTTTTCCAGGTGGTGCTGCTGCTCGGATACCTTTATTCGCACTGGTCGATCGAGCGTCTTGCGCCGCGCGATCAGGCGCTGGTCCACACAGTTCTTCTGGGACTCTGCCTGCTCTTGCTGCCAATCGCCCCGAGCGAAGCCTGGAAGCCGGGAGGCGAAGAGAACCCGACGCTGCGGATTCTGGCGCTGCTGGCGGTTTCGATCGGTCTGCCGTACCTGCTGCTTTCGACGACGGGCCCGCTGCTGCAGGCCTGGTATGCTCGATCCGAGCGCGGGGCAGCGCCGTACCGGCTTTTTGCGGTCTCCAACTTCGCCTCGATGCTCGCGCTGCTGAGCTATCCGCCGCTGGTTGAGCCCTACCTGTCGACGCACCGGCAAGCCGCCGTCTGGTCGGCCGGCTTTGCCGCCTTTGCCGCGATCTGCATCGCTGCGGGATGGAGGAGCTACCGCAAATCGCGCTGGGCCAAACCGCCCTCCCGAGATGACCACGACGGCGAAGCGCCAGAGCGTCCAGGCCGCGGTCTGCATCTACTCTGGTTTCTGCTGGCTGCGTGCGCTTCCATGATGTTGCTGGCGGTAACGAATTACCTCTGCCAGGACGTGGCCTCGATTCCGTTCCTCTGGATTGTCCCGCTATCGCTCTATCTGCTGACGTTCATCCTCTGCTTCGACAACGATGACTGGTACCACCGTCATGGATTCCTAATCGCCTTGCCGGCAGCGCTTGGCGTGATGGTCTATCTTTTCTGGCAGGAGGCGGACAAGCCCGCTCTCAAATGGATGCTTATCCTGTTTGGGATCGCCTTTTACGCCGCCTGCATGATTTGCCATGGAGAGCTGGCGCGCCTACGGCCACACCCGCGCTTTCTGACGTCCTTCTATCTGATGGTCGCAGCGGGCGGTGCGACGGGCGGTCTGCTGGTTGCCGTTGCTGCTCCGTACCTGTTCCGCGCCCATCTGGAACTGCCGGTTTCGATTCTGCTCTGCGCGATTCTCACGTTGGTGGTTCTGTTCCGCGATCCGGAGTCGATTTTTCGAGGGCGATGGGGTCAGCTCTACTCCCAGATCGGAGTCGGCATCACAATCGTGCTGTTCGGGTTCGTCGTCGTTGCGATTAACGATACCGTGGCGGGCTATCGTGTCGTCGTGAGGAACTTTTATGGCAACTTACGGGTTCGGGAGACCACCAGCAACTCCATTCCCTACCGTTCGCTGCTGCACGGCACCATTACTCACGGCGAGCAATGGATGGATCCGGAGCGGCGGCGCGAGCCGACGACCTATTACTGCGATGACACCGGCATTGCGCGTGCGATCCTGCAGCGGCTGGAGAACAAGCCCCAGCGCGTCGGCGTGATCGGCCTGGGAACGGGGACGCTGGTCACCTTCGGACGGACCGGCGACTTCTACCGGATTTACGAGATCAATCCGCTGGTCCTGCGGCTCGCCCGGACAGAGTTCACATATCTGGAGGACAGCGAAGCAGAGGTCGAGGTCGTTTTGGGTGACGCCAGGCTTTCGTTGGAGCGCGAGCCGGACCAGGAGTTCGACGTGCTCGCCGTGGACGCGTTCTCGAGCGACGCCATTCCGGTCCACCTGCTGACGCGCGAGGCCTTCGAGGTCTACTTCCGCCACCTGCGCGAGGAAGGTATCCTCGCGGTTCACGTCTCCAACCGGCACCTCGATTTGCGGCCGGTAGTAGAACTGGCGGCGGCGCACTTCGGCAAGGAATCGCTCGTGGTCGAGACCGACGACAGCGACGACGGCACCTGCTATGGCACCACGTGGATCCTTGTAGGCAACGGCGGCCCGGCCCTGCGGGAGCGCGGCTTCGACGATGCGTCGCCGCCCGCCAAGCGCATCGCCCTTCGAATGTGGACCGACGATTATTCGAACCTCTTCCAGATCCTGAAGCGGGACTGATTCTCAGCGGTCGAACAGCTCTTCGGCCGTGCGGCGAATGAGATCCCAGACGGCTTCGACGTCCTCGGCCATGGTTCTGATATTGCCGATGGCCGCGCGGATCATGTAGACGCCGTCGATCACGTTCGGCGAGAGGAAAACCGCGCCGGTGGCGTTCAGCCGATCAAGCAGGGCGCGGTTCTGCTCGTTGGTTCCCTTGTACCGGAAGCAGACGAGCGAGAGCGGCGCGGGCGCAACGACCTCGAAGCGGGGATCGGCTTCGATCCACCGCGCGAGCCTTTGCGCGTACTCGATGTGGCTGCGGATGATCGCGGCCATTCCCTCGCGGCCGAAGTAGCGGAGCACAAACCAGAGCTTGAGGGCGCGGAACCGGCGGCCGAGCGGGACGCCATAGTTCATCAGATCGACGGCGCCGGGCCCTTCGTCGGTCTCCAGATATTGAGGCACCAGGGAGAAGGCTTGGCGCAGCACGTCGGGATGCCGCGTGTAGAAGGCGCTGAGGTCGACGGGCGTGAAGAACCATTTGTGCGGATTGACCACCATCGAGTCGGCGCGTTCGCAGCCGGCCAGCAGGCGCCGGAGTTCGGGCAGGAGCGCGGCGGCGCCACCGTAGGCCGCATCGACATGCAGCCAGACCCGTTCGCGGGCGGCTATTTCGGCAATCTCGGGGACCGGATCGATGCTGGTTGTCCCGGTGGTGCCAATGGTGGCGACGACGCAGAAGGGCCGCCGGCCGGCGCGCCGATCCTCATCGATTGCCGCGGCCAGCCGATCGGGACGCATGCGGAAGTTCGAGCAGACCGGAATCTTGCGGACGTTTTCCTGGCCGAGGCCCAGTGCGAGCGCCCCCTTTTCGACCGAGGAGTGCGCCTGCTCGGAGGTGTAGAGGATCAGTCCTGGCGAGGCGCCGTGCGTGCGGACCGCCGGGTCGGCCCGGACGCGCGCGGCGGCTATGGCGTGCAGGGTGCTGGTCGAGGCGGTGTCGTGGATCATGCCGAACCAGGACGCATCGAGCCCCATCCACTCGCGAATCCATCCCAGCGTCACCTGTTCAAGCTCAGTGGACGCCGGCATCGACTTCCAAAGCATCCCGTTGGTGTTCAGCGCCGCCGCCAGCAGCTCGCCGAGAATGCCGGGCGCCGCGGCCGAGACCGAAAAGTAGGCCATAAAGCGCGGATGATTCCAGTGCGTCGTGGCCGGGAGGATGAGCTTGTGGAAGTCCTCGAGCAGCGTTTCCATTGGCTCACCGCGTTCGGGCGGGGCGGCGGGCAGCTTCGCGGTCAGCTCGCCGGGCCGGACGCCGGGAAGGACGGGGTAGCGGCGCGGGTCATTCAGGTAGCCTGCGATCCAGTCCACGATTTCGTGGCCGAATCGCCGGAACTCCTCGGGGGACATGTCGGGTGTATTCATCGAACTTGGACGGCTCCGGATTCAACCATTTTAGCGGCCTGGTCTTCGGGGACCTTCCAATGGCGGTCGAAGCGGCCCTGCGCGATGACGTTTTCCAGAGAGCCACGGAACAGGAGGTAGTCACCGAAGCTCAGGAGGGCGCCGTAACGCGGCCCAACGTAGGGCTCATTCCAGAGCTTGAGGTGCTCGGCGCCAATCCACCAGGGCAGTCCGGAGCTGACCATCAGGTAGCGGCCGTTGTCGGGGACGAGGAAGGCCAGGCCGTAGTCGGCCGCCCCGACGTTCAGCTCGATGGGAAAGCGCGCGGCGAAGCGCTCGATCAGGGCATTGGTTGCCCTGGTGCCGAACAGGATCAGGTTGGCGGAGCGGAGGTCCTCTTCGAGCACCTCGCGGTCGGAGAGAATTTCCGGCGTGAAGCGGACGCGCGCGCCGTCCGGCCCCCATTGCGCGGCTTCGCGGGCAACCTCGATCCGCCGGTCGAGCTCTCGGTCATCCGGATCGTCGGCCATGCCGTAGACGTAGATGTGCCGCTCGAGGATCGCCTCGCGCATCGGTCCTTCGGCCCTGGGCCGCTTGCCACCCGCCGGGAGGGCGCTGCGTCCGGCCTGCCAGCCGTTGGCGCCGCGCTGAAAGGAGAGGGTCGCGGTAGGGCGGGCGATCCGTACGGGCCTGGCGCTGTCGATGGCGATCGAAAGCGGCTGCCGGGAGGCGAACTGCGGGTGGTCCGACAATTCCAGAGTGAAGCCGTCGAGGTTGCGCGTCTGGATCTGAAGCGCGTTCCGGCTCGTAAAGCGGGCATCGATGGCGGCCGGCGTTCCAGGCGTGAGGGCGTCAAGCCGGACCCAGTAGGCGGAGGCATGGCGATAAGTCGAGGAGGTGTAGTGGACCCTTTCCGGATAGCGGTCGCGCTTGCGTTGAGCGAACCATTCGAGCACCCGGCCGCCTCGGTAGGCGAAGTCCCAGGCGTTGTGGCGCACGCGCGGGAATTCGACATATTCGACCGGCGCGCCGGCGTCAAGCAGCGCGGCGTGCCAGTTTCGCGCGACCGTTACGGGCACGAGCGGGTCGAGTTCGCCGTGAAAAAGGTGGATGGGGAGATTGATGGCGTTGGCCGCGAGTTCTTCGAGCCCTTCGCGGGCCATGGGACACGCCGGTGCGACGGCCGCCCAGAAATCGGGGCGCGCCAGAGCCAGCCGCAGAGCTCCGCCGCCACCGGAGGCGGCGCCGGTGAGGTAGACGCGGTCCTCGTCGATCGGGAATCGGCGTTTGACGTCCTCGATCGCGTCATAAATATCCTTCTCGCCAACTCCTTCGTACCCAATTCTGCCGCGCGCGAGCGGCGCGACGACGATGAAGTCGATCCCGGGGAGCGCCGCACTGCCGCGGACGGGCCCGGCATTTGCGCGCGGTTCGAGCCCGAAGATGCGGCGTAGCGCGACCTGGTGATTGGCCCCGACTTCGTGGAGGACGACAATCAGCGGATAGCGCCGGCCGGCGTCCAGAGTCTTGGGGACGTAGACCGCGTAGGGCTGCTCGGAACCGTCGAGTTCCGAACGAAAGGTCAGGACCTGCTGTCCGGACGGCTGCGCGGCGGCTGGAACGGCGGCCGCCAGCCACACGCTAAGCAGTGCTGCGAAGCTTTCCTTCCTCATGGCGCACCTCGTCCTGCACAACAGGGAGCCAGGCCTGGAACCACTCGCGAAACTCTGCGAGCTGGCGTGCGGCCTCGGCGCCGAGCGGATTGGCTTGAGGACCGACTGTGATGCCGCGCACGGCCAGGGCTTCGCGGATCGCGGTACTGCCCGGGAACCGGTCGATGCGGTCAAGAAACTCCTGGAGCCGGACATCAAGCCTGTCGCGGCGGGCGTGGTCACCCGAGCTTGCCGCCGTCTCCAATGCGAGGAGGAGTTCGGGAACCACACAGGAAACGCCGGAGATCACGCCGTGAGCGCCTTCGGATCGGGCCCGGGCGAAGACGCCGTCGTGGCCGACAATGAAGGGCAGGTTTTGGCGGCCGCAGACATCCTTTAGCTGCGCGAAGTATTCCAGGGAGCCGCTCGAGTCCTTGATGCCTGCGAAGCGGCCGGAAGCCAGGAGCTCGATGGCGGTCCCCGGCTCGATGGGATTCGTGAAGACCGGGATGTTATAAAGCAGGACCGGAATACGGGCGCGCAGAGAGTCGGCGAATTCGGTATAGAACTGGATGACCTCGGGCTGGTCGTAGCGGTAAAAGTAGGGCGGCATCAGCATCAGGGCCGCCACACCCGCGCCGGCGGCCTCCTCGGCGAGCGCGATCGATCCGGCCAGTGTGGAATGCGTAATATTGACGATGACCGGAACCCGGCTGCGCCGCGTAGCGAGGCTGGCGAGGCGCATGCGCTCTTCCAGTTCGAGGTGCGGGAATTCGCCTGTCGCCCCGAGGAGCACGATGCCGCGGACGCCGGTTGCGCCGAGATAGTCGACCAGTTCGAGCGATGCTCCGAGGTCCAGTTCGCGGCCCGACGGCCGGCGGGGCGTCACCGCCGCCGCGTACACGCCCTCTTCCAAAGTCACCAGTGCCTCCCGGTCGCCCCAAGCGACTTGAGACCATTGTCTCTCAGAACGGACGGGTGCCGGCGAGCGATTGCGGGGAGGTCAGGCGGACAAGGATCGCGCGGCGGCGCTTTTCGATTCGCCAGCGGCGAACCAGCGCCAGGGTGACGATGACGGCCCCGAGCGCAGCCGACCCGACGATTTCCGGGAGCTTCCCGGCGGCGCTTGCGGTTAACACCGTATCGGTCATAAGCAGAAACACTGATGCGCCCTCCGAGCACCTTATCGGCCGATCGGGCTCCCGGCTTTACTTTCTTCGCATTGATTGGCGTACAATGTTGGGCGGAATCGAGGCCCCGAATGCAGCAGAACCACAATGACAACGAGTTATCCCGCAGGTCTTTCCTCTCCAGATCGACGGCCCTGTCGGCGGGCACGTCGGCCTTTACGATCCTTCGTCCCGAACTGGTGCGAGGCGCCGGGAAAGAGCGACTGAAGGCCGGTCTGGTCGGCTTCGGCGGCCGCGGACGCCAGGCCATCGTCGACCTGATCACCGGCACGGAGAACGTCGACGTCGTCGCCGTGGGCGATGTCTTCGAAGACCAGGTGGAGAAGAATCTCGCCTGGCTGCGCGAGAAGGGCCCGAAGATCGCCGACCGCGTCAAGGTGGACTATACGCATCGCTTCGTCGGATTCGATGCCTACAAGAAGGTTCTTGCCTCGGACATCGATATCGTAATGCTGTGCACGCCGCCGGGCTACCGGCCGATGCACTTCGAGGCCGCGGTCGAGGCGAAGAAGCATGTCTTCTGCGAGAAGCCGTTCGGGACCGACCCGGTCGGGGTCCGGCGCTTCATGGACGCCGCCAGGAAGTCCGAGGAGCTGAAACTGACGGTGATGTCCGGGGCGCAGCGGCGCGCCGCAAGCGATTATAAGGAGACGGTCCGGAAGATCAAGGACGGCGCCATCGGCGACGTGGTGGCCACCTATGCGTACTGGGTCGGCACCCCGGTGATTCAGCAGAAGGAGCGGAACCCGCGCTGGGCCGACATGACCTGGCAGCATCGCAACTGGTACTCCTTCGTCTGGATCTGCGGCGACCAGGTGGTGGAACAGCATCTGCACAATATCGACGTCTGCAACTGGGTGATGGGCACGCACCCGATCAAGGTGGTCGCCACGGGCGGCGCGTCCTGGCGGCCCCGCGACGAGGTCCATGGCAACATCTATGATCATGTGAGCGCCGATTTCGAGTATCCGAACGGCGTCCGCATGTCCAGCTACTGCCGCCAGTTCCGCGACTCCTTCCGCAACGTCAGCGAACTGGTAGTGGGGACCAAGGGCCGGAGCAACGGCCACGACATGGGCACGCCCGGCGTGAACCCGTACGTCCAGGAGCACACCGACCTGGTGAACAGCATTCGCGGCGACGGGCCATACATCAACCAGGCCATGGAGGTCGCCGAGAGCACAATGACCTGCATCATGGCGCGGGAATCGGCCTATTCCGGGCAGGAAATCACCTGGGACATGATCATGAACTCGAAGCTCGACCTGATGCCCAAGGCGTTCGACTACAATCTGGAACTGGAAGTGCCGCCCCTTCCGGTTCCCGGTCAGTACAAGTTCATTTAAAAACCCGGCGCTGGTACCGGAACCAGACTCGACGCTCTCGCGGGACGGGATCGGGCCGCAACCGGATATACTAGGGGATTTGGACGGCGGTTTGTCCACGTGGAGTCTCAGATGGCAGCAGTGAAACCTGTTTATCCCGTTCCCACCGTCGACGAGGCGACGGATCGCCCAGAAGACCTTGCCGAACTTGCGCGGCGAGGGCTCCATTACATGACCTTGATGCGGGAGGTGGAGGACCGCATCGAACGCAAGCTGTACCGGCAAGGAAAGATCCTGGGCGGCGTCTATGTCGGCCGCGGCCAGGAAGCGATTTGCGTCGGAGCGGGCCTGGTGGCCGAGCCGGAGGATTTCCTCTTCCCCTGCCACCGCGACCTCGGCCTGTACTTCATCCGCGGCGTTCATCCGAGACAGGTTTTCGCCCAGTACATGGGGCGCGTCGGCGGGCTGACGCGCGGCAGAGACGGCAACATGCACATGGGCGACCTGAACCTGAAGATCGTTGCGATCATCAGCGCGATGGCCGCCTCAATCCCGGTCGCGGCCGGAGCCGCCTTTGCCCAGAAGTTCAGGGGCACCCGGGAGGCGACGTTCGTCTTCTTTGGCGACGGCGCTACCAGCCGCGGCGACTGGCACGAAGGCATCAATCTGGCCTCCGTCCAGAAGGTCCCGCTCATTCTCATCTGCAATAACAACCAGTACGCCTATTCGACGCCGCTACATTTGCAGATGGCGTGCACCAACGTGGCCGACCGCGCTCCGGGGTACGGGATTCCGGCCGAGATCGTCGACGGCAACGACGTGCTCGCCGTCTACCAGGCGACCCGGCGGGCCGCCGTGCATGCGCGCGCGGGCCGCGGTCCCTACTTGATCGAGTGCAAGACCTTCCGGATGACCGGCCATTCGGCGCATGACGCCGGCACCTACGTCCCGAAGCATCTCTGGGAGGAGTGGGCGGCCAAGGACCCGATCGCGCGTCTGCAGAAAAAGATGCTCGACAAGGGGTGGGCCAGCCAGGAGGAGATCGACCGGATCAACGCCGACATCCGGGCCGAGGTCGATGCCGCGATCGAATGGGCAGTAAAGAGTCCCTATCCGGATCCTTCCGAACTGCTCGACAACGTCTACGAAGACTCCGGGGCGGGAGAGTAGGCGATGGCCGTCATAACCTATCTCGAGGCGATCCGTCAGGGGATCTGGGAGGAGATGGAGCGCGACCCGAGTGTCTTCCTGCTCGGGGAGGACATCGGCGTCTACGGAGGCGCCTTCAAGGTCACGGCGGGGATGCTGGACCGGTTCGGACCCATGAGGGTGGTCGATACGCCGATCGCCGAGTCGGCGATTGTCGGGGCGGCGATCGGGGCGAGCTTCAACGGCCTGCGGCCCATCGCGGAGATGCAGTTTGCCGACTTCATCACCTGCGCCTACGACCAGATCGTGAACTTCGCGGCCAAGTGCCGCTATCGCTGGAACGCAGGAGTGCCGATCGTCATCCGCGCGCCATCCGGCGGCGGCATTCACGGCGGGCCGTTCCACTCGCAGAATCCGGAGGCTTGGTTCGTCCACACGCCCGGCCTGAAGGTCATCGCGCCCGCCACCGCCTATGACGCCAAGGGCCTGATCAAGGCCGCCGTCCGCGACAACGACCCCGTGGTGTTCTTCGAGCACAAGGCGCTCTATCGCCGGATCAAGGGCGATCTGCCTTCCGAGGAGTACACGGTGCCGATCGGCAAGGCCGCCATCTACCGCGAGGGCTCGGACCTTTCCATCATCACCTACGGAGCGATGGTCTACGTGGCCGAGGAGGCCGCCGAGGAACTGGCGAAGGAAGGGATTTCCGTTGAGATCGTGGACCTTCGGACGCTGCTGCCGATCGACGAGGAGACGATCCTGTCGAGCGTGAAGAAGACCTCGAAGGCGATTCTGCTGCACGAGGCGACGCTGACCGGCGGGCTCGGGGCCGAACTGGCGGCGCGCATCAGCGAGAAGGTATTCGATCACTTGGACGGCCCGGTCGTGCGGATCACCGCGCCGGACACACCCGTGCCGTACAGCCCGACCCTCGAGGAGGCGTTTCTGCCGAACAAACAGAAGGTGGTCGAGAAGGCTCGCTGGCTGTGCAGATATTAGAGCAGGCCGCTTCAGGAACCTGAGAAGGGCAGGCTCTTCTGCTCGGATGTGCCGGGATCGTCTCCGCTCCCCTTGGAGGCATCCATGAGCTGCCGGGGGTCGAGCAGGTGCTGGGGCTGGAAATCGCTCTGGGACCACTTGTAACCGGGTTCGAACTCAACACCGATAAAGTAGCCGATTTCACGGAAGACGCAGTAGCGGGTGCTTCCCTGGAACTCGCCGTGGGCGTGGGTGATCCGGACAGTCGTGTTCAGGGGAATCGGGGAGTCCAACTGCAGGCAGGCTCCGGATTGGGAAATGTCTTCAAGGTTCGCAACGGTCCTCCGCTGGCGTCCGGACTTGTCCTTCCACTGGACGTCCACCAGGTCCGCGCAAAGCATCCGCGTTTCCATCCGCCTGTCTTGCATATACCCCAACTATCGACCTCCGGACCCGGAATCCTTAGCGCCGCGGCCCGGCTTATTTCGCCCTAACACCGTTAGGTGGTCACTCCGATGCCGCAGGCGGCGGCGTCGGATTTCGACCGATTTCTCCCTTAGAAAATACCACGTTCCCGCAAGGTGTGCTAAACCAAAGGATTCAATGGAGGAGATCCGCGTCATTGAGAAGATCCGGGCGCTGGCGTCAAAGTACTGCGCCGCTGCATCGCCCGGGATCGTAGCCGGCATCGGCGACGATTGCGCCGTCTACCGCCCGGCAGGCGCGCGGGAGGATCTGCTGTTCACCACCGACATGGTGATCGAGGGCATCCACTTCCGGCCCGAACAGCATCCGGCCGACGCGCTGGGGCACAAGGCTCTGGCCCGCGGTCTCAGCGACATCGCGGCGATGGGAGGCGAGCCGAGGTTCTGCCTGCTCTCGCTGGCCGTTGCGCCGTGGTGCGGCCCCGACTGGCAGGACCAATTCTTCCGCGGGCTGCTGCGGCTGTCCCGGACGACGGCTTGCCCGCTGATCGGCGGCGACATCGCCCATGCCGGCTCGGTCTCCTGCGACATCGTCGTCTGCGGCGGGATCCCGAAGGGCCGGGTGCTGCGGCGCGACGGCGCCCGGCCGGGCGATGCGATCTATATCAGCGGCCGGCTGGGCGGGTCGGCGCTGGGACTGGAGACCGGCAGCGGCGCGGCCTGGAAACGCCACCTGCGGCCCATTCCGCGGCTGGCGCTCGGCCGCGCCCTCCGCACAACGCTGAAGGCGACAGCGGCGATGGACTTGAGCGACGGGCTCTCGCTGGACCTCAAACGCCTGTGCCTGGCCTCCGGCGTCGCCGCCGTCCTCGAACGCACACCGCCGCGCTTCCCCGGCGCCTCCGAACAACAGGCTCTTCACGGCGGCGAGGACTACGAACTGCTGTTCACCCTCCGGCCGGACGTTGCAGCGCCCCCGAAACTCGAAGGCGTTATGCTGACCCGGATCGGGACGGTCCGCCCGGGCACGCCGGGCGAGATCGAGTATCTAGGGCGGCCTTTGCCGCCGATGGGATACGATCATTTTCAGCAAACCAAATGAGTCTTCCCGATCCCACACCCGTCCTGGACCTCATTGAGGCCTTCCGCCGGTCAAAGACCATGTTCGCCGCACTGTCGCTTGGAATTTTCGACCTGCTCGAGGCGGCGCCCGCGACCGTTGAGACGCTCCAGCGCGAAACCGGCGCCGATGCGGATGCGCTCGCGCGCCTGCTGGACGCCTGCGTCAGCCTCGGGCTGCTCGATCGGATCGGCCAACATTACGCCAACTCGCCCGCGGCCTCGGCCTATCTGGCTCGATCGAGCGCACACTCGCTTCGAGGCTATGTGCTCTATTCGAACAAGGCGCTTTACCGGATGTGGGGCGATCTGGAGGGCGCCGTCCGCGAAGGGACACACAGGTGGAAGCAAACCTTCGGGCTTGAGGGCGCCCTGTTTTCGCATTTCTTCCAGACCGACGAGGCAATGCGCGAGTTCATCCACGGGATGCACGGCTTCGGGATGCTGAGCTCGCCGGCGGTCGTCGCGGCCTTCGATCTGGGCCGTTTTCGCAGGATGGTGGATCTGGGCGGCGCGACGGGACACCTCGCCCTGGCCGCCTGCGAGCGCTATCCTGAACTGCGCGCGGCTGTGTTCGACCTCCCTGTGGTGATTCCGGTGACGCGCGAATATCTGGCCGAATCGCCGCACACCGCGCGCGTCGATCTGCTTCCCGGCGATTTCTTCACCGACCCGCTTCCCGAAGCAGACCTTTTCGCTGTCGGCCGCATCCTCCACGACTGGAGCGAAGACAAGATCCGGCGGCTGCTGCGGAACGTCTATGACCGGCTGCCCAACGGAGGCGCGCTGCTGATCGCCGAGCGCCTGCTCGATGAAGACAAGCGCGGACCGGTAGCGGCGCACATGCAGTCGCTCAACATGCTGGTCTGCACCGAGGGGAAGGAGCGGACCCTGAGCGAATATGAGGCGCTGCTGCGGGAGGCCGGATTCGATCGCGTCCGGGGCTCGAAGACCGGAACCCCCCTGGACGCGATTCTGGCGGAAAAGAGCTGACTATTCGCGCGGTCCGACGGTCATGGTGAAGTAGTTGCCGTCCTCGCGCGACGGGCGCTCTTTGGAGCGCACGATTCGGAAGGTGGGGACCGCCACCAGCCGGGTCGCTTGGCCATAGGGCTCCGGATAGAGGCGCACCTCGATGTGCTCGCTCCCCTGCTCGATGGCGGCGTGCTCCTGCTCGGCGACGTAGCCGAGGAGCGCCGTCGAGCCGCCGGCGAGCTTGTGCACCTCAAAGCTGTACATGGCGTAGGCGCGAAACAGGGGCGTATCGGGGAGGTTCGGGGCATAGGTGAATCCGAAAATGCCTTCTGGGAGGCGTTCGATAGAGAAGCCTTCCTCCTCGGGGGTCATCAAGCGGACCTGATGGCGGAGCCGTATGGCATCTAGCTCCTCCCGCTGTTTCGCATTTAGAACTTCTGGCATCAGTCTGATCTCCGGGCCGGACTCTTCCTGTGGCTTTTTCTTCCGAAACAGCAGCCCGGCAACGCCAACCGCAGACAGAAGGATGCCCTCACAAAGCAATCTCTCGATCGACATGTGACTCTCTCCGTATGCAGATTGTGGCAGAAGAATCCATTTTATCCGAAGCGGAAATCGTCCCGCCAGATCCCAGGTTCGGCTGTTGATACGGCGCCGCCGGTGATATGCTTGGCTGAGAAACACAGCAGAGGAGGCGATGATGCCGACACGACGGGTATTCCTGGCCGGCTCGCTGGCAGCGCCGGCGATTTTGAAGGGCGCGAACACGCGGAGCTGGGCCGAGATCGAAAAACTTCTGGCGCGGGGGGATGTGAAGGGGCAGGTCGCCAAGGACGACCTGCCGACGCCGGCCCTCATTCTGGACCTGGACGCCTTCGAGGCGAACGTCGCCAAAATGAGCAGCTACGTCAGGGAGCGGGGCCGCGCCCTCCGGCCACATGCCAAAACGCATAAGTGCGCCGAGATCGCCAAGTTCCTGATCCGTTCGGGGGCCGTGGGTGCCTGCGCCGCGAAAATCAGCGAGGCCGAGGCGCTGGCGGCCGAAGGCGTCAGCGGGCTGCTGATCACCTCGGCCGTGGTAGGCCGCGACAAGATGGCTCGGGCGCTGCGGCTGGCCGGCCGCAGGCCCGAAACGATCTTTTCGGTCGATAACGCCCGGCACATCGAGGAGTTGAACGAGGCCGCCGGCGCCGCCAGGCTGAAGCTCAACCTCGCCATCGACCTGCTGGTTTCCGGACGGACCGGCATCCAGCCTGGTCCGCCGGCGGTGGCGCTGGCGGAGCTGATCGACTCGCTCCCCAACGTGACGCTGGCGGGCATCCAGGCATACGCCGGCCAGGCTTCGCACACCAAGGGATTCGAGAAGCGGCGGCAGGTTTCGCAGGAGGCGATGGGCCAGGCCGTCGAGACACGCCGCCAGATCGGCTCCAAGGGCATCGAATGCCGCCTGCTGAGCGGCGGATCGACCGGAACCTACAATATCGATTCCGAGATTGAGGGCATCACCGAACTCCAGCCGGGCAGCTACATCTTCATGGATATCGACTACAACCGCATCGGCGGGGCCGATGGCGGCGAGGTCTACCGTGACTTCCAGAACTCGCTCACGGTGCTGACGACGGTGATCAGCAAGCCGGCCGACAGCTTCGCGATCGTCGATGGAGGGTTCAAGGCCTTCTCCACCGACAGGGCCTTCACGCCCGAGGCCAAGGGGATCGGCAATGTGCCGTATGCCTGGGGCGGAGACGAGCACGGGCGGCTGACGCTGGCCGGCGCGAGCCGCACGATCAGCCTCGGCGACCGGATCGAGTTCGTGGTGCCGCACTGCGACCCGACGGTGAATCTCTACGATCGAATCTACGCCTGCCGCGGCAATCAGCTCGAGGCGGTCTGGCGGGTCACCGCGCGCGGGATGAGCCAGTAGCGTCCAGTAGAGCCACAGATGCACACGGATACGCACGGATAGAAAACGGGTGGACTATCCGTGTGAAGTCGTGTCCATCCGTGGCGAAAAGCGTGCGGTTTCGTTTCGTCTAGCCCGAAGTTCTTCAGCCGGATTTAAGCAAGTCTATGCAGAGAAGGGACTTAGCGGATTTCGGGGAAACGCCTACTGCCTACAGAGGGCGAGTGTTACTTGAGCCGCAGGGTGACACCTAGAAGATCGAAAGCGCGCTGCTGAATTGCCGTCGGTTGGGTGAGCATTTCGAATGGGGGAATGTTTTTGTCTGGGGGTTGGATTCTGTTTTTGACGATCGTGGCCAGGTCGCGAAGAAGAGTTTGGAAGCTATGCACCTTGGCTCCGTGGCGGGTTTGTTTGGTGAGGGCCTTGATCTGGGCGGACGCGGAACGTTGCGCCGGCGCGACGATGGACTTGCGCGCGGCCTGTGCCCGAGGCTTGTCGTCGTCGTCGAACAGAACGGGCGCCAGGCGTTGGCGCATG
>JBKBWD010000247.1:0-611 GCA_046289265.1 Bryobacteraceae bacterium | reverse complement strand
GCACGGGAATCCGCCCCGCGTGCAGGAGCCTTCGCCATTCCAGGGCCGGATGTTGCAGTCGCCCACGGCCTGCGTGCCGATGCAGCCCAGGTTCTCCATCATGCAGCCGATCTCCGACAGCTCGCGCGCCGAGGCCTTGTATTCGTAGAACTCGTTCTTCGGGCAGCCGTGATGCACCAGATGGTCGGCAAAGAACCGGGGCCGCCCCATCCCGTCCAGCGCCACCTCGTCACCGCTTGCCAGCAGCATCAATGTCTCCAGCACCCAGCCCGGATGCGTGGGGCAGCCCGCGACATTGATGACCGGCCTGCCCGCCCGCGACCGCCAGCCCTCGGCCAACAGCCCCCCGGGATGCGCCCCGTCGAATTGCAGCCCCACCGCATCGGTCGGGTTGCCCCCTGCCGCCGTCACGCCGCCGAAGGCCGCGCAAGAGCCCACCGCCACCACCTGCCCCGCCAGGGGCGCCAGCCGCGCGACCCAGGCCATCACGCTTTCGCCCGTCCCCGACAGCATCTGGAACCGCCCCGTGCCGCCCGGCCCCCGGGCAATGGCGCCTTCGACGCAGAGAATATCCAGGGAAACCCGCCCCTCGGCCACATCCTCCAGCAAGG
>JBKBWD010000246.1:0-613 GCA_046289265.1 Bryobacteraceae bacterium | reverse complement strand
CTCGTTTCATTCGCGCAGGTCAGCCCGTGCGACTGGTCGAGCGGCGCTGATGAATATTGCCCGTATCACGCTGCAAAAGCCGGTCCTTACCTGGCTGTTTGCGCTGATCTGCCTGGTCGGCGGCCTTGTCGGTTACTTTAATCTCGGACAGCTGGAGGATCCGTCCTTCACAATCAAACAAGCCTATGTCTTCACGCCTTACCCCGGAGCCGTCGCCGCCGAAGTCGAGGCCGAGTTTACCGAAAAGGTTGAAAGCGTCATCCAGCAGATGCCGCAGATCAAGCGACTGACGTCCCGCTCGATGCATGGCGTGTCCGAAGTCAGCATTGAAGTGCTCGACTCAGTTGCGGCCAGCGACCTTCCGCAAGTTTGGGATGAACTGCGCAAGCGCTTGCGCGATATGGAACATACTCTCCCGCCAGGTGCTCAGGCGCCGATCGTTAATGACGATTTTGCCGATGTTTACGGCATCTACTATGCCGTGACGGGCGATGGTCTGACGTACCGCGAATTGGACGACCTTGGCCGGGAAATCCGCAAGGAGCTCCTCGCGATCCCCGGCGTCGCCAAAGTCAGCGTGAGTGGCGTGGTTCCCGAGGAGCTGGTCGTTGCA
>JBKBWD010000245.1:0-615 GCA_046289265.1 Bryobacteraceae bacterium | reverse complement strand
GTCCGATCCCGCCGTGGTGACGGGGCTGGCGTTGTGCCAGAGCGACCTGCATCGCTCGTTCTGGCTGTACGTGCGGCACCGGGCGCTGTTCGAACGCGCCAGCGATCTCGATTTCTGGGCGCACCACAGCGCCCAGGCGCAGCAATACGACCTGGGGGTGCGGCGCCCTCTGATCACGACGGAGACCGCGTTGGCCGGCCTGCGTCGGGCGATCTCGGCCTACTACCAGCGCGAGCGGCAGTGCGGCGAGGGTTGCGTAGCCTATCTCCTGCCCAGGAGCCCCGGCATCCATCTGCTGACAATACACGTCAAAGACCTGGCCGAGTTGCGCCTGGAGTTCGAAGGCGTGCTGTTGAAGCAGCGCGTGGGCAATCCGAACATCCACATGGTGCTGGAGTACGCCGAAGCCACGGGCGTGGTGCGCACCTTGGCGCGCGGCGGCCACAAGGTACAGCAGATGCTGGTGGAGGCCTTCGCCGAGCATGTGCTCGGGGTCAAGGCCACGCCCGAGCGCATCAAGGCTCCGGCGCTGGACTTGTCGGCGCTGCGTACGGGCCAGCCAGGTACACCCGACGACGGCTCTTGCTCCACTGCGTCTCAATGCGGTCCTTCATG
>JBKBWD010000244.1:0-615 GCA_046289265.1 Bryobacteraceae bacterium | reverse complement strand
ATCTTCACAGCTTAGAGAATTACTAGACTTAGATTCGTTCGGGAAAGAGCTACTTTATATAATCACTAACGGAAATGTTTTGCATGATTTAATACAAAAACACATAATACAAGATCTAAATTCGGTAATGAGTTTAGACATTAAGATTAGCATAGATAGTATGAACAAATATTTCAAAAAGTCATTAGAGGATATTAGGCGAGTATACTTAATTATTCACTACATAAACAGTAATTAAGTATTTTGTCTATGATTATAGAAAGTAGTATTATGTATACTAGTACTCTTACAGTAATCTTTAAAAACAAGATAAAATCTTGTTTTGGTGTATCTGGTGTTGGCTCATGATCTATGTTTTGCATGTGGGCCCGGAGGGATTTGAACCCCCGACCAACGGATTATGAGTCCGCTGCTCTAACCGCTGAGCTACAGGCCCTTATCGCAGAACAAAAACCGAAAATAAAATAAACATTATGTTAACAGGAGAGGTTTCGGTTCGGCACTTCCGGCACTTCTCCCCATATGTGTTGAGATGATCTCTTTTCTAGCTCTCTTTTACTCATAGTAAATTATCGCATAAACTCAATAAATATATGAGTCATACAGAAGAGAAGT
>JBKBWD010000243.1:0-618 GCA_046289265.1 Bryobacteraceae bacterium | reverse complement strand
ACGGTTCAGAAGGCGCAGGTATGTCCTTTGGAATCAACTGCCCGATTGAGGGTGGTCAGCTAATTTGGACAGCAGTGATGCGCAGTACTCCAAGGACACGCTCGGTTTCCAACTCAACGAGCTATACCCGCATTCGAACCTGCGGAACAGGTTCCCGCGCTTCAACTGCGGCGTCGGCTCGTGCAATTACGGCGGCTTCCCGGCCGGATGGGCCTCCGATGCGCGTCAGTTCGCCTGGACCGACAATATCACGATGAACCGCGGCGCCCACACACTGAAATTCGGCGGCTTCTTCAACATGAACGTCAATGGCCAACAGCCCTCCTGGACTGATGTGCCGAACTTCAACTTCGGCTCCAGCCCGGAGAACCCGCGCGACACGGGCACGACGTTCGCCAACATGCTGCTCGGCAACTACACCTCGGTCACCCAGACCAACGGCCGCTTCTACGGCTCGTTCCGGTTCTTCGGCTTCGAAACTTACCTACAGGACAGTTGGAAAGCCACCAGCCGCCTGACCCTCGAGTTCGGCCTGCGCTGGGCCACTGCTGTCCAAATTAGCTGACCACCCTCAATCGGGCAGTTGATTCCAAAGGACATATCTGCGCCTTCTGAACC
>JBKBWD010000242.1:0-619 GCA_046289265.1 Bryobacteraceae bacterium | reverse complement strand
GAAGCGGCTGGCGGATGTGGTGATCGTCGACACGCCGCCCAAGGTGGACGCGGACCTGCGCCCCGCATTGCGCGAGGCGGATCTCGTGATCGTGCCGGTGGCGGCCTCGATGGTGGACCTCTGGGCCACCGATGGGGTGTTCGATCTGATCGGGCGCGAGGGGCGGCGGGCGGTGATCGTCCTGAACCGGGTCAAGGCGGGCACACGGCTTGGGCTGGAGGTGGCCGAGGCGGCCGGGAAGGTCGGGGGCGTGGCCGAGGCCAGTCTGGGACAGCGCGTGGCCTATGCCGAGACGCTGGGGATGGGGCTCGGGGCTGCGGAGGTCAGGGGCACCGCATCGGCAGAGGTCGCCCGGCTGGCGGACGAGGTGCTGGGCCTTCTGTAGCCGATCTGTGCCGACGGGACGGCGCTTGCAGCTCTGTCCGTGGGTTGGTCGCGGACGCAGGGGCAACGCGGAGGGGATGTGTCGGTTCCCGTCGCGGCCCGCGCATCGGTGCGAGACGTTTGCCGAAGGCTCAGCCGCACGGTGCCGCGTCGTCGGCGAAGACGCGCTTCACCCTTTCGATCAGGTCCGGGCGGGACAGCAGGACCATGTGGCCGTCTTCCGGCAGCACACAGA
>JBKBWD010000241.1:0-622 GCA_046289265.1 Bryobacteraceae bacterium | reverse complement strand
CGGCAATAGCGGATGATCGGTTCGAGCTTCTCCTTGACCAGCAGCGCGAAATCGAGCATCGGGCCCGGCAGGTGGTCGCTGACATGGTTCAGCCACGCCTGCACGTGAGCCCGCGCCGCCTCGACCGTGGGTTGTTCCCAGGTCCGCCGCAGGGTCTCCTTGGCGGCCCAGGCCTTGGCGGTTTCCAGGTCGGCGCGCTTGAGTGCCTCGAAGTCCGCCTGCCGCTTGGCCGGCACGTTCTCCTCGGCGTACAGCCACAGGCGGCGCGAGCCCTTGAGGGTGTCGTCGCCCCGGGCCGCCAATGCTCGCGCTTCCCGGATCCGCACCGCATTCACCGCCTTGTTGGCGTGCTGCATGACGTGGAAGCGGTCGTGCACGATCTTGCCCGCGCCGTCCGGCAAGCCCGCCTCCGTGGCCACCGCATACGACTCCCACATGTCCATGCACACCGCCTCCACGCTCGCCCGCTGCGTCTCGGTCAGCCCCGCGTACAACGCCTCCAGGCTGGCCTTGCGGCGCTCGTCGGCCACCTCCAGCACGCGGCAGCGCGACAGGTCGTAGAGCGCCGTCGCGTAGCGGTGCCGCTTGGCGATCGCCTTCTCGTCCACCGCCAGATACGGCA
>JBKBWD010000240.1:0-623 GCA_046289265.1 Bryobacteraceae bacterium | reverse complement strand
TCTCCCGTCCCATCGCGAAATCCGCGCCGAGATCGACCGTCTCGGTCTCGGTCTGGATGCCTCCGAACTGCACGGATCGCTCTGCGGCTATCTGTGCGGCGGTGGGCAGGCCGAGCCGCGCGGCTGGCTGGATCGGCTGGCGATCGCCGAGGGCGCGCACGGTGCCCATGGCGAGGACAGCGCGCTGGAGCGCATGTTCCGCATCAGCGCCGAGCAGCTGAACGATCCCGACTTCGGCTTCGAGCTGCTGCTGCCGGACGAGGACGCGTCGCTCGGCCAGCGTGCGGACGCCCTGCTGGCCTGGTGTCGTGGCTTCCTCGGCGGTTTCGGTCTTGCCAGCGGCGCCAATCCGCCGCTGTCCGCCGAAGCGGGCGAGGCGCTCGACGACCTCGGCCGCATCGCCGCCTCGCAGCTGAGCTACGACGACCCGGAGGCGGACGAGGACGCGCTGGCCGAGATCGCCGAGTTCGTCCGCGTGGCGGCCATGCTGCTGCACGGCGACTGCGTGCTCGGCCCACGCCACCGCCAGCGGCTGCATTGACGCGCCGGCGCCCGGCGTCATGATCAAGCCCGCCGAGTACGCGCGCCGTCGTCGCCAGCTGATGCGCATGGCCGACGAGGAC
>JBKBWD010000239.1:0-624 GCA_046289265.1 Bryobacteraceae bacterium | reverse complement strand
ACCGCCGAAAGACGCTTGGTGGCGCCCACGCCCATGATCGCACCCGAGACGACGTGCGTCGTCGAGACGGGAAGGCCGAAGGCCGAAGCGCCGGTGATGGTGAGGGCGGCGGCGGTGTCCGAGGCGAAGCCGTTGATCGGCTGCAGCTTCACGATCTTGGTGCCCATGGTCTTGATGATCTTCCAGCCGCCCGCGCTCGTGCCCAGCGCCATGGCGGCGGCGGCCGAGAGCTTGACCCAGGTGGGCACGGTGAAGTCGTCGATGAAGCCACCGGCGAGCAAGGCGAGCGTCATGATGCCCATGGCCTTCTGGGCGTCGTTGGTGCCGTGGGAGAAGGCCATGAAGCCCGCCGCGAAGATCTGCAGCGGCCTGAACAAGTTGGTCACGGTGCTCGGCAGGGCCCGCCTGAAAATCCACATGAGCGAGACCATGATGAAAAAGGAGATCAGCCCGCCGATGAGCGGCGAGGCCACGAGGAAGATGAAGATCTTCTCGACGCCGAGCCAGTGCAAGCTGCCGAAGCCGAAGCCGGCGACAGCAGCGCCGATCAGCCCACCGATGAGGGCGTGCGAGCTCGAGGAGGGCAGCCCCCACCACCACGTGAGCAGGTTCCAGGCGATGGCG
>JBKBWD010000238.1:0-625 GCA_046289265.1 Bryobacteraceae bacterium | reverse complement strand
GCAAATCCTCGTCGCTGACGAAGAACTCGCCGGGCAGCACCTTGACCGCCGCGTACTTGAAGTGCTGGTCGAAAAAGAAGAACGACGCCTCCCCCGGTTTGCGTGGGTGCGCCTTGAGCTGCTGCACATGCGTGGGGGTGCGCACCAAGGACGTCATAATTTTTCGTAGATGGTCTTGCCGCGCAGACGGAACAGGTCACGCGCGTCGCTGAAGTTTTCGGCATGCCCGACGAACAGGGTGCCGTGGGGGCGCAGCAGCCGGTGCAGGCGCGCGAGCACCTGCCGCTGTGTCGTGTGGTCGAAATAAATCATGACGTTGCGGCAGAAGATCACGTCGAACTCTTCGCGCAGTGGCCACGCCTCATCGACCAGGTTGAGCGTGAAGAACTGCAGGTGTTTTTGCAGCTCCGGCTTGACGCGGGCCAGCCCCTCGTTGGCGCCTTTGCCGCGCAGAAAGTACTTGCGCAACTGCTCGGGCGAGACGGCGCGCAACTGCTCCAGCTTGTACACACCGCGCTGGGCGGTCTGCAGCACCCGGGTGTCGATGTCGCTGGCCCAGATGCGGAAGGCCCCCTGCAGGCCGAGCACGTCCGCCATCGTGATGGCGATGGAGTAGGGCTCCTCC
>JBKBWD010000023.1:0-73759 GCA_046289265.1 Bryobacteraceae bacterium | reverse complement strand
TGACTCACACGCCTTCATGGCATCAATAAGTTAGACTGTGGAAAACGCGTTGAATGCAGCTAATTTGGACAGTAGTGGTACAAGATCAACCCCTATCTAAACTTCAATGGAGACTGCGCAGAAGCGTTCGCTTCATATCAGAAGATCTTCGGGTCGCCCGCCCCGGTAATCATGACGTATGACAATTCGCCAATGGCGGACATGGTGCCGGCTAAAGACCATGGCAAAGTGATGCATGCAGAACTCGAGATCGGCGGCGTGACGCTGATGGGGGCGGACGCGGTCTGCGACACGCCCGAACATCCCGAATTGGGCTATTTCAAGCCGCAAGGCATCACCGTTACCGTGAACATCGAGGCGCCCGAAGAGGCCGACCGGGTGTTCACAGCTCTTTCGGAAGGCGGCACGATTCAGATGCCAATGGAGGAAACCTTCTGGGCGAAGCGCTTCGGCATGTGTACGGACCGTTTCGGGATTCCCTGGATGATCAACGGTGTGGAAGCCGAATAGGGCCGCCGGTGCTGCGTCATCTTGCCCGCAGATACTCCGACGCACCTTCTGAGAGTAGATCCCGGAACATGCGATTCGGATCGCCGAAGACCATTTCGCTCATGCGGCAATCGGCCAGATGTGTCCCGAGAAGTTCGAAGACGCCCTCCTCGGTGTAGAGCGATTCAGCATAGATCAGCCTGCCCGGAGTTTCGCCGGGCAGGCCCAGTTCCCTGGCGAAGTACTGGACATGAAGCTGGCCGGCGCGCGGCGTCTGGGGACCGCTCACGACGACGATCAGCCGCTGCTGCTCCTCCGGGCTGAGCAGCGCCCGGATCTCCTTCACCTTGCGGTCCAAGATATCGATCTGCATGGCTGCAGCCTGCCGGGCGCTCCGGTCGATGAGGGGCTCAAAGGAGCGAAGGAAGCTCCGAAACCCGGCGAGGCGGCTCTCGCGGGCGTCGAGAGTGCGATCGCAGTACGCGATCCCGCGGTCAAGTATCTCGGTATGGGTGCGGCGAACCTCCTCGGAGAGGTTGAACTCCGGCATCAGCGCCTTCACCCGCACCATGCCGTCCCGAAGGCGGGCGAGCTCTTCGAGCCGCTCCGGGGGCAGCGCGCCGTCCGTTTCCGCGAGCAGCCCGACCATCCCGAGGGCGACTGTGTGGCCCGCCGTTTTCATGTAATCGATCTCCGGCGAGGGGACCGGGTGCACCGCCACCGTGCCGTTGCGGTAGAGCCTAAGTTCGTTGCCGATAACCCAGATGACGGGTGAGGCGCCGGAGGCCAGGGAACTTTTCCAATGTCCGTAGTAGGACCTGGCAAGCTGGTTGACCTGCTGGACCTCGGCCTCGGGAGTCTGGGCCGCCATCCAGGCCGGGGCCAGGAGGATGATCACGATGCAGGTCGAAAGTGCGCGTGATGCTCTCATGCCGGCCATAGTATACCCCGGCAGCCCATCTGATCCGTGACGAATCGGGTCAGATCGGCCGGAGGCGGCGCCTGAAAGCGTTCTTCGCCCCGGTCTGTTACGAAGACGACCTCGCCCGCGTGGAGCGCCTGGCGCCGGAGCACGAGTTGTGCGGCCAGCCGTGGGGAGAAACCCTCTTTCAGGAAGTCGAGCATGAGGCTTGGGTCTGGGTAGAGCTTGTCGCCCAGGACGGGGTGGCCCAGCCATGCCGCGTGGACACGGATCTGGTGCATCCGGCCGGTGCGAGGGTGGACGCGGGCGAGCGTGTAGCCGCCGCCGCAGACCTCCGGGATGAATTCGGTTTCGGCCGGCTGGCCGTCGTCGGAGACGACGCGTCGGGAGGAGAAGCCGGATCCGCGGTCCGGACCGATCGGTCGGTTCACGCGCACCGGCGATTCGAGATGCCCGTACAGGATCGCCCGGTAAACTTTGCGGAGCCGGCAGCGCCACACAGCTCCTTGCAGGCGCGCAGCCGCCGGGGCCGTCTTCGCTATGACGACAACGCCGCTGGTCTCGCGGTCAAGCCGGAAGGGCAGGCGGGCGCGGTCCAGTCCGAAGTACTCCCTGCAGGCGCCGGCGAGGCTCGACCAAGGTCCGTGCTTGGACGGATGACAGACAACCAGCGCCGGTTTGTTTACGGCTACGAGTTCCTCGTTCTCGTCGATCACCCACGAGCGCAGTTCATCGGCTGTGATGTTCCATCCCCACTCGGCTGCTGGCATACGCTTCCCCTATTGTCGAAAATATTCCGGATATTCACCTGGCGCTGCGGGAGTCCAATGCTCGATGGAGTCCGATTCCTTCGATCAGGAGTGCGAAAGTCATGAGCAACGAAGCAACCATGGATGCCGGCGCCCATGAACGGGCCGAGCACGGAATGGGCGAGACGATTTCGTCCATAGCGAGCCCGGTACTCTCGCTGGCGCGCGGAGCCTGGTGGTTCGGCCTGGGTACAGCGGTGCTGGCCACCGAGCAGGCTGGCCGCCTGGTGAACTTCGTCGTTTCGCGGGGACGCGAAGCGGAACCCACCGTCACCGAGCAGTTGAAGAGAGCGGAAGAGAACGTCGCGCACGTAATGAGCGACGTGGGAGGCAAGCTGAAGGGCATGGGCATCTCCGTCTCGCGCATGGCCACGCGGGAAGGAGTGCAGGAGGTGGCCGAGGAGGCTGAATCCGCGCTCACGAAGGAGAACTTCGAAAAGCTCCTCCGGCGTGTCGAAGAACTGGCGGAAAAGGTAAACCGGATCGGAGGCTGAGCGCCGCCTGATTACAGGACCGCGGCGATGAGGGCGGCGACGGAGCGCTCGACCGCCTTCTCCACCACGTAGGCTGCGACCACTTTGGCGACCTTGCCGCTCACCTCGATCCGGAGTGCGGGTCCTGCGCTCTGGCATGCGGGCGTGCAGACGTGATCGTGCTCGGTGAGGTAGCCCTTCTCGCGCAGTACTCCCAGGAGAGTGTCTCTGTCGATAACAGCTCCGTCATAAGCGATTGTTACGCTTCCGGTAAGCGTGTTGGTGGACGCCGATCGTACGCCGGGCATGGCCTCCATAAGGCGCTTCACTTCGGAGGCGGTGTATTCGTTCTTCTTAACTAAAACGCTGCGCACTCGAAGACGTCCCGGCACGTGATGCACATACACCGTCCTCGTCGCGCCTCTCTTACTGCAGAGCTGCATTCACTAAGAGTTTAGCACTAACTTCGCTGAGGTACTTTGAAGTTTTCGTGGCGGACGGGTTACGAGCGGCGAGCTATTTCTCGCCGCTCCCGTTGGCTGCCTGCGGCCGAGTCAGCAGCATTACCGCGTACCAAAGCAGGGTGCCGCCTGCGGGCCAGACGCGGTGGCGGAGCATTTGAGCGACGCTCAGGGCGGCCAAGCCCAAAACGGCCGATCCCCGCAGATCGAGGCGCCCTTCGCTCAGCCGCTGAATTCGAGAATCCAGGTCGAGAAAGGGCGCGCAGATTGACTCGGTGATCTTTTCCACCTTCATCAGCACCGTGGCGGGCTGAAACAGGGAGCGCTCGTGGGCATAGCTGACGATGGCATCCGGGCTGGCGTGATGCAGCACCAGCACGCTGCCGGTTGTGGGGTTGACCCGCACACTGGCAATCCCCTGACAGGACGCCAGGCTCCTTTCGAGCTCCGAGAAGTACCCCTGATCGCCCCGCTTGGAGGGGATGCGGAAGCGAATCCGGCCGTGGACCTGGTGTTCGATACGCGCTTCCGGGAGCATCAGGCGCCTCCGTTGGTCTTCTCGGCCCGCGCGGCGCCCACCGGGGCGTGCGCGCCGCCATTGCGGGAGCCCTCGAGTTCGGATCGGGCTTCGACGGCCAGGTCCTCGACGACTTCGGCGAAGTGGGCCCAGGCCTCGCGGCCGCGATCATAGGCGGCCAGGCCCGACTTGATCGTGGCCTTGGCAAGCGGCCGGCCGACGCCGGCGAACATGGGAACAATGCCCTTCAGAATCGCAGTGGAGGCGAGTCCGATTCCGATTCCGATGATAACGTTGCGTCCTTCGTCTTTCACGACAACCTCCTCGAATGAGTGCATGAACACATATCAACGACTACCGTCTTGGGTCGGCGGCTGATCGCATTTCTACCGGCGCAGGAGCGGCCTGCGGCGGGGGTGAATGGCCGCTTCGGAGCGGCCGGACTTTCGTATCTCATTCCACATCAGGCTCGATGCAGCGGCTCCGGCGCACAGCACAAGATCGACGCAGCCGATCGGAGCCAGACCTAGGAGCCCGCGCACTCCGGGAAACCAGCAGGCCAGGGCGAGCATTCCAAAGCCCGCGCCCACCGATGCAGTGAGGTAGCGATTCTCGGGCTGCGGTTTCATGCCGAGGATCGGGCGGTCCGATCGCGCAGAGAGAGCGTGCAGGAGTTGTCCCGACGTCAGGGTCAGGAAGGCGACGGCGCTCGCTCGAGCTCCGGCGCCGTAACGCGCGACTGCGAAGCCGTAAGCCGCCAGGGCGGGCACCGTAATCACCGCGGCTTGTCTGCCGAGACAGACTGCATCCTCGCGGTCGATCACCTTGCCGTCGGCCTCGGCCGGAGGCTCGCGCAGCAGGTCCTTGTCGGCGGGCTGAAGCGCGAAGGCGAGTTCAGGGAAGACATCGGTCAGAAGGTTGATCCAGAGAAGCTGGCGCGGATTGAGCGGCTGGCCGAGCCCAAGCCCCAGGGCCGAGAACATCAGCAGAACCTCGCTGGCGTTGGTGGCGGTGATGTAGTGAATCGCGCGGCGGATGTTTTCGTGGATGCGCCGGCCTTCCCGGATCGCCGGGATGAGCGTGCCGATGTTGTCGTCGCGCAGCACGACGTCGGCGGTTTCGCGCGCCAGGCGGGCGCCGCTGCGTCCGAGTGTGATGCCGATGTCGGCCATCCGGAGCGCCGGGCTGTCATTGATTCCGTCGCCCGTCATCGCCACAACCCGGCCGGCGCGCTGGAATGCTTGAACCAGCTTCACCTTCTGGGTCGGGCTAACGCGCGAGAAGATGTCCACGTCGAGAATGGCCTGCGCGAGCTGGTCATCGGAGAGCTCATCCAACTCGGCGCCGCTCATTGTGGTGAGTCCGTCCCCGCCGCGAAGCTCGAGTGCGTGTCCGACCGCCTCCGCCGTTGACTTTTGATCGCCGGTCAGCATAACGGGACGGATGCCGGCGCGGCGCAGCTCGGCGATGACCTCGCGCAGACCCTCGCGCGTCGGATCGGCCATGCCGACCAGGCCAAGCCAGATGAGCCCGCGCTCAGGCGGCGCCTCACCCGGCTCAAGCTCCAGGTAGGCGAGACCGAGAACGCGCAGCGCCGCGCCCGCCATCCTTTCGTTTTCATCTTCGATGGCGGCGCGCTGACGGCGCGCGAGCCGCTGGACCATGCCGTTCTTCTGGTAGCGGTCACAGAGGGCGAGGACCTCGATCGGATTGCCCTTCACGGCCACAAGCTGTCTGCCGCCCGGGCCGGCGTGCAGCGTACGCATGTAGTTGCGCTGCTCGGTGCGCTGCTCCATGCGGAGCAGGCGATGGCGGCGGCGGAGTTGCGCGACGTCGAAGCCGGACTTGATCGCAAGTTCGACCAGCGCCGTTTCGGTGGAGCTGCCGGTCCAGGCGGCGCCGTTCCTGCCGTCGGGTTCGGCCTCGCTGCAGAGGGCGCCCACTTCGAGCAGTCGCGCGATCTCGGCGCGGGCACGCGGGCCGACGCTCCGGCCGTTGCTGAGCACGCCGCCCGCTTCGAC
Organism: Bryobacteraceae bacterium; assembly: GCA_046289265.1. Lineage (GTDB taxonomy): Bacteria > Acidobacteriota > Terriglobia > Bryobacterales > Bryobacteraceae > JBKBWD01. The sequence goes on along the minus strand of JBKBWD010000023.1, from coordinate 68,067 downwards.
GATGTAGCTCCGGAGTCCGGCGAAGATGCGGACCGCGGACATGCGGTTCATGGTGAGGGTGCCGGTCTTGTCGAGGCAGACCGTCTGGAGTGCGCCGAGCGTCTCGAGCGCGTCGAGCCGCCGCAGCAAAACCTTCTGGTGGAGCAGGTTTCGGAGACCGCTTGCCAGGGCCGTTGTCGCGACGGCCGGGAGGCCCTCCGGAACGGCCGCGATCGCCAGGGAAACGGCGCTCCGGAGCATTTGGCCGGCGGAGAAGCCCCGTAGCAGCCCGGTGAGGAGGACGCCCCCGCAGATGAGGCCGGCGAAGCGCAGCATCTGGCTGCTGAGGACTCGCAACTGGCGTTCGAGCGGGGTTTCAGGCCGGACGGCGCACGCGATCATGTGCTGGATGGCGCCCATTTCGGTGCGGGGTCCGGTCGCCACGACGATCGCCAGCCCCGCGCCACCCGTGATGATGGTTCCGCGATAGACCATGTTGGAACGATCGGCGAGCGCGTTCGGAGCTGTGGAGAGCGCCTCGGCACGCTTCTGGACGGCCATACTCTCGCCGGTCAGGGCCGATTCGTCAACCGTCAGGTTCTGGCATTCGATGATGCGGGCGTCCGCGGGGGCCTGCTCGCCCCGTTTCAGTACGATCAGGTCGCCCTCGACGATCTGCTCGCCGGGGATGGTGCGAGCGACGCCTTCGCGGATGACCGTAGCCGGCGGCTCGGTCAAGTTCAGCAGCGCCGCGATGGTTCCTTCGGCGCGCCACTCCATCGAACAGCCAATCCCTGCGTTGAGCAGAACCACGATGCCGATAACAACGCAATCGCCGAGGCCGCCAGTCAACAGCGAGATGGCCGCCGAACCCATCAACAGAATGACCGGGAGGCTCCGGAGTTGTTCGAGGAAGATGGACAGCCTGGAGCGCGGCTGATAGGAGGTGAGGGTGTTCGGTCCGTGCTCCCGCAGCCGCTCGATCGCCTGCTCCTGTGTGAGGCCGGATGTGATGGAGGCCGTGAACCGCGCCGCGACCTCGCGCGCGTCAATCCGGTGCCAGTGGCAGCCGTTTCCGTGACCGTTACGGTGCGGGACCGGCGTCAGGCCCCGGTTGTGAAGCTGCAGGACCGCGACGATCGCGGAGGCGACCTCATCGACGGCTCTGTCCGGGTCGTGGAGGACGAGGACGTTTCCGGTGAGCGTGTTCGCGGATGCCCGCCGGATGCCGTTGCCGCTAAGCCGGATCTCGATCGCGAGTTTCAACGCCTCGCACCGGCGGAGGCCGTGGACTCGGAAGCGGGTGCGCCCCTTGACGGCGGTGTGAATCGGAGAGACGGGGCACGGGTCAGCCGAACTGGAAGCGATCAATCGAACTCCTCCCGTTTTTCTTCTTCTGCCCTGGGTGTCGGAGCAGGGCAGACGATGTTTCTTAGACGCTTCGGAGGTATGATGTTAAGCACGAAACGACCGGAGATTTCTGGTTGGAACTTGCGGATCCTATGCTTCGATCAGTTCTGGTACTTGTCGCTGTTTGTTATCTCCCGCTCCTCGATGCCCAGTCGCTCGATTTCCAGCGCGATGTGCGGCCGATCCTCTCCGACGCGTGCTTTCACTGCCACGGGCCGGACCAGTCCACGCGCATGGCGGGACTGCGGCTCGATACGCGTGAAGGCGCGTTCTCGGCGCGGAAAAACGGGGCGCCGGTGGTTCCGGGCGATGCGCGGAAGAGCCTGCTTTATGCGCGGATCAGCGAGTCAGAGCCGGCGCGGAGGATGCCGCCGCCGTCGTCGCACAAGGAACTGACGAATGAGCAGCGCGAGACGCTCAGGCGGTGGATCGAACAGGGCGCTCCGTGGAGCGAGCACTGGGCCTTCGGCCCGCCGGTTCGTCCGCCGCTTCCCGATGTGCGGCGGTCCGAGTGGGTTCGCAATCCCATCGACCGGTTCATTCTTGCGCGGCTGGAGGCCGCCGGTTTGCAGCCTGCGCCGGAAGCCGACCGCCGCACTCTCGCCCGCCGGCTGTCGCTCGATCTCACGGGGCTGCCGCCTTCTCCGGGCGAGGTCGAAGCCTTTGTGCAGGACGCCTCGGCGGATGCCTATGAGAAGCTGGTCGATCGTTTGATAGCTTCGCCGCACTACGGGGAGCATCGTGCGCGCTACTGGCTCGACGCTGCCCGGTACGCCGATACGCACGGACTTCATATCGATAACTATCGCGAGATGTGGCCCTACCGCGACTGGGTGATCCAGGCGTTCAACAGCAATATGCCGTTCGACCGGTTCACCATCGAGCAACTGGCCGGCGACCTGCTCCCGAATCCCACGCTCGAACAGCGGATCGCCACTGGCTTCCACCGCTGCAACGTGACGACAAACGAGGGCGGCGTGATCGAGGAGGAGGTTGAAGCGATCTATGCCAAGGATCGCGTGGACACGACCGGAACGGTGTGGCTCGGCCTCACGCTGGGCTGTGCCTCCTGCCACGATCACAAGTTCGACCCGATTCTCCAGCGGGACTTCTATTCGATGGCTGCGTTTTTCCGCAACACGACGCAGAAGGCGCTCGACGGCAACATTCCGGACACGCCGCCCATCCTCCTGGTGCCTCGGCCCGAGGATCGCGAACGCTGGTTTGCGCTTGCGGGCGAAGAGACCGGGATGCGCCGGCAGCTTGCGTCGCTCCGGGAGGCCGCGAAGGACGAGTTTTCCGGATGGCTCCAGTCGGGCGAGTATCGCAGCGCGCGGAACCCGATCGGGGCGGAGTCGCAAATCCTGTCGCTCTCCATCGACGACGGCGTGGAGGCGCATTACCGGGGCCGCCCGGTGCGCCTCGATCTGCCTGAGAACGTGTCGGTCGGCGAGGGCGACATCCAGGGAGGCAAGGCGCTTCGCTTCGGGGAGAAGGGGTGGGTGGAATTGCCCAATCTGGACCAGTTCGATTCGGACAAGCCCTTCTCCATCGCGGTGCTGTTCTATCTGCCGGAGGCGGAGGATAACTTTGTCATCGCGAGTCAGTCCACGACGGGCGAGAAGAGCCGGGGCCTGTCTATCGAGATCGGTGCGCGCATTCCCTCGCTGCGGCTCAACGCGGACGACGGCAAGGGTATTCGTATTCGATCGAGCAACATCGAGCGCCTGAAACCGGGGGCGTGGCGCCATATCGTTTTCACCTACGACGGCAGTGGAGAGCAGACCGGGCTCGGCATGTTCATCGACGGGCGTGCCATCGCTGCAGAGGGCCGTGGCGATCAGACCACCGAACTTACGGGCCGCGTCTGGACTCCGGAACCGCTGCGTCTGGCCCGCCTCGGCAACCGCTATCTGAACGAGGGCGCCATTGGCGATTTCCGTGTCTTCGACCGGGTCGTCACCGAGGAGGAGGCGCGCCTTATCGCGACATGGACGCGCATTGAGCAGGCGCGACGAAAATCCAACGAGCAGCTCACGGAGGAGGAGCGCGATGCGCTCGGATTGTATTACGCCAACCGCGTCGATCCCGAGTACCGGAGGCTTGCCGGAAAGCTTTCGAAGCTCCAGGAGGAGCGTCTCGCCATTCGCCGTCGCGGCGCCATCACGCACGTGATGGAGGAGCGGAAGGACTCGACACCGGCAGCCCACATCCTGTATCGCGGGCAGTACGATCAGCCCCGCGAGAAGGTCGAGGCCGATGTTCCCTCGGCGCTGCCGCGCATGTCCGACGATCTCCCGCGCAACCGCCTTGGATTGGCGAAATGGCTGCTTGCGCCCTCCAATCCGCTGACCGCTCGTGTCACGGTGAATCGCTTTTGGCAGGAGGTCTTCGGGACCGGCCTGGTGAAGAGCGCCGAGGATTTCGGGTCGCAAGGAGAGACGCCGTCCCACCCGGACCTGCTCGACTGGCTCGCCGTGGAGTTCCGCGAGAGCGGGTGGGACATGAAGCGGATGATCCGGCTCATGGTTACGTCGTCGGCCTACCGGCAGTCGGCGCGAGCGGATGAGGAGAAGCTCAAGAAGGACCCCGACAATCGGCTGCTTTCACGAGGGCCGCGGTTCCGGCTCGATGGCGAACTGATCCGCGATTACGCGCTGGCGGCGAGCGGTCTCCTTAGTACAAAGATCGGCGGGCCGAGCGTGAAGCCCTATCAGCCTGACGGCATCTGGGAAACCGTGGCGATGCTGGGCAGCAATACGCGCTTCTACAAGCAAGACAAAGGCGATAGGCTCTATCGCCGCAGTCTCTATACCTTCTGGAAACGAAGTGCGCCGCCGGCTTCGATGGACATCCTCAATGCGCCGTCGCGCGAGAACTGCACGGTCCGGCGCGAGCGCACCAACACGCCGCTCCAGGCGCTCGTCACGATGAATGATCCGCAGTTCGTCGAGGCTTCGCGTCACCTGGCGGAGCGCGCCATGCTCGCCGCTCCGGGTGACGTGGACCGCCAGATTGACCTTATCGCGGCCTACCTGTTGGCACGGCCGTTCGACGCTCCGGAACGTGAGGTTGTGCGGCGGTCGTACCAAGACTTTATCAGCTACTACGATTCGCACCCGGACGATGCCCGGAAGCTCATTTCAATTGGCGAATCTGAAAGGAACCCGGCGCTGAACGCAGCCGAACTGGCCGCCATGACGATGGTGGCGAGCCAGGTGCTGAACCTGGACGAGGCGCTGAACAAGTAGCGGAGATGACGGACATGCACCCATCGAAAGAGGCCGTACTCGCTGAAACCCGGCGCCAGTTTTTCGCGTGCGGCGCCCGTGGGCTCGGCGTCGCCGCGCTCGCGTCGCTGCTGGGAGAAGAACTGACCGCGAAGACGCTCCCCGGACTTCCGCATTTCGCTCCGAAAGCCAAGCGCGCCATCTATCTCCACATGGTCGGGGCGCCGCCGCAGATAGACCTGTTCGACTACAAACCCGGCATGAAGCAGTGGTACGACAAGGACCTGCCCGATTCAATCCGCCAGGGACAGCGCCTTACCACGATGACTTCCGGGCAGGCGCGATTCCCCATTGCGCCGTCCGTTTTCGAGTTCAAGCAGCATGGACAAAGCGGCGCCTGGATTTCCGAACTGCTGCCCTACACCGCCCGGATGGCCGATGACATCTGCATCATCCGGACGATGCACACCGAGGCGATCAATCACGAGCCCGCCATCACGTTTATCCAAACGGGCAACATGCTTGCAGGCCGCCCGTGCATCGGTTCCTGGATCGCCTACGGGCTGGGGAGCATGAATCGCGATCTCCCTACCTTCGTAGTGCTCAACGCCAACCACACTCATCCGAAAGCCAACGTGCAGGCGATCTCGGCGCGGCTCTGGAGCGCCGGATTTCTCTCTGCCGAGTATGCGGGCGTCGCGCTGCGTTCGGGGGTCGATCCGGTGCTGTATATCAACGACCCGGAGGGCGTTCCCTCGCAGGTGCGCCGCCGGATGCTCGATGCGCTCGGTGAGCTCAACCGGATGCAGCACCAGAAGATCGGGGATCCCGAGACGCTGGTGCGCGTTGCCCAGTACGAGATGGCGTTCCGGATGCAAAGCTCGGTTCCGGAGCTGACCGATCTCTCCGCGGAACCGGAGAGCACCTACAAGTTATACGGCGAAGACGCCCGGCAGGGTGGAAGCTTCGCGAACGCGTGCCTGATGTCGCGCCGGCTGGTGGAGCGGGGTGTCCGCTTCGTGCAGGTCTACCACCGGGGGTGGGATGTCCACGGCCTGTTGCCCGAGGTGTTGCCGAGCCAGTGCAAGGACGTCGACCAGGCCTGCTGGGGCCTCATTCAGGATCTGAAATCGCGCGGGATGCTGGACGATACGCTGGTCGTCTGGGGCGGGGAATTCGGCCGCACGATCTACTCGCAAGGTAAGCTCACGCCCACCGATTACGGCCGGGACCATCATCCGCGCTGTTTCAGCCTCTGGATGGCCGGCGGCGGCATAAAGCCCGGCGTCGTGCACGGCGAGACCGACGAGTTCTCCTACAACATCGTGCGCGATCCCGTCCATGTGCGCGACTTCCAGGCGACGCTGCTGCACCTGTTCGGCATCGACCACGAGCGGTTCACTTACAAGTTCCAGGGACTCGACCAGCGCCTGACCGGCGTCGAGCGCGCATCGGTGGTCAAAGAGATCCTCGCGTAAAGAGGAGCGGTCTCCCGCTCCTCTCAGTTGAAGCGGTACTGCGAACGGATCGCCGCGACGTTCTTGCGCGCCTGCGCCTGGTAGGGACTCTTGATCGCAGCGCACTCCTGATTGAACTTCAGCGCGTCGATGATCCGGTTTGGATCGCCCTTCGGCGTGTCGCCGAGCTTGAAGTTCGCCAGCCCCAGGAAAAAGAGCGCCCCGGCCTTGAGTTGGTCATTGTCGTCGATGAACGGGAGCGCCGCGCGGAGCGACTTGTCGGCCTGTGCGAACTTGCCCTGGTTGGCGTAGAGTACCCCGGTCATCCAGTGGGCGAGGCCAGTGGAGGTTTTCTTTTTCTTCTCCCACTCCTCGTCGGAAACGCCTTCCGGTTTGGGCTTGCTTTCCATCAGCTCGATGATCTTGGCCGAGTAGCTGAAAACCTTGTCCGGTTCCTTTTTCGACTGCATGTAATAGTCGGCCGCGACCAGGAGCATGTCTTCGTTGGACTGATCCGTCTCGAAGATCTTTTCGGCGAACTGCACGGCCTTTTCGGTTTCATTCAACTGGCGCAGCGCGGCAAAGTGTTTTATCCGGAGCTGCGGGATGTATTCGCTTTCGGGGCTCTGGGCTTCGAGCGCCTCCGAGAGCGCAATCACCTTGACGGGATCGGCCTCTCGCATAGCGGCGGCGTAGAGCGAGTAGTTCGTATAGGTGTCCACCTGCCTGGCGTAGTCGACCGAGCGCTTCCAGGCATCGGCCTCGTCCTCATCGTCGGGCTTGGGCGCCTGCGCGGCCTTGCGCGCCAGCTTGGACGTTTCGCCGGCCCAATTCCGGATCAGATCGGAGTCCTGCTTGGCCTCGGAAGCCTTCAGGTTGTTGTGCGCAGCCTCCAGGTCGTCCGCATCGAGAGCCAGCAGCTTTTCGCCGGTTTCGATCACCTTGTCCGGCTGGTTGGCCTTGAGATAGGCGGCTTGTAGCTGCGTATAGACCCAGCCGGCCGCATCGTGCCCGGGATATTCCTGGACAAACTTCTCCAGTAGGACCCGTTTGCCTTCGGCGTCCTCTTCGAGCCCGATCTGCTGGAGAAGCTGTCCCTCGGGTGTTTCTGTGTCGATGGTTGTAAGCTGGTGGCGCTGGGCCATCCCGCTCCCCGCTACTAGAAGAAACGCGACCACATAGACGTACATTCTCATGGAGCCTCCTCTTCGGATTTGCCGTATTATAAACCAGACTTGACCTGCGCTGGGCCGCCGTTGTACCCTCGCCTTTCGGCCGAAACAAAAAATGATCATTCCAACGACCTACGGGGTGGCCCTCCTTTTGACCATCCTGACCATGCTCTGCTGGGGATCCTGGGCAAATACCTTCAAACTGGCAGGCAAGTGGCGCTTCGAGCTTTTCTATTACGATTACTCGATTGGCGTGCTGCTGGCGGCCCTCGTCGCGGCCTTTACCTTCGGATCGCTGGGGCCGGAAATTTCCTTCTGGGACAATCTCACGCTATTCGCTGCCAAGCGCAACATTGCGTTCGGATTCGTGGCGGGCGCCGTGTTCAACCTGGCGAACATGCTGCTGGTCGCGGCGATCTCGGTGGCCGGGCTCGCGGTCGCGTTCCCGGTCGGCATCGGACTCGCGCTCGTGATCGGCGTGGTCTGGAGCTACGCACTCAACCCTCAGGGCAATACGACGCTGCTGTTCGGCGGCGCCGCCGTTATCGTTGTGGCGATCATCGTGGATGCCATCGCCTATCGTTCCCATTCGACGGCCCAGACGGCCGCGGCGAAACTCGACGAACCGCCCGCACCCGCGAAGAAATCGCACGGGAAGCGCAGCCGGGGCGGCGAAGGCGGCTCGATGAAGGGAATTATCCTCAGCCTGATAAGCGGCGTGCTGATGGGTTCTTTCTACCCGCTGGTTGAAATGGGAAAGGCCGGCGAATTCGGGCTGGGGCCTTACTCCATCGCGGTCGTTTTCGCCACAGGCGTTTTTATTTCGACCTTCGTGTTCAACCTGTTCTTTATGAACCTTCCGGTGCAGGGTGATCCTGTCGAAGTGTTGGAGTATCTTCGCGGGACCGGACGCCAGCACCTGCTCGGTATCGCGGGCGGCGTGATCTGGTGCGTCGGAACGACAGCGAACTTCGTAGCGGCGAGCGCGCCGGAATCAGTCAACGTGGGACCCGCCGTGAGCTATGCGATCGGTCAGGGCGCCACGATGGTCAGCGCGCTTTGGGGACTTCTGGTCTGGAAAGAGTTCGCCGGCGCGAGCAGCAAGGTGAACGCGCTGCTGGCCCTGATGCTGTTACTGTTCATTGCCGGGCTCGGGCTGGTTTCGATCGCGCCGCTCTATTGAAGCTTCACCATCGGGGAGGCTCCATCCCGGCGTCGAGTCTCTCCAGTTCCGCCTTTAACGCGGCCAGGCGCGCCGGCTCCCGGGCGCTGAGGTCCCGCGTTTCCCCGACATCCTTCGCCAGATGGAAGAGTTGAAACTCGCCCGGTGCGCCGCGCCCGGCCTGCCGAACCAATTTCCACTCGCCCTGCCGCAGCGCAATATTTGGGCTGTAGCGCCAGTACAGTGACTCGTGCGGTGCGCCCTGCGCTTTGCCGTCGAGATAGGGCAGCAGGTCGACGCCGTCGAGCCCGCGCGGTATCGGGGTTCCGGCCGCTGCCAGAGCCGTCGGGAGAAGGTCAAGCGAAATCACCGGCTGCCGGTAAACCTGCCCTGGGGCGATCCTGCCCTTCCACTGCATTGCGAACGGAATGCGGATGCCGCCCTCAAAGAGCTGACCCTTGCCGCCGCGCAGGGGGGCGTTCGAGGAGGTCAACTCGGTCGTCGGACCGCCATTGTCGCTGAGGAACACGACGAGCGTGTCTCGTTCGAGGTCAAGCGCGCGCAGCTTGGCCAGCACCGCGCCGACGGCGTTGTCCATCGGCCGCATCATGGCCGCGAAGAGCCGGCGATGCTCGTCCCGAATCGATTCGAACTCTTTTAGTGCCGAGACAGGCGCCTGCATCGGGCTGTGAATCGCGTTGAACGCCAGGTAGAGGAAGAACGGCCGGGACTTGTGGCGTTCGATGAAATCGGTCGCTTCGCGCGCGAGAGCGTCGGTAAGGTACTCGGGCTCGACGATCGGCTCCGTGCCGCGTAGCACCGGATTATCGTCATCGTAGGGCGGCTCGTTCGGACGGAGGCGGGTTACGCCGCCGCGATAGGGCGGCGGATAGTAGAAGTGGCCTTCGTGGAGAAACCCATAAAACTCGTCGAAGCCCCGGCGTAGCGGGTGATACCGATCGGCGCCGCCGAGATGCCACTTGCCGATGAGCCCGGTGGCATAGCCGGCCGCCCTGAGATGATCGGCCATCGTCTTTTCGGTTTCCGGGAGGCCGATGAGAGCATCGAGATTACGCTTGCCGACGACGTTCAACTCGTGGCCGAAGCGCGTCTGGTAACGCCCGGTCATCAGGCCGGCGCGCGAGGGACAACAATAGGGAGAGGTGACGTAGCCGTCGGTGAAGCGGACGCCGTTTGCCGCGATGGAATTGATGTGCGGGGTCGGAATTTCGCGATTTCCCTGGAACCCGGTCTCGCCGTAGCCGAGGTCGTCGGCGAACAGAATCACGATGTTCGGCTGGCGCCGCGACTGCCCATACAGGGCCGCCGCCCCGAGACCTGCAAGGAACTCCCGTCGCTGCATCATCGCTATCTCTGCTTTAGAACTGTTCGACCGGCAGACGTTTTACGCCCTGCTTCATCGCTTCGTCCCAGATCTTCCGGACATGGCCATAGGTCTCGTGGAACCCGTCCTTGAGCTCACGGGGGGCCAAAGCGGCGAACGCGCCTGCCGCCCCTACAACATAGGGCGCAACGCGCGAGGCAGCCACGGAACTTGGCTTGGCCGGCGCGAAGGCCATGATCGCCAGGAGCACACCGGCCGCGATCAGAACACCGCGGACGACGCCGAATGCGCCGCCCATCAGGCGGTCCATCCATCCCAGCCCGACCCAACGGAAAACTTTTGCCACGAGCGCACCGAACATCGACCCGAGAATCAGGACGCTGCCGAAAACCAGAATAAATCCCACCAGGTTCGCCACCGGACGAGAGCCGATCAAATCCTGTATCAACGCGCCCGCATTGCCGTAGAACCAGAGACCGAACAGGATTCCGACTATCGCGGCGACAAAGCCAATCCCCACGCGCGCGAACCCCTTCAGAAATCCAGTCACAACCGAGGAGGCGACGATCAGAACCAGGAGTATGTCCAACCAGTTCACAGTGTCTTCCCGGTCAGCGCCCGATAGGCTTCCTTGTACTTTTCGCTGGTCTTGAGCGCGACCTCGTCCGGGAGTCCCGGCGCGGGAGGCTGCTTATTCCACCGGATCGACTCGAGATAGTCGCGGACATACTGTTTGTCATAGGAGGGCTGCGGGCCGCCGGGCCGGTAGGTCTCGCGCGGCCAGAACCTCGACGAGTCCGGCGTCAACACCTCGTCGGCCAAAACCAGTTCATCGCCGACGAAGCCGAACTCAAATTTCGTATCGGCCAGCAGGATGCCCCGCGTCTCGGCATAAGCAGCCGCGCGGCTGTAGATCGTGAGCGTAAGGTCGCGGAGCCGCCCTGCCAGCTCGGCCCCGATCATCGAGGCTACGGCCTGAAACGAAACGTTTTCGTCGTGACCCGTCTGGGCCTTCGTCGCCGGCGTGAAGATCGGTTCGGGAAGCTTATCACTTTCGCGGAGGCCGGCCGGCAGCGGGATCCCGCAGATCGCCCCGCTCATTTGATAATCCTTCCAGCCCGACCCGGAAATGTACCCGCGCGCAACGCACTCGACATCGACCATGCGGGCGCGCCGGACCAGCATGGAGCGCCCTTCGAGCTGATCGCGATGCCGCCGAAGCACCTCCGGGTACTCGTCGGCGCACGCGGTCAACAGGTGGTTCGGGACGAGGTCGCGGAGAAAGTCGAACCAGAACAGCGAAATCTGGGTCAGCACCCGGCCCTTGTCGGGAACGCCTGTGCCCAGGATGTAGTCGAAGGCCGAGATCCGGTCCGTCGCGATGATCAGAAGCTTGTCGTCGCCGACGCGGTAGATGTCGCGGACCTTCCCGCGGCCATGCAGCTCGAGCTCGGGAATGGAGGATTCAATCAGGACGGGTGAAGTCATAAGCAGACACGGACAACGCGCGCGTCGATCTCACGGCCGAGCGCGTCGAGGACCTCTCGCGGCAGAATGCGCTGGGCCTGTTCGAACAGTTCTCCTTCTTCTCGACGGATATGGCGGCGGAGCAGGGAGGTGAACTCCATGATGCGATCCGCTGCAGGCGCCCGCCGCAGCGCTTCCACCTGCCGTTCCATCTCCCGATGCTCCTGGAGCAATTCCGTGACCAGAGGGAGCGCCGCCAGGGCAGGGAAGAGCACGTTCTCCTCGACGGCGAAATGATTCGCGATTTCACTACCGAATCGCTCCATGATCGTTCGGGCGTGCTCGGCGGCGCGCTCCGGGCCGGAATCCTCGCGCAGCGCGCGCTCGACGAGCACGCATAGCGCCAGCCCGTGCTGGTGCTGGTGCGACAACGGAACCAGGCTCGGATCGCGAAGCATCGGAAATACCAGTGTATCGCGGCCTTTCACAGCGGTGGTCGTTACCCGGCTGTTAAGCCAACAGCTTATGCACGATCTCGCCGTGGACATCCGTCAGCCGGAAGTCGCGTCCCTGGAATCGGTACGTCAGCCTGGTGTGGTCCAGTCCCATCAGATGCAGGAGCGTGGCGTGGAGATCGTGAACCGAGACCGGGTCTTTGACGATGTTATATCCGACCTCGTCTGTCTCCCCGATCGTCACGCCGGGGCGGATGCCGCCGCCTGCCATCCACATGGTGAATGCGCGCGCGTGGTGGTCGCGGCCGAGGAACTTCGATCCGCTCCGGGCTTCGTTCATCGGAGTGCGTCCGAACTCGCCGCCCCAGATCACGATGGTGGAATCGAGCAGCCCGCGCTGCTTCAGATCCTTGATGAGGGCCGCAGCGGCGCGGTCCGTTTCGCGGCACAGGAAGCTCAGTTTGTTCACGATGTCCTCGTCGTTCGAGGAGCCGTGGGTGTCCCAACCGCGGTGATAGAGCTGGACCATGCGGACGCCGCGCTCCACCAGCCGGCGGGCCAGCAGGCAGTTGTTTGCGAAGGTGTTCTCGCCCGGCTCGGCGCCGTACATCTCCTGGATGGGCGCCGGTTCGGAGGAGATGTCGGCCAGCTCCGGCACACTGAGCTGCATCCGGTAGGCCATCTCGTAGGAGGCGATGCGGGAGGCGATCTCCGGGTCGCCGACGTCGAGCTGACGCATGGCGTTGAGGTCCTTCAACAGGTCGAGTGAGCGCCGCCGCGTCTCCCGGCTGACCCCTTCGGGATTTGAGAGGAAGAGCACGGGTTCGCCGGACCGCCGGAACTCGACGCCCTGGTGCGCCGAGGGCAGGAATCCGCTCCCCCAACACGACTTGCCGCCATCCGGAGCGTTCTTTCCCGACAGCAGCACGACGAAACCGGGAAGGTCCTTGTTCTCGCTGCCGAGTCCGTAGGTCAGCCAGGAGCCCATCGAAGGGCGGCCCATGATCTGGTGCCCGGTATTCATGAAGATCTGGGCCGGCGCGTGATTGAACTGCGTCGTATGAAGGCTTTTGACGATCGCGATGTCGTCCACGACGGTCGCCAGGTGAGGAAGCAGATTTGAGAGTTCTGCGCCGCTCTGGCCGTAGCGGCGGAACGAGTGCGGCGTGCCGAGCAGCTTGGGCACGCCTTTGATGAAGGCGAAGCGCTCGCCCCTGATCAGCTCCTCCGGGCAGGGCTGGCCGTCGTAGCGGTTCAGCGCCGGCTTGTAGTCGAACATGTCGAGCTGCGAGGGAGCGCCCGCCATGAATAGAAAGATAATGCTCTTCGCTTTAGGCGTATGATGCGGGCCCAGCTCGGGCGCGCTCGCAAAGAGCCTCTCACTGGCGAGCGAAGCCAATGCCAGCGAGCCGAGTCCGAACCCGGCGGAGCCGAAGAAGTGCCGCCGCGTCATCTCCAGCAGTTTCTGTTTTTTCGCGTTCACTGTACTTACTCCTTCGTCAGCGTCTCGTCCAGGTTCAGCAGCACGTTGCCGAACATCGTCCACGCGGCCAGTTCCACGGGATCGTCCGCGTTCGGAGCGATCTTCTTCGCCTCGTCCGGATAGCTCCGGAAATACGAGCGCTCGCCGTTCATCCAGGTCGCAATACGATCGAGCTCCGATCCGCCGGGAGGGCGCCCGGCCGCCAGGCGGAAACCGAAACGGATGCGGGCGGAATCCTGCGCGCCGCCCTCGGCCACGATTCGCCGCGCCAGCGCTTGGGCAGCCTCGAAGAATGCCTCGTCATTCAGGGTCGTCAACGCCTGGATCGGTGTGTTGGTTCGGATACGCCGGACCGTGCAGAACTCCCGGCTGGTGGCGTCGAAGTTAATGAACGCCGGATACGGCGCCGACCGCCGAAGGAAGGTGTAGAGCCCGCGGCGGTAGCGGTCCTCGCCCGTGCTTTCGATCCAGGCGTCGTCGCTGTAGGGAATGTCCCAAACGCCGGGCGGCTGCGGAGGGAATACGCTGGGGCCGCCTATCTTGCGGCTGAGCAGTCCGCCGGCCGCAAGCGCGGTGTCGCGGATCATTTCAGCCTCCATGCGGAAGCGCGGTCCGCGGGCGAGCAGCCGATTGTAGGGATCGCCGCGCAGCAGCTCGGGCGTGATGCGCGAGCTCTGCCTGTAGGTCGTCGAGGTGACAATGAGGCGGTGGATCGCCTTCTGGCTCCAGCCGCGCTCCATGAACTCCACCGCTAGCCAGTCGAGCAGCTCGGCATGCGTGGGCAGCGCGCCCTGACTGCCGAAATCCTCGGTCGTCTCAACGATGCCGCGTCCGAAGTACTGCTCCCAGATCCGGTTGACCGTGACGCGCGCTGTCAGGGGATTCTCAGGGCTGACCAACCACCGCGCCAGCGCCAGGCGGTTCGGAGCCACTCCCTCTGCAAGGCCGTTCAGGATAGCGGGCACATTGGCATAGACCTTCTCGGCCTTGCTCGCGAATCCGCCTCGTGTCCGCACATGGTCCGAGGGGTGTTCGACCCGGTCGTTCTCCGCCATCACAAGGGTCGAGATAATGTTCAAACGCTCGAGCCGCAGCCGCAGGTCTTTCAGCTCGTTCCGGGCACTCTCCAGCGAGGGCGCGATCGTGCGGAAGAACTCACTCAGCTTCTCCTCCTGCTCCTTGCTTCGACGCTGTACTTCGAGCGCCGGGCGCAACAGCGCGCGCACGCTCACGACGTGTTCCGGCTTCTTCGAATCGGTAACCGACAACCGGAATTGTCCCATCGACTGGCCGACGAACTCCGAGTTGGAGACGATTGTGATGCGGATTAGCGCCTCGCCATTCAGTGGAACCGGCCGGTCGTTCGCCAACACCAGTTGCCGCGGGACGCGGTTATCCTCGCGCGAGGCGTCCACCGTCCACAGTGCGCGGTTTCTCCGGTCATTAATTCGTCCGTCGTCGCTCAGGATGCTCTCGAAGCGAATCTCCCGCCAGGATTCCGGCGCCCCCGCGGGGGCCACTTCGACCTTGACCGCGGAGAGGATGAAATTCCCGTAAATGTCCCGGCCCGGTCCGCCGCGAGGCAGCTTCTCATCCGGCAGCGCCTCGATCCGTACGCCCGAGAGTGCAGGCAACTTGAGTTTGCCTTCCACCACGTAGGTTTCGCGTTGCGGATTCTCGCCCGAGGCGAAGATTGCTCCCCCGCTCCGTGCTTCCAGCGTCGTTCCGGCTTCGGCATGCAGCCGTTCGGGCTTGAGCGTCCGCCACTCCTCGGAGGACTTGAGCACCGACTTCTCCCAGGCTGTCTGCTCACGCTTGAGCGCCTTCGTCGGAGTTTTCAGCTTCGTTTCGAGCTCTTTGATTCGCGCGCGCAGTTCTTCCCGTGCCGCCTCCTGCTCGGGCGTTGCCAGATCGAGTTCCGGCTCGCGATACTTCGTCGAAGTGTCGCCGTATGCCTGGAGCTCCTTTGTGCTGCTATTGAAGAAGGCCATCAACTGGTAGTACTCCTTCTGGGTGAAGGGATCATACTTGTGGTTGTGGCATTGCGCGCAGCCGATGGTCGAGCCGAGCCACACAGTCGCGGTCGTGTTGACCCGGTCCACCAGGACCTCGAAGTGCGCTTCATCTTTATCGACACCGCCCTCTTCGTTGTACATCGTGTTGCGGTGGAACCCGGTCGCGATTTTCTGTGCGTCGGTAGCATTCGGCAGCAGGTCGCCCGCGATCTGCTCGATTGTGAATTGATCGAACGGCATGTCGGCATTGAGCGCGTCAATTACCCAATCGCGAAACTTCCAGATCGAGCGCCGGCGATCCTTCTCAAAGCCGTGGGTGTCGGCATAGCGCGCCAGATCGAGCCAGGGCCGTGCCCAGCGTTCGCCGTAGTGCGGGGAGGCGAGAAGGCGGTCCACGACGCGCTCGTAGGCGTCCGGCCGCGTATCCGCGACAAACTCATCGATCTCCTGAGGAGTAGGCGGCAGCCCGATCAGGTCGAGACTCAGGCGCCGGAGCAGCGTCTCTTTCGAGGCCTCGGGCGAGAAGGTCAGCCCTTCCTGCTCCAGTCGCGCCAGCACGAAAGCGTCGATCGGATTTCGCGCCTGCGCCGAAGCCTTCACCTGCGGGATCGCGGGCCGTACGGGCTTGCGATAGGCCCAGTGGGTTTCGATGGCGGCGTCGGCCTCGGCGCTTTCGGAGTCCGGCCACGCCGCACCCGCGTCGATCCAGCGGCGGATGGTTGCGATCTGCTCATCGCTCAGGGCGGGCATGCCGAGCGGCATCCGCTGCTCCTCGCCGCGTCCCTCGATCCGGTGAATCAGGCGGCTGCCTTCGCTATCGCCCGGAAGCAGGACCTTGCCACCCAGGCCGCCCTTCAGCGCCATCGACCTCACGTCGAGCCGCAACTGCGATTTCGGCGCCTTTCCTCCGTGGCAGCCGAGGCAGTTCGCCTCGAGGATCGGTTTTACATCGCGGGCGAAGTCGATGCGCGGGACTCCGGAGGCGCCGCGATCGATCCACGCGCTCAGCACGGCGATCTTCTCTTCCGGAAGCGGCGCGCCGGCCGGGGGCATTCGCAGAGCGCGGTCGGTCGTCGTTACGCGCTCGATCAGACGGCTGGCAGCGCTGTCGCCGGGGATTAGCGCCGCGCCTGACGCGCCCCCGAGGGTCAGCACTTCCAGCGAGTCGAGCCGGAGCTTGCCTGCCGGGTTCTCCGGCCCGTGACAGCTCGCGCAGGATTCGGCGAGGATAGCGCGCGCTTCCTCCTCCAGGCGCGTCGCGGGAGCGTTTTTCTGCTGGGACCACAGCAACCCGATGACAACCATGAATCCAATGGTGAGCTTCTTCATGTCCCGACTCTCCTCACTCCTGCGGAATCAGTTCATGCTGGCTCCGAAGCGCGAATGCCAGCAGGTCGCGCATGGCTTCCACGGATCCCGCAGTGTCTGCGGCCTTCAAATGCTGCACTACCCGCTCGTGCGGCGCCACCGCTTCGAGGGCCGAATCGACCGAATCCGTCCGGCGCATGTACAGCATGATGAAAAAGGCGAACAGCGGCGCGACGATCTGCTCCAGAGCCTGGGAGAGAAACGGATTGTCGGCAAGGTTCCAGAGCGCTTCGTGGAACTTCAGGTCGTGATGGTAGAACTCCTCGCGATTTTGCGCGAGCGCTGCCGCCTTCATTTGCGCCAGCCGGCGGTCGAGTTCCGAGAAGTTGAGCGGTTCGTGTGCCGCCCGGCGCGCGGCCGTTTCGACAGCGAGAACCTCGAGCACCGCCCGCACCTGGCCCAGCTTGATGGCCTCTTCCTGCGTCAGGCTCATGACATAGGTGCCGCGATTGGTTTCCCTCCGGACGAAGCCGCGGTGCGCCAAGTCGATCAGCGCCTCCCGGATGACGTTCTGCCCGACTCCCAGCGCTTTGGCAAGCTGCTGCTCTACAAGACGTTCCCCGGGACTCAACTCTCCGGTCAGGATGCGGTCTTTGATGATCGCCGCGGCCTGTTGCGTCAACGGCGCCGGCTTGAGCGCGAAGTGAAGGGGGATCGGAGCTGCCATTTCGCCTCATTCTATGTCAGAACTCACCCGAACTCAATCCATAATCCATAATAAATATGGAGGCGCGAGCCGCCATGAGAGTACTGATCCTCGGTGCAACCGGCAGTCTCGGACGGCACCTCCTCCCCCAGGCCCTCGAGGCCGGACACGACGTAACCGTCCTGGTGCGCGATCCTTCCAAGCTTCCGTCGGGCACCCGTGCGCGGATTCGAGCCGTGCAGGGTGATGCGCTCAATCCGGGTGCTGTCGACCGGGCTCTGCGCGGCCAGCAGGCGGTCATCTACTCACTCGGCCGTCCTGACCACCGCACCCCGACGACCTTCTTCTCCGATTCGACCCGGATTCTTCTTGACGCCATGCAGCGGAACGGCGTCCGGCGGCTGGTCTGCGTGACGGGGATCGGAGCAGGCGACAGCCGCGGCCACGGAGGACTTCTCTATAACCGTGTCATCTACCCCTTCATCACGCGCCGGACCTACGAAGACAAGACCCGGCAGGAGGATCTGATTCGCCAAACCGTGCTGGACTGGATTATCGTGCGGCCGGCCTCGTTTACCGATGCGCCCCGGATGTTTCTGGTCCGTGCCTATACGCACCTGCCTGGCATCACCGTTCGGTCGATCTCGCGGGCCGATACAGCCGCGTTTGTCATCGAGCAGCTTACCAGGGACGAGTATCTCCGGCAGGCCGTGCTGATCGGGAACTAAGACGTTTGATCGAAGCTGTGAGAAGTATAGAGCCACGGATACAACACGGATTGTGTGCATCCGTGTCCATCCGTGGCTGGAAATCAACTGCTTCAGCGGCAGAAAGTTGCCGGGCCCATCGCGAGCGGCTTCAGCCTTGAACGGCCTCGCGCACCGGCGGCATTCGATCGACAAAGCCTGCCTTGGTCCGGCGCAGCTCCGCGATGGTTGCAGCACGCAGCCGGCGCAGTGTCGCCTGGTGCTCCGGTTTCACGGCGAGGTTGTCCAATTCCTCCGGATCCGGGCGGAGGTCGTACAGTTCCTCGAGATCCGAGACCAGCGGCCTTACGTATTTCAGGTGCTTCTCGCGCAGCATGACGTACCACGGCACACCGCCGTGCAGCACGTCGGGTCCTTCGGGAATGACGTTTGTGTCGGAGCCGAACTTTCGGCCGGTAGCGGCAAAGAGCACGGGATGAGGCCATTCGGCATCGGGGTTCGTTAGCAGGGGCGTCAGGTCCTGGCCGTGCATCTCCCAGGGGAGGTCCAGGCCGGCGAATCGGAAGATGGTCGGGGCCATGCTCACGCCGCTGACGGGAGTGTCGCAAACCCGCCCCTGCGGGATCTTGCCGGGCATGGAAAAGATCAGAGGGTGCCGGATGTTCGCATCGTAGGCCGCGATCTTGGTGCCGCGGAAGCCGTGCTGTCCGAATGCAAGCCCCTGGTCGGCGGTGAAGATGACGAGCGTGTTCTTGCGCTGGCCCGTCTCCTCGAGCACCGCCATCAACCTTCCGACCGCCTCATCGAGCGCGAAAACCCCCTCGTGATACTGCTGCACCGCGGCCCGGAGGCTCTTGCCCTGCGCCGTCGGTGTACCTTCGGGACTCTTCTCCCATTCGTTGATCTTCTGCGCCCAATCGGGCTTCCCTGGCCTGGGTGGGAAGATGTCCTTTGGGGTCTGGAAGTCGATCCCGCTCAATTTGCCGATGTGGCGCTCGGCCGGCGTATAGGGTGAATGCACGGCGCCGTAGCAGAGCCAGAGGAAGTAGGGCTTGTTCTTGTCCCGGCCGTTGCCGCGCAGGAAATCGATCGCCCAGTCCGTGTACTGGTCGGTCGAGTAACGCTTCAGGATCTCGGTTTTGCCGCCTTGATAGGTGATGGGCTGGTTGTAGTAGTAGTTCTGGCTCGTTTCGGTGTACTTGGGGCGGTTCCAGACGATCTGGAAATCCCAGTCGCGCCCGTAGCCGGTGTCGGTTCCGGTGTGCCATTTGCCGATATGCGCGGTGAAGTAGCCTTTGGACCGGAAGGCCTTGGGCCACCACTGGCACTTCTGAGGATCGTAGACGCAGCCGGGATAGGGGCCTTCCATGCGCAGGGACTCGACGGCCGAACCGTACTGGTGGTGGCCAGTGAGCATCGTCGCGCGCGATGGCATGCACCACGGGCCGCAGTAGGCATAGGTGAAGCGGACACCCTCTTCTGCGAGCTTGTCGATATTCGGTGTCTTGACCCACGGATAGGCCTCGGGATACGCGCTGACGGTGCGGTGGGAGTGGTCATCGGTGAAGATGAAAAGAATATTGGGCCGATCGGGCGTGGCGGCCGCGGGTGCCCTCATGGTCGAGAGCGCGCTCAGGCCCATCAGGCTGAGTGCTTCCCGGCGTGTGGTTGTCTGCGATCTCATCGTTCAGCTCCAGGCGACAAAGAATTGCATCATTATGATCCGGGTCCTGCCGGTTTGCAATCCTACCACTCGATTGTTTCACCGCCGCTTAAGGGGAGGGCCAGAATCGCCGGCGAGTTTTCAGGGAAGATCACGGGAGCAAGCCCGCTCCGGTACGGTTTGAAGACCCGCATCCGTTCAACCAGTGATTCGGGTTTCTCCGGAGTGTTTTGCGTGACGAGTTTGCGCAACGATGATCCGGGGACCACGTCGATGCGCTTCCCATTCAGGACGACGGTCGTAAGCGGCAGGGCCGCGACGCGGCGCGGGATGACGAAGCATCGCGAGTGAAACTCGGGGCTCGTGCAGAGCTCCGGCTGGCGGGCAAGGCGTACAGTGCTGGCATGCAGTTCGCTCTCGGTCACACCGGCCACCACCAGAGCGTCATGGTCGCTGGCGCTCTTCCGCGTGAGGAAGAGTACCCGGAAGTGGGCCGATTCCCCGTGCGGCCCGAGGTGCTGAAATTTCGACTCCCGGCTCTGTGTGTTCACCCCGTCCATCCGGGTCTCGGCCCCGGCCGGTGCCAGGACGGCGCCGCCTTGGGCGGGTTTGACGTCGTACCAGGCGATCTCGTAGCCGAGAAAGTCCTCAGGCGACCTCAGGTCGAGGGCGATACTGCCGCCTGGTCCCGCCTGGGGCGCAGCCGCTTCGAGGAACGGAGACGCATTCGCGGCCGCGCCGTCGCGATAAATCGGGCTCGTGACGCGGATGCGATAGCCGGCGTGAACCTCGGTGTAGCCGCTGGCTGCCAGGTTCGGGTGCAGCAGCCGGTGGGCGAGCCCCAGTCGCAGGGGCACGCTCGATGCAAGTTCAAGCGCGAACGGCAGGACCTCCCCCGGGGCAAGGCAGCCTTGCTCCTGCACGCGCCGCGCCCATGCCAGCAGCCAGCCCGGCGGGGCCGATGCAAGTCCGGCATTGGAAACCCGCACGCGGATTCTTCCTTTCCGCGCCTGAATCGCAATGCCGCTTTCCTCAAGTCGGCAGGTGGCTTTCGATGCAGCCGACCGGAACTGAATTTTCCGGTCAGTCTGCTCCGCGTTCCGGTCTCCCGGCGGCACGAAAATGGCGTGGGGCGCCGTTGTGGTCAGGCGATAGGTCATCGGCGCGCGATGGCATCCCGCAAGCAGGGCGCACCCGACCAGCATGCCGATCGCGGATGTTCTGTGGCGGCACACGCTCTACTCTGTTCGCCGAAGCAGGGCGACCGATCGCGCCTCCAGCCGCACCACCGCGCCGTCGTCGAACGTCTCACCCGAATCCCGCGCCGCATCCGTATCCAGGACCAGCTCCCAGCGGTGACCCAGCTCCGAGGGCAGCTTGAAATCGAGCGCTTCGTAATGGGCGTTGAACAACAGATAGAAGCTGTCGTCGGTGATCGGTTCGCCCTTCGGATTTGGGCTCGGAATCGCCTTTCCGTTCAGAAAGACAGCAAGGGACTTTGCGTGATCGGAACGCCAGCTCTCCTCAGACATTACATCTCCGGCCGGCGTGTACCATCCGATGTCGCTGACCTCGTCGCCATGGATCGGCCGGCCCTGAAACCAACGGCGCCTGCGGAAGACCGGGTGCTCCCGTCGGAACCGGATCAGCTTCCTAGTAAACTCCAGCAGGTCGCCATCGACGCTCTTCCAGTCAAACCAGGATATTTCGTTGTCCTGGCAATAGCCGTTATTGTTTCCATGCTGGGTGCGGCCGAACTCGTCTCCTCCCAGCAACATCGGAACGCCTTGGGAAAGAAAGAGCGTGCAGAGGAAGTTTCGCACCTGGCGCGCGCGAAGCGCGTTGATCCCGGGATCGTCCGCCGGGCCTTCCACGCCGCAGTTCCAGGAGCGATTGTGGCTCTCGCCGTCCTGGTTGTTCTCGCCGTTGGCTTCGTTGTGCTTCTCGTTGTAGGAAACCAGGTCACGAAGCGTGAACCCGTCGTGCGCCGTCACGAAGTTGATGCTCGAGTAGGGGCGCCGCCCACTCGCTTCGTACAGGTCCGAGCTGCCGGTGAGCCGGCTCGCAAACTCTGCCAGCGTTCGATGTTCCCCTCGCCAGTAGTCGCGGACCGTGTCCCGGTACTTTCCATTCCACTCGGCCCAGCCGACCGGAAAATTTCCGACCTGGTATCCGCCCTCGCCGATGTCCCAGGGTTCGGCTATCAATTTTACCTGGGAAATCACAGGGTCCTGGTGAATAATATCCAAGAACGCCCCCAGCCGGTCGACCTCGTGGAGTTCACGCGCGAGCGCCGACGCGAGATCGAATCGGAAGCCGTCGACGTGCATATCGAGGATCCAGTACCGCAGGCTGTCCATGATGAGCTGGAGCGAGCGCGGGTGCATCATGTTGAGCGTATTGCCGCAGCCCGTATAGTCCATATAATGGCGCCGGTCTTCGTGGACCAGCCGGTAGTAACTTGCGTTGTCGGCCCCCCGGAACGAGAGAGTCGGCCCCAGGTGGTTTCCTTCGGCGGTGTGGTTGTAGACAACATCGAGGATGACTTCGAGTCCCGCCTTGTGGAACGCCTTCACCATGGACTTGAACTCCTGGATCTGCTGTCCGCAGTTTCCGGAGGCCGCGTAGCGCACGTCGGGTGCGAAATAGCCGATGGAATTATAACCCCAGTAGTTGGTGAGGCCGCGTTCCACCAGGTGCCGGTCCGCGACGAACTGGTGGATCGGCATCAGCTCGACTGCGGTAACCCCCAGGGATTGTAAGTATTCGATCACGGGCCGGCTCGCCATTCCGGCGTACGTTCCGCGCAGTTCCTCCGGCACCTCGGGGTGCCCGATTGTCATGCCCTTGACATGCGTCTCATAAATCACGGTTTCGTGCCACGGAATCCGGAGCAGGCGGTCACCTTCCCAGTCAAACGAAGGGTCGATGACGATGCTCTTGGGGACGAAGGGTGCGCTGTCCCGGTCATCGCGGCGGAGATCCTGGTCTGGGTGGCCTATCTCGTAGGCGAAGATTGCGTCGTCCCAGTGAACCGTTCGATCGAACGCCTTGCCGTAGGGATCGAGCAGCAGCTTAGCGGGGTTGAAGCGATGGCCCGCCGCCGGATCGTAAGGGCCGTGGACCCGATAGCCGTAACGCCACGACGGGCGCGCTTCGGGGAGGTAGATGTGCCAGGCCTGGTCGGTGCGCTCGGTGACCGGAATTCTGGTAATTTCTCGATTCCCCTCCGGACCGTCGAAGAGGCACAACTCGACGCCGGCTGCGGTTTCTGAGAAGAGTGAAAAGTTGACTCCCGAACCGTCCCAGGTGGCTCCCATCGGGTACGGCTCTCCCGGCCAGACTTTCATGTAGTATGCTCCTGCGCCGCAACCCGGCGGACGCGAGTGGAAACATAACTATCTTAGCTTAAGCCGGAATACCCGTCCGCCCCGGTCGAGTCCTGTTTGCACCTCCACGAGCGACGGGCGGATGTGTCCGGTGAGCCGGTTTTCGTAAATGAGCAGATCGCCGGCGTGCTCGCGTTGTGAGTCGTCGTCGCTCCACAGCGCGTGCGCCGGCTTCCGTATCTCGAGTACGGGGCGCCGTGCGATCAGGGCGAAGGTCTCAGGATCACCCCGGACGGCGTCGGCCAGGAGTTTTACGTGCGGGAACTCCATGGCAGTTTCGTCAACGACAATGTACTGCACGGGAACTGAGAGCAAGTGCTCGCGGGCGCTTCCGGCGTCCGGGAACAGCAGCCGGTATCCGTCTCCGGACCATCGCGATTGCGCCAGGAACCGGCTGCTTCGCAACATGACACTTGCGCGGGACGAGTCGCGAGCCAGGCGCTCGGCGATCATAGCGCCCTCTCCCCGCGCTCCGCTCCCCACCAGGATCACGGATGGCTCCGTGCCATAGGGGATTGCCTCCACTGCGGCGCCATAGCCGTGGAGCGTCCGGATGGACGCGGCGCCCGAATTTACCAGACACACCAGAGCGAGCAGGGCCGGCGCCGCGGCGGCGGCCCGCGTCAGGTTCGCGAGCGCACGCCCCAAGGCGACGGAGCTGTGGGAAGCCAGCAGGACCGCCGGCGCAAGCAATGGGATCATTACCCGCGACTCCAGCGTCAGCGGAAACTTCGTCAGAAAGACGATCTGGCTGAGAATGTATGCGCCGGCCACCAAAGCGTCACTTGTTGCGGCCGATTGGTCTTGCCCGAGCCATCGCCGCCGGAGCGCCACGGCGAAGCCGATCAACGCCATAATGCACACCACCGCGGTCCCTGCCTCCATGAACATGTGGAAGGCGATGAGTTTTTCCGATAGATTCGGTCCCAGGTCGTACATCCGTCCCGGATACCCGAGCCCCAGCTTTTTCGTTACCAGGTAGAACGGAGTGGCAAAGAGAACCATTCCTGCACCGCTTATCCAGTACCACCGGTTCCGGAAGATCTCGATTCGGCGGGCCAGAAGCGGCGCCGCAAATACGAAGATCCCGAGCGCCCAGGCGCTTCCCTTGGTCAAGATCGCAAGGCTCGCCCATAGGGTAAACCGCAGCGCGGCCGAGCGCGGCTTCTCTCCTTGAAGCAGGTTTGAGAACGCGAAGAGAGCGAGAAAAATAAAGAAACCGGTGAGCAGGTCGGACATCACCTCCCACGACGCCGACTGAATCATGGGAATTGAGAGGAATATGGCGCACGCCGCAACCGCAACCGTACCGCCAAATCGAATCCAGAGGCGATAGAAGAGCACCAGCGCCAGGCCGGCAGCAATCAGTCCGCTCAGAATACGCGCGCTGACCGGCGCGGGCGGTACGGCCAGATACCAGAGTGCCTGTAGTCCATAGTAAGTCGGCGGCCAGTGTCCGAATGCGACCTTGGGGTAGGCGGCATAGTATGACTCTGCGAACTTCACCGGATCGGCGCCGAGCGCCCGCTGAAGATAGTCATAGACCATGACCCCAGTTACGAAATGCGCCGGAGGATCGGCGGCCGCAAGGTCGCTATCCAGGACGGCCGATACGATGCGCGCGTGCAGGAGGAGGGCCAGCAGCAGCGTAAGCGCAGCCAGCATGCGGCCAAACCGGGCGGTAGGCATCGATGGCAGGATGACTCAATATACTACAAATCTTCTGGCGGTTCTCAAGTGCTGTGGTACGGCTTACTGTAGTGTGTGTTCCAGTCGACCAGGTGTAAATTCATCAGTTCGTGCGTTGCCTTCTTTCGATCCACCGAGACCACCAGGAAGGCATTCTCGTCGTAACGCGTGGAGGCGATCACGAGGTGCTGCGGGCCGTAGCTGCGGCCGAATTCGAACCATTTGTGCCAGTGCCCGGATATAACGCGCTGGATGGTGTCGCGATGCCGCTTCAGAATCGGGTATAGGCCGTAATCGGACCGCTCCGTGGGGGCGATCAGCATCAACGGAAAGTGTACAAAGATGAAGGAAGGCTTCAGTTGGGCTAACTCGGCTTCGAGCCAGTTTAACTGCTCCTCGCCGAGGCTCCCGACCGACTTGTTGAAACGCTCGTGTCCAGCCTGCCACGTCGCGCCGAGAAAGTTGTTCAGATGGATGAACTTCCAGCCGTTGTGCTCGACCGAGTAGTACGGCCTGGTGTTCAGCTTCCGCCGAAAGAGCTCATGCGAGGCCTCGCGCGAGAGCTTCGGTACCCAGTAGTCATGGTTCCCGAACCCGACGTGGACCGGCATGGAAAAGCCGTCGATGAGTTCCTTGGCATGGTCGATGCGGGTCGCGTTCTGGTAGTAGAAGTCGATGTCTTCCGATGGATAGTCGTGGAAGAAGTCGCCGACGAGGAAGACCTGCTCGATCTTCGGCCGCAGCGCTCCGATCGCCGAGCGTGTCCGGGCCAGCCGCTCGGCCGAGCGGCGGAGCGATTCGGTGTCTTCCGAAGTCCGTTCGGGCCCCTTGTAAAAGCGGTCGATGATGTGGGTGTCCGCGATGACGGCAAAGTGAAAGCGGTTGCTGTCGGATGCGGCTTCGATGAATCGGGGCGCGGCGAGGGACAGGAGTCCACCGCCGGCGATCTGAATGAACTGCTTTCTGTTCAGCATGAGAGCCTCTCAGAAAATATACTTCAACGCGAACTGGATTTCGCGCGCCGGCATCGTTCCCGTAGAACAAAACGCGCGAGGGACGGACCCTGGCGCGAGCAAAGTGCGGTAGTGCTAGAGAGAACTTAATCGCCGAACGAGCCGACCTCTTCCTGTGTGGCCGGCTTCGGTGCGACCGGAGTGCCGCCGATTTGCACCAGTTCGGACCCGGCCGGCTCCTTGAGGACGTGCTGCCGATATAGCTGCGCCATCCGCGCGTTCTCCTGCTCCTTCCGGAGCCGCTCATCCCGGGCGCGAATCTTCTCCTCCCGCGCATTTTTGGCGATGCCGAGCTTTTCGAGGTCGTGCTGCACGTCAGTGGTGATGATCTCTTCGCGCAGGACCATCGAGTGGTCGGTGCTCTTGAGCCCGACCTTCTTGCCGCCCGCGAAAATCTCGTGGCGGCCGTGCTCTTCGTACCACTTGGTCAGGGTCGCGGTCATGTGCATCTTCTCGATAATGTTCCTCCAGCCGACGCCCGTATTATAGGCGCAGAAGGAGATCTCGCCTTCCTGGGTGGCGTAGGGAATGATGCACTGCTCGGTCCGGCGGAAATCGTAGTTGAACAGGTCCTGGAACCACATGCCGGCGATGAAGAGGAAGTTCCAGCGGTCCTGGCGGCGCTTCTCGATGTCGGCCATCGTGCGCCTGGAGTCGACGCGGCCGTAGTTCCGGCCTGTCGCGCCGAAGGTCTTGTCGAACTTCTTGAGAAGGTCCGATAGCTTGAAGTGGGTCGGCGACTTGAACGGATCGTAGTTCCGCATCACCGCCAGCGCCATCCCGGCGATGGAGAGCCACTTGCCGCGGGCAGCGTCATTGAGACGCGCCACATCCCTGGCGAGCTGGTCGGCGTGGAGGAACGCCGTCACCGGAACCGCTTCCTTGGTCTCCTTATCGACCATGACGGCCATGCCCACGCCGCAATTCGGGTGGCAGCCGCAGCTTAGCTGGCCCCAGTCGGCCTGCGGACCCTTCACCAGGTCGGACCAGTCCGAGAAGGTGCTCATGAAGGAGATCGGGAACCAGTCGCGGACCGGCTCGCCCAGCCCCGTTTGATTCTTCACGTCGTGGGCCAGGTGCGAAAGAGTGTAGCGCTGGGCCGCACGGCGCTCGTCGGTCACCGCCTCGTCGCGCCCGGTGAACGAAACCGGTTGGAACGAGAGGAACGGAATGCGCTTCGGGTTATCCAGGGCGAACTGGATGACGCGCCCGACCTGCTCATTGTTAATTCCATTGACGATCGTGATGACCGGAACAATGTCCACGCCGTTGGAGTGGAGGTTCTCGATCGCGCGCAGCTTCACGTCGAAGAGGTTGCCGACCGCGCGGTGCGAGTTGGCGGCGTTGCCGATGCCGTCGAACTGGAGGTAGGCATAGCGCAGACCCGCCTCGGCCGCCTGGCGGCAGAACTCGGGACTCTTGGCGAACTCGATGCCGTTGGTCGCCGCCTGGACGCTGTTGTACCCGACCTTCCGGGCATAGCGCACGGCGTCAAGGAAGAACGGCGAAAGCGTCGGCTCGCCGCCGGAGAACTGAACCGACATCTGGCGGCGCGGCTTGATCGAAATCGCGTTGTCGAGCAGCGTCTTGATATCGTCCCATGTCAGCTCATGGACGAAGCCGACCTGGTTGGCATCCATGAAGCAGGGGTCGCACATCATGTTGCAACGGTTGGTGAGGTCGATCGTAAGGACCGACCCACGGCCGTGCGTGATGGTGCTGGCGCCGTGCTTGTGGAGGTTCTCGTCGTTGTGCGCACGGATGTCGCGGCCGGGGAAGACCTGCTCGAGGTGGCGGAAGAACGCCGGGTCAATCGACATAACGTCTTCGAAGTACCCGTGCTTGGGGCACTCCTTCGTCATGAGGATCTTGCCGTCACGCTCGATGATCTGCGCCTTGAGCTGGCCGACCTTCTCGCCCTTCTCCATCAGGATCTTGTAGTCGGCCTTGCCGTCGAGAATCTCCTGGCGGATCTCCGGGACGCAGCGGGGACACAGCGAATCCGTCGTACGCGGCCATCCGAGCGGCGGCCTCATCTTCTGATAAGACTTCAGCAAGGGTTTGTCCGACCACTTCGGAGTGAAGGACGGGTTCTGCTTGATCTGGTTGGCCTTGTCGAAGACCACCCAGGCCGCGTTGGCGGCCACGGCGAGAGCCTTCTCCACGTACTTGATGGGCTTGTGCATAGAATTGATTGCTCCTCTTTCGGCTCCGAGGCTACCGAAGGAATTCTCCCGAATCGACTTTTTTTACGCTGCCAGGGTGTATCCGGCTAGTAAGACAAAGCTAAAGAGGAAGTATAGTCAATACCCTGAAGGCCTACTACGAGAATGAATTAAAGTGTGCGTTTTCTTGCTTGTACGGTTCTTATAATGATTGAACGGAGCAGCGGCCGCCACCCCCGGCGCCCCGAATCCGGCGGATCGGAACTCGTTGCAGGCACAAGCTATAGCGCTCATCCGGAGTTACGATGGAGGGTGTGAGGGCCGAAACGGTCAAGCGCCTGGCCGCGCGCTGCGGCTTCGAACTGGCGGGCGTCGCCCCTGCCGTGCCTCTCCCGGAGTTCGCCTACTACAGGGATTGGGTTGCTCAGGGGATGGCGGGCGCGATGGGCTACCTCACAGACCATCGGGGCGAATTGCGACAGGACCCGCGGCTCCTGCTCCCCACTGCACGCTCGGTCATTTGCGTGGGCAAGCTCTATAACGGTCCCGAACCCTGCTCTACCCGATTCAGCGACCCGGATCTGGGCTGGATTTCCCGCTATGCCTGGGGCGACGACTACCATTCCGTGCTAAAGGATGGCTTGGAACACCTGCTAGATGAGCTGCATGCAGAGTTAGATCTCACGTTTGACTCGAAGGTGTGCGTCGATACTGCTCCTCTGCTGGAGCGCGCCCTGGCCCGGCGTGCCGGTCTCGGCTGGATCGGCAAGAATACCTGCCTGATCAACCAGCAGGGCGGCTCCTGGTTCTTTCTTGGAGAACTGCTCGTCTCGCTCGAAATCGAACCCGACTCGCCCCCTCCGGACCGCTGCGGTACCTGCACCCGCTGTATCGACGCCTGCCCAACCGCCGCCATCGTGCCCGTAGCCGGTGAGAACGGGCCAGCCTGGGCCGTCGATTCGCGCCTGTGCATCTCGTACTATACGATCGAGTTCAAGGGCGCCGCCCCGGAGGAGATTCGTCCCGGCTTCGGCAGCCACGTCTTCGGCTGCGACATTTGCCAGGACGTCTGCCCCTGGAACCGTCGCGCCCCGATCACTTCGGATCCGGCCTTTGCGCCTCGGATGCTGGCCCCGCCGCTCGAAGATCTGGCCGCCCTCACCGAGGAGGAGTTCCGCCGGATTTTCCGGGATTCCCCGGTCGCCCGGCCCAAGTACCGGGGTTTCCTGCGCAACGTTGCCGTCGCGATGGGCAATAGCGGGCTCGCCAAGTTCCGCGAACCCTTGGGGCGCATGGCGCAGCACACCGACCCGGTTGTCGCCGAAACCGCCCGCTGGGCCCTCGGGAGAATCGAGGCCGACGCCGCCTGCCCGCGCTAGAATACTCTTTAATGCGGCTTGTATTTCTGCTGCTGCTCGTTCTGCCAACCCTGGGCGCCCAGCAGGCGGAGGTCGCGCGAGGCTTCGCGCACTTCTACAACCTCGAATTCGACGAGGCGATCGAGGTCTTTCGCGCTGTCGTCGCGAATCACCCTGAAAATCCACACCATTACAATTATTTGTCTCAAGGGATCCTTTACCGCGAGATGCACCGCGCCGGAGCACTCGAAAGCGAACTCGTCACCGGCTCCAATCCCTTTCTCCGTCGGAAGATGCAGCCCAGTACGGAGGATGAGCGCGAGTTCGAAGCCGCCATCGCCAAGGCACTGGAACTCTCCGAGGCGGTTCTTAAGGAGAATCCGGACGACGTCGAGGCGCTCTATGCCAGCGGCGTGGCCTATGCGCTCCGGTCCAACTACAACTTCCTGGTCCGGAAGCAGCACATCAGTTCGCTTCGGGACGCCACCCGCGGCCGGAAGGCCCATAACCGCATCACGGAGTTAAAGCCGGACATGACCGATGCGCGCCTGATGCAGGGAGTGCACGAGTATGTCGTTGGCAGTCTGCCGTTTACGATGAAAATCTTGAGCTTCCTCGCGGGCTATCGGGGCGACCGCGAGGGCGGCATCCGGACCATTCAGGAGGTTGCGCGGAACGGCATCCGGAACCGCGAGGACGCCGAGGTTGTCCTGGCCGCGATCTACCGCCGTGAGCGGCGCCCGAAGGACGCGATCCCCCTGCTTGACGATCTGATCCGGCGCTTCCCCCGCAACTATCTCTTCCGCTTCGAACTTGCCCAGATGTATTCGGATTTAGGGGATAAGGCTTCCGCCCTCGAAGCTCTCCGTCAGGTGGCCGAACTGAAGCGCCAGGGTGTGCCCGGCTACACGGATCTTCTCGAGGAGCGGATCCTCTTCTCGAAGGGAGTTATCCAGTTCTGGTACAATGACTTGGAATCTGCAATCGAGAATTTATCGAAAGCTGCCGCGAAAGTCGATGAGCTCGATCTGCACGCCGGAGTCAACTCTCTCTTCCGCCTGGGCCAGTCCTACGACCTCATAGGAGAACGGGAAAAAGCGATCCAGTCTTACCGCAAGGCGATAGCTCATGCGCCGGAGTCCGACGCCGCCAGGGAGGCCAAGCGCTATCTGTCAACGCCGTATCGCCGCCAGCGTTCCGGGTAAGATGAGAATCCCATGAACCGTTGCGACTGGGCCCGTTTCGAGCCCGAACTCTCCTACCATGATGCCGAATGGGGCGTACCCCTGCACGACGATCGTGCGCTCTTCGAGTTCCTCATCCTCGAAGGCGCCCAGGCCGGCCTGAGCTGGTCGACCATTCTCAAGAAGCGCGAGAGCTACCGGATGGCATTTGATCGCTTCGATGCCGCCGCGATCGCCCGCTATGGCGATCGCAAGGTCCAGGCGCTGCTGGGAGACCCGGGCATCGTGCGTAACCGCTTAAAAATCAACGCGACAGTGGAGAATGCCAAGGCTTTTCTGGAGGTTGTCTCAGAGTTCGGCAGCTTCGACGCGTTCCTTTGGCGGTTCGTCGACGGCAAGCCGATTCAGAACTGCTGGCGGTCGATGAAGGAAGTCCCTGCGAGCACTGCGGTTTCGGATGCCATGGGCAAAGAGCTTCGCCGGCGTGGGTTCCGCTTTGTCGGTTCAACGATCTGCTACGCGTTCATGCAGGCGACCGGGATGGTCAATGACCACCTCGTCACCTGCTTCCGCCACGAAGAGGTCAGGCGGACCTCGGCCTGACGCCGATCCCGGGACGATCCGGCAGAATCAGCTTCCCGTTCTCCACCCCGACCCCTTCGAAGGGGTCGTTCCCGATCAGCAGATGCCCGTCCAGGTCGGCGTAGTCGACCATGGGCGATAGTTGCGCCGCTCCCGAAATGGCCACCGAACTGGAGATCATGCACCCGAGCATCGTTTTCAATTTCAATGATTTTGCGATCTGAATCATACGAAATCCCTCAAGGAGCCCGCCGCATTTGTCAATCTTGATGTTCACCCCGTCGTAGGCCTCGGCGAGTTTGGGGATATCGGTAGGATGGAGGCAGGCTTCGTCCGCAATCACCGGGATATGGACCCGGCTTCTTACCCACCGCGTCTCCTCGATCATGGCGGCGGGCATCGGCTGTTCGATGAACTCCACGCCCTGGGATTCGAGCCAGTTGATCTTCCGAACGGCTTCCTCCTTGTCCGTCCAACCCTCATTGGCATCTACCCGGAGTGGTTTCTTCGTGACGCTGCGGACCGCTTCGATCGTCTCTTCGTCGTTCTTCAAGCCGACTTTGATTTTGAGGACCGGAAACGGTTCAGCTTCCAGGACTTTCTGTTTCGTCTTCTCGGGCGTGTCGATGCCGATCGAAAACGTGGTGATCGGCGCCTGCTTCGGATCCAGCCCGAAGTAGCGGTAAAGCGGAACGTCCAGCCGTTTGCCCACCCAGTCGAGCAGGGCGATGTCGATGGCGGCTTTGGCGGCGAACTCTCCCTCGACTTGGGCGAAGACTTTGTCGAGGATGACGCTGAATTGCCACGGGTCAGCTGCGGCCAGAAGATCGCCTACCGACTCGATGACCTTCTTCGCCGTGGCGGCGCTTTCGTGGTATCGGGGGATCGGAGCGCCTTCGCCGTAGCCGGTTAGGCCGCCGGAGGTGAAGCGGCAGTAGATGTTTTCCCGGTAATCACTGGAAGACATGACGGTTGTCCAGGTGTGGCGCAGCCGGAGGCGAACGATTTCGCTTTCGACTTCGTTCTTCCAGGCGCCTTCGGCGGACGATGGATTCAGCGGCAGCATCACGGCTCCTCCCAAAACCTTCAAGCAATCTCTACGCTTCAATGGGCCTCCTCGACGGGGACAGTCCGGCGGGCCGCCTCGGAAGCCTGGAGGCACAGAGCCCCTCCAGCGTCCTACTCGGCTGGAGCCACGGCTGAACACCCGGCCGGCATTCTCCAGTTCAAAGAATAGCCTGAAGGGCTGGAGTGATTCCAACACAAGTGAGCCTGAGAACGGGCGCGAATTCTCGGCCTTGACAGGAAGTCCCGCGGGCCGCGCGGCAAAGGCTTGCGAGCCCAAGGCGCGAAGAGCCGACTGAACCAGTGGTCTTCCGGCGTGTGTACGACCTCACGCGTGATCCGGAACTGCGCTCGACGGCCGAAGCGTTGATCGGGTTGGAACAGGACCCGAAGTACCGGAAGAAGTACGCGACGCTCTGGCGGAAGTAATCTCTCCGTCGCTCATGTGGCTTCGAATCCGCCTTCTCCTCCTATACTGGGATCAATGCAGCGTTTTCGGCATATCGCTCTGGTTCTGATCCCGGCGCTACTGCTCCCCGCGCAGGAGGTCTCGCAGAGCGGGCTTGAGCTCCAGGCGGTCCGCCCGATGGTCAGCCAACCGGAGCGCGCCCGGCACGGCATGGTCGCAACGGCGCATGAGCTGGCTTCCGAGGTCGGGGTCGCAGTCCTGCGGCGGGGCGGTAACGCCGTCGACGCGGCGGTGGCGGTGGGTTTTGTGCTGGCCGTGGTCCATCCGGAGGCGGGCAACCTCGGCGGGGGCGGATACATGCTGGTGAGGATGAGCGACGGGCGGTCCAGGGTGATCGACTATCGGGAGACCGCACCGGCCTCTGCCACCCCGGACAGCTTCCGCGCTCCGGAAGAGCTATTGGTCGGCTACAAGTCCGTGGCTGTGCCCGGCACTGTCGCCGGGCTCGCGCTGGCTCATCGGCTTTACGGAACACGTCCGTGGCGGGAACTGCTCGAGCCGGCCCGGCGCCTGGCCAAAGCCGGGTTCCCGGCCTCTCATCGCATGGAACTGATCCTGCGATTGCAGGTCCCCGTGATGAAGCAGTTCCCTGAGACCGCCAGGGTCTTTCTCCGCGGGACGGACCAGCCCTTGCTCCAGGGTGACCGCGTGCTCCAACCGGACCTGGCCTCTACTATCGAGCGGATTCAGAAACGAGGCTGGCGCGAATTCTACGACGGCGAGACCGCCCGGCTCATCGCGGCCGACATGGCGGCCAACGGCGGACTCATCACGGCCGGGGACCTGGCGGGCTACCGGCCCGTCGAGCGTGACCCGATCGAGACGACCTACCGGGGCCACCGGGTCCTGACCGTTCCTCCGTCGAGCGCCGGAGGCATGAACCTGATCGAGATGCTCAACATCGTCGAGTCTTTCGAGCTGAAGCCCGGAATGGAGGGCGCGGCCGAGTCGCTGCACCTGCTCATCGAGGCAATGCGCCGGGCCTTTCGCGACCGGATGCGTTTCGCCGGAGACCCGGAGTTCGTCGAGGTGCCGGTTGAGCGGTTAATCGACAAGGAGTACGGGCGCGAGTTGGCCGCCGGCATCCACCGCGAGCGCGCGGCGACTCCGGCCGAGCTGATCGGATCGGGCCTCGCGGCCGAGGCGGGCAGGGAATCGAACGAAACCACGCACTTCAGCATCGTCGATACGGCCGGCAACATGGTTTCGAATACCTATACGCTGAACGGCTTCTTCGGTTCGCAAGTCATCGCGAAGGGAACCGGTGTCCTTCTGAATGACATCATGGCGGCGTTCAGCCGTACCGGGGGGCGAAACGGAATCGCTCCAGGCCGCCGGCCCGTCTCCTCGATGACCCCGACCATCGTGCTGCGGCCGGACGGAAGGAACTGGGTAGCGCTCGGGTCGCCGGGTTCGCTGACGATTCCGAACACGGTTTTTCAGGTGATCGTCAACCTGATCGATTTCCGAATGTCACTGCGGGATGCGATCGAATTCCGAAGGATTCACCACCAGCATCAGCCGAACTTCGTCGATGCCGAGCCGGGTGCGCTCGTGCTGGACGTCCGGAACCGGCTCGCGGGCATGGGGCATGAGTTCAATCCCAAGCTCCGGTCCCAAGGCGACGTTCATGCGGTGATGCTCGACGAGAGCGGATGGCGGATGGGCTGGTCGGATGGACGCCGGGGAGGCCGGGCCCTGGGTCACTGAGCGGCTTCCACGCCGCCGGTCCGCCGCGGGGCGAGTGCGCCGCGCAGCTCGGGCTTTCGCAGGAGCTGTTCGAACTGCCCCTGCGGCATCGAAAGCGTGAAGCGCATCGTACTCCCTTCTCTCTTTAACTCCATCGAATCGAGCAGCGTTGTCACGGCCGTGGACCCGGCGCGGTTGGTCTGGACCATGCCAGCGAGGAAGCGGATCACGTCCACCATAGCCTTGGCGTCGCGCTCGGAGGCGGTGACGGCCTCGGCCTCGATCGTGACGTCGTCGCCGAACCGGATGCCTCCGCTGGCCTCTTCGACCGACCGAAAAAGCTCGCCGCGCATCAGGCCGTTCATCCGGGCGCCCGGAACCTGGTCGGCCAGGCTGGCAATCGACGCCGTCGTTGTAAACCAGGCATGATGGAGCGCGCTCAGGCCCTGAATTCGCGTCGCAAGGCGGGGGTCTATCTGAGCCGTGGTTCCGTCCCGGCGCTCGAGCGCTCCTCGAACGCTGGCCTCGTCTCCCATCACCGCGACGGAATCCTCGAGCAGCGCGACCCATCCAGGCGCCGGTCCGCTGCCAGGAACGAGCCGGGTAACGATGATGTCAGCGCCCATGAACTTGACCGTCCTGGCGCCGGCAGCTCTGGCGCCCTCGACGATCCGTTCGATATTGAACTGGCCGCGCGCCAGTAGCAGGCCGCTCTGTCTACCCGAACCTGAATCGACCGCGGAGGATGCGATGACCACATGGCGCAGGTCCCGGCGCGGATCGAATCCGGCCGACTCGGAGAGCAGGCCGATCGATTTTTGTTCCTCGCGAAGGCGTTCGATCATCAGCTCGCCGAGCGGCGATGCCTTGCTGGCCTCCACGTCGATGCCAATGATCACCTTGGCGTCCGGCATCACCATCTGGAGCAGAGCCGGATCGGCGGCCGATGCGCATAGGCCGAACAGCAGCGTCACCATCCCGGCCGGCACCGCCTTGTTGCAGAAAATCGCCATCGAGTCCCCCTGCCTTGTTTACGCCTGTCTCGAGGGAAATGTTCCAGCGTTTGTCCCGGTCACGGGAACCTGGTCGACGATCTCGATTCCGTAGCCCTCGAGCCCCACGATTTTCCGCGGGTGGTTTGTCAGGAGCCGGATCTTGTGGAGTCCAAGATCGGCCAGGATTTGCGCTCCGATGCCGCTTTCGTGCTGAAGCAGCTTCTGTCCGTCCGGCGTCGCGTAGTGCATGAAGTCGCGGCCATGCGAGATCAGGCGCGGGAGGCCAGCCTCCTCATGCTGCAGGCGGAGGCCGGGGCCGGTCTGGTGGAGGTAAACCAAAACGCCGGCGCCTTCGGCCGCAATCATTTCGAGCGAACAGCGCACGAGAGCATGGCAATCGCAGTCGGTCGAAGCGAATACATCGCCGTATACGCAGTGCGAGTGCATTCGCACGAGCACTTCGTTTCGACCGGCCACGTCGCCCATTACCAGCGCCAGGTGTGTCTCCGGATCAATGGCGCTTGTATAGGCGATCGTCCTGAAGTCGCCCGCCTCGGTGTGGAGGCATCCTTCGGCGAGGCGGCGGATGAAGCGTTCGTGCTGTAGACGGTAGCGAATCAGTTCCGCCACCGAAATCATCTTCAGGTTGTGGCGCTTAGCGAACTCGATCAGCTGTGGCACGCGCGCCATCGTGCCGTCGTCGTTCATAATCTCGCAGATGACGCCGCCGGGCCGCAGACCCGCGAGCCGGGCCAGGTCGACGGCCGCCTCGGTTTGGCCGGCTCGAACCAGCACACCGCCTTCTCGGGCACGGAGCGGGAAGACATGGCCGGGGCGCGCCAGATCTGAGGGCTTGGTCTCCGGCCGCATCGTGAGCTGGATCGTCAGGGCGCGGTCGGCGGCGGAGATACCCGTCGAGACGCCGTCGCGCGCGTCGATCGATTCGCAGAAGGCCGTGCCGAAGTTGGAAGTGTTGGTCGGCGACATCAGCGGAAGGTGCAGCGCGTCGCAGATCTCCGGACTCAGCGCAAGGCAAATGAGGCCGCGCCCGTGCATCGCCATGAAGTTGATGATTTCCGGCGTGGTCATCTCGGCCGCGACGGTCAGATCGCCTTCGTTCTCGCGATCTTCGTCGTCGACGACCACGAGCATCCTGCCTGCTCGGAAGTCCTCAAGGGCCTCCGGAATGGAAGCAAATGCCATAAAGTGAACTACCCTCCAATATAGCGCGCCCGGAGCGGCGGATGGCGCTCCCCTTGCGCTCTGCGGCCGTACTCAGGCGCTGCTCACGGCGCGTTCGAGGAAAGCTGAAAAATTTCCATTGCCCTGGAGAAATTACAGTGTAAGATACACGTTGGAGATGCTAAGTTGCCCGTCCGGCGGGCACAGCAAAGATGTTATGGATTTGTTGAACAATCAGATTCGAATCACTGACGAGCTGTTGAACAGACTGCGTTATGAGGCACATCAGCGCGGTGTGACACCTTCCGAGTTTCTCGAGGAAATTCTGCACGGATACTTCGCCAGTACCGAAGTGCTTGACGGCTATCCCCTGAATTACAGCTAGGTTGAGTTACACCTGGCTTGGCTCTGTTAGCGCACATCCAACCGGGATGTGAATGAACGGTGTGCCTCCGCGAGGTTCCGCCCTCCTAGGGTGGGAACCTCACGGTGAGCACCGGGCGTTTCCCCGATCACAAGGTGATGGTTCCTCTTAGAAACAAAACCGCACGTCCGGAGAGGCGAACCCGGTCGGCGGCAAGTTCGCAGGTCAGTTCTCCACCGCGCCGGGAGATCTGGCGCGCCCGGAGCTTCCTGGCGCCGAGCCGCTCGGTCCAGTAGGGCGCCAGCGAGCAGTGCGCTGAACCGGTAACCGGGTCCTCCGGAACACCCTTGGCTGGAGCGAAAAAGCGCGAAACGAATTCACAGTCCCGCCCCGGCGCCGTCACTATGATTCCGAACCGGTCGAGTGCGGCCAGGCGGCTCATGTCGGGCGTCAGGCGGCGGACCTGTTCTTCGTCTGCATAGACGGCCATGTAGTCTCGGGCCGAGAGCACGGCTTCGGGAGCCTCGCCCAGGGCCGGGATGAGGTCCTGGTGCGGAGTGCATGGGGAGGGAGGCATCACCGGGAGGTCAAGCGTGTAGAGGTCACCCTCGCGCGTTACGCGCAGTTCGCCGCTTCGGGTCTCGAAGCCGACCGAGTCTTGTCTGGGATCGATGAAGTTCAGCAGCACGAAGGCTGAGGCCAGCGTGGCGTGGCCGCACAGGTCCACTTCAACGGTGGGAGTCATCCAGCGAAGACGATAGCGCTGTCCGCACGGAGCCAGGAAGGCGGTTTCCGAGAGGTTGTTCTCTGCCGCGATGGCCTGCAGAACGGCATCATCGGGGAACTCCCGGAACAGGCAGACAGCGGCGGGGTTGCCGGCAAACGGCCGGCTCGTGAATGCGTCGACCTGGAAGATGGGGATCTCCATCCGTCCAGTGTAGCCCGGCTGTGCGGCGCTACTGCACGCGCGACTTCTGCCGTTCGCTCAACACCAGCTCGTCGAAGATGGCAAGGACCTGTTTCCGGTAGTTGTAAAGCCGCATGAGATTGTCGCGGAAGGAGGGCTCGAAACGCCGCGTGCGCAGCCATTTGTTAATGACCGTCTTCGGTACGTCGATGTCGCGCCGCAAGGCTTCGACGGAATGGCCTCGCAGGAAGAGCCCATAGAACATCGCGGCCTCGCGCTGGATAGCTAACGGATCGAAATCATCCCTAAGCGTCATACCAACTTCTTCCCCGGCCTCAGTTCGCTGGGGAAGCCTCTAAGAAATCGTCAGTATAAACAGCCCGCGCGCTTCAATCAAGTGCTGGAATGAGTGTTCGATCAGCAGGTCCGATCGTCTGCAACGGCGGTGCTGGGCGAAGCTCCGCATTGGCGGCCTCTCAAGCTACTAGTCTAGCAATCCGTGGCGAAGGCCGCGCGTTCGATTCCGGCTCATTGCACGAGTCTTTGATAGCTGCTATTGAAGAACAGGAGCGGGCGGCCATCCCGAATAGTGGAGTGGATTACCTCGCCGATGATCAGCGTGTGATCTCCGGCGTCGAGCTTCTGGCGAATGCGGCACTCCAGCGTCGCCAGTGCACCGGCGAGCAACGGGACACCGGTCTCACCGGGCCCCCAGGATATAGTATCGAAGCGGTCCTCGCCGCGGCGCGCAAACCGGACGGAAAGGTCGCGCTGCTCCTCAGCAAGAACGTTGATTCCGAAATGACTGTTCTCCTCGAAGTAGGGGAGGATATTGCAGCGGCGATCCAGGCAGATCAGCACCAGGGGCGGGCAGCAGGAAACCGAGGTGAACGAATTGGCAGTGAGACCATGCGGCTGCCCCTCGGGTCCGATCACGGTGGTGATGGTGACGCCGGTTGCGAACTTGGAGCAGGCTCGCCGGAAGATCTCAGGGGTTATGCTCGAAAGGGCCATCGGGTCGCGCTCTTGACAAGGGAGTAAACCTAATCCTATCATGAAGTTTGCTGTTTTCGACGTGCCTGCCGGAAGAAGTGCCAGTCAAGCCGCTAAGCAGTTTTTAGGAGGATGTCTTGATTAAACTCGATATCATCAACGAGGTCGTTAATCGGACCGGGATCACCAAGACCAAAGCCGAGATGGCCGTGGAGACCGTCTTCGAGACGATGAAGAAGGCGCTCGGCCAGGGCGAGCGGATTGAACTGCGTGGATTCGGTATCTTCAACGTGCGGCCGCGGAAGACCGGTATCGGCCGGAACCCGCGGACGGGCGCGGAAGTCGCAATTCCTCCGGGCAAGGCGGTTCGCTTCAAACCCGGTAAGGAACTGCAGACCCTGCAGTAGCCGCCACCGTGTCATCCCACGGTGGTCCGAGCGATCCATTCCCGGAGTCTTCCGGGTGGCCTCGATGGTGGCCGGGGGCCGTACATGACTCGGGCCGGATTGGGGGCCGTTCATTGGCTCTCGATCCGGCGACATACGAGTGGCAGCGGCAGAAGCCCCGGCCGCGATACTGGCTGCACGCCCTTCTGTTCCTGTTGACTGTCGCCAGCACCACCGTGCTTGGCGCCCGATTCGCGTACAACTTCCGGAACAACCGTCCAGCCTTCGACCTGGAGAATGACCTGATTGTGTTCCTGCGCGTCTTCTCCGAACCGGCGCTGCTGCTGGACGGCCTGCCATACTCGCTGACCCTGATGGCGATTCTACTTGCGCACGAGTTCGGTCACTATCTCGCCTGTGTCTACTACCGGATCGACGCGAGCCTCCCGTATTTTCTCCCCGCCCCGACGTTCATTGGCACGCTGGGCGCCTTCATCCGGTTCCGCTCGCCGATCTTCTCGCGCAAGGTGCTTTTCGATGTCGGCTTCGCTGGGCCTCTGGCCGGCTTCGTCTTTCTGGTGCCTGCGCTCGCGATCGGGATCAGCTACTCGAAGGTGATCCCGGGGATTGCCTATCAGGGCGACATGCACTTCGGGACGCCACTGCTGCTGCGCGCCTTCGAGATGCTGGTCTTCCCCGGTGTCCCAAGTTCCGACGTTTACCTGCATCCGATCGCGCGCGCCGCCTGGGTCGGGCTGCTCGCGACGGCGCTGAATCTGCTTCCCATCGGCCAACTCGACGGCGGGCACATCCTCTACGCTTTCTTTGGCGAACGCCATTACTTCGTTTCGACGGCGGCCAGTGTTGCTCTCATCCCGCTCGGACTGCTGTACTGGCCGTGGGCCCTGTGGGGCGCCCTGTTCTTCCTGTTCGCGCGGCGGCATTTCGCCGTCATAGACTACGCCGATATCGGTTCGGGCCGCCGGAAGCTCGGGGTTCTCGCCGTGATTATGTTCCTGCTATGCTTCATCCCTGAACCGGTGCTCTTCAATGACTGAGGACGCGGCGCACCATGCGGATTTCTGCCACAATCATTACATTCAACGAGGAGCGCAACATCGCGCGCGCGATCGAGAGCCTGCGCTGCTGCGACGAGATTGTCGTCGTCGACAGCGGCTCGACCGACCGCACCGTGGAGATTGCGCAGAAGCTCGGGGCGCGCGTCGTCGAGAGCGAGTGGAAGGGCTATGCCGCGCAGAAGAACTTCGCCTCCGCGGCGGCCGCCAACGACTGGGTTCTCTCGATCGATGCGGACGAGGCGCTGAGCGAGGCGCTTGAGGGCGAGATCTGGCAGATCAAGAAATCGGGCCCTTCCTGCGACGGCTACACCATGCCGCGCATGGCGCAGTACCTGGGGCGATGGATCCTGCACTCCGGCTGGTATCCGGACCGCAAGGTGCGGCTCTTCGATCGACGGAAGGCACGCTGGGAAGGCCGCTATGTCCACGAGAGCGTGCAGGTTGACGGCCGCGTCGGACACCTGGAGAGCAACCTCCTCCACTACACCTGCGGATCTCTCTCCGAGCACCTCAAAACCATGGATCGGTATACCACGCTTTCGGCCGAGCACCTGGTCTGGCAGGGGCGCCGTATCGGGTGGGCGCACCTGCTGCTCGACCCGCCGTGGACCTTCTTCCGTACCTACGTCCTGAAGCGAGGCTTCCTCGATGGTCCGGAGGGTCTCGCCATCGCGTACATGGCCGCCCTGTATAATTTCCTGAAATATGCCAAGGCGAGATACATGAGTTGATGCGCCTCCTGCATGTCGATTCGGGGAAACAGATGCGGGGAGGGCAGTGGCAGGCGCTTTACCTGGTGCGCGGCCTGCGTGAGCGGGGATACACGCCGGTGCTCCTTGCACCCGGTGGGACGCCGCTGCGCCTCGCCGCGGCTGAATCCGGCATCGAAGCTCACGATCTGAGCGTCCTGGGGCTGGCGCAACTGGCACGCCGCGCCGATCTGGTCCACGTACACGACGCCCGCTCTCATACGCTCGCCGCGCTGCTTTCGTTGCGCCCGCTGGTGGTTTCGCGCCGCGTCGCGTTTCCGGTGCGCCGCGGCCCGCTCTCGCGATGGAAGTACGGCAGGGCCGCGCACTATATAGCGGTCTCGTGTGCGGTGAAGCGGGAGTTGCTGGAGGCCGGCATCCCCGAGGAAAGGGTGTCCATCGTCTATGATGGAGTCATCGTTCCTCCGCTTTACGAGGTCAAGCGAACACGCATCGTTGCGATTGCCTTCGACGATCCGATGAAAGGTGGAGACCTGCTCGAACGCGCGGCCGCGCTTGCCGGCGTCACCGTGGACTACTCACGCAATCTTCCGGCCGACCTCGCCAGTGCCCGGCTGTTCGTGTACGTGACGCGGCAGGAGGGACTGGGTTCCGGCGCGCTCATCGCGATGGCCGCCGGCGTTCCCGTGGTAGTGAGCCGGGTCGGAGGGCTTCCCGAGATTGTCCGTCATGAAGAGACCGGGCTGTTGACGGCCAATGATCCGGCTGAGATTGCCGCGGCGATCCGGCGCGTCCTCGACGATGCCGGGCTGGCGGCTCGCCTGGCTCGGAATGCGCGCCGCGAGGTGGAGGGCCGCTTCGGGGTGGACGAGATGGTTCGGAAGACATTGGAGGTGTATGAGAGGATCTCCGTATGATTGACGCCGTCGTGGCGCTCCTGTTCGGTCTGCTGATCGGGAGTTTTCTGAATGTGTGCATCTATCGCATGCCACGGGACCTCTCGGTCGTTCGGCCGAGATCGTTCTGCATAGAATGCGAGCGGCAGATTGCCTGGTACGACAATATTCCGGTCGTGAGCTACCTGGTACTGGGCGGCCGGTGCCGGCAGTGCCGGAAGCCGATTCCGGTTCGCTATCTGATCGTCGAGATCTCGACCGGACTTCTGTTCGCTTACGTTGTCTTCCAGTACGGCGCCTCTTTGACGGCGCTGAAGCTGTGCCTCTTTTCCGCGCTGCTGGTCGGGCTGTTCTTTTCGGACCTGGAAGAACGCATTCTGCCGGACGAGTTCACGTTAGGCGGGACGGCGCTTGGGGTCGGGCTGGCGGTCGTTGAGCCGCTACCGCCGGGGTTTCTGACCTTCCTGCTGTCACCGGAGTCGCCGCGGCTGGCGTCGGTGGGCGAGGCTCTCCTGGCCGCGGGCGTCACCAGTGGCGCGCTCTGGAGCGTCGGGAGCATCTATGAGCGGCTGCGGGGACGCGAGGGCCTCGGATTCGGCGACGTCAAGATGGTCGCGATGATCGGGGCGTTCCTCGGACTTTCAGGTGCGCTGCTGTCGCTGGTGGTCGGCTCGCTGCTGGGATCCGTACTCGGGCTGTTGTTTATTGTGATCACCCGGAAGGACCATTCCTCCTACGAACTGCCATTCGGATCGTTCCTGAGTGTCGGCGCCTTGGCCGTCGGAGTGCTTGGAAACGGTATGCTGTCCTGGTACCACCAACTCGGCCAGTAGCCGGGGAA
The DNA here is from genome assembly GCA_046289265.1 of Bryobacteraceae bacterium. Lineage (GTDB taxonomy): Bacteria > Acidobacteriota > Terriglobia > Bryobacterales > Bryobacteraceae > JBKBWD01. The sequence goes on along the minus strand of JBKBWD010000023.1, from coordinate 25,552 downwards.
TTGGTGTAAGATGAAAAATCTATCCATGCAGGCCTTACTGGACTCACTCAAGCCGGAGGATGGGGATTGGGATCTGGCGAAGGCGATCGATCCGGATCGGCTTCCTGCGCACATCGCGGTAATCATGGACGGCAACGGCCGTTGGGCGAGGCACCGGAATCTGCCTCGCGTCGCGGGCCATAAGGCTGGGATCGAGCCGGTGCGCGTCACCGTCGAGACGTGTGCGCGGATGGGGATCGAAGCCTTGACGCTTTATGCGTTCTCCGTCGAGAATTGGAAGCGCCCGAAGAGCGAAGTGGAAACGCTGTGGCGGCTGCTCCGCATCTATCTCCGGCGGGAGATGCCGAACCTGGCGAAAAATAACATTCAGCTTTCGGCAATCGGCCGGCTGGACGCCCTCCCGGCGAATGTGCGCCAGGATTTGGAGACGGCGGTGGATAATACGTCGCGGAACACCGGACTGCGCGTGAATCTCGCGATCAACTATGGGGGGCGGGCGGAACTGGTGGATGCGGTCAACGCACTGATCGAAGATGCTCGGACGACCGGGCGCCTGGCGAGCCTGCAGGTGGATGAAGAGGCGATATCTTCGCGTCTTTACACCGCCTCGCTGCCCGACCCGGACCTGCTGATCCGGACCTCCGGCGAGATGCGGATCAGCAACTTCCTCCTGTGGCAGATCGCCTATGCCGAACTCTACGTCACCGAGACCTTCTGGCCCGACTTCCGGCGCACGGATCTTTTGAAAGCCGTCCTTGAGTATCAAAAGCGCGAGCGCCGGTTTGGCGGGCTGAAAACATTGCCGCGCTCTCGCGAGGAGCTGCTGCTGGCGCTCGGCGCTCCATCCCGATGAAGCGCGTCCTGACCGCGGCGGTCCTGCTTCCGGTCGTCACCTACATCGTCCTCTGGTCCCCGCCTTCCCTCTTCCTGGCTGTGCTCGCGGTGGTGGGCGCGTTCTGCTATTACGAATACTCGGGCATCGTGGCGGCGCACTCGCTTCCAAGACCGGGGCCGCTCGGGTATGCTGCGGGATTGCTCGTGCTCGTGGCGCCGACCCAGGAATTCGCCCTCATCACGCTGGTCGGAGTTCTGGCGCTATCGCTCGCGCTCCGGTCCGAACCGCTTTCGACGACGCTGCCGCTGGCCGGCGCCATCCTGCTTGGAGTGATTTACATTTTCGGTGCATGGCGCTGTGCGGCCGCACTTCGGGCGATCGATCCGTGGTGGCTGTTCTTCGCCCTAAGCCTGAACTGGATCGGTGACTCTGCCGCGTTCTACTTCGGGAGGGCGTTGGGGCGGCATCGACTGGCGCCGAGGGTGAGTCCGGGCAAGTCGTGGGAGGGGACGATCGCCTCGGTGATCGCCTCGACAGTGTACGGAGCGGTGCTTCTGTACTACGTCTTGCCGCACTTCGCGCTGGTGAATACCGTCGTGCTCTCGGCGGCCGGCAATATCGCGGGCCAGGCCGGGGACCTTGCCGAATCGGCGATGAAACGGGGAGCGGGATTGAAGGACAGCGGCACGCTGCTCCCCGGACACGGCGGATGGCTGGATCGTGTCGACTCCAGCCTTTTCTCGATACCGGTCGTCTACGTTCTGCTCAGCTTCGCCTTCTCTGCCTGATCCGCGTGCTCAGTGAACTGTGCGGGTCTTGCGATTCATATAGTCCATCAGGAGATACTGGCCGAGCGTGTACGGAGTCGTGAAGTAAGCCTTCCCGCGGCACAGTTCCGTGACCTTCTGGACGAAGTTCACCAGCCCGTAGTCGCTGGCGAGCATAAACGTGTTGATGAGGATGCCCTGCCGCTTGCAGCGGTTGACTTCCTCGAGCGTCTTGCTGATCACCAGGGGATCGAGTCCGAATGCGTTGCGGTACATCCGGCCGTCCTCGAGCGTCAGGGCCGATGGCTTGCCGTCGGTGATCATGATGATCTGCTTCATGTCCTTGCGCTCCTGGTCGAGGATGCGCTGGGCAAGAATCAGACCGTCGCGCGTGTTGGTGTAATAGGGACCGACCTGAACTCGGGCCAGGTCGGCGAGGCGAAGCTCTTCGGCTGAATCGTGAAAGAGCACGAGGCGAAGGCTGTCGCCGGGATACTGCGTACGGATCAGGTGAGCAAGCGCCATCGCAACTTTTTTGGCGGGCGTGAAGCGGTCCTCGCCGTACAGAATCATGCTGTGGCTGCAATCGAGCATGAGGACCGTAGCGCAGGAGCTTTGATACTCGGATTGGTGTACGTGCAGATCGGAGTACTCAAGGTCGATCGGAACCTTGAGTCCCTCGCGCTGTAGCGCTGAAAAGAGCGTGGCGCTCACGTCGAGATTGAGTGTGTCGCCGAACTCGTAGGGCTTGGGCGCGCCGCTGGCTTCAATGCCGGTAGACAAGTCGCGCGTATCATGGGCGCCGAAGCTCGACCGGCCCAACGAACCAAGCAGATCACGGAGCGCCTTGAAGCCGAGGAAGTCGATGGATTTATCGGTAACCTCGACCTTGACCTTACCCTCGGGCCCCTGCTGGCCGCCCTGTGTGGACTGCGTCTGCTCCTGCGGGCCCTCGACGGTCAGGTAGCCCTCATCGACCATCTTCTGGATGAGACGATCGATGAGTTTTTCCATCTGGCCGGGCGAGAGCTTTTCAAGCTGCTGCTGAAGGCGTTCAGCCTGTTCCTGGTCGAACAGGCTCCCCTGTTCGAGAGCCCGCTGGATGGCTTGTTTCAGGTCCTCCAGGGTACGCTGGTTCAACTCGTTGAACTGCATGTACTGGTTATGGAACCCGCTGTCCAGGAGGAAATCGGATAGCGCCTTGACTAAGTCTTCAGCGCTGATGCCGAAATCATCACCGGTGTATCGCGAATACTTGATCCATTTCACAATGGCCCCCGTCAGTTGAACTGTCTTCGGCCACTCCCGCGACGCGTGCCTTCCTCCGCAACCGGAGCTTCGCGTTTCTTCTCGTCGGCGACGAAGCCTCGCTCTTCGCTTCGACTGATTCTGCGATGAGCGTACAGGCCTTCGAGGATGAACTCGGCCGCGGCAGCGCGGACGGCGTCCGGTTCGTTCGACTTCACTCCGAGTGCCGCTGTCTTTTCCATCAGGCCCTGTATGGCGCTCAATTGTTTGACGATCGCCGCCGAGTTCACGGATTCATCGAGTTTAAGGGAGCCGCCAAGATCGAACCACTGCACGACCTGTGCCATATTCACTCCCTCGAGGTACTGGTTGTAGACCTTTCCCACCGCCGCCCGGATCAGTTCGCGAGCGACGTTCTCGCCGCCCTTCAGTTCACCCTCATACTCCAGCTCAAGCTTCCCGGTTATGGAAGGCAGGGCCGCGTAGATGTCGATAATCCTGGGGACCGCGAGTTTCTCCTGGGAGCGCAGTGCGCGCTGCTCGGCGCTGGAAACTACATTCTCGATGGCAGAGATCGGAAGCCGCTGCGACACTCCCGAGCGCTTGTCGATTCGCTTGTCGTCGCGCGCGAGGAAGGCCAGTTGCTCGACGACCTCGCGGATGTAGGTTGGAATGCGGACTTCGAGCGATTCGCCACGATCGGTCCAGGCCTCCTGCTCGGTGATTGTGAGTCCCTGGTCCACCGTGATCGGATAATGAGTGCGGATCTCGCTGCCGATGCGGTCTTTCAGAGGCGTGATGATCTTCCCGCGCGCGGTGTAGTCTTCAGGGTTCGCAGTGAAGACAAGCATGAGATCGAGGGGCAGCCGCACCGGGTAGCCCTTTATCTGTACATCCCCTTCCTGCATGATGTTGAACAGGCCGACCTGAATCTTGCCGGCGAGGTCCGGCAATTCATTGATGGCGAAGATTCCGCGGTTGGCTCGCGGCAGTAGCCCGTAGTGGACGGTGAGCTCGTTGGAGATGTCCTGGCCCCTACGCGCCGCCTTGATCGGATCGATATCGCCGATCATGTCTGCAATCGTGACATCCGGTGTCGCCAGCTTTTCGACGTAGCGCTGCTCGGGCGTCAGCCATGCAATCGGAGTCTCCTCCCCCATTTCCTCGATGAGGTTCCGGCAGTGGCGGCAGATAGGCCGGTAAGGGTTGTCGTGGATTTCGCAGCCGGCGATATAGGGAAGCTCGTCATCCAACAGATTTGTTAACAATCGGATGATGCGTGTTTTCGCCTGGCCGCGCAGGCCCAGCAGAATGAAGTTGTGCCGCGAGAGCACGGCGTTTACGATCTGCGGTATGACCGTATCTTCGTACCCGACTACGCCGGGGAAGAGTTCCTCGCCCTGCTGGAGACGGCAGATAAGGTTATGACGCAGTTCGTCTTTTACGGTGCGGGAACCAATGCGCTCCTCGGAATACTTGCTCGATCGGAGAGCGCCTAACGTCTGAGGCAATTCCCAGTGTTTTGTGTTCATGACTCCCCATCCCGATCTATCCGCGATTGTAGCAGACCGGGCGCGTAGAACTTCTGCTGCGAACCGGGAGACAGGCGTCTACCACGCTCCTCCGACTCATGATATGTTGAAGGGCCGAGACTCTCGCGATGCAAGAATTGCCTGAAATGGACTTCCAACGGCTGTGGCGGCGTCTGCAGCAGATCGGGTTGAATGCCTACGAGGCGCGTTCGTATCTTGTCCTGGTCGGACATCCGCGCTTTAAGGCGCTTGAACTGGCGGCCCGGTCGCATGTGCCGCGCCAAAAGATCTATGAGGTCCTGGACAGCCTTGTCGAGAAGGGATTCGCGCAGGTGGTCCAGGAGAAGACCAAGCTGTTCTCGGCAGTCGAGCCGAGCCTGGCGCTGTCGAATTATCTTTCGCGGCGCGAAGAGGCGGTCCGGCAGGAGCTGATGGATCAGTCGCGGATATCGGAGACTCTTGTCACCGATCTGAACCGCGTTTACTCGGAGGGGCAGGGAGGCCGGGGAACGCTCGATTATCTGCGGATTGTGAGCGACCCCGGGCAGATCGCCACGCAATACAGGCAGATGCTTCGCGACGTCAAACGGGAGTACCTTGAGTTTTCGCGGCCGCCGTACGCTGTCGATCCCCTGGATGAGCAGTTGGTCAAGCAGGCCAGGCTTTGTGGTGTAAGCTGCCGAATTCTGCTGGAGGCCGGCACGCTCGATGACGCACACCGCGCGCGCCTGGAAGACTATTCGGCGGCGGGCGTCGAGGTCCGGCTGGCCGAATCGCTCCCGATGAAACTTGCGTTGTTTGACAACCGGCAAGGTCTCATCGCACTACTCGATCCGGTCATCACGAAGCCGACCTGGACCGCCGTCATCTTCGATCATGAGGGCATGGGCGAGGCGATGGCGGGTCTGTTCGAAGAGCGCTGGAGGCTGGCCTCGAGCCAATTGTCGGCCGGTTCCGGCGCGGGCTAGCTTGCCACGCTCTCCCGAATCCTCATGAACGACGGCGACATCAGGAAAGCGATTCTGTGGGCTTGGCAGATCGCGAGCGTTCCGATACTGCTCGCGCTCGTGCTGCCCTTCGTCGTCCCGCCAGACGCCTTAGCAGGCGTGCTGCCTGTCTGTGAGGCGAAAAAACAGCAGCGCGAGTGTATCCTTTGCGGGATGACAACAGGCTTTTACGCCATCGGCCGCGGAGAATTCGAGTCCGCAACGGCGGCGAACGCGGCGAGCCTTCCCTTATTTTCTGCTATGGCCGTCAATGAAATCGCAGTCGCGGTTGTACTCGCCCGGCTTATCGCAGGTCGGCTGCGCCACAAGGAGAATAGCGGATGCAGATCCTAAGTCTGATTTGGGGAATCCTCGCGGTCGCGGGGATGATCCTCGGCTTCCTTCCATGCCTGGGAGCGTTTAACTGGCTGAACATTCCATTTGCCGGCATCGGCCTGATTGTCAGCATCGTGGCGTATGCCGGTGCGCATCCGGGCAATCGCGGCGGCGCGGTCGCGGGCATCATCGGATGTGTCGCAGCCATCGTGATCGGGCTTTTCCGACTCGCGATCGGCGGAGGAATTTTCTAAAGCGCACTATAGACGCACGACCACGGTCAGGTCCCGCCCCGGATTGCTTCCTTCGCCATGGCTGACTGACAGGATAGCAAGGTGCAATTCCGAATCGGCACGAAGCGGCGGAAGCAGCGACCCGCTCACGATATTCGACTGCGTTGCGCCTGCCGGGATTGAGAGCGTTGTGTACAGTTCCTCATCCTGATAGAGCTCCAGCACCAAGGGCCCGTCCGTTGGCGCCTCGCGAAGGCGAGCGAAGATATCCCGAACGCTGTGGCTTTCGTCGATCACGACCGGCGGCGCCGCGCCGTGCTGGACTGCCAGAAAGCCTTCGACTTGTATGGAGTATTGTCCGCCGGCCAGGGTCCTCAGGCCAAAGTCGCTTGTCGCGGTAAAGGATGTGCGGGCCGGCTCGCTGCTGCCGCGCGTATTCGTGACGAACAGCTCGGCAACAGCGATGCGGACCGAAGGCAGCGAGAAGCGATAGGTGTAGCTCCCGCTCGCCGGAGTCCCGAAGAAGTTGCGTATGAATGGAATAATCAGAGTCTTCCTCGAGAGGTGATAAATCGGGACCCCCTCATCGTGCGATTCGGGATTGGTTCCGTGTGAGCCGCGAACTACCTCGTACTCCAAGCCTCCGTTCCGCACCTCGTCGACACGCATTACCTCCGGCCCGATCTGGAGCCAGTCGCCCATTTGAGCCGGGCCCGGTTCGGAGAGTGTCAGCGTTGGTGCTTCGTCGGATACAGCCTGCGAGAGCGCGATCGTGCCCGGGCCCTGGAGTTCGTCCCAGTAGCCGAGTGTCAGAGTGCCGGCGTAGATGGTGCGTGTGTTCGTGAGGTCTTCGAAGCTGATGCCTCCGAGTTCGGCCGTCCCGCGACCTGTCACGGAGAGCCCGAAAATCGGAGCGCCTGCAACATCCGCATCCCATTCGCCGCCTGCTTCGCCGCCGATTCTCCACCGGGTGATGGGCGAAAGCTCGACCGCGCACTCATGGTTGTAAACGTTCGCGGATCGCCCGAGCAGATGCACCGTCGCATCGACACGATTCGGCACTTCGAACTCGACCGGCGACGCTGTCGCGGTGGCCGCGAATCGCCAACTCGATTCGGCGACCACGAAGCGGCTGGTCGCATCCGGCGTCACGCGCCAGCGTGCCGCGATTCTCAGGACCGACTCTGAGTTCTCCTCGATGGTCGCTTCCTGGCCCGCGCCCTTGCCACCCGTGATCCGCACCGTCATGCCGCGATACTCATCCGGCAGCATGTGAAGGGATGCGTCGCCGATCGTGTTCTCTGAGTGGATTCCGGCGGGCGCCTCCGGCATCAGCTCGAAGCGCCAGTAGAAGTTCGCGTGATCGTAGTTCGGATCAGGTGGACCAACGGTCGACGCCTCCAGTCCGGTATCGACGAACTCCGTGGCCGGGACATCACTCTCTGCGATCTTCCGGAGCCGGATGGGATCGCTTCCACGATAGACCACGAAGCCGACCGAACCCTGGGGCAAACTGAGCTTTGTGAGTGTGACCCGGTTTGTATCCGATCCCGGACCGATCGATGCGCGTACGAGGAACGACAGTCCGCCCTCGCTTCCATCCTCACCTAGGGCGCTCACACCGTAGTAGAGGATCTGGCCGCCTTCGAGGGCGCCTCCGAGTGTATCAATTTGCGGCGAGAGGCCGACGATCGCCGTACGCTCGGTCATGGAAGGCCGCCTGGGCGGCACGAAGCGAACGGAAAGCTTCACCGCGGCCGTGCCGTCGGAGGATGTGACTGTAGTCTCCTCCACATCGAAGTCGCTCGATCCGTCAGCATTCGCGATGGCTCCGACTAACGGGCGCGGGAGCCCGATCCGGTTAGCCGATCGTCGATCGGCGCCGGCTCCTGCAAACGGGTCGTCGTGATCGTCATACCAATGGTCATCGTGGATCTGAGCTGTGATCCAGACTGTCTCGTAGTTGGAGCCGGGGGCAACCCGAACCACGCGGAAAGGCTCGCGCTGGAGTCCCTCCTTCAGGTACGTGATCGCGATGAGGTCTCCTGGCCGGATACCCAATCCCTTCACACTGGTTTCGAACTCGACATAAGTATTCCCGCGGATGGTCTTTCGCAGGTGAGTGCGGATCACGCGACCAGCCTGGCTGAAGTTCGGAACCCCGAGCGCTGCCAGAGCGCCATTGATCTCCTGCCTGGCAACCGTCGCGTCGTCAGCGTCAACGACGGAGAGACTGTCCTGCTGGTATTCGTTGAATTCATCCTGAAATTCGATGCTCAGCCGGTTGGGTGTGTCCGCGGTGCTTCGAGACCACAGCCGAATCGCCGGATCGCCGTTCTCCCGGCGCAAAACGCCGCCGATCCCCGTGGAGCCGTCGCCGAACTCGTAGACCGGCCAGCCTCCGTTTAGCGGCTCCGTGCTGTTGCCCCAGGCGGTCGGATTCGGGTGCTGGATCGCGAGTGTCGCTTCGGGCGCTACTTCGAGCAGGCCCACGCGGCTGAAAGTCAGGTGAAGACCCGCTCCTGCGCGAATGCCTCGAACCATCTCGGCTGCGCTCCGGCGCCTGGTAACCGCCAGGTTGCACTGGTAGCGAGGAATCATCCGCAGGTTACCGTTGAGATCGGTCGTCTGGACTTGCTCCGCGCAGTATGCGGCGGTGCGCGCAAAGCTCTTGAGGTCGAGTTCCTCTCGCTTCCATCCGGAACGGCGCAGGACATCGAGAAGCACCCATGCCGGATTGTTCGTGAATGCGATGTCGACTAGCTGGCCTTGTTCGTCGTAGCGAGGAAGCCTCATACCTTCCAGGAGCACCTGTACGGTGGGAAGCGATCGGCCATCGCTGATGCGATTGGGCACGACGACCGACAGGACCGCCATGCTGCCGTACGGATCCCCAAGCGGCATCCCGGATGCATCCTGGAAATCAGGATTGAAGTCGCCGGATCGGTGTCCGGGGTGGATGAGATTGAACCAGCCTGTCGCCGTGAGGTCTTTCCCGGCCTCGCCTTGGGGGATCTCAAGGTCGTTAACCACAACACGGAGGACCTGCTCGATCTCGCCCATTCCGAGCAGTACTTCCATCCGGGTGAGATTGCCGTCATTTCTCGCGAAGACGATCGGCGGCCGATACCACGCGGTGCCGTAGACCAGGGGGACAAAATCGTTATATCTCGCCTGATTGTCGACGACGTTCGATACGTGGAACTGCCGTTCGCCATGCGTCCGCACCAGAATGTCGGCCGGAACGAACTCGATACCACCGAAGCGTCTTGTCGGACGGCCTTCGCTATCTTCGCGAAACATGCCGCGCTCCTCGCAGTGCGTCCGCGAGTAGTTGCATGAGGTGAACGGAGCGTCTCCGTCCAGGTTTCCGACGCCGCCCTCGATCCCGGCCGAGTACCCGCAGCGAATCTGTGGTTGGTATCGCGAAGCGTCAGTTACGCTTACCGCAACCTGGCGTTCCTGAGCTGTGGATGGAAAGAGCCAGGGGCAGCGTCGCTGAATTCGAACCTCCGGAAGCTGCACACGTTGCAGATTGAGCCGATTGGCGAACGTCAGGCGGATGGTGCGCTCTGTGATCTCATCGGGTGGGTTGCCCAGGCCGAGAAAGATGACAACGCTGTCGGTAGCGGGACTGTTTGTTCGGAGGTCAAAGAAAACGAATCGCACCGTCAGCCTGGAGCCTTTCCATCCGATGTTGCGCTCGATCTGCGAGAAGTACGAATCGACGTTGGACAAGGTCATCGAGATCTTCGACACCGAGTCGACGCCATGCTCGGAATACGAGTTCAATTCGAAGGCGTTATGCCGCAGGATGCGCGGCTCATACTCGTGCCCGTTCCACGTGATTCGATGGGTGCTCCAACGCTCAACTGCACCCGAGGCGAGCTCACATTCAAATAGGAGGAGCGGCGTCTCCAATATCTCTCGCTCTTTAAACAGTTCGATGCTAGTCATGTCGTGTACCTGTCACTCGCCACTACTCTTCCCGTGCCGTGAGGCGGAGCCTGCAATGATGTTCGTCCGGTCCCGTCGTTACAATTCGGAGGACATCGTCCAGAAATCTGGCGTTCGGATAGACGCCGCTTCTTGCGGTGGTCTTCCTGTATCGCGACGGCGTTAATTGCGGCTCCACCTGGAAGCCGAAAACGTCCACTGTGTCTCCAGGCGCCAGTTCGAGTCCGAACCGCACCTCCTCGCTGCTGCTGTTGAGCCGTCCTGAATCGGCCACGCGCTTCCACTCGGGCGCCGTCGCGATCGGGACGCGCTTCGAGCCATCCGCGGCAGCCCGCAAGAGGTGTGAGCTGCCGTCCGCGCCGCTTCGCAACCAGAGGCTGAAACACAGCTGATACGAGGCCGGGGCGGCGACCGTCTGGGTAACGGCCTGAATTACTTGCCCAGTGTTTGTCAGGCGGGACGCGCGTTGCGCGCCTAGAGGATCTGCCACGTTGTGCTCCACCTGGATCATCGGGTCGATCGTCCAGGCCCCCGCCACGAGGGATTCGCTTGATCGCAGCAGGTTGCCGAGCGGGTCGAGAAATGTGAACTCGCGCAGGCTTCCTTCGACAGTCTCAAAGAACGAGGACAATACCTGGAGTTCGATGTCGCTCAGATTCGCGTACTCGAGATTCCACTCGATCCGGCGCACACCGGGATCCGTGAGCGCGAGGCGGCTGCCGCCCGGAAATTCGGTCACTGCTGTGCGTCGCATACGGCGCCGTCCCAGCGGATACTGAGCCGTGGCGCCAGTCAGGAGTTGAGGAAGGTGAGGCATTTAGTCCCTGTTCTCCCGGATCATGATCGCCAGTCGCCCTCGATCGAGTCCGGTTGTTCGTACCTCGATATCATCGTCAGCGAGGCTGCAGTTGGGATATTCCGTTCCGTCCCAGGGATCGGTGAACGCAAAGGATCCACCGCGGCCCTGCATGGCGAGAAAGAACTCCTCGATCGCGTTCGCCTCGTCTTCGTCGAGCAGATCCAGACGCACAAGCCACTGCCGCCTTGCCGGTGCGAGAAGATACCGCTGTTCGTTTCCATCCAGAAAACGAAGGGTGCGCGTAGCGAATGCAACGGCACGCTCCGCGGGGTACTGCATAATGGCGCCGGACTTCAGTGTCGGAAAGTTCATGTGTCCTACAGCTCCATGACCACGTCGTTCAACGAGTGAGAGTTAAGCATCGCTTCCCGGACGGCGCGCGCGATCGAGTCGCTGTGGTCGAGAAAGGACTTGCTGTCGATGGCGTTGACGTGCACCGTAACCTGAGTGGCCGCGGAGCCGGTGCGGAGTCGCGGCTGGCCGCCGGAGACGTAATCGACGCCGTGAATCTGCCCTCCTGTGTCTGCCGACACGGCGCCCTCGTACCGAATCGACGGAGGCAGTGAGAATCGTTCGATGGCTGGCTCGGGTTCGGTGTCGCGCCGGCCGAACAGGCCGGCCAACGACGTAACCACCGGTCCGAGTGCAGTTCGGCGGAGAACCTGATTTGCGAAGGACCGAATCGGAGAGGTGTCGCCCTCCTCGGCGCCGCCGGGCGCCCCCGTGCGACGGGCCGTGTGGCCCTGGAGCTGAGTGGAGGCCGAACGCTGCATCCCGGCGTGCTCAATCAGTGATTCCAAGGCCCCTCCACCGGCGATTCCCGCACGCTGTGACTGCAGCCATGCCGCCAGCCCTGTCAACGCGGCGGTATCCGGGGAGGGCGCCTTGGTCACCGACTGCACTGTGCGCGCGAGGACCTCACTTGCGCTGTCGGGCCGTAGCTGATTCTCTACCAGCTCTCTCAGGAGCCGGGTCACTTCACTGTTGCGCATAATCGTTCTCCGCTGCGATTTCTGTCTCAAGGACGCTGAATGCATCAACGAGCTTCGCCGGCAGGGCGAGCCAATCCGTCGCCGCCTTCAGGAGGCGGTGTGTCGAGAACGCCTCCAGATACATCAAGCTTTCGGCGCTTACATAGGAAACAGGGCAGGTTGTCAGTGCGACTCGTTTCCGGGCCCAGACGGGTTTGTTCGCGCTCTCGATCCGTTCGGCTGGAAGAAACCCGCAGCGCCGCGTCTGCTCCAGGCCGGCTTTCCGGCAGTCATCGCACTTCCACCCGGCCTGGTTGGATCGGTGAAAGTGAAAGGCGACGATCAGTTTTTTCGTTCGCTCTCCGTCAATCCTGACTCGCGCTTCACCGTGTCAAGGATCTCGAGGCAGAGCGCCTCCGGTCCTCGCGCGATCAACGATTGGATGCTCGCCTCGGCGCCGTCGATCTCAAGGCCGTGCAACTCGCACAAGCCCCACTCCAGGTAAAGTCGATCAACCTCGGAGGCGAGGATCGACGCCTCGAGCTTTCCCTCAAGCCGGGCGTCGCTCTCGTGAAAGGCGATACCGCGGCTGAGTTCGCGAACGCGCTTCGTAAGTTCAAGCCGCCGTCCGAACGACATCTTCGCGACGCGATACCGTACGCCGGGGTGCGTCACCGATTCCTGCCATATGGAGCTCTCGTAGTTCATCGTTGACCTCATCCGAATGCGAAAAAGAGTTCGTCGTCGCTCCAGCCCTGCGCCCGGCATCCCGAGAACCTCCACTGCAGGCGATTGTCCGAATCGTCGAACACAGGTACCTCGGGGACGATGCTCTTCATGTAAATTCCGAACAACTGTCCGCTTTGTTCGCCCAACTGCAGCATCGCGCTGATTGGGGACCTTTGGCGCGCTGCTTGGTAAAGAGCCTTCGTGGCCTCTGAATCCTGCCCGTAGAGCGCGAAGTTTAGAGTCACGGAGCGTGGCCCCGGCACAATGCAGCGAGTTCCCGTGAATCCGAACTCGCGGTTGCGCGCGTCGATGTTGTTGTCGATCTGCAGTTCGCCCTCAGTGAGTGTAAAGAAGCGATCCGGCGACGTGCCGAGCCATACCTGGCCGAGGTGGCCGGGAATGAGCGAATAGTCCAGTTGCGTGACCGGAGGTTCTGCCGGGAACGACGTCAGTCCTGCCTGTCCCGACTCGAAGCTCGTGTTGTCGATCAGATCGGCGGCCGGTCCTGAAAAGTCGAATTCGTGGAAATCTCCGTTCACGCGGACGGTCATCCGATCGACCGAGGCGCCTCGCAGGATCCGCTGCACCGATTCCGCCGGCGACCAGTAGTCGAAGACGCTCACGCTACCCAGACGACTCGACAGCGAGTAGGTCGTGGTGGTTCCCAGAGGAGAGCCTGGTGTGGGCTCGAACGTGAACGGCGCATTCAGTTGAAAGGTGTGATCGTCGACTAGAGCCTCGACGAAGCGCATCTCGCCTCCGAAGGCAACAGCCTGACCTGGCACGAGGCCGTGAGGAGCGGCACATTCGATGGTGCGGCCGCCGGAACTCTGTGCAACGATGCCGCCTTGGTGTGTCATCGCGTCTCCGCCCAGGCAGGATCGGATGAGCGCGCCGTGCAGTGGTTCGCGCTCATGATCGGTCCAGCTCGTCAAGTAGGTACGAAGATGAAACGCGGTCTGACGCCGGAGACCAGCCGGATAGCCCGCGAAGGTCCTGCTTCCGGTCTTGTCTCTGCGCTCGACGCGGACTGTCCTTTGGTCCGCCGCAAGGCGGATCGCCGGAATGCGATGCTCCTCCGAGATCTCCGGAATGCTGCCGTAGTTCTCCTCGATCGCCGCGTAAAATCGGTTATTGTTCGATAGAATGTAGCATGCCACTGGCTTAGTCTCCCTAGTTCGAGCTCACGTCAACGTCGAGCGTGACTTTTCCGATGTGCACGAAGTTCTTTCCGCCTCGCCGCACCGGACCGATCGAGGCTTCATACGCGCCGCTGAAATACATGCCTTCTCCCCATTCGCCGCGATGGCGATCGAGAAAATCAGTGAGCGCTTCGAGGTAAAGATGCAGGCGCCGATCCAGCCCTTCCAGGTGCTCCTGCGTGACCCGAACCTCGAGCGCAAGCCGCACGCTTCCGGAAAAGGTCCGAAACTTTTCCTTCAGCCTGTTCTCAATGCGCTCGCAGTAGACATGAAGAATCGGATACTGGACCTTCGTACTCTTCTCGGCGACCTCGATCGGAACGTGCTGCTGCACGATCTGCTGTTGCTGGATCGGCGCCAGCAGCTCGCCTACGCGGTTTGAGACCGCGGCCAGACTGAATGAGACGCCGGCGTGCGACTGCAGCAGATGAACCAGCGTGGTCGTTGCAATGCTTCCTGTTCGCGCCATCGTTACCCCCGTCGAAGCCTGTTGATTCGATGCAGCACGTAGTCGGGCTGCTGTCCCTCTGGAGGGTGTGCGCCTGCAGCGAGTCCGGACGCCGGCATCTGCCAGACCGCGCCGGCGCCGATTGGCGTGCTGTTCTGGCGTTTCGTTATGGACGGCGTGCTGCCGACATAAATGTTCCATCCGGCGACGCCATCGGGCGGCATCGCCATCGAAGCCGTCAACTGGTGGGCCTCCGAAGCAATCAGTGCAGTCAGCGCGCTTGGAGCTCCTTCGACGGCGCGCCCGTCCACCCACGTGGCTTGCGCGTAGTAGACGGCCGGAGGGAAGCCGCCCGGCGCCAGCGAGAGCTTTGGCTGAGATCCCCGCGGGATCGGTCTGACGACGATGCCAATACCTAACTGGAACGCCAGCCGCGAGGACTCCTCGTCACGGCGGCGGTACTCTCTCCATTTGCCCAGATACCTGTCGTTGAGCTGGCTGAGGTACACGTCCATGTACACCAGAGACAGCGTCCGCAGACGGTGCCAGCGCCGGATCGCGTCGTTGACCACGACCTGCTTCGCGGAGTGCCGGCCGTAGTTCCGCAGATATGCCTCCAGCTCCCCCTCCAGCTCCATTTCTGCGAGGCCCAACTTGGCGTTGAGATCGACATTCTCTACGCTCGCCATATCGAGAATGTTCGTCTCGTACTGCCGAAGGTCCTCTATCGTTGAAATCTGCCCGTCTGCGAATAGCGCCATCTCTCCTCCTTGCTCTAACTCCGGGAGCCGCGTCCGGTTGGCCGGATGGGCCGCGATTCATACACGAGGACAGGTGTGGGCGGAGCTGCGGCCAGCGCCGCCATGGCCTTGCGATACGCCTCGGATGTTTCCGTGCGGAACTCCTCCGTCTCCTCGTCGCTGGCCAATCGTGCGCGTCCCTCCACGACGATCCGCGCGGCGATTTTCCGTGGAACCTCCGTCCGCACGCCCGCCTTGCCCCCGTCCGGGGTCGCCTCGCTTACGACGACCACATTTTCGTGCTCGATGCTGTCCTCGATTTCCTTGATCTTTCGGTAATAGGCTTTGGTGTCCATTGCTTGTCCTCGCTTGATCTGCGGGAGACCGCCATCGCGGCGGCCTCCCACGGCTGCTGACGTGTCCCCTAGCTCCGCACCTGCACGCCGAAGCTGTTTTGCAGCACCGCCGCGCCGTACAGGACGTCCACGGTGAACTGCTGGGCCAGCGTGTTCGGCTGGTAGCTCATCATGACGCGGACTCCGAAGTTGCCGAGTTCCGCGTACTCGGCGATGGCGCCGGTGCCGGGAAGCGGTTGCGGAAGACGGCGCACCACCAGGCCGATCGCGTTGCGGGAGAACGCCATGTTGTGCGTTGTCGCGGGGCCGCTTCCGGTCTTCGAGACGAACTGCGACCGGAAGACGTAGAAATCCTTGATCTTTCCGACCGTGCCGTCGACCAGTGCCCGCAGCCCGGCGTCGCCCGCTGTGTGGAACTCGCTGAAACGCGGGATCTGCCGCAGTTGCGAGTAGGTATTGGCGTCGACCACCAGGTACTTCGACTGGCTCGCCGGCACCTTCGCCTGGAATAGGGCGGTTTCGGCCGCATCGATCGTCGCCTCGGTGACCGGCGTGCCCGCTGTGCCCACGGGTGTATTCGCCGTGAACTGTGAGTACAGGCCCAGCAGGTCGGCCTCGATCTTCTCGGCCAGCGCGACGATCGCGGGCTGCAGGTACAGTTTGAGAAGGTCCGGAACGGCCAGGACCTTGGTGACATCCGGGATCTGGAAGCTCGCCTCGGCGTGAGTGTTCAGAACGATCTGCGCATTCTGCAGGCTGGGATTCTGCGTCTGAACCATGCCGCCCTCGGCGATGTTGTTAGCCACGAGCGTGGCCGGAATCGGAACGTTGACCGTATCGCCGGCGTTGCCGAGCACCGGTTCGAAATCGCGATTGACAAGGTTTCCCATGACAAGGTTCCCCATCAGCGCCGGCAGCGCATCGGCCGCCACAAGCTTGACAATCGCATTCGCCAGATTGGCTGAAGTAATTGCAGGCATCTCTTCTCCTGTTTGTTGTTGTTTGTAATCGGACTGCTAGTTGCGAGCGACGCGCTCTTCCGTTCCTGCCGACTAACGGCGTCCGGAGCAGCAGGTTTCGCCCAAGCTCAGTGAATGACTACTCCCCGCGCATGGCCTGAGCCGCCAGTCGCGCAATCTCGTTCCGCACCTGCTCTAACTCCTGGGTGCTCATGCCGGGCTTGATCTTGTCCAGGTCGAGCCCGCTCGACAGTGTCGAGGCACGCTTGCCGACGCCGGTTCCGGCGCCGCCAGCGATGCGGGCAGGAAGCAGTTCGGGATTCTCGTTTACAAACTTCGACAGGTACTCGGCAAGCTCTGTCTCGCCTTGTGCGCCGCGCGCCACCAGGCGGCCATCTTCGGTACGTGCGACATCGTCCTTGACTGCGCGATAGGCGAGATCCAGTTTCACCACGCCAAGGCGCTGCAATTCATCGCGGACCCGTGCATTCCGATCCGCCTCTTCGGCGATCTGCCGGCTGCGAATGTTCTCCTGCACGAGGTCGTTGACTCGCCGCTCCAATTGCTCCCGGCGTTTTCGCTCTTCCATGAGTTCCGCTTTGTAGGCGGGCTCGGCCTTCGTGTGCTGCGTCTGGACGAACTCCTGAATGACTTCGCGAATCACCGCGCGGACGTCCGTTGCCGGCGCACTCTCCGGCGTCTTCTCCTGCTCTCGTTTCTCTTCCATGGGATTCTCCTCTGCTGTGAACTGATTACTGGCCGGCTTCGTCGATCTCCTGACCAATCCGGTCCTTGATGTCCTGCCTCACGTCGCACAAATATTTGAAGGCAAGCTTTTTGAAGACCTGCGTCTGGAGCGTCGGCGACGCGATGCCCAGGTTCAGCAGGCGTTCGGCGTCAGCGATCTCTCCGCTGAAGTCGCCAATATCGAATTCATCGAGGCCCGAAACGTCAATCTGCAGCCCGTCGGCGCGTGCGGCCTCGATCGCCCGCAGCAGGCGCTTCAATACGTCTTTGACGGAGTCTCCATAGGCCCGCAGGACCTCCTGCGTGATCGCGTAGTCCCGCTGTTTGCTGAGACCGGACTGTCCGATGTGCCTCGCCGAACTGCCCGTGGCCTGTGACATGAGGTAGCAGACACGGTAGATCTCATCCTTCAGTCGGGTCAGGTTCTCTACCGCGATCTGGTAGACCCGGCCTTCCGGCTCGGTCCATCCGAAGCGATCGCCGGGAGCGAGTTGGATGTAGTAGGATTCGCCGACCACCTGCTCCCATGGGCGCTCCGAGTAAACCACCGGCGTGGCGAACAGCCCCATCGTCAAGCCCCATGAGAGTGCGTTGGACTTATTGAAGTGCTCAAGTTGCAGCAGCGCGGCCTTATTCATGAGCCACAGGCCTTCGGTGATACGAAGCTCGAAAAGAGGAACCCTGCGCTG
This sequence comes from Bryobacteraceae bacterium, assembly GCA_046289265.1. Classification (GTDB taxonomy): domain Bacteria; phylum Acidobacteriota; class Terriglobia; order Bryobacterales; family Bryobacteraceae; genus JBKBWD01. The sequence goes on along the minus strand of JBKBWD010000023.1, from coordinate 7,958 downwards.
CGCCGCCAGGCCATGCCGTCCTGCGTCCACCAGAACCAGCGACTCCTCACCTCGCGCATCGGGAACGGAGCGGTAGATCCGGAACTCCTCCTTGTCGTAGTAGATCCACCGCGTCTCGTGCACGTAGTCCGGTGCGTCGAGGGCCGGGAGGCTCAGGCGCGACGTCTTCAGCAACACCCAGTCAAAGTTGCCGCGCTCGTCCGTACTCCAATTGACCAGGTCCTCCGCGCTGTACGGCACCAGGTAAGCGCGCGAAACACCCTGTGCCTCCTCCTCGGCCCTCGTCCGCGGCTCCTCGGCTGCGCGCGGGAAATCGATCGCGACATAGCTGACGCCGTAGACCAGCGCATCGACAAGCTGCCGTCGCATGAAGTCGCTAAGCGCACTGCCCTTCAGATCGCAATCCTCCGAGAACGTATTAAAGAAGGCGCGCCCGGCCTGGTTCGTTCCCTCGATCGTCATCATCGGTTCCCGCCGGAATAGCGTCGAGGCGTACCAGTCGATAATTGATCCGACATAGTTCTCGTAGAACGCATGCTGCAGCCGTTCGTTATAAACATCGAGAGGCTCTTTCTGGCGTCGCATCAGGTACTCGCCAGCGTTGAGCTTCATCTCCTCGCCGCCGATGTAGAGTTGTCGGTACTTCCTCCACATCGCCTTCCGGGCGCGATACTCCGGATGCTCGCGGTTGATCTTGACCACGTCGTAAGCTCCTTTGTTTGTCGTGTGTTGCTAAAGCAGCCGGCGCGTTTGTTCGCCCGCCGTCGGCCTCGGTCCGCACTCCTGCCAGATCAGGTAGCCGAGCGCGTCGGATAGGTGCGTCCGTTTCGGATCGCGTATCTTATCGATTTCGCTGCTGTTGCCCACATAGGAGACCTCTTCGAAGTCCCTGATGAGTTCCTTGCAGCGCGGGTCTGCTTGAAGCCGCACTAACCCGGACGCCGATTTTAGCTGCGAGTTCACCATTGCAACGCGGTCTCTGACCGGCGGATTGGCGTTGGGTATCCGGAACTGGATGCGGCCCAGGCGATGCCGTGCGAACGCCTGTTCGATCAGCGTGTAGTCGGTCGTTCCGGAGGTCTGGCGCCGCCGCCCTGACGCATCGCCGTAAATCACGATGCCACCCGCGTGGTTGCCGTACCGGGCTAGAAATGCCTCACATGCCTCCGTCGTGCTGGCTCTTCGCAACACGATTTCGTCCAGCACATGGAGTGCCTCCTCCAGTCGCTGCGCGACGATCGAACACATCGGATCGACATTAAAATCCAGCGCCCACAGGAGCGGCTTAAACGCATTCACCTTCAGCGGCTTCACGTGAAGCTTCGCGTCGAAGGCATGGTAGACCAGCCCGTCGCTGTCGGTCAGGTACTGTCCTAATACCTCCTGCTGAAAGAAGCGTTCGTCGTAGCTGTGCCGCAGCCGTTCGTAGAAGTCTGGAACCTTGTCGAGCAGGTGGCGGTTCTCGAACGGCTTCGCGATAATCGTCGCGTAACCCTCAATCTGTGACGAAACGAACCGACGATAAACCCAGTCTTTCCCTTTCGGAGTCCAAACGGCGAAGCCGCCCAGGCGTACTGATTTTGGATCGCGCAGGCGGCCTTCCAGGCGCAGCCACGCCTGCTCACTCGTGTACGTCAGTTCATCGACACCGAACCAGGAGAGGTTGCTGCCGCGCAGTCGCTCGAATTGATCAAGCGGCCGGAAGATGATCCGCGACTCGGTGTCCGTCAGCGTCAGCGCGTTTTCTGAGCGATTCAACCGATACGGTAATTGGTTCTGCTCCAGAATCTCGATCAACGCGAGCTGCGTCGCGTCGCGAAGCATCGGATAAGTCGGTGCCCCGATCAGCCCGAGCCGCCCCGAGTTGATATAAGCCATCCGGAGAGCTTCCTGGCAGAGCGCCTGGCTTTTTCCGGAACCAATCGGACCGGAAAAACCTCTAAATCGCGCGGATGACTTATGAAATCGCTGCTGAGACGGCAGTGCTCGGTATTCTATTTTTCTGAGGCATCGTTCTCCGACAGTCTCTCGACCCATTGAACGGTGACCTCCTTCGGGCCCTGACTCAGCTCCTCATATTCCTGCTTGAATTTCAGCAGCCGGATCCAGTCGGTGACGCTCGCCTTGAAGTCACCCACGAATTGTTTCTCCACTTTTCGGAGAAGCCAATCAATTCGCTCGACGGGATCTTCAGGCGCCTCGGAATCTTCAGTTTCCGGCGCCGCCTCACTCGGATTCGAACTCCTCGCCTGTCTACTCCCCCGGCCGACTCCTTCTGTTTTCTTGTTTGCTTGATTGTTATTTGCGGAGTCCTTGCTCACTTGCTCCTCCCTGATGCCGCCGCGATTCTTATCGCTGTGCGCCGCAGCGAAGCGTGAGTAGCTTCTGCTGACTCAAATCTAGCACCAGGTGTCCGATGTCAATTGGAAAGGGAAAACGAAGTAATTGAAAAGAAAGGAAAAAGAGGTAAACAAAACTCGTGACCGCGCTCGCGCTATCGCTCACGCTTCAGAATTTCACGTGCTGCGTTATGGCCCGGAGCGCCCATGACGCCGCCGCCGGGGTGCGCTCCCGAGCCGCAAAGATACAGTCCGCGCACAGGCGTACGGTAGCGAGCCCATCCCGCGACAGGCCGCATCACGAACATCTGGTCGACGCTCATCTCGCCATGAAAGATATTTCCGCCGGTGATGCCGAATCTGCGCTCCAGGTCGAGAGGCGTAAGCACCTGGCGGTCCACGATGATCGAACGGATGTTGGGAACATACTCCTCGATTAACCCGACCACATGGTCTGCATACGGCTCGCGATACTCATCCCAATTCCCCGAGGCGAGCCTATATGGCGCATACTGCAGAAATAGCCCCATAATGTGATGCCCCGCCGGAGCAAGTGACGAATCATACATCGTCGGTATCGTCAGTTCCATCAGCGGCCGTTCCGACGGGCTGCCGTATTTCGCGTCGTCCCAGGCGCGTTCCACGTACTCAATCGACGGGCATATGTGCATTGTCGCGCGATGTTGCGGACCTGGAGCACCCGGCAGCGCCCGGAAGTCCGGCAGCCCGGAGAGCGCGAAGTTGATCTTCAGGGACGTTCCCTCGGATCGGTATCGGCGAATCGCTGTTATGAATTCGGGGTCGAGCGCGTTCTCGTCAACCAGCCGCAGGAACGTGGACTTTGGATCGAGGTTGCTCGCCACTACTGGCGCCGCGATTTCATCGCCTCCCTCAAGCACGACACCCGCAGCCCGGCCGTCTTTCACTAGAATGCGTTCAACCGGCGCATTCGCGCGAATTTCAACGCCCCGGCTTCGGGCTGCATTCGCGATCGCATTGGACACCGCGCCCATTCCACCGCGGACAAAGCCCCACAGACCCCGCCGGCCGCCGACCCCGCCCATACAGTGATGCAGCAGAATATATGCTGTTCCCGGTGACTTCGGTCCGCCATTCGCTCCGATGACCCCATCGGTTGCCAGCGTGACCTTCAACTCTGCAGACTCGAACCACTCGTCCAGGAAGTCGGCGGCGCTCTGGGTAAAGATCTTGACCAGCCCGATCATCTCCTTCCGCCCGAGGCCGCGCAATCTCCCCGCTACTCGAAGATAATCCAGGAAATCCATCGCGCCACTCGGCGGAAACTGCGGCGGTGTCTCCAGCAGCAGCCCCTCCACGACCTCGGCAAGCCGCTCCAGGTGTGCTTCGTATGCCGGAAACGCCTCGGCGTCGCGCTTGGAAAATTTGGCGATCTCCGCGAGTGTCTTCTTCGAGTCCTGCCACATGAACATATAGCGGTCGTCGGGGAATGCCGAGAAAAACGCAGGGTCCTTCGCATCGACGATATAGCCGAATCGTTCAAGTTCAAGGTCCCGAATTACACGCTCCTGGAGCAGGCTCGTCAGATACGCTGCCGTAGAGACGCGGAACCCCGGCCAGATCTCCTCGGTCACCGAGCATCCGCCGACAAATTCACGCCTCTCGAGCACCAGAACGCGCTTCCCGGCGCGCGCAAGGTAAGCCGCCGTTACCAGCCCGTTATGTCCCGCCCCTACGACGACAACGTCGAAGCTCTCCGCCATAGCGTTCTCAACCTGCCCTAGAGGGTAACCGCCGCTTGCGTCAGAATCACAAGACCCAGAATCGTTACGACAACAGCGCTGATGACCGGCAGCGCGCGAATGACCGGCCCGTCGCCCGTCACGCGTTTCATCATCGGCCCCGCCAGCACCATCGCCACGCCGATCGCGATCAGGACCGCGGCAAGCCCAAGGCTGAACGCGACCAGAATTGCCAGTCCCAAGCCAACCTGCCGGAGTGATATTGAGATCATCAACACGACAAGCGCTTCAGGGCAGGGAACCAGCCCGCCCGAGAAACCCAGCGAGAACAGACTGCCTCGACCATGCTCATGGTGATGGTGGTGATGATGGTGATGGTGGTGGTGATGCCCGTGGGAGTGACCATGATCATGGCTATGGTCGTGATCATGATGGTGATTGTGCCCTCTGCCTGTCAGCCGCTGCCACAACAGCCACCCGCCGATCGCCGTGACCAGTGCGCCGCTCAACAGCGAGAGCCAGGGGTAAATGCGGTCCAGCGACACGTGCTGTGACGCGTACAAGGTCAGGAGTCCCAAAGCGAAGACCGAAGCCGTGTGCGTAGCCGTGACGATTCCGCCAAGGTAAACGGCATCGGAAATCCTACCCCGGCTGCCCACCAGGTACGCTGCCACGATCGTTTTCCCGTGCCCGGGCGTGAGGGCATGCGCGGCCCCCAGGAAGAATGCGATCGCGAATCCGGAAATCATCACCAGAGGGTCCGCGGTCGATGTTCGCAGCAATTCCTCCAACTGTCCGGCCTCTCCCCCCAATAATCCAAACATCACAGCCTCCGGGACCTCCGCTTGGCTATCCCTTGATTCTCAAACGAACCCATGCCGCTCCTTCCAAAATGCTATGCAGACGATTGTACCCTCTATCTATGGGTCGACTAAACTGAGAGTATGGTGACAGACCTTGTCCAGATTCGCCGGCTCGGCGACAAGAAGCGGGACGAGAACGAGCGTTTCCGGCGCCATCTCAAACGCCACGATTTCGTCGAACGTCGCTTCCGCCGCATCGCCGGGGAGATCGAAGAACAGATCGACTGCACCGTCTGTGCGAACTGCTGCAAGGTTGCGACCGTCCGGATCACCGAGCGCGATGTCGAAAAGCTCTCCCGGTATCTCCGCCTCAAGCCCGCTCAGTTCCTTCGCGACTACACTCAGGAGAACGAGGAGGAAGGTCTCATCCTCCGCCGCTCCGAATCCGGCTGCATCTTCCTCGATGGCGCCTCTTGCACTGTCTACGAGGCTCGGCCTCATAATTGCGAGTACTTCCCCCATGTGGTTCGCGGCGAAGGCTCCCTCGTCAGCCGCATGTGGCAAATGATCGACCGCGCCAGCTACTGCCCGATCGTCTACAACACTTTGGAAAGCTGGAAGCGCGAGGCGGGTTTCGTTGGATTGAAGTAGGCTCAACGGACGGTTATGCTCACGAACCCCCGAGTTTTGTTGCTTGTGGAAGGCGCCGCCGTTCTGGCTGTCTCAGTTCTCCTGTACTCACGCCTGCAAGGAGAATGGCGCCGTTTTGCGCTGCTGTTCTTCGTCCCCGACCTCTCCATGCTCGGCTACGCCGTCAATTCGCGGTTCGGCGCAGCCGCCTATAACGCGGTTTACTCGATGGTCGCGCCCCTCGCACTCTCGGCTTGGGCTCGGGCAGCCGGACACGACACATGGCTGCCCCTCCTGCTGATCTGGGTTGCCCACCTCGGCTTCGACCGCATGCTCGGTTTCGGCCTCAAGTTCCCGAACGGCTTCCGACGGACACACCTGGAGCCCGGACGTTACAGGACAACCGGCTGACCGACTCTACTTTTTTTTATCCGAGGGCTTCTTGAGCGAGAATCCTTGCGACGGAGCCCCTACCAACCGGAACTGCACCTCCGCCGTGACCGAAGTCCGAACGGGCCGGCCCTCCAGTGTTCCCGGCCGGAACCGCCAGCGCTGGACCGCCTCGATCGCCTTGATATCCAGTTCAGCATGCAGCGGCCGGACTACCCGGATATTGTCCGGTTGTCCGTTCTCATCCACCTCGAGCGCCAATAGTACCGCGCCCTGAATTCCCGCTTTTCGCGCTGCCTCGGTATAGCTCGGAGGGGATTGAAGGATGAGAGTCGGTGCCGTCGGCTTGGCGGCTGGTTCCGCCGGAGCAGGAGCCGGTGGCGAGATGGGCGAGGTTGCGGGTGCTTCTTCGATAACAGGTTTCGGGACGGGAGCCGGCGAAGGAGCAACACTGGGTGGCGGAAGCTCCTCGGTCCGCGGCGCGTTCCTGCGCTCGGGCGGAGGCGGCTGGAACGCCTTCTGCTCTGTCGCCGTCGGCGTCGGACTCGGAGCCGGACTCTGCGCCGCGGTGGTCGTCGCAGCGCTTGAAGCAGTCGGCCTCTCCGCAGGCGCCTTCGCCGGTTTCACCGCCGGTGGTGGCTGTGGGACAACCGAGGCGCTCTGCGGAGCCGCCTTCGACTGGGATGCCGCCTCCACCCGGGCAACCGGGGTGTCCTGCGGGTCCGGTACAGAGCCGTGGTCCGATCGCAGGAGCAGATAGGAGCCCACGCCAAGTCCCAACACCAACACCGTGGACCCCAGAGCAACCGCGAGGTTGCGGCCGCTGCCGCCCCCTGGAGCGTGTACTGGTTGCGGAAGCGCAACAGGCTGCGGAGGCGCAATGTGCTGTGGAGGACGAACCGGCTGAGCAGGCCGCGCGGGAATCGCGCTGACCGGAGCCCGCGAGGTGTCCGCCAGCGCCTGAGCGAACTCGCTGCAGGTTGCGAACCGGTTGTCAGCCTGTTTGGAAAGCGCCTTGCGCAGCACTTGCTCTACGCGAGAACCGATTGCGGTGTGCGCGAGCCGCTCCAGGCTTGGTTCTTCGAAGACGATCTTGTAGACCAGCGCCGTGAACGTCTCCGCCTGAAACGGCTTCTCGCGCGTCAGCATTTCATATGCAACCACGGCGAGCGAGTACTGGTCTGCACGGCCGTCCACTGCCTTGCCCTGCACCTGTTCCGGTGACATGTAGGAGGGTGACCCGACCGTCATGCCTGTTCTTGTCAATGAACTCGATATCAGCTTCGCGACCCCGAAGTCCGCTATCTTGGCGCGCCCATCTGAGGTGAGCATGATATTCGCCGGCTTGATATCCCGGTGAATCACTCCATGCTGATGGGCGTAGTCGAGCGCGGCCGCAGTCTGCGTCAGGATTTCGATCATGCGCTCGATCGGGAGCGCCCTCTCAGTCAGCAGACGCGCCAGGTTCGGCCCGTCGATAAACTCCATCGCAATGAAGGTGACCTCGGCCTCCTGCCCCACCTGGTAGATCGTGACGATTCCCGGATGGGAAAGGATGCCTGCCGATTGCGCTTCTCGAAACAGCCGCTCCTGTAAAAACTCGCGCTCGGATGCATCGCCCATTTCCCCCAGTCGAATGGTCTTGATTGCAACGTGCCGGCGGATGATCGGGTCGACGCCCCGGTAGACGACGCCCATTCCTCCACGGCCGATCTCTTCGATGAGTTCGTACTGGCCAAGGCGTGACATCTTCACGATGCATTCTACATGAATCAGCGCGAAAACATCGCGAAGCAGTCGTCGCTTGCGCCGCTCCGACACCGTGGATCGAGCTTCCTGCGTCGCGTCCGGCCGGAACGCCCCGGATTCGCCCGTTTCCCTGCACCGATTGTCCGGGCGATCAACGCCGCGACTCCGATGACGGCGAAGGAGGCTGCGATCCAATCCACATATCGCCAGCCCGTCCGCGGTTGAATGTCGGGTTCTAAAAGCTAAAAGCTAGCCAAACATATTTGAAATTTCCGAAGCGAGCCGTAGGAGGCGCTTGGTAGGATAGCCGAGTATCGTGCTGACAC
>JBKBWD010000237.1:0-628 GCA_046289265.1 Bryobacteraceae bacterium | reverse complement strand
GCCATCACCGCCCGCGCGCGCCGCCCAAGCCTTTGGGAATATTCCAGAAGCCGCAACTCCTCAGTCAGCGAGATGCGCACATTGCTGTCAGTCCCCACCCCGAAGGCCCCGCCCGCCGCAAGCCAGCCCGGCCTGTCGAAGATGCCGTCGCCCAAGTTCGCCTCGGTGATCGGGCAAAGCCCCGCGACCGCCCCGGTGCGGGCAAGCGCGGCCGTCTCGGCGGGCGTCATCTGGGTGGCATGGATCATGCACCAGCGGGCAGCGAGGGGCAGGTTCGCCACGGCCCACTCCACCGGGCGCGCGCCCCACGCAGCCCGGACCTCCTCGACCTCGGCCACCTGTTCGGCGATGTGGATATGCAGAGGGCCGGGGGTCAATCCGGTCACCCGCTCCAGCGTCGCCCGGCTGACCGCCCGCAGGCTGTGCGGCGCCACGCCGAGGACGGCATCGGCCATCCCCGCCAGCGCCCGCCCCGCCCCCTCCAGCACCGCCGCGAATACCTCGGGCGAAGAGCCGAAACGCAGCTGCCCGCCCTCCAGCGGCCGTCCATCCACCCCGCCCTGTTCGTAGATCACCGGCAGATGCGTCAGTCCCAGCCCGGTCTCGCGCGCCGCCTCGGCGATGCGGG
>JBKBWD010000236.1:0-629 GCA_046289265.1 Bryobacteraceae bacterium | reverse complement strand
GGTCGAGCTGGCGGAGCTCGAAGTTCGGCCCGTCGAAGATGTGCCGGTTGTGGTTGTTGTAGGCTCCCGCCTGGCGCGAGAAGCGTACCCCGAAGCGGTCGAGCGTCGGGTTGATGCCGGTCGCGCAGGCGAAGTGGCCGCCGTAGTAGCGGATCGAGGTGTTCCAGGCCGTCGCCGTGGCGCAGTGCGCGTCGAGCCCGTAGCGGTTGTTCAGGATGCGCCCGAGGATCAGCGTGGTGTCCTCGAAGCCGCGCCCGTCGCCCAGCGTGCGAAGGCCGATCGTGAAGCCTGAGACGAGGCGGAGGTCGAGCAGCGAGGAGTCGAGGTTGCGCGCGACGATGCCGATGTCGGCTTCGCTGGCCCAATCCGACTGGATCTGCCGCGTGACCTGGAGGTTGAAGTAGAGCTTCTCGCCGTTGCGGACCGTGCCGCCGTCGCCGAGGGTCAGCACGGTGGCCGGGGCGTTGGCCGCGCCGGTGTACTGGATCACCCCCTGCATGATCAGCCCGCGGGCGCCGCCGCCGAGGGTGACGCCGGCGTCGACGTTCCAGGTGCCAGGCGGGATGACGGCGAACTTGCCGTCCGACGCGGCGCGATCGAAGCAGGCCTGGAGGGTGGCGCGGTCGTTC
>JBKBWD010000235.1:0-635 GCA_046289265.1 Bryobacteraceae bacterium | reverse complement strand
TACACTACCGCAGCTTCCGCCTCCTCCGTCAACCACCATATTCCAGTGGCGCCAAATCTAATTTGGACAAGAGTGGTGTTTCGCAGGCCATCTAGAAAATAATGACTTCTGAGGGATACGGTAATGTCATCGAGGGAGTACACCTCCGCTGCAAATGACTCCCATACAGACCTAATCTCACTGCGCCATTTTTTAGGATTCCAATGAAAGGCAAAACGGTCCAGACTAATATCCTGTCGTCTGGACTTTGATTCGCTGACAAAAAATGCAGTATCTGACAGCCTGTACTCAAACAATTATGATGACTCCAGAAACTCCGGCTATATTTTGGTATCTTTCGCTTCGGTCGATTCCGAGGGCCGATTGACGACATCTTGAATGGCCTGCTTGGCGGATGAGTATACCACAGTTGAGACCAAAGAAAAACCACCCAATAATGCCAGTATAACCGTCAAGAAAGTGCGTGGATCAATCATCTCCTTCAATCGTTCCACTCCTGCCATCTGACCGTAGCTGTGCGTGCCACCGAGCACAAGTACAATCGCAGCGGCCATGCCGAATCACTACTGTCCAAATTAGCTGCATTCAACGCGTTTTCCACAGCCTAACTTATTGATGCCATGAAGGCGTGTGAG
>JBKBWD010000234.1:0-642 GCA_046289265.1 Bryobacteraceae bacterium | reverse complement strand
GAAAGGTGAAGGTGCTCCGGCCGGATCGCGGGAATGTCGCTCATCCCGCAACCCCATGCCCGAAGAAAACCGCCTCGCCGCGATGAAGTCCCTTCTCGGCACAGTCGAGCGCCATGCGCGCGACCTCGAGCGGTGTCACGCGCGACAGCCGTGTGCCAGAGCGGACCTCCGTCAGCACGTGGAAGGGTTCCCGCCCCGGCGAGGACTTGAAGGGGGCCGGGCGCAGGATCGTCCAGTCTGTGTCGCTGGCGCGGATCAGATCCTCCTGGCGGTCCTTGTCGGCATAGATGGCTTGCGTGAAGAACGGAAAGATGAGGTGTTCGTAAAGGAAACCACCGTGTCCCTTGGTCTCTCCGGCGCCGACCCCAGTGATGGCGACAAGTCGCCGAACACCCGTGGCCTGCATCGCCGCCAGCAGGCGGCAAGTCGTTTCCGAGAAGAAGCGGACCGGCGCGCGACCGCGGAATCCAAGCGCGTAGATCACAGCGTCCTGCCCGCGAAGGTGAGGACAGCAGAGGTCAGGCGTGCTGGCCGGGTCGAAGACGGCGGGCATCACGCCTGCGGGAAAGCCGGGCTGGCCCTGGCGGGTCTGGGCGGTGACGGCGTGTCCGCGTTCCAGCGCGCCTTGCACGAGTTCGCGGC
>JBKBWD010000233.1:0-649 GCA_046289265.1 Bryobacteraceae bacterium | reverse complement strand
AAGGCGATCAGCCCGCCGAAGACGCCAAGTATGATCAACCCGAGCGGCATCGCGCTCCCGCGCTGGATCAGCAGCGGCCGCACGATGTTGTCGCTGCCCGAGACGGCGATCGCCCCCCAGGCCAGCATGAAGATCGCCCAGCCCGTCTGCCCCTCGCTGTAGAGCCAGGCCGCCGCCCCGCCCCAGGTGGCCACCACCAGCGGGCCGAGCACCTGGCTGATCGAGAACACCATGGTCAGGAAGCCGAGCACCGCCGCCCCGGGCACGCCCGCCAGCGCGAGGCCGATGCCCATCAGCACCGCCTGCAGGATGCCCGTGCCGACGACGCCCCAGGCCACGCCGCGCACCGCGCCGCCCGCCGCCGCCACCGCCGCGACACCCGTCGCCCCGCCCAGCCGCGCGGCGATGTCGCGCAGCTCGGTCACCATCCGGTCGCCGCTCACCCAGAACATCGAGGCGACGACAAGGGCGAGCAGCACCTGCACCACGCTGCCCGCGGCCGCCTGCGCAAGGTCCACCACCAGCCGCGCGAGCTGCCCGCCATAGGGCGCGACCAGCGCGCCGATATCGCCCCGCATGCCGTGGACCCAGCTCCAGAACCGTGCCGCCTGCCCGCCCAGCAGCGGCATCCCGGCAAGCCAGGAGGGCG
>JBKBWD010000232.1:0-657 GCA_046289265.1 Bryobacteraceae bacterium | reverse complement strand
AGCAGGTCGCCCGGCAGCAGGTTGCAGCCGTTGGAGGCGTGGTGCGTCACCATCGCCGCCGCGGTCCAGTACATGGCCGCGAACTGCGTGTCGGTCAGCACGAAGGGCGCCGCGCCGGCCGCGCGCATCGCAGGCGTGAGGATCGCCGCCCTCATGCGGATGGAAAGCGCGCCGTTCGTCCTGTTCCACGCGCTGTCGAGATAGGGCAGGGCGGGCGGGTCCTGCGGCGGCGCCGGCACTTCGAAGGGCGTCAGCGCCTCGGCGGTCACGATCCAGGGCGAGACGCTGGTGGACAGGCTCTTGGCCAGGAAGGGGCCGAGCGGCGGCATCTCCCAGCGCTGGATGTCGCGCGCCGACCAGTCGTTGAGCAGCCCGTAGCCGAAGATGCGCTCCGGCGCGCGGGCCATGGGAACGGGCTCGCCCAGCGCATTCTCCCCGGCGATCCAGATCGCGAGTTCGAGCTCGTAGTCGAGCGCCTCGCTCGGGCCGAAATGCACCGTCCCGTCCTGGCGCTGCCACTGGCCGTTCGGCCGGACGACCGGCTCGCCCGAGACGCGCACCGAACTCGCGCGCGAATGATAGGCCACCGGCAGGTGCCGGAAGGCCTGCGGCAGCGGGTTCTTCGGGTCCCGCCGCACGCCGAGCCGAGCGCAATGG
>JBKBWD010000231.1:0-662 GCA_046289265.1 Bryobacteraceae bacterium | reverse complement strand
AGGGCGTGAAGGAGGGGGGAAAGCAGCATGGGGTCCTCGGCCGGACGGGGTGCCCGGCCGAGGCAGGTTGGGTCAGGCGACGTCGAACTGCAAGGCCTTGACCTGCTGGAACATGCCGGTCCCCTCCAGCGTCTCGATCACCTTGGGGTCGATCGGCTGGTCGAGATAGAGGATCGCGATCGCGTCCTGCCCCACGCCCGACCGGCCCAGGGTGAAGTTGGCGATGTTGACATTGTTCTTGCCCATGGTCATGCCCAGAAGCCCGATGATGCCAGGCACGTCCTCGTTCGTGGTGTACAGCATGTGCCGGCCGATCTCGGCATCGATGTTGATGCCCTTGATCTGGATGAAGCGCGGCTTGCCGTCACTGAAGCAGGTGCCCGCGACCGAGCGTTCGCGCTTGTCCGTCACCATCGTCACCTTGATGTAGGCGTCGAAGACGCCGGTCTTTTCCTGCCGGGTGGTGGAGATCTGGATGCCCTTCTCCTTGGCCACCACGGGGGCGGAGACCAGGTTCACGTCCGGGTTCTGCGCCTTCAGCACCCCGGCGATCACCGCCTGGTTCAGCGCGGGGAGGTTCATCTCGGCCACGCGGCCGTCGTAGAGGATGTTGATGGCGCGGATTGGTTCCTCGGTCATCTGGCCGATGAAGCTGCCCAGAT
>JBKBWD010000230.1:0-692 GCA_046289265.1 Bryobacteraceae bacterium | reverse complement strand
GGCCGCCAGGCTTCAGCCAGCCCAGCGCCCGGTCCAGAAGCTGCGCCTGCAAGGCCACCAGTCCCGCCACCTCTGACCCGTCCTTGACGAAGGGCAGGTCGGGGTGCCGCCGGATCGTGCCCGTCGCCGAACAGGGCGCATCCAGCAGGATCGCGTCGAATATCCCATCCGGCTGCCAGTGCAGCGCATCGGCCACGACCACGCGTGCCGAAAGCCCGGTCCGCGCCAGGTTCGCCCGCAGCCTGGCCATGCGCGGCTCGGAAATGTCCAGCGCCGTCACCTCGGCCCCCGCCGCCGCCAGTTGCAGCGTCTTTCCCCCGGGCGCGGCGCAAAGATCCAGCACCCGCTCGCCGGGGCGTGCTGCCAGCAGCCGGGCTGGAAGGGCGGCGGCGGCATCCTGTACCCACCAGCCGCCGGCCGCATAGCCCGGCAGGGCCGAAACCTGCCCGGCCGAGGTCAGCCGCAGGCTGCCGGTCGGCAGAACCTCGCCCTCGGGCGCGGGGAAACCGGGCCGCAGCGTCAGGTCGAGCGGGGGTTCCCTGGCCTGCACCGCCTCGATCGCGCCTACAGCCTCGCGGCCCCAGGCATGGACCAGGGGCTGGCGCAGCCAGCGCGGCAGCCGCTGCGGCGGCAGGCCGTCGAACATCCCGTCCTCGGGCAGGGCGCGCAGCACGGCATTCACCAGCCCGGCA
>JBKBWD010000229.1:0-692 GCA_046289265.1 Bryobacteraceae bacterium | reverse complement strand
AGACCTGGCGGCTGACCCCGCGCGGGGGCGCCTTCCTGACCGTTCCGGGGCTTGAGGCGATGGTGCGCCACCATCCGGTTCTCTACCGCGACCTGACCGATCCCGTGGCCTTCTTCAGAGGCGAGACCCGGCCGGACCTGGCCGGCTTCTGGCCCTATGTCTTTGGCGCTGGCGGGGCGGCCGATCCGGCCTTGGCCGAGCGGTATTCGGCGCTGATGGCCGACAGTCAGGGGCTGGTGGCTGACGACACGCTGCGTCTGGCCGATTTCCGGGGCATCGGCACGCTCATGGATGTGGGCGGCGGGACCGGGGCCTTTCTGGCCGCGGTCGGTCGCGCGCATCCGGGCATCCGGCGCCGGCTGTTCGATCTGCCCGCCGTCGTCGCCGGGGCCAGGGCGCGGCTGGGCGAGGGGGTCGAGATCATCGCCGGCAGCTTCCGCGACGATCCCCTGCCGGAAGGCGCCGATGCGATCAGCCTGATCCGTGTGCTTTACGACCATGCCGATTCCACCGGGGCGGCGCTCCTGTCCGCCTGTTTCCGGGCCCTGCCGCCGGGCGGCCGCCTCATCATCTCGGAGCCCATGTCGGGCGGCGACCGGCCCGACCCCGCGACCGATGTCTATTTTGCCGTCTACACCCTTGCGATGCAGACCGGACGCACGCGATCCGGCGCCGAGATCGCGGAAATGGCC
>JBKBWD010000228.1:0-702 GCA_046289265.1 Bryobacteraceae bacterium | reverse complement strand
CCGAACACGACGACGCTGCCGAAAGAGTGCAATGGCAACACGGAGGTTTGCGAGGCGGTGAGGCCGATATTTAATCCGGCCATAAATGCTGCAAACAACCGTTTGAGTTCTGCGGGTCTGCAATATGATGCTGCGGGGAATCTTACAGTGGATGGAGAGGGCAGGCAGATGCTCTACGATGCCGAGGATCATCTGAAGGAGGTCAGGGATTCACAGAGTTCTGTGGTTGGGCAGTATTTCTACGACGGCGAGGGGCGGCGGGTGAAGAAAATTTCATCGACGGAGACGACGGTTTTTGTTTATAATGCTGGCGGACGGCTTGTTGCGGAATACTCAACGGTACTGGCTGAGACGCAGCAGGTAAGTTACTTGACAACGGATCATCTGGGAAGTCCGCGGGTGGTCACAAATGGGAGCGGTGCGGTTGTGAGCCGGAAAGATTTTGCGGCGTTTGGTGATGAGGTCGCGACGCCGCAGCGGACGCAAGGGCTGGGCTATCAGCCGACGGGCCTTCGGCAGGATTATACGGGTTACGAGAAAGATGACGAAAGCGGGCTGGAATTTGCTCAGGCACGTTATTACAACCCGACGCACGGCAGATTCACCTCGGTTGATCCGCTGACGGCGTCGGCGACGATCCGCAATCCGCAGACTTTCAACCGATACACCTACGCACTCAACTCGCCGTACAAGTTCACTGAT
>JBKBWD010000022.1:0-74897 GCA_046289265.1 Bryobacteraceae bacterium | reverse complement strand
CCATGCTCGTTATGACGACCAAAACATTTCCTAGGTAACTTGTTTCAGTCGAAGATCGCGACTTTTACCACGGGCTGTTAGATAATTCAACAAGTTTACATTTCGAATACACGTCGCTTACAACACTAGAACAGGCTCAAGTGTTAAAGGTGGCCTGACCTATAGACGAGAAACTGCGTAGTACCGTACACTCGACGTGAGTTCAACCCGATAGTTAACTCACAGACAACGAGCGCTCCCCAGTACGCGCACGACGGCGCAGGGCTGTGCAAGCCCGATGTACTCGTGTCTGAAACGGTTGTGCCAAGCCTGCTGCCCCTCCACAGGCAGATGCGTTCCCATTCTTACTCGCAGCAGGCTGGGGCAAGGACTTGAACTCGATGGGAGTATCCGCTAACTGAGGAACCGAATCGCGATTCTGTTACTCCACGGCGACTGAAGCAACACCTGATCTGTTATCACGTTAGGAGCAATATAGGGTTATGAATAACTTTCAATGGGGCGGCAACACGTATAAAGTCGTTGGACTGTTGTGTTTACTTATAAGCAGTCTGGCTCTGGGAAGCGCAGAGGAAATACGAATCAATTGCGGAGGATGGCACGAGCCGGTGACCGCAAGCGATGGGAAGCGATGGGAGCAGGACCGGCACTTCAGCCTGGGACAGTTGAGCTACAACGTCGGAAACATCTCAACGCCGGACTGGAAAATCTACGGATCCGGCCGATCCGGACTATTTACGGACTTCCACTACGATATCCCAGTCAGTAACGGCGACTATCGTTTGACGCTGAAGTTTGCCGAACTCCAGGGACGTCGGGTGGGGTACCGTATCTTCGATGTTCTGGTGAACGGAACGAAGGTGCTCAATCGTTACGACATCGCGGCGAAGGCCGGCCCGGGGAACGTGATCGACGAATCCATTGGCATCAAAGTGACGAACGGCCGCGTCCGGATCGATTTCGTCGGCGTTGTGGGGCGGGGCGCTGTCTCGGCGATCGAACTTATTCCGACGAGCGGCTCAGTCAACCCTGGAGACCTCCGGATCGACCCGCTGAATGCGACGGTGACTGCCGGGGGTACCCGGAAGTTCGACGCTTACTTCGGTACGTCCCCAGCCCAGAATGTCAGTTGGAGCATCCTGAACGCCGATGCTTCCTCGGGGACCATCGATGGGAGCGGGCTCTATCGCGCACCAGCGGTGGTGAACAGCAACAGGCAGGTGACGGTACGAGGAGTCAGCGGCGGGAAAGTGGCGGAATCGAAAGTCGAACTGAAGAGTAACGTCTCCTTGAAGATCGTTCCGGCGGAGACGGGTCTCGTGAGCGGCGCCAGTGTCCTCTTCAAAGCCGAGGTCACGGGCACGTCCGACGCGCGAGTGAATTGGACGACGAGCGCCGGATCCATTCAGGACAACGGCCAGTTCGTCGCCCCGCAGGTTTCCGGGCCCACGAATGTAACGGTTAAGGCAACCAGCGTGGCGGACCCGTCGGTCTCTGCCTCGGCGCTGGTGAAAGTCACGACGGCGGGCGCCGGTCCTGTGTCCTATCGTGAGACCAACGGCACGGTTGTGATCGAGGCTGAGAACGGCGAGATTGTCAATCGCAATTCGAAGTTCTGGAATCGCCGCACTTCGGTGAGCGGCTACTCCGGAACAGGGTATGTGATCGGCGAGCCGAATAGCGGGACGAACTACACGGCCAATTTCGCCGGTAGCGCGCCTGAGATTCAGTACCGGGTCACGTTTTCGACGCCGGGCACTTACTTTATCTGGATTCGAGGTTTCGCGCCGACCTATGCGGACGATTCGATTCATATCGGTCTGAACGGCTCTCCGCTGGCGACGGGTACGCACATTACCGAGTTCTCCGTCGGCACGAACATTTGGAGCTGGTCGAACCGAATCTACAACACCGCCACGCGCGCCAGTCTGACAATTCCGTCGGCCGGCAGTTACATCATCAACGCGTGGATGCGCGAGGACGGTTTCCTGTTCGACAAGATTGTCCTTAGCAGGGATGCCGGATATGTACCGAGCGGTATCGGTCCGGCCGAAAGCCCGACGGATGCGGCGGGCGGGGCAGCGCTATCCGTTGGACCAGGGAGCTTGAGTTTCAGCGGAATGGTCGGAGGAAGCAGTCCCCTGGCGCAGTCGCTGTCAATCTCAAACCAGGTCTCCGGTTCGCTCGTCTGGACCGCGACCAAGAGTGCGTCGTGGATCTCAATCTCAACCGCATCCGGCTCCACCCCCGGCGCGGTCTCGGTTTCGGTGAATCCAACCGGACTCGCCGCCGGAACCCACTCGGGCTCAGTCACGGTGTCGGCGCCGGGAGCGGCGAACTCGCCTGTGACGATCCCGGTGCAGTTCACGCTCGCCTCGGGTGTCGCGGTGCCGGCGCCGGCGCCTGCACTGTCGACAAGTCCCTCCGCGCTGAGCTACTCGATGACAGCCGGTAGCGGGGCGCCATCGAACCAGCAGATACAGATCAGCAACGGCGGCGGCACGCTTGGTTGGACCGCAGCAAGCGCCCAGAATTGGATTACGCTGTCGGCCACTTCCGGGACTGCACCGTCGAATCTCTCGGTCGGCATCTCGGCCGGAGGACTGGCGGCTGGTACATATAGCGGTTCGGTGGTAATTACAGCAGCCGGAGCCAGCGGCTCTCCGCAGACGATACCGGTGAGCCTGACGGTCGCGGCCGCACAAAGCGCACCCGGCGGGGCAAACCAGTTCTTCGTGTCTCCCACCGGTAAGCCGAGCGGCAACGGGAGTATCTCGAACCCTTGGGACCTCGCAACCGCCCTCAACCATCCATCGGCGGTGAAGCCGGGCGCGACGATCTGGATGCGCGGCGGCACCTACGGGAGCGGCGGACCTGTCACCAGCCGGCTGACCGGCACGGCCTCCAATCCGATCGTCCTTCGCCAGTACCCTGGCGAGCGCGCCACCTTGAACGGGAGCCTTGTCATCCGTGCGCCGCATACGTGGTTCTGGGGATTCGAGGTGACGGCAATCCCGCGCTCGACCGGGTCGGATTGCGTCAGTACCTATGAGAACTCGCACGGAACGCGTCTCATCAACATGGTAATCCACGATTGCGGTTCGAACGGCGTGGGTTACTGGCGGTGGGCCGAGAACTCCGAGATCTACGGAACGCTGATTTACTATAACGGCTCGCCCGGACCGACGCGAGGCCATGGGCATGGAATCTATCTTCAGACCTTTGACAACGGCGCCGGCAAGGTCGTTTCCGATAACATCATCTTCAAAGGTCTCGGATTCGGCATCCAGGCCTACGGCTCCGGCAGCACTTTCGTACGGAACGTCAAATTCGATGGAAACATCATCTTTGAGCCCGGCGTACTTTACGGCAAGCGGGTGGACGGCCTTATTGTCACGGTCGGCAGCGGAGCTGAGGACATTACGGTGGAGAACAACCACATCTACATGAAGCCGGGCATGAACCAGGGGTACTCGCGACTTGGGTGGCTGTTTAGCGGCACGGAAAAGTCCGTAATTGCCCGCAACAACCACTTCATGGGCGGCGAGTCCGCGGCCGAACTCTGGCACTGGAACAGGGCGGAGTTCACCGGTAACACGGTCTATTCTCCGAGTATGTTGATGATGACCCTTAACCTTAGGTCCGGACAGTCACTCTCAAACTATAACTTACGGAACAACACGTATTACGGCTCCGGAATCTACCGTCACCAGACGAAGAATTCGAACCTCGGCTCGGTGCAGGCGCTCGGAATCGAGCAGGGGAGCCGCTATATTTCCGGCAAACCGAGCGGCGTGTGGACCTTCGTCCGGCCCAACAAGTACGAACAGGGCCGTGCGAACATCGTGGTCTACAACTGGGCGATGGAAAATTCCGTCTCGGTCAACCTGAGCGGAGTGCTCGCGCCCGGTACGCGGTATGAAGTTCGCGATGCTCAGAACTTCTACAGCGCTCCCGTAACATCGGGGACCTATTCGGGAGGATCGATCTCGATCCCAATGACCCGCACCACGGTGGCGCCGACGGTCGGGAGTGTGCCGATTCCGCCGAGTCATACGGGTCCAGAGTTTGGGGCGTTCGTCCTTCTGCCGCTTCCGTAAGGCAGCTTACAGCCGGGACCGGAGCGAGAACTTCGGTCCCGGCAGCATTAGCTCCTCCAACGAATCGCTTGTCGTCAGAATACGCCAAAGGCAACAAGCTCCACGAAAAAGTAATCACGCCAGTTACGAAAGATTCCGTCAAAAAGCGGTTCACACAGCCACACTGACGCCGTACAATACTGAACTACGGAACGACTTCTGAGCGCTTCCGGATTCTGCGTGGTAGATTCTCGGCGTGCGGCGGCGAGTAACACTGGCTGTATTTCAGATTACATAGGAGTTCTGGATTATGTGTGGGTGCCGATGGACAATCCGATGGCTGGCGACTGCCTTGCTCTTGACCCTGGGGGTGGCGGCAGCCGCCGCTGATGCCATTCGGATTAACTGCGGTTGGGGTACCACGCTGACGGCGAGTGACGGAACCGAGTGGGGATGGGACCGGAGCTTCGTCGGAGGACAGATCGTCCGCGACCAGTTCTATTTCGGGCCAGACTTCCGGATCTTTGGATCCGCAAGGGTTGGACGGACCGGGGACTTCCGATACCAGCTTGCGACGGCGAATGGAGATTACGTCATCAGGTTCAAGTTCGCCGAGTTGGAAAGGCGGAGCGCCGGGCAGAGGATTTTCGACGTTCTGGTGAACGGTATCCTGGTACTCGAACGCTACGATATCGCCGCCAAGGTAGGGATGCGGCGGCCGGTGGACGAGTCCGTGACCGTGCGTGTGACATCCGGTGAGATACGAATCGACTTCATCGGCATCGTGGGGAGGGGAAGCGTGTCTGCGATCGAGATACTACTTGTAGAGACCCCTCCGCCTGGTGGAGCGCCGAGCGGTCCGCAGTTCTTTGTCTCTCCGGCCGGAACGGCAGGCGGAGACGGCAGCGAGGCCCGTCCCTGGGACCTGGCGACGGCGTTAAATCATCCTGCCGGCGTGAAGCCGGGCGCGACGATTTGGCTGCGCGGCGGTACTTACGGAAACGGTATCGGGAACTTCGTCAGCCACCTGACGGGCACGGCCTCGGAACCGATCGTCGTACGGCAGTATCCCGGCGAGCGCGCAGCGCTGAACGGAAGCCTTCTGATTTATGCTCCGTATACGTGGTTCTGGGGCTTTGAGGTGATGCGCAATCCGCGCCTGAACGAAAGCGATTGCATCGATACGTACCAGGGTTCGAAGGGAACGCGGTTGATCAACCTGGTCATCCATGATTGCGGATCGAACGGCGTGGGCTACTGGCGCTGGGCAAAGGAATCCGAGATCTACGGCTCGCTGATTTACTACAACGGCTATGCCGGCGCCCGGGGACACGGACATGGCATCTATGTGCAGAACGACAATCTCGCGGGCGGCAAGACGATTGAGGACAACATCATCTTCAAAGGCATGGCAACCGGTATTCACGCTTACGGCTCTTCGAGCGCCGGGCTGAGAAACATCCGTATGCGGGGCAACGTGGTTTTCGAGCCGGGAACGCTATACGGACCGCGGATCGACAGTATCCTGGTGACCGTGGGGAGCGGCTCGGAGGATATTACGGTCGAGGAGAACTATGTCTACATGCGGCCGGATCTCAATGACGGCTACACACGGTTTGGATGGGTATGGAGCGGAGTGGAAAAGAATCTGATCGCCCGGAACAACTATTTCATCGGAGGTCTGACCGCATCGGAATTATGGAACTGGAACGATCTGGAGTTCACAGGGAACACCGTCTACTCGCACAGCATGCTGATCCTAATCCTGAATCACCTGGAGGGCCAGCCGTTATCGCGATACAACATCGGCAGGAACCGCTACTTCGGCTCCGGAATCTTCCGCTACCAGGGACGGAACCGGAACTTCAGCTTCATGCAATCGCTCGGGATCGATCAGAACAGCGAGTTCACGCCCGGCAGGCCGACCGGCACATGGACTTTCGTCAGACCGAACAAGTACGAACGCGGCCGGGCGAACATCGTGGTGTACAACTGGGACATGCAGAGTTCCGTGACGGTGAATCTGGCGGAGGTGCTAACGCCCGGGATCCGTTTCGAGGTTCGGGACGTGCAGAACTATTTCGGCGGTGCGGTGGTGACGGGGATTTACCAGGGGGGCTCGATTGCGATTCCGATGACTCGAATGACGGTCTCCGAACCTATCGGCAGTGTGCCGCGTATGCCGCACCACACCGGACCCGAGTTCGGGACGTTTGTCGTCCTGCCGCTTCCATGAAGAACTATTCGACCGTGACGCTCTTGGCGAGATTCCGCGGTTGGTCTACGTCGCAGCCGCGATGTACGGCGATCCGGTATGCGAGCAATTGCAAGGGAATCACCTCGACGAGCGGCAGGAGGAGTTCGGGCGCCGTGGGCACGTAGAGCACGTGGTCGGCGACTTCTCCGGATTGCGTGTCGCCATCGGTTGCGACTGCGACTACATAGCCGTGGCGCGCCTTGACTTCCTGCATCGTGGACAGGGAGCGCTCGTAGCGGACGGTGCTCTCGGGATCGTCACGGTCTCGGGTGGCCAGGATCACGACGGGCAGGTTCTCGTCGATCAGGGCGTTGGGTCCGTGTTTCATCTCGCCAGCCGGATAGCCTTCGGCATGAATGTAGCTGATCTCCTTCAACTTCAGCGCACCTTCGAGCGCTATGGGGAAGTGGATGCCGCGGCCCAGGTACAGCGCGCTGACGGCTTTCGCCAGGCGGGGCACAAGCGGTGCGATCTCATCAGCCCGTCCAAGCATCGCCTCCATGCGCGCCGGGACCGAAGCCAACTCGTCGAGGAAACGGCGGGCTGTATCGTCCGGAATCGTTGCCCGGGCCTGGCCGAGGCGAACGGCAAGCAGGGATAGCGCCGTCAATTGGGCAGTGAACGCTTTAGTCGAGGCGACGCCAATCTCGGGACCCGCCTGCGTCAGAACGGTGCCCGCGGCGAGGCGGGTCACCATGGATCCGGGCACGTTGCAGATCGCCACCGTGGGCGATCCGAGCGAGATCGCAAGACGCTGTGCGGCGATGGTGTCGGCTGTTTCACCCGACTGGGAGATCACGACTGTAAGGGTCGTGGGATCGACCAGCGGGGCGCGATAGCGGAATTCGCTCGCGTATTCGACTTCCACCGGGATACGCGACAGCGACTCGAAGATGTGTCTGCCGGCGAGCGCCGCGTGCCAACTGGTGCCGCAAGCCACCATGCGAACCTGGCGAAGGCCGCTCCATTGCAGTTCGGAGAACGGGAGCTCATCCAGGCAGACCGTGGAGCGCGCGAGATCGACGCGTCCGGCGAGGGTATCCCGGACGGCGCGCGGCTGCTCGTGGATTTCTTTCAGCATGTAGTGGCGGTAGCCGCGCTTCTCCACCATTGCGGCGTCCCAGTGGACCTCGGTGAAGCGCCGCGCGACGGCACGTCCGTCCGCACCCGTCACTTCGAGCCCACCCGGCCGCAGTACGGCAAGATCGCCGTCCTCGAGCAGGATGACGCGCCGGATATGACGAAGGATCGCGGGGATATCGGAGGCGAGAAAGAGCTCACCATCGCCGAGTCCGATGACGACCGGCGGACCCGACCGTGCGGCGACAAGTTTTCTTGGGTCCCGCGATGAGATGAAGGCAACGGCGTAGACGCCGGAAATATCGCGCATTGCCCGGCGCAGCGCCTCTTCGAGGGATCCGTCGAAGTAATGCTCGACAAGGTGTGCGATGACTTCCGTGTCAGTGTGGGACAGGAAGCGATGGCCGCGCGCGATGAGCGCCGTTCTGACGTCACGGAAGTTCTCGATGATGCCGTTGTGCACGACGGCGAAGTCCCCGGTGCAGTCGTGATGCGGGTGTGAGTTTGTGTCGGAAGGACATCCGTGAGTCGCCCAGCGTGTGTGGCCGATGCCGTAAGTGCCGTTTGCCGGCCGCGCATCGATGAGCTGCCGGAGGTTCCGAAGCTTGCCGGCTGCTTTCCGTAGCTCGATGCCGTTCAGAGGGCCGTGGACGGCGAGTCCCGCCGAGTCGTAGCCGCGGTACTCCAGTTGCTGCAGTCCGTCAAGAATGATAGGAGTGGCATTTTGCGCTCCGATGTATCCGAAGATTCCACACATAGAAATAAGTAACCCGGAAGAAGAAGTCAGTCAGCTCGATGAAGCGGCGGAACGGGATGCGGGCACTTCGAGCGCCACCTTTCCAGTTGCGAGGGCGAAGAGACCTCGCAGGAAGCCGAATCCGTAGGCCGCATGATAAGTGGCGAAGACGGCCGGGAGCACCGGTACCAAGCCCCAATTGTTTTCCCGCGCACCGGTAAGGACGGCGGCCGCCAGTGCCGCGGCGAGGTAGAAAAGTACGAGAACAGCCAGGGCCGCCCATGCGGCCGGGGCGAAGAAGCCTGCGGCGGCCAGAAACGCAAGGGAGGCAAAGAAAAGTCCGGGAACCAGGTGCCGCCAGGAGGCGGGCAACCGATGCTTCCGGATCACGAAGACTTTCCAGAATCCGTATTGAAAGTACTGCCGGAACAGCGCCCTGAGACTGCCGCGCGGCCTGTACCAGGACCGGATGGAGGGAGTCTGCCAGATGAGGCCGTTGCCGCGACGGATGCGCAGATTCAGCTCATCGTCCTGGTTGCGCACGAACAGTTCGTCGAACAGGCCGAGGCGTTCGAGTGTTTCGCGCCGCCAGCAGCCATAGGTGACGGTGTCCACGGGCCCCTGATAGGTGACGTCATGGAAGCGGGCGCCGCCGCAGGCAAACGGAGAATGATAGGCAGCGCTGATGGCGTGCTGCATGTAGGTAGAGGCGCGAGTCCGCGCCGGTCCGCCGACGTTGTCGGCGCCGGTGGCAGAGAGTGCGGCCAGGCATTGCGCAACGTAATCCGGTGCGTACTCGGAATGGACGTCCATGCGAATGATCACCTCGCCGGTGGAAGCCCGAATGGCGGCATTGAGACCCGTGGGGACGATCCGGCCGGGATTGTCGATTACGCGAATCCCGGTGCGGCAGGTGGCAAACGCTTCCAGAACGGCTCGGGTTCCGTCGTCGCTCGCGCCGTCGGCGATCAGCACCTCCACGGTGACTCCGGCGGGCACAACCTGGGCATCCAGGGATTGCAGAAACGCGGCAATGTGAGCCTTCTCGTTCCGGCAAGGCACTATAATCGAGACCGTCATGAAGTCTTTAACCGGATCGGGGCATTGCGCGGCTCCCGGTGGGACGCTTTGCCTTCGAGATTAGGACCCTGAATTTTCCGTTCGGGCCCCGGGGAATGGTATCCACGCGGTCGAGAATCACTTTGACTTCGCCGACGCGTTGCCTGACGCGGCGCTTCATCGTTTCGCCGGCCGACGGCGTATAACCGGAGGCTGGAACGTAGCGAATCCGAATGGTATCGAGATCCTCCTGGATAATCTGGGCCTCATGGATGGGCAGGTCGCCTTTAAAGATCAGATCGAGATGGCAGAGAGCGCGGCCGTCTCGGGTGATGATGAGGTCATCCTGGCGCCCATCGAGCGAAGCCAAAATCGGAAGGGCACGCCCGCAGGCGCACCGCTGATCGGGCGGAGCGAGTGCACCCCGGTCGCCTGTGCGATAGCGAATCAATGGCATGCTCTCGCTGAGCAGTCCGGTACAGATCAACTCGCCGGAGCAGCCCGGTGGCATGAGCTTGCCGTCATCCATTACCTCGACGATGCCGACCGAGGGCCAGAGGTGCAGGGCGCCCCGCTCGCATTCGTTCGCCATGACGACCAGTTCGGAAAGTCCGTATGTCTCCCGCACGGGGCAGCGGAAGGCTTCCGCGATAAGTGATCGCTGATACGGGATCAGCGGCTCGGCGTTCGTGATTGCGACTTTCATCGTGAGGTCGGTCCGTCGGTCGGCGACCGCGACCTCGGCGAGCTGGTACAGCGCGGAGGAGTAACCGAGGAGATAACGGATCCGGTATCGAGACAGGGCGTCGAGATATGCCGGGATCGTCTTCCGGCTCAGATGATAAACCGAGAGGTAGAGCTGCCGCATGCCTCGATTCCACACCCAGAATGGCGGCTGCCGCGCCTCGGCGGGGCAGATAAGCTGTCCGCCGAGTATCGCCCAGCGGTCGCCGTCGGAGACGCCGTACCATCTCCGCGCCCTGGCTTCATGCATCCCGTACCAGGTGCGTAGGGTTCGGCGGGTGAACCAAAGGTGGAGCGGCGTTCCCGTCGTTCCACTGGTCTGCTGGTGCACCAGGTCATTAAGGTCGTAACCGTCGGCGACCAGGCGTTCAGGCTGGGAGCGGAGAACTTGTTTTTCAAGAATCGGCCAGTTCTCAAGCTCGGTCCAGGAGCGATGATCGCCGGCGCGGCGGCGTGCACGCCAGAGGTCGCGATAATAGGGAACTCGAGTGGCAGCGGTCTCAAGAATCTGGGCCAACCGCTGGCGCTGGTATTCGCGCATCTTCTCCGGAGACCAGTGCTCTCGTTCGAAGGTCTCTTGCACGATCCGTTCGGTTTCCGGACCGTAACGCTGCCAGTGGAGGTAATAGCCGCGCATACTTGCGGCCACGGAGCGGAGCGGCGCCGGCAACTGATGGTACAGATTCAATAGATAGTCGTTCATGGCTCGGACCGGTACCAGAAGTGCGCTCCCTCGGAAGGTCTG
This sequence comes from Bryobacteraceae bacterium, assembly GCA_046289265.1. Classification (GTDB taxonomy): domain Bacteria; phylum Acidobacteriota; class Terriglobia; order Bryobacterales; family Bryobacteraceae; genus JBKBWD01. The sequence continues at coordinate 64,197 of JBKBWD010000022.1, read as the reverse complement.
AAATACTCGGGCAGCCGATTGCTGACGCGCGCGGCTCGGTAGCGCGCCTGTCGCGACAGAACGGGTTACCGAGCCCCGGCCATGCGGGAGGGGCGCACCGTCAATCACGGCTTCTCACGTTCGCGATCCGCGCGCGTGAGTAGGCCTGTGGGCTGTTAGGGAACGTGCGCGACAGACCCTGCCGGAGGATGAACTCTCGACACCTGTGCGCGAAACTTTCCATTCGGTCCGCGTGGAATGCGGTCCATGACTTCGAGGACGATGTTGACCTCACCGATGCGCCGCTTCAGGTAGTCCACCATGGCCTCTCCGTGCTGCGGACTGTATCCTTCGGCAGGAACGAAGCGGAGCCGGATTGTCTGCAGGTCCTCCTGAATCAACTGTCCTTCGCGGACTGGAACTCCGTCGGCGAAGACTGCATCCAGGCCGGTCAGTGCGCGGCCGTCAGTAGTGTGGATCAGGTCATCATGACGTCCTTCGACTCGTGCAAGGATCGGCAGAGTGCGTCCGCACGGGCAGGTCTGGCCGGGCGGCGCCAGAGCGCCGCGATCGCCGGTGCGGTATCGGATGAGCGGCATGTCATCATTGAGCAGGCCGGTGCAGATGAGGTCGCCGGTCTCGCCGGGCGGGACGTGGCGGCCGTCCCGGATCACTTCTACGATACCGACGGTCGGCCAGAGGTGAAGCGTTCCGTGCTCGCATTCGCTGGCCATGACGGCAAGCTCGGACATGCCGTAAGTCTCGCGAACGGGACATTGAAAGACCGAGGAGATTACCCGCCTCTGGTGCAGTGAGAGGGGTTCGGCGTTCGTCACGACGACTTGCATCGGGATGCAGGCGCTGCCGGACGTCAGGACGTAGTTCGCGATCTGGTAGAGCGCCGTGGTGTAACCGAGTAAGTATCGTACGCGATAACGAACCAGTGCGTCGAGATACAAAGGGATCGTTTCGGCGGAGATGTGATAGACCGACAGATAGAGCTGGTGCAAGGCCGCGTTCCAGACCCAGAAAGGAGGGGTCCTGGACTCCGGTGGAATGATAAGCTGACCGCCGAGGATCGCCCACCGGTCGCGGCGGGAGACGCCGTACCAGGCCCGGGTCCGTGCTTCGTGCAGTGCATACCATGTTCGGAGATTCTTCCGGCTGACCCACAAGTGCACCGGCGTTCCGGTGCTGCCGCTCGTTGTGCTGTGATGGAGAGCGCGAAGGTTGCAGTCGTCGGCGACCAGCTCCTGTTGGCGTGCGCGCACGGTGTCCTTCTCAAGGACGGTCCAATTCTCAAGTTCCATCCAGGAACTGGCGTCGCCGAGGCGCCGGCGTGCTTTCCATAGGGCCCGGTAGTAAGGCACACGAGTGGCGGCGCGGTCCAGTATGTGAGCCAGCCGGAGGGCCTGGTAGCGCCGGATCTCATCGGGCGACCAGGCTTCCTGCCGGAGGATCTCGTTGACGGCACGGCCGGGCTGCATTCCGTAGCGCGCCCAGCGCAGGTAGTAGCCGAATCCGCTGGCGATCACCGATCGGACGGATGGGGGCATCCGGTGGTAGAGATCGACGATCTGATGATTCACAAAGTGACCTCCTCGTTCAAGCAGCGGAACTATGCGATCGCCTTAAACAGGCTTTCCCATTGGGGCAGGACCGCGCTCCAGTCATAGTCCTGCGCGGCGCTGCGCCCGTTTCTCGAAAGGGACGCAGCGAGATCAGGCTCGGTGAGGACACGCCGTACCGCGGCGGCAAGTTCGGCCGGATCGTCCGGCGGCACGAGAAGGCCGTCATGACCGTCTCGGACCAGATAGGGGACGCCGCCAACATTGGTGCTGACAACGCACAGGCCGGCGGCCATCGCTTCCACGACGCAGACGGGAGCGTTATCGACGTTCGTGGTGTTCACGAAAATATCGCTTTCGGCCAGGAGCAGAGGGACATGGCGCTTCGGGACACGGCCAACGAACTCGACCCGGTCTGCAATGCCGAGCCGAGCCGCCTCATCCCGCGCCGCCCCGAAGGAGCCATCTCCACGGTCAGGTCCCGCCATCCGCAGAGTCAAGGCGGGGAACTCGCGAGAGAGCAGAGCGGCCGCGCGGACGGCGAGCGACGGGTTATAGATCCGATGAAACGACCGCAGCCAAACCAGCCGCGGTGCTGCCTGCGTCCGGGTGCGACAGGGGTAGTGCGCGATCTCGAGTCCGTTGTTGAGGTGAACCAGGTCGGAGCGGTATGGCGCGATCCTTTCGAGCAGAAATCGGGACGGCACGCTGACCGCCGCCGCCGAGTTCAGCAGGCGGCGGACTCTCGATGTCCACCGGCGTGCGAAGTCCGGCAGCCTGCCACCGTGCACGGTGAGGACGAAAGGGCGGCGGAGCGCCGTAAGCATCGCCGCGACCGCTTCGGCCCAGACGAAAGACGGACCGCTGTAGAGGTCGACCTGCGCGATGCGGTAGTGGTTCCGCTTGCACCAGGCCGTGTAGAGCATGTCGAGCATGCGGGGCAGGCGCGCGGGGATTCGGGAGGTCGTGGTGACACTCCAACCCCGTGCCTTCAGCCGCGGCGCCAGCTCCTCGCAGACGCACCGGATGCCGATGTTATCCGAAAGGAAATTTCCAACCATCAAGAGGCCGTGACGGTTCATAGCGACTTACCCGAGATGACGACGAAAGCCGCGAATTGTGGCGCGGTGTGGCGCGGAGCAGTGGGGACGCTGCCGACCGGCGCCGCAATGGTCCGGCCGTTCATCGGCACCAGAACGGGATTGCCGTCGGCGACGCCAGCCAGTGCCGGTGGTCCGAAAAAGTTCTGCGCGTCCCGGATCTCGTAGGCATCGCCCGCAGCTACGATACCCGAGATGTCCACGGGAACGGCCGAACGCCGTTCCCAGTTATAGATGACAATGTGGGCGCGGCCGGGCTCGTGCCGGTTGGGACGGACGAAGACCCAGTTCGATTGCGGCGGGCCGGGTTGGAAGGAAGAGTTAGGATCGACGCCGGCACGCTCGCGCCAGTCCTGCCAGTTCGCATTGCGTCCCTTAAAACGGAAAATCCCGGAGCCGTAGTAAGTATTTCCGTCGAAAGTATAATTATCGGTACTCTGATCCGGGTTCGTCTCAAGGATCTGGATCAGATCGTTTTCAGAGTACGCGACGTTTCGAATGTAGGTCAGCGAGTTCCACCTCCAGAGCTCGATCGCGATGAAGCCTCCGATCCAGTAATTGCGGCGCGCCGTGAGGTTGGCGTTGGCGCTGTCGAACTGCCACCCGAGCCGCGACTGGCCGCCGGGCGTGCCGGGTGCATAGTAGGTGTAGTTGTCTTCGACGACGATATCCCTGAGTCCCCGGCCGCCCGCGAAAAGAATGTTGTCGATCCGTTGGGCCTTATCCGCGATGGATCCGCTCTCGAAGGAGATGTTACCGCGCACGTCGTAGCCCTCGACCCCGGCGGATCCTGAGCCGAATCCGTGGATGCCGATCGCGAAGCTGTGAAAAAGGATGTTGTCGTGAATGCGCTTAATGCCCGCTCGATTCTGGGTGTAGACGCCGTGGCCGTGGCCGCGGGTTTCGCCCTGATACCCGTTGAAGTAAATCAGACACCCGTAGACCTCGCTGTTCTCGGCAGAGTCCCAGAAGCCGACTCCCTGGGCGGTGTCGTGGATGACGAGGTTAACGAGCTTCGCGCCCGGCGCATGCAGACTGATGCCGTCCGGGGCTCCGCGCCCGCCATCGCGTGCCGGCCCGAGCGAACTCGTCACCTCGAAGCCCCAGTACCAGGTATGAGCGCCTCGAATCATCAGGCCGCCGTTGATGGTGGCTCGCTCCCCGTGCGCCTGGCGAACCACGATCGCACGTTCCGGCGTACCGCGAAGCGAGCTTTGAAATACGGTGCGTCCGTCGCCGTACGTCCCTCCGAGCACCCAGATTGTGTCGCCGGGCTGGACCTGGTTTGGATGGGAGAGGGCGTGGGCGAGGCTCCAAGGATCGCCGCGGCTTCCGCTGCTGCCTGCGCGCCCGTTTGGAGAGACGTAGAATTCGCGGGGTGCTGCCGGAGCGGCCACGAATACGAAGAGGCCCGGTTGGGATCTCTTTTGGCCGGCCTGTACCAGAAGGTCATGCATGCCGGTCCGGAGGCCGTCGCCCACCTGGAAGTTGATCTGGTATAGGCCCACCCATTGTGGCGCCAGGCCCGCGAAGAGAACAGGAAGCTTCTGCGGCCCGAGGTGCACTTCGACCGGCGTTACGGCGTGACTCAGATCGCGGCCCTCGTGGGGTCCCGGCGCCGGTTCTCCCGCACCGGACGGGGGATCGACGGATCCCAGGCCGGTCAGGAACGCCGTGACGTAGTCGCCGGAGCGCGCGGGCGCGGAGTCATCCACGGTCGAACCGCCGTTATGCAGCAGAGCGGGCGCCAGGCGACCGTTGATGCGGCTGGTGAACAGGCTGGGGTGTTGTTCGTCGAGCGCCACCTTTTGCCAAGGGCTCAGACCTCCGGGACTGCTCACCCGCATCCGAACCCAGGAGCCCGAAATTGCATAGGGCAATTGTCCGTTGATCTGGCCGGGAGCGACATAGTAGAGCGGACATTCGTGCACCACGCCGGCGGGGTCCTGGACCTGCACGGAAACGCCGCCCATGTTGTAGGGAAGAGGAACCCGCTCGGCGGACTTCTCGACCGGCGCGAGATTCTGGCCGAAGATGGAGAAGATGATGCCGGGAGCTACGACTGGCCGATAGCTGGCTGCATCGACGATGCCGCCGTCAGGCACAAAGGGCGCCACCGCGCCCGTGGAACTGCCCAGTTGCAGCATGAGCAGGACGATCAGGCTCAGGGCAGGATATCGAAAGGTCCAATTTGCGATCTGCCTCATACAGTTCCCCTCAGGCGACTTCTACCGGCTCGGGTGGGTGCGCCGAGTCGCTGCGATCCAGAACATACTCGTAAATTGCGGCGAAGCGGTCGGCGACTCGCGAGGCGCCGAAGTGTTCCTCCACATGCTGTCTGAGTGCGGCGCCGTAGCGGGTCCGTTCCTCGGGAGAGCGCAGCAGGCGCAGCAGAGCGGCGGCCAGCGCCTCGGGCGACCCCGGCGGCACCAGGATGCCGGCATGTCCCAAATCGAGCACGTCCGCGTTTTGCCCCACGCTGGTCGCAACCACCGGGAGGCCCGCGGCGCCGTACTCCAAAAGCGCGACCGATAGCCCTTCCGAACGCGAGGATAACACCCCGATGTCAGAGGCCCGCAGCAGGCCGTGGACGTCGTCGCGTTGTCCGAGAAAGGAGACCCGGTCCGTAAGGGACGCGTCATCGACCTTGCGGCGGATCGCCGCTTCGAGCCCTTCGGCGCGCGGGGCGCCGACCAGCAGAAGCGCCGCGTCCGGATCGATCGAGGCAACGATGGAAAAGGCCCGGATGAGGCTGTCGTGGTCCTTGTCGGGATGGAAGTTTGCCACGCAGACGATGCGCTTGCCCGGCTTTCCGGGGACCTCGCCGCGAAGCTCCGCGCCATGTTCCAACGAGACGGGATTTGGAGCGTACCAGACGCGGTCGAGCGGGACCCGGAGCCGCGTTACAACCCACCGGGCCAGCGCGCGGTTCACCGCGATGACTCCGCCGATTCTTCGCGTCGCCAGCAGATACGGCAGCCGGGTCTGGTCTTCGATGGCAAAGCGGCCGTAGTGAGAATGCCAGAGTACAACCGGTCCGCCGGGGCCAAGCGCTACCAGGCGCGCCAGAAACAGCGACGTGCCGTGCGCGTGGACAATATCGATTCTGTGCTGTGCAACGAAGGATGCCAGCCGGATGGCGGCGGGATCCAGCGTATATCGCCGGTGCAGGAGAAGCAGGGGCACGTCCGGCGCAATGGTGGCCTCAAGCGGACCGCCCGCGCGCGTGGCGCACAGATAGGGCCGGAAGCGCTCGCGTGGAAGGTGGTTCACCAGGGTGACCGCAACCGCCTCGGCGCCGCCGGTCTGCAACGTGTCGATGAGGTGCAGCACCCGTACCTTTTTCACCCTGCCGCCTCCTTGGTGAGGGTGAGCTCGCCGGCGTTCAGCTTCACCTTCCACCATCTCTCGAGGAGCTCCTTCAGCGATTCGGCAAGCCCTTCGATCGAGTAGCGTGAACTCCAGGCGATCGCGGCGGCGGCGATGGCGCGGCGGCGCTCCGGGTCGAGCGCAAGTTCGCAAAGCGCATCCGCAAGCCGGTCCGGGTCGCCGGGAGGCAGGATGATGCCGCGGCCTTCGGAGAGCATCCGGGGCGTCAGCCCCTGGTCGGAGCCGATGCAGACGAGACCGAAGGCCATTCCCTCGGCAATCGACTTCGGCCATCCTTCGGTCTCGGAGATTAACACCAGAACGTCGGCGGCCGCAAGCCCGTCGAGGACCCGATCGTATGAGACTCCGCCAGTGAACTGCACCAGCGGGTTGATCTCCAACCCGGCGGCCAGCCGCCGCAGCGATCCAAGCTCGGGTCCGTCACCCACCACGGTGCAGCGGACCGCGATCCCGCGGGCACGGGCCGCGGCGATGGCGCGCAGAATCGCATCCACGTTCTTCGCCTTCGAGAGGCGGCCGGTGTAGATCGCGTGCAACGGGCCGGGAGCGAAATTCCGTCGCAGCCAGGCGGCGCGGCCGCGCTCCAACTGGGGTGCGCTCAGCATCGACGTGAAGAATGGAATGATGTGGGGCGGCTCTCCCGGCCACTCGCCGTAAACGGTGACCGGACCTTTCCACCAATTCGAGCGAAGGATGCGGCGCTCCAGGCGAACCGTCCACTTCGCGTCCGTAAAATTCCATTGCCCCGCGTACTTCGCATAGCGCCGCCGGCAGAAGATCGGTGCGAGGACCGCGCCGAGCAGTCCGTAATTTCCAGGGCACCGGATATGCACCGCGTCGGCGGCCGCCATGGCCGCGGCGAGACGAAGAACAACCCAGGGCAGCGCGGCGAGCGTCCGCAGCAGCCCGGGGAGGGTAGTCGTGTTCAGCTCCGGCATCGCTTCCACCGACAGGTTACCGGCCTGCAAGCGGGCGCAGTCTCCGGGAGGCGCCCAGGAAGCGAGGGGCGCCGCGATCGTGACGCGGTCAAACATGCCGGCCCAAAGATCGATTTCCCGTGCATACGGACCGTAGGCGTGGAGGCGGCCGCCCTTCGTGTAATGCCGCACGTGGGTCAGGACCAGGAGTTTCATTGCAAGCCTCGTACCGGGCGGACGACATGCGCGCGATGCCGTTTCAATACAACCAGACGGTCGTATTGTCCGGCGACGAAACCCAATCCGAGGTAGAGACCCGCGCTGGCGTCGATGCCCGTGACGGAGAGCCCGATCGTCAGGTAACAAAGCACGCCTTGCAGCGGTATCAGCTCCTGGGTCACGACCCAATGGCGGTATGCGCGAGACAGCAGAATCGCGAAAATCGCCATCAGGATTCCGATCCCGATCAGGCCTGTCTCCACCATCGTCTGGAGATACAGCGAGTGCCAGACCTTCGGGTGCCCGAGAAATCGTGCGTGGACCGCCTCGCCGCTGGCGGGTCCGAAGCCCCAGGGCGGAACGACGTGCCAGTTGCGGTAGAGCGCCTCCCACTGGTCGGATCGGCCGGTAGTTCGCTTCGACCAGGAGCGGTCTTCGGCGGTGGCGCGCTCGAAATACTGCTGGATGACGGCTCCCTTGGTGGTTCCGAGTACGAGGATGCCGCAGAGAGCCAGAGGAACGAGCGAGCCGGCCAGCATCTGACGGCGTCCATGGTCGAGCGCCAAGGCCACGGCGACTCCGACGAACGCTACCAGCCATGATCCGCGCGATCCGGACAGAAGGAGCAGACCGGCAGCAAGACCGGCCAGCCACAGTGCCGGGACCGGGCGGTCCCGCAGAAGCACCCACCGGCCGCCGTGAGTAATCGTCAACAGGAAAGCCAGCGCGGCGGGGATGCCGAAGGTGGTCGCGTTGCCGAAAGTCTCGCCGGAAACCGAGGCCTCACCGAGACGCTCGGCGCTATGCGGTAGCAGGCCCAATCCGACAAGCCAGGTGCCGGCGCACATTCCGAGGAGCGCGGCCGCCAGTGCGCGCCGCTCGGTGCTGAGGAGTGCGACCAGACTGGCGCTTCCGATCAGTTCCAGAGAGCGCAGATTGGCCGAATAGTTTCCCGTGAGGATCACGGCGACCAGCCAGTAAAGCGTAAAACCGCACACAAACAGGAGCCAGGCCGGGTTCTGCCTCAGTGTGCGGACGTCACGCCACCGAAGCAGCGCCCACATGACGAGCAGTCCGACCAGTACCACTGACACGCTGCTGAAGAGGAAGTACCGGCGAAGGAACATCATCGCCGGGATACAACTCACTGCGATGACGGCGGCGCTACGGATGTCGCGGTACTTGATCAGGTACCAGAAGCACAGTGCGGTCATGGTGCCGTAGAGCCAGACCGTGCCCAATCTCGGCCTGCCGATTGCGAGCGCGAGAGCGGGAGGCACGAGGCATACGGCCACTCGGAACAGCAATTTCCACGGCAGGTCGGCAAGCCGGACCCTGAGCACGCCGATTCGAAAAGGCGCCTGCTCCGGCGTCTGGGGAAATTTGTGCTGTGCGCCTGTCTCTTTCATGGTCGGTCAGCTCCGGCGTGGGATGGCGAAGCGGCGCGGACGACGGAGGCGAGGACGAACTGACGTCTCGCCGGCGGCTCCACGGGGATCTTTGAACCGGATTGGATCGAACGTACGGCGGCGAGCAGCCCGCGGGCATGCCGCAAATCGTCCAGTTTCCAGGGCCGCCGCAGATACCAGGCCAGGTCCATCGTTGCCAGGAAGACGACGTCGGCCCAAAATCGAAATCGGTCCAAGCGACCGGCGTCCGGGCTGTACCGTTTCCAGATGAAGTAGCGGTTGCGGACTTCCATGAACCCTTTGCGATACGGATCGGGGCGGCCGCCGGGAGCGGCTTCGTGCCGGGCACGGGCATCCCCGCAGCAAAGGAGCGCCCAGTGCCTGCGCACCCGCAGGGACATCTCCATGTCCTCACCCTGCGAGTAGCCTTCAAAGAACGCGGAGAAACGCTCGCGGTTGAGAACTTCCCGGCGCAGGGCGAAGGCGCAGCCCGGCAGCACGTCCACCGCGCGCACGCCCGAGAAGGGCTTCATCAGCCCGCGCGGCGTCGACGTGCCGGACGGATGATAGCTCATCGGCGGAATGCGGGGCGTGAGCCCGATGGCCAGCCGGATGCGCCAGCGGATCGGGATGGGCCGGTCGATCTCGTTCACGACGCAGCCGGCCAGCCCGCCGACGCTGCCGCCGGTATCGGCCAGGAAGACGTCGCGCATCACACGGAAATAGCCGGGTTCGGGGTAGCAGTCATCGTCAAGAAAGAAGACAAATCGCCCGCATGACAGATCGATCCCCGCATTCCGCTGGCGCGTGAGCCCCGGTTCGCTTCTGGCGTAAATTAGCGTGAAGGGCAGCCGCCTGCTTCTGACCCATTCGGCGATTGCGGCCTCAACCGTTCCGTTCGGCGTCCCGTCGATCACCACGACTTCGGCCGGAAGGTCCGGAAGCCGGCTGAGCATAGTGAGCAATCTGCGGATTTCGTCCATTCGTTTATACGTCGGAATCACGAGGCTGCAATCGGAATAGCCGCGCGGGGCGGCGGCCGGCACGCTCCACCCTGGCAGCGTGATCAACTCAGGCGACAGACTCATGTGCAACTCTCCCGTACCGACGCCGCTCGGAGCCGAATGTTTCAATGCACCGCTGAAAATAATCGCGGTTGGCGGCAAGCTGCGTCTGCTTTGAAAAGTGCCGGCGCACGCGCTCCATGCCGGCAAGTCCGAGCCGGGAGGCGAATTCGGCGTTCCGCAGCAACCGAATGATTGCGTCCGCAATCTCGTCAGGGCGGTCAGGGTCGACCAGCAGGCCACTGCGGCCATTCTCGATCAGTTCCGGGCCGCTCGTACGCCGGCTGAACACCGTGGGGCACCCCACGGACATCGCTTCGATGGGCGCCAGACTGAATGCTTCGGCGTAGGAGGGCAGCACGCAGCAGGCGGCCCGCCGGAGGGCGTCGATCAGGACGTCATGTGTGACATGGCCGTGAAATCGAACACTCGGCCGCATTTCCGGGTCAAGCATCGACTCAATTCGGCGCCGCATCGATTCGCCCGTCTTCGCCGTCGCATCCTTCCCATACACGTCGAGCACCGCGTGGGCGCAGCGCCGCCGCACATCGGGCCACGCGCGTATCAGCGAGACGATTCCCTTTTTCGGGACCAGCGTTCCGGAGAAGACGACACGATAGGGTTTGCGGCAGTTCTCCCCAAACGGAGGCGGGAGTTCGGCGAAGTTGTAAATGACCTCGGCCGGCATTCCGGCCAGGGCAAAGGCCTCCACCGTGCGATCGAGCGTGTACCGGCTGGTGGAGACCAGAGAGTCGGACCGCCGGAGCGAGGCGCATTCGATCCAGCGGGCCTTCCAGTCGACCGGCTCGCCGAGCTCGATGGCGAAGTACGTCTTGCTGCCGTGGAGCCGCGAAACGACCGGCACGGGCAGAGCGGGCCAGTAAGCGGCGTAGCCGGAGTAGTCGGGCACTTCGATGAGGTCGACTTCGCCGCGCTTCGCCCAGGACCGAAGCAGCCGGAAGAGCCGTCCGCGCGCCCAGACAAAACCGCCGCGGACGTTCGGTGTCCGCTGCCTCCAGACGCGTACGCCTTGATCCTCTTCGTAGTCGGGCTCCCTGCGCGACCCCGGATAGCAGCCCGCAACCCGGACCTCGTCGCCCGCGGCGGTAAGGCCGCGGGCGAGCACTCTGGTGAAAACGCCGATCCCTCCATGCCGGGACGGCGGGTACTCGTCGCAGACGAAGCAGATCCTCATAATTCCACCCGCCTCCACAGCACGGTCACGGAGCGTCCATCCAGCGGAAAGGCGCGCGCAAGCTGCCGCTTCACTCCTTTCCAGTACGGCGTCAGGCCGTCCCCTTCGGTGATGCCCAGATGCCAGCAGCTTCTGGAAGAAACCGGCTGCAGCTTCGGATCGGACTCCGCAAACAGGCGCTCCCAGTCGAGCCCTTCGCCGCCGACTTCCAGACTGCTTCCGGGACCGGAGGGCAGGAACGGATCGACAATCCGGAGTACGTCCCGCAGCGCGACCGGGCGCCGCAGCCCGTAATGGCGCCTGAGAATCGCGTTGAGTTCGGATTCGATGGGGATCCGCCGTCCGGGAACTACTTTCCGTAGCATCTTCCAAACGGGGTTGATGAGATTCCTTCCCCATAACCGGGCGATTGAGGATTGGCACTCCTGATTCAACCAGTGGCGCCGGTTCGGCTCATTCGCCATCAGGTAGAGACCTGCAGGAGCAAGCCAGCGCCTGAGGATGCGGGCGATCCGGCGCGGTTCGAGAAGAAAGTGCAGGAAAGAGTGCGACACCACCAGGTCGAAACGGTGATTTAAGATCCGCACTTCTCCTTCCGTTTTCGGCTCGTGATTCTCTTCCACGAGGAGTTCGGACAGCGGGACATCGTACCCCACCAGAATGCCCATTCGCGTTGGGCCATAGGCGTCGCCCACGGTGGCAAGCGCCGGATCGCACGACGATCCCCCGAGTCCGGCTCCGCAGCCGAGAACGAGTATCGCAGGGGATTCCGGCAGCATGGTGCGAGCCAGCCGAAGCGTCTCGACGAAATCGACGTGCGGCTCTCCGCGCCGGAAAGCCTCTCGCATGTCGATCGGCCGGTTGCGCTCGCGCGCGGTACGGTACGCGATCGTTACGATTCGGGCAAACGATTCGGGCGATCCATGCCAGCCGACTCTCCTGGCCGCTACGTCGAGGCGCATCGCGAGTCTCCCACAATTGCGATTTTCTGGAGCACTTCCACGATCCGGCGGCAGGAGCGCCCGATCGGAACGCCGATCTCAAGCTCCACGAGGCGCCGCCGTCCCTCCCGATCGAGCGAAGGATCGTCCAGGTAGGCGTTGACGTGCTCGGCAAGCTGCTCACGGGAGCGCGCGAAGCGGGAGGCGCCGAACCGGATGACCGGCTGGAAGTGGTCGTATCCGTAGTAGAACTCCCAGACCGGCATTCCGAAAATCGGCCTCTCTGCACAATCGAAGGCAAGGTTGACCACCGGCTTGTCGTTCAGCGCAAAGTCGATCGTCATCGTCGATCCCAGATTGACGTTGAGGTCGGAATGCCGGACCAGGTTGGCCAGAAACGTGACATCCTCCGGCAGCGGCACGACTCGAGACCAGTCGCCGGGTGTCGCATGGATCCACTGAGGCAGTCGGAAGATGAGCTCGGGAAACTGGCGAATCACGCGCTGGTAGCGCGTACCATCATCCACCGGGGATGGCCGGACAAAGACCTGCGGGCGGTGACGGATGCGCCCGCTACGGATATGTTCCATCAGGACGCGGAGATGGTCCGGGTCCTCGGGGCACGTTCCCGCGTCGCCTCCGGAATAGCAGATCAGCGGCCGCGAGGGATCGGCTCCGATTCGCCGGAAAAATTCGGCGCGCGGAAGGAGGATTGTCTCGTCGGCATACGGCTCGAACTGTGGTGTCCCGACGACGTGAACTCTGGCCGGGTCGATGTCCGGGTAATAGTGCAGCAGCTCCATGCGCATCTGGTCGCCCCAGACGAGGTAATGCGTGAACGGCGCCGAAATGCGTCCCTTGCTGGTCAGGTTGTCCCAACTGAAGATGAATGTTGCGGTCGGGATGCCGAGCCGGTTGGCGGCGATCACGGCGGGCACGACGATCGAGGGCCGCTGGTGCGAGCAGAAGACCACGCCGGGGCGTAGCTGCCGGAGCAGCTGCTCGTAATGAACGGCCTCCCTGGATGCGCCGGCCGTCCGCACGTGGAGCCGCGCGACAACCCGCATCCTTCGCGGTCCGGCGATGAGCCTTCCTAACACGCGCGTTGCGCGCGTGAAGGTGCGCATCCGTGCCGAACCGCGGATCGGGCGGCTCAGCGCGCGCTGCATCGCCGGTGTCCGGGCCCAGTACATCTGCGCGTAGCCCAAGGTGTGCTGGAGCGTCATCGATAGCAGAGACTGGCGAAACTCGACGATCGGATGCCAGCGGACGCGGTCGTGGAGGCCGTTGGTGTAGCGGCACAGCAGGTCGTCCGGCACGACGTGAAAGCACGCCAGATCGCACACCGAGGCCGCCTCGGGGAGAAAGCCGCCGATCAGAAAGTTGCGCGCGCCGACTCCGTCGGGAATAAGAAGCGCGATGGTCGTCATAGGTCAATGCGTCTTCACGGCCGAGTTCGAGGTTGCCGGCTCGCAGGACCAGCGGACGGCCGGTGTCATCACCGCGCCCCAGCCGCTGCTTTCGCCGCCCACATCCAGGTGAAGCGTGTCGGAGATGGAACGCGCGTTGGCGAGCTCGCCCCAGAAAAGGACTTTGAACTGGACGGTGTAGAGTCCGGGCTCAAGCCACAGGCATGGCAAAAACAGGTTAATCCTTAGCGGATCGCACGTTCCCGGCTGATAGCCGAGGACGGAACTCTCCTGGCGCAGGTGGAAAATTCGCCGCTGATTCATGTCGTCCAGCACGCATACAAGCGTGAAACCGGCTACTTCGCTTCCGACGTATAACGTGGTCGAGACGCTGAACGGCTCGCCCTGCTGGATCGTCGAGCCTTCGTGGCTGGAAAGGCGCACGCGGCCGAAGCTGAATCGTCCGGGAACTCCTTCGGCGGACTTCTCCTCGCTGTCCTGCACCGTGACGACCCGGTAGTAGGTCTCAATGCTCTTAGAAATCGGGCCCTGGTACTCGACATGGCCGCCGTTCAAAACGATTCCGGACTCGCAAAGCGATCGCACGGCCCCAAGATTGTGGCTGACAAACAGCACCGTGCGGCCCTCCTTGGCCACCTCGTTCATGCGTCCCAGGCATTTCTTCTGAAACGCCGTATCACCGACCGCAAGCACTTCGTCCACCAGGAGTATGTCCGGATTCAGGTGCGCCGCCACGGCGAAGGCCAATCTCAGGTACATGCCGGTCGAGTAGAACTTAACCGGAGTGTCGATAAACTTTTCGACCTCGGCGAAGCTGACGATCGCATCGAAATTGCTCTGGATTTCGGCGCGCTTCATTCCGAGGATCGCGCCGTTGAGGTAGACGTTCTCGCGGCCGGTCAATTCGTTATGGAAACCCGTCCCCACCTCGAGCAGCGACCCGATGCGCCCGCGGATCTCGACGAATCCCTCGGTCGGCTCGGTGATACGCGACAGGACCTTGAGCAGCGTACTCTTCCCGGCGCCGTTGCGTCCGATCAGACCCAGGATTTCGCCTCGGCGCACTTCGACATCGAGATTGCGAAGCGCCCAGATGCGGTTGGATTCGTCCTCCGGGAGCCGTAGCAAGGGCCGGCCTCGAAGCCTTCCGGCGATACGCGCGGCCGGCCCGGTAATCGATCTCGAGAGGACTTCGCGGAGAGTCTGATAGGCTGCCTGCCGCTCTCCGATGCGGTATTGCTTCGAGAGTCCTTGTGTTCGAATCACAACGTCACTCATCCGATGGGCTCCTTCGGGGGGTCAGCCGGCGTTCCCGGCCGTCGAGCAGAGGCTGGCAGGAAGGCCGCTGGCGATCATCTGCTCCAGGCGCGCGGTCAGCATCAGTTCCGTGCGCTCCATCGACTCCCGCGTGCAACCGCCGATGTGCGGCGTCAGCAGGAGGTTCCCTCGGCGGCGTGCGTACCGGACGAGGGGATGGCGCGTCAGATTCGTGGTTTGCTCGTCGCAGAGAACATCGAGCGCCGCTCCGGCAAGACGTCCGGACTCGAGCGCCTCGAGCAGCGCCTTTTCGTCAACCAGCTCTCCCCGCGCCGTGTTCACGAACCAGGCGCCGGGCTTCATCGCGCGGAAGCAGGCTGCGTTGAAGAAGCCGCGGCTCTCCGTCGAGAGGTTCGCGTGCAGCGATACGATGTCGGAACGCTTCAGGAGCTCCTCGATCGCGACCAGCGACACGCCGTCATCCAAGGCTCCCTGCCATCCGGGCCGCTCGGATACGAGGACGCGCGCATGCATGGCGAGCAGATAGCGCGCCACCATCCTCCCCAGCCGCCCGTACCCGACCAGCCCGATTGTCTTGCCGCTGATCTCGGCGCCGCGAAAGGCAAGCCGGTCGCACGGACCGCGCAGCGCGCAGCGATTGGCCGCGGGAAGGTTGCGGAGGATGCAGAGCATCAACGCGAGCGTCAGCTCCGCGGTGGCGCGTACGTCCGTGAGCTGGCTAGCGACGTCACGCAGGGACAGCACGCCAATACGCCGCCGCTCGGCCTCGATCGTGTCGATGTGATTCAAGCCCGTGGTCGACGTGACAATCAGCCGGAGACGCGGGGCGGCATCCATCACGCGGCCGTCGATCCGGTTCCTGAGCCGGACCCACAGGACGTCGGCGTCCTGCACCGCGAAGTGCAGCTCGCGGCGGTCCAAATCCGCTGCCACGACGCGCCCCAGCCGCCGCAGTCTCTCGATCGCTTCGGAAGAGAAACCACGGGATTCTGCGATGAGAATTTCAAGCTGGCTCATGCCTGCTCCAACAGCGCAGTATCTGCTCGGCGACAAAGAGGTCGAACGGCGTGTCGATGTTGCACGCGCGCTCTTGCGGTACGATCCATGCACGACAGTCGCGGCCCTTGAGGGAGTTCTGCTCCATCAGCACGCCACAGCGGGTCAGATAGATCGAACCCTCACGAAGATACATGGGCGGCAACTGCTGGCGCGGCTGGCCCTCGAACCGCTCGGCGAAGGGAGGGTCCAGGACGCGGCCGTCGGGTTCAACGAATTTCATGCGGGCCGGATGGCGCTCGCCGACATCGACGAAGGAGATGACCGAGTCGGCGCCCGTGCGCTCCAGCAGATTGACGGCGCCGTCAATATCGGCGGCCTGGCGGAACGGTGTGGTCGGCTGGAGTGTCATGACCGCATCGTAGGTTTCGCCTGACGTCTCCAGGTGGCGGACAGCATCCTGCAGGACGGCGATAGTCGGTGTATCGTCGCACGCCAGTTCCGGGGGCCGGCGGAACGGGACTTCAAGACCCAGGCTGCGTCCGGTTTCTGCGATTTCGTCGTCCTCGGTCGACAAAATGACTCGCGCCAGGCGCCGGGCCGCGAGCGCCGCATCTGCCGTATAGGCCAGCAGCGGCTTCCCAAGCAGCGGCGCAAGATTCTTGCGCGGAATCGCTTTGGAACCGCCGCGGGCCGGAATGATGCCGAGTACGCGCATCCGTCTCTACCTCACCGACTGGACCTGGCGAAGCGGGCTGGCCGTGGCGTTGGCGCCGGGCGTAGTCTGCCCGACGCTGATCTCATGAACAAAGTAAAGCTGCTTCTGGACGTAGGGTTTCAGCACCGCAAGGCTGTCGGCGATTTTGGCAGCCACATGCCCGTCTCCATAGAGCGTGCTTGCCGGATAGCGGCCATGGTGGAGCTGTGCGGCGATTTTCGGCGCCAGGTCTTCCACTTCAGGACGCGCCGGCATGACGTGGAGGTCCACCTCGCGACCCTGTTGACGATCGCCGACCAGCACGACGGGAGTTCCGAAGAAGCTGGCGTCGCGGACGAAGCTGCTCGAGTTGCCGACGGCGCAGGCAGTTCGCGCCAGAACCTTCAGGTAGGTCTCCGGCGAAAGGTTGGTAAGAGTGCGGAGCCACTCCGGTCCGCGCTGGTCACGGAACACGCGGATCGCCTTGCTAATGTGATCCGAGCCGGCGTCGATATTGGGCCACAGGAGGATCGTCGGCTTGGCGATGAGGTCAAGCGCTTCCAGCAACTGCTCCATCTCACGGCGCTCGCCGCCATAGGCTGTGGTCGTCGGATGATAGATGACCAGCAGATAAGGCCGGTTTGTATCGATGAGGGCGCCGCTCCCGGATTCGTTGACCGCGCCGGGGTTGACATCGAGGTCGAGGGTAAGGGCGATGTCGCTGCTCGGGCAGCCCACCCCTAGAATCGACGCCGGCACCTCGCCCATGCGGATCAGGTAATCCCGCGCGCGCTGTGTCGCCGGAAAATGGAAGTGGGCGAGCTTGGTGATCGCATGGCGCGCGCTCTCGTCGATGGAGCCGGAGACCTCGCCGCCCTGCACGTGCACGATGCAGCGATTCATGTAGGCCGCCGCCAGGGCTGCCGCCAGAGCTTCATAGCGATCGCCGATCACGAGGACGAGATCGGGGTTCAGCCGCTGGAACTCGCCCGCGAACTCAACGACAGCGAAGCCGAGCGACTTGGCCATCGACGTCGGCGTCGATCCCTCCAACTCGCTGTAGATCTCGGCGTCCACCGGGAAGCCGTCGCTCCGGACTATGGCGACCGGCCGGCCGAAGCGCTCGAGTACCATCGTTCCGGTTGCGATGGTCTGCAGGTGCAGCGCGGGATGGCGCAGAATCTCCCGCATCACGGGCTTCAAGCGGCCGTAGTTGGCCCGGTCGACAAGCACTACACAGACGCTCTTCCTGTTGTCTCGCATGGTCACCTCGCTGAGGCGGCTGCCGTCGTCGGCAGAATCACCTTGCAGTCCTTTCGGCGGATGGCGTACGGATCGTCGCCAGTTGCGTTACCGCCGGTTTCGGTTGTGAAGGCACAGTCGAACCGCAATCGCGTGAGGCATCGCACCGATGCCTGATTGAACGACGGGCGTTTCCCATAGGGATACGAAAACGGCCAGACCGATTGAGGGTTCAACTCGCGGTCCAGCGCTTCGCGGCAGGCGCGCAGGTCCGCCTCGAGTTCGGGCACGGCCAGCGTTGACAGTGGCCGGTGGCGGTGCGAGTGGCCTCCGATGGCCATGCCGGCCGACTGCATCGAGCGTGCCTCCTCCCAGCTCACGTACAACTCGCGAGAAACCTCAGCGGGCGGGCCGATTAAGCTCCGAAACAGCTCTTCGGTGGTCCGGTCGCGCGTCCGCTCGTCGAGAACGAAGTTGAAGAAGTACTTCCAGTTGGCCACTTCGGGCGTGTCCCAGGGATAGCTGGACGCGGCCAGAGCATGCTCGTTTTCGGCCTGCGCGGCGCGTTCGGGGTCGGTCTCGTGGAGCCGCCGCAGAAATTGGCTGCGGTACGTATCGAAGGGCAGATCCGCCATGAGCAGATGATTCATGTGGACCGGCAGGACGTTCGACTCCTCAAGGCACGAGGTCGCAAGGAAGAAGACCCCCTGGATGCCTCGTTCAGCCAGCAGCGGTGTGACCTCGGCGTAGTGTTCCTTCAGGCCGTCGTCAAAAGTTAAGAGGCACAGATTCCGGCTGGCGTGGTACTCGCCGCGGAGGAAGGCGAGAGCGGTTTCAAGCGACGCCACTTCGTAAGACTTCGGCAGCTCGTCAAGTTGACACCGGAAGTCGTCGAGCAGCAGGGCCTTCAGCCGCGGATATCGTGTGCGTGGCAGGTCGCGCACGTAATGGTACATGGAGACGAAGAGTTCGGGTGATGATTCGTGCACGGCAACTCGCTTTCGTTGTTAGTTGGGACGGTCCATGTCGGAATCAGATTTGGTCCAATACCAGGGACAGCTCGCCGAGCCGTCGCACTTCGGAAATTCTCCGTTCAAAAAGACGGCGCTCATGATGCCGCCGCCCTTGCCGTCGAGCGGCTGGAATCGCGACGGGACCAGAGGACCGTCGCAGTGGCCGGACGCATCGCGCAGGCCGGCCTCCTCAAGCCACGCGCGCGAACTGCCGTGATAGCCATAGTGGTCCACGGCAAAGACATCTGCGGCGCGCAGCGTTTCGTAGAGCGCTCCGAGGAGTTCACGGGCATTGCCGGCGGAGGTGGGAAGAAACTCGACGATACGCGCGATGCGATCCACATCCCTGCGGCCGTCTTCGGTCTGGTGGCGGATGGTCTCCTGCCGCCAGACGAGAAGCCCCGAGCGGCCGCCGTCCTGCACCGAGATGACGCGGTAGTCAAAAATCGGATGATCGAGATACCGCCATTTCAGGTAGCTGCCGTCCCGCGCGGCCCCCACCGTCTCGCGTGCGAATTCCGGCCAGTCGCAACGGTCCCACTCCTCAGGGATTCGAGTGCGCCACATGACCGGGGCATCCGGATACGATTCGCTTGCGAAGAAAGCGGTGAGCGCCTGAATGCGTTCCACAGGCCAGGCCGGGTACGCCAGCGCGAGGAAGGTTTTCATCCTCTCCTCCTGGCCGGGCAGGACCGAGAAGCATCGCGGGATCAGCGGCAGCACCTCGCCGCGAAGTACACGATAGATGGTCGCGGTGGCGGGATTGATCCCAAAGGCGATAACCGCATGGTACTCCGGCCGGCGGAACATGCTGAGCAGTTTCAGGGCAGTCGCGCCCTTCCGATAATCCGGATGGATCACGTAGTTGACAATCCATACCCCCGAGCTTTGCTCGCCGAAGCGATTGAATGTGAACGGAATGCCGCCGAGCACGCCGGCCACGCACTCGCCGTCCTCGGCGAGCGCGACACTGAAGCCGGGTTCGCTCCAGTGGCCCGGACGCCGAAACGTCCATTCAAACAGCGGTTGATCGCGGACGTAGATGTGGTCTTTGGCCCAGTAGTCATTGATGAACCGGCTTACGCGCGGATACTCATCGGGACCTGCGTATCGAAACGTCACTGACATCGCACGGCTCCTGTTTCTGCCAGCTTCTGATCGAGCACCGACACCATTTTTTCGATGGAGACAAGCTGTTCGATCTCGTCAGGTTCGAACTGCACGCCGAACTCCTGCTCGAAGGCGAGAATGAGGTTCAGATGCTGGATGGAATCCCATGTCTCGACCGACTCCGGGGTCGACTCAGGCCCGAGGCTTCCGGGCTGCACGCCGAAGACATCGGCGGCGAGTGAACAGACGCGCTCAAGCGTTGACATAGCGGGTGAGCGTTCCCTCCAACAGGTCGGTCTTCAGGCGGATCCACGGAGGAAACTGCACGGACGCCTCCGCGATCGCAATGCCCCAAAGCGATCCGCGTTCGTTCTCCTCGATTCGCCGGAAGCCGTTCTGCTCGTAGAAGCCGGCGGCCGGAAGGTTCTTCCTGGTTGGAAAAAACCATCCCTGCAAGTGCTCGATGCCCTCAGTCCGGCAGCGGTCCAGAAGAAAGGCGAGCAGCGCAGTCTCGACCGTTCTTCCGATCACGCGGCAGCTGAGCAGCAGTGAGTCGATCTCGGTGACGGTGCCGCGTGTCTTGGTGATCGACACGCCCACCAGTCCGTTGTCGCCGAAGCGGTCTCGGACGTGGACCGTGTATACGCGGCACCCTTCGGTTTCGGCGATCCGTTCGATCTCCGCCTCGCTGTATCTGCGGGTCGTGAGATTGAACTGATTGGTCTTCTGCGTCAATTGCGCGACGCGCGGCAGGGTCGTGGAGGTCATCAGAGCAACTTCGATTTCCTGGCCGAGCGATCGGTAGAACTCCTCAATGCTTGCAGCCTCGCGCTTTGCCTCCTCGCGGATCCTCTGCCGGCTGTAATACTGCTCACGGCGGACGTCTTCCTCCGAGAGGCTTAATCGCTCGAAAGCCGTGCAGGAGCGTAGGGCAGCGGCATAGCCGAACGGGTCCTCCGGCAGTTCGATGACCGTGACTTCGGGCATTTCGAGGCGCACGCGCCGGCGCTCGAGCGGATTGTCGTCCAGAAACACCAGGCTGTCAGTCCCGACGTTGAGCTCCGCGGCGATCTCCCGTAGCGAGGCGGGCTTGTCGTTCCAGTTGACGCGCATCGCGGCGAAGTGCTCCGGGCGAAGCAGCATCCCCGGATGTCCGGTCAATACCGGCATGACGTCGCCGGGATTGTTTTTGCTGCTGATGGCCAGCAGGATGCCGCGGCGCCGAAGATCGAGCATCGCTCGCTGCAGCGCTCGGTAGGCGGCTCCCGGATACTCTGTGCCGACCCGGATCCGATCGTAGCCGTCCTCGCCGGCGACGCCGCCCCAGAGAGTGTTGTCGAGATCGGTCACCAGCACCTTGCCGATGCATCCGGTCAGTGGCCGGATATAGCGCATCCACTCGGAAGCCAGGTCGCCGACGTATTCCGAGCGAACCGGCAGACGCGCGCTCAGCCAGCGGCGTTCGTCATACCAGTTGCTTCTTCCCCTCCGTGCGACGAGGGCGTCATAGTCCAGCACATACGTTGCCGGTGCTTCGGTGGCGAGATCGAGCAGTCGCTGATTCACGTGACGGATCGCGGCAAGCTGCCCGCTGGCGGACTGGCAGTCGAGTACGCCGGCCGCGGGCGCCTCGGGAAGCTCGCAGTTATGAAGGACCAGCGGGGCAGGGGAGTGACTGCGGAACTTTCGGGCCAAGCCGCGCAGCGTCTCCGCAACCTCCGCGGCAGCAGCCGTGAGCTGGCCCGTCTCCGCGTCGGCTGCTTCGGACCAGAGCTTCGGCGCCAGGTCGCGTGTCTGCGTTGCCAGGATCACCAGGTCCGGTGAGAAGGCGTAAAGCGGGCTCGAAGGATCGAGAATCTCCTGTGCGTAAGCATTGAACGGACTCACGTAGATGTCGAGGCCGATGCCAGCCACAAGTGCATCCGCGAGCAGAAACGGCACCGCCGCCTCGACCGTGAAGGATCGCAGAATGGCTACGCGAAACGGCCGCAGGGGAAGTTGTGCCTTACCCTGCTGGAGACATGAGACGATCAGGGAGGCGCTTGCCGAAGTGCGGGACTTGGCCCACAGCTCGCACAGCAGCGCATGGACACTCAGCACACGCCCCGCGGCCATGGTGGCCCGAATCTCCTCTTTCAGTGCCGTCACCTGGTTCACATTCTCCTGCATGCCTACGCCTCCGGCCTCGTTTGTAAGAGCAGCACGGTTCCCTCGCCGTCCATTACCTTCCCGCCTTCTTCGCGCATGGCCTCCACGCGAATCCGGACGCTCTTCGTCGCGGGCGAAACGTGCACCACCGTAAGGGTGACCTCGATCGAGTCGCCGGCGAAAACGGGCGTCAGCCACCGGAACGTCTGGTTGACCCACAGGGCGCCTGGCCCCGGCAGATGCATGCCGATCAGGGTTGAGACGAGGCTCGCCAGGATCATGCCGTGCGCGACAGGGCGTCCCATCGGCGTCCGTGCGGCGAACGCTTCGTCTACGTGCAGCGGATTGAAGTCGCCGGAGAACCGGGCGAACGCCTCGATCTCCTCCCGAGTGATCGTACGGCGCAGGCGCGCGACCGCGCCGGGTGTCATGCCGCCGTCCAGTTGTGTGCCCGCTGTCGCGCTCATGCCACCTCGCTGACCTGTCTTTCGGCTGTAAGCGCCGATTCCGGAATCATCTCGCCGCCCGGCACCGCCCGCCTCAGGCGCCTGCCGAGGATCTCCGGGAGCCGGTCCGCCGGGATGCCGGCTCCGGGCTTTCGCAGTGCCAGGTGCTCGGTGGACAGAATCGTTCCTTCGGGAAGGTCAATCCGGGCGAAAATGCTTTTTGTGAACAGCGAGCGCATCGGTTGCATGTCGGCAGCGATTCCGTCCTTGTCCACCGGGTGGCGGCGCATCGTTTCGATGGCACGGACGCCTTCGACCAGCATTCTTAGTTCCTCCACGGTGACGGAGGCGGCGACGTCCGGTCCGAAGCTGTGCCGGCTGAGCGTGAGGTGCACTTCGAGAGCATCGATGCCCAGCGCGGCGGCCGCCAGCCCCGCGTAGATGGCGCCCGAGTGATCCGAGAGTCCAACGCGGCACGCGTAGCGTTCGCGATACCAGGGAATCAGGTTCAACCCGACGCGCTCCGGCGGACAAGGGTATTCGGAGGTGCATTGCATAACGACAGGCGGCGTGCCGCTTCGTCGGAAGAATTGCACCGCCCTGTCGATCTCGGCGACAGGGCTCATCCCCGTCGAGAGCAAAACCGGAAGCCGCGTCTCGCGCAGAAACTCCGACAGCATCGGATTCGCAATCTCGCCCGAGGCGAGCTTCCACGCCTTTACCCCGACGCGCAGGAGCAGTTCGGCCGCCTCGACGGAGAACGGGGAGCTGAGGAAGAACAGGCCGCGCTCCTCGGCGTGAGCACGCAACCCGGCCCACTGCTCTTCGGAGAATTCCATCCGACGCCAGTAGTCGTAGCGGGTTGCGTCCTGGCGGCTGAAGCGGACGCGCCACGGCTCGGCCGGTGAACTCTCGGCCGCGGCGATGTGGGTCTGAAACTTTACTGCGTCGGCGCCGGCATCCGCGGCCGCGTCGATGTAGGCGTGCGCGAAGCCCAGACTGCCGTCGTGCGCCTGCGCGATCTCGGCAATGATCAGACACCCCTGTTCGATGCGGAATGCGAAATCCATGGCTACACCGTGTCGGCGAAGGTCTTCTCCATGCGCCGGAAATAGAAGGCTCCGGTGACCAGCACGATGGCCGCGACCGTCGCCGAAACGAAAATCATCGGGCCGGGCGCGTTTCCTGTTCCAAGCAGCGCCCAGCGGAAGCCCTCGACCACGCCTGCCATCGGATTGATGCCGTAGAGCGTGCGCCACGGCTCGCTGAGCAGGCTGCTCGGATAGGCGATCGGCGTAGCGAAGAGCCAGACCTGGGTAATGAAAGGAACCGTATACTTCACGTCGCGGAAGCGCACATTGAAGGAACTGAGCCAGAGTCCCACGCCGAGCGACGTCACTACCGCGAGCAAAATGAACGCGGGCAGCCAGATGATGTTCAGCGTCGGCGCGATCCCGTAGCCCAGCATCAGAATGAGCAGAATGCCGAAGGCGAGGCAGAAGTCCACCACACCCGCCAGTACGGCGCTGGCCGGAATTACCAGCCGGGGGAAATAAACCTTTCGGATCAGGTTCGCACTGCCGACGAGACTGTCGGAGGACTGGCTGAGCCCCTGTGCGAAAAACGTCCACGGCACCAGTGCGGCGAAGCTGAAGATCGGGTAAGGAACGCCGTCGGATGGAACCTTCGCGAGCCGTCCGAAAAACAGGCTGAAGATCAGCATCGTGAACAGCGGCTGAATGATCGCCCACGCCGCCCCGAGCGCGGTCTGTTTATAGCGCACCTTAATGTCGCGCCAGATCAGAAAAAATAGCAGTTCCCGATACTCGCGGAGCTCTCCAAGATTCAAGGAAACCCATCCCTGCGAGGGTTCCAGTCGCAAGACAGTGTCGCGGTGCAATGCCGCCTCCTCTCCTGTGTACTGTTGGCGGGGCTCTAATCGCGTGCGCGGAATCAGCGCACCGAGGCCACGTTGGAATCCTGCTTCCCATCGGCCTGTTCCAGGACCGTACGCCAGTTGCCGCAGGGCTGGTACTCCGGCGCAAGTTCCCTGGCGTGGCGGAGAATCCGGCTCTCGTCCCCGGATGCCAGAAGAGCCTTCAGCTCTCTGACCCATGCCTCGGCCTTTTCGAACTCCACCATCCGGCCCAGGAAGATCCGGATGTCCTCGTGGTGCGTCTGGCGGAATGTCTCGCTGTCGAAGCTGATTTCTTCGGCGAGCTTTTCGCCCGGCCGCAGTCCTGTGAAACGGATCTCGATGTCAACATCCGGCTCCCGGCCTGAAAGCCGGATCATGTTCCGCGCGAGGTCTACGATTTTTACCGGTTCGCCCATGTTCAACACGAAAATCTCCGAGCCCTTGCCCATCGTCGATGCCTGAAGGACAAGCTGGATCGCTTCGGGAATCGTCATGAAGTAGCGCCGCATCTCCGGATGCGTCACCGTCACCGGACCGCCCGCGCTGATCTGCTGCCGGAACAGCGGAATCACGCTGCCGTTGCTCCCGAGCACGTTGCCGAAGCGAACCGAGACGAACCGCGTCTGACGCCAACTCTTCGAACTCGGCTGCGATGAGACAAGAATTTCGGCAAGCCGCTTGGACAACCCCATGATGCTCATCGGATTGACGGCCTTGTCGGTCGAGATCATCAGGAAGGAGGAGACGCCTTGGCACGCCGAAGCCCGCACCGCGTTCCACGTTCCGAGAACGTTGTTCTTCATCGCCTCGATGAGGTGGCTCTCCATGATCGGCACGTGCTTGTAGGCGGCGGCGTGAAAGACCGAATCGACGGCGTACCTCTGGATGATCTCTTCCAACTGTCCGTAGTCCTGGATATCTGCGATGGCCGGAACGATCTGCAGATCGGGCCAGCGACTCGTCAGCTCGTAGTGAATGCGGAACAGGTCGCTCTCGGCGCGGTCGAGGATCACCAGCCGCTCCGGCCGGAAGCCGGCAATCTGCCGGCACAGCTCGGAGCCGATCGATCCGCCCCCCCCGGTGACCAGCACACTCCGGTCCTGAATCGACGATCGAATCCTGGGCTCGTCCAGGCGAACCGGTTCGCGTCCGAGCAGGTCCTCCACCGCGACCTCGCGGATCTGCTGTGTCAGCACCTTACCGCTCAGAATTTCGTTGATCGCCGGAACGATTTTGCAGGTTACGCCCGCGGCCCGGCAGTTGGCCAGGGCCTCCCGGACCGCGTAGCCACGGGATGTGGAAAGGGCGATCACCACTTCGTCGACGCGGACTCTACGCTTTCTCAGGCGCGCGATGATCTGCGCGACGTGGCGGCCGGCGCCAACCACCGGCACTCCGTGTATCTCCTCGGCCGGTTCACCGTCGTTCTCCGTCAGCACGCCCACCACGCGGTAGGGCAGAGCCGAGTTGATGCGTATCTCGCGCAAAAGCGTTTGGGCTGCCGGACCGGCTCCATAAATCAGAACTTGCGTGTTTCCCTTGCCGGCGGGAGCGTGCACCAGTATCTCCGCGTAGAACCGGAGCGCGACGCGAGTGCCCGCCGTCAGCAGGAAGCACAGCAGCATGTCGATCACGAAGACCGAGCGCGGAAAGGACGGAGCAACGAAATAGTGAGTGATCAGTCCGAAGGAGATCGAGGCGATCAGGTTCGCCTTGAGAATATCGAACATTTCGGCCAGACCCGCGTGCCGCCAACTGCCGCGGTCGCACTGTGTGAGGCGGAACACGACCTGCTTTACGATCAGCGCCACGATCAGACCTCGGAGCATTTCGGGCATCTCGCCTTTCGGCAGTGTGAATTCGAACCGCAATAGAAACGCGCCGAGTAGAGACAGTGCGACGATGGTCGTGTAATAGCAGAAGACAAGCAACCGTCTCGTCCACCGGCTCGCAGTCCTTGAACTCCATCGATTCATGCTTGCTCCCTTAAGAATGCGTAAGCTCAGCAGTGGCAATACGCGCCAGGCGATAGCGCCCGGCGACCTCGCGCACAGCATCTATGACTCGTTTCCGCTCGCCCGGTTTCAACGAAGGATAGATGGGAAGTGAAACAATCCGGTGAAAGAGGCCGATGGCCCTCGAACACTGGTTGCGAGGTTCCCTGGACCGGCTGGAGAAAAACGGGTGGAGCGGGATCGGGACAAAATGTACGCTCGTTCCGATACCCCGGCGATGCAGTTCGGCGATGAAGTCCCCGCGGCCGATCGAAAGCTTTTCGAGCCGCAGCCGGAGCACGTAGAGATGCCAGCTATGGAGACCGTAGCCGCAGTCGGGTGGCGTCTCGACTTCATCAATCTCGCGCAGCGCTTCGGTATATTCGGCCGCAATCTCGCGCCGGACCGCGTTCGCCGCGTCCAGCTTACGAAGCTGGTGCAGGCCGATCGCCGACTGGATGTCGCTCAGGTTGTACTTGAAGCCGGCTTCAACGACGTCGTAGCGCCATGAGCCGGACTCGGAATAGCGGCTCCAGGCATCGCGGCTCATTCCGTGCAGTGCCAGGCGTCGCACGCGTTCGGCAATGGCGTCGTCGCAGGTGGTCAGCATTCCTCCTTCGCCGACCGCGAGGTTCTTCGTGGCGTAGAAACTGAAGGCGACCGCGTCTGCCGGCGCGGCGCCTGCACTGGAGCCGATCCGATGCTCACCGTAGCGCGCTCCGGCTGCGTGCGCCGCATCTTCGATCACACTGCACCCGTGGCGCCGGGCCAGCGCTCGGATCTCATCCATGCGGCAAGGCAGGCCCGCGAAATGCACGGGAAGAATGACGCGGGTGGCCGGAGAGAGGCGCTCGGCGATCGATTGCGGATCGATGTTTCCGTCAGGTAGTACGTCCGCCAGAACCGGGGTCGCTCCGCAATGCAGGATGCAATTCACCGTCGCACAGAAGGTGAGCGGAGTGGTGATGACCTCGTCTCCGGGACGCAAATCCATTGCGCTGAGTGCGAGATGCAGCGCCGCCGTGCAGGAGTTCAGCGCGAGGGCGTGGCGCGCCTGGACGTAGCTTCGGAACTCCCGCTCGAACTGCGCGGTCTTCGGCCCGGTGGTCAGCCAGCCCGAACGCAGCGTATTCGCGACCTCGAGGATCTCCTCCTCCCCGATGCCAGGCCGATGAAACGGGATGTAGTCGGTGTGCATCATGCGCGCGTGTTTCGCAAAAACAGTTGACGAACCCATCCGGCATCAAAGCCGCGGGGCCAGAAGCTGTATCGAACGGTAAGCAGAATCAGAAGCAGATCGGAGCGTAGCGACCGCTTGTCCAGGTAGAGCAGGTTCAGCCTCAGCTTCTCCGGGAGCACGGTGTTGCGGTAGTAGACATCGGGATCGGACGCCCGCGCCAACTCGCGTTCTTCATCGCGAAACAGCAGCGTGGCAAGGTCGGTGATGCCTGGTCTGACCCGGAGAACATTCCGCCACTCGCTGCTGTCGAGGCGGACGTACTCGGGCACCTCGGGACGCGGCCCGATGAAACTCATCTCACCAGCCAGGACATTCCAGAGCTGCGGCAACTCGTCCAGCTTCAGGCGGCGCAAAAGGCCGCCGACGCGAGTCACGCGCGCGTCGCCGTGCGCCGTGATACTCGGTCCCGGCGCCGAACTCCGCATCGAACGGAACTTCAGGATGAAAAAGTTCGTGCCGTCCTTCCCGACGCGCTGCTGCCGGAACAGCACGGGCCGGCCGCCGTCCACGAGGATAGCTGCTGCAATTGCCGCCAGCAGCGGGAGCAGAACCAGCAGCGTGATCCCTGCCAGAATGCGTTCGAAAATTTGAATACGGTCGCGTACCGCCACTGCCGCGCCCGCTCCCGTCGAGGCGAGGTTCACTACGGCCTCGGCCGCCTCGGCGCTGCGCGTCCAGGTGAGGACCTGGATCAGTCCGGCTGCAACGGCCGCGGCGAGCGGATACGCAAGCGCCGTGTGTGACCTTGCCGAGTCTGCGACCGCTGCGAAATTGCCGATGTACGCCAGTTTCTGGATCAACTGCGATTCTCCTCCTCGCAAGGTCGAGAGCAACTCGCCTGGCAAAGTTTCCCCAAGCCGGTGAAACACGCGCCCGCCGGTTTCCGCCTTAGTTGCGTGACGCGGCGGTCGCGGCCGTGATGAATCACACAGCGCACACGCGACTTGGCGTGTGCCGTCCTTCAGGTGTTTTGTCGTGGAAGGTGGTAGCCGTATCGGGAGTAGTGATAACCATAGCGCTTGCTGGTGCGCAGGTTCCATCCGTTCAGGATCGTGCCGAGAATCTTAATGCCGTCGTCGGCCAGCCGCTGCTTGGCGGCCATTGCCTCGTCTCTTGTTGTGTGGTCCGCCCGCACGACCAGAATCGTGCCGTCAGCCAGGCGCGCCAGTATGCGCGCGTCCGAAAATAGGGTCAACGGCGGCGTATCGATCAGGATGGTATCGAAGTCCCGGCGGAACCGCCGTATCAGGATCTCCATACGGCTCGAATAGAGCAGGTTGGCGATACTGGCGGTCAGCGGACCGCTCGGCAGCACGTAGAGATTGGCGACCTCTACGTTTTTCGCCAGAGCCTCGATCGGTAGATCCTCGATCGGCTGCTGCCCGCGCAGCAGGTCGGTCAGGCCCCAGGAGTTTGGGAGATCAAAGGCTTGGTGCAGGCGCGGCTGGCGCAGGTCGCCGTCGATCAGCAGGACCTTCTGCCCGATCTCGGCCAGTGAAATTCCCAGGTTGCAAAGGATGGTGCTCTTACCTTCTCCGCTTCTGGCGCTCGAAATCAGAATCGTTCGCGTCCTGCCATTCCCTGCCGTCATTGCGAGGATCGACGTGAGCGTGTTCCGGTAGGATTCGGCCATCGCCGAAGCCTGGTTCTGCCACGCGATCAACTCGAGCCGTTCGCTCACGCTGCCTTGCCCGATCGCTTTGCGGGTTGGAATGATGCTGAGGGCGCTTTTGGGCTCCCGCGGATCGCGCGCGGAATTCGCCGAGGGAATTGCCCCAAGCTCCGCCACCTTGAGATGCAGTTCGATATCGCCCGGCAGGCTGACTTTCCGGTTGAACTGGCTCGAGATGAAGACCAGCAGGATGCCGCCGGCGATGCCGGCGAACAAGCCGATCGCCAGATTCATGACCTTGTTGGGGCGGACCGGGAAGCGCGACTCCCTGGCGCCGTCCAGCAGCCGGATGGGGCTCATCTGGAGTGCGGGACTCAGTCCCACCACCTTGGCTCGCTGCAGCAGTTGCTCATAAATCTGGCGATTGGTGTCGACCTCGCGCTTAAGAATCGCGAACTCAATCTCCTTGCCCGCCTGGACGGAGGCGCGCTCCAGTTGCCGCTGATACGCGCGCGTCAGAATCTCCTCACGCCGAACGGCCGCTTCGTACTCGTTGCGAATTCGGGCGAGGACCGTCTGCCGCTCCCGGCGCAGCGTCTCCTCAAGCTCCGCGATCTGCGCCCGCAGGCGCGCCATCTTGTAGTGTTCGGGTGTGTAGAGCGATCCGAGTTCAGCGAGCTGTCTCCGCAGATCCGCGAGGTTCATCTGATAGCCGCTGAGCCTGCCGTCGTCCAGAACTTGCGGGATCGATTCGGCGGCGCTGGCGCGCGTCACTTCGAAGGCCGACTGCCTGGCGGCGCGCTCGGCCGCGGCTCGAAGCAATTCGTCCTGCAATTGCGTCAGGCGCTGCACCTCGACATTGGCGTGCTCGATGACCGGCGCCATCCCCGCGCTACTCATGTAGGCCCGCAGCGCCTCCTCGGATCGTGCCAGTTTCTGGCGGAAGTCAGCCAGTTGCGCCGTCATCCACTCGCTCGTTTTCTGCGCATTCTCCCAGCGGGTCTCCAGCATGTATCGTAAGAAGACGTCGGCCATTACGTTCGCATAGGTTGTCGCATAGCGGGGATCCGGCGACTCCGCGCGGACTTCGATAATGCGCGCACCCTCCACCGGGGCGACGATGAGCTTCAGCGGCGGCCTCACGGGCTCGGGTGAGATTTCGCTCCATTTGATTCCGAGCGGCGCTGTCCATCGTCGGACGATCTCCAGCGGATCTCGAGGCGTATAAACATGGCCGGGCAGCTCCTCCTGCAACCTCTCGGCGACCCGCTGGCGGACGGCGTGGCTTTGCATGACACGGACCTGCGTCTGCATGTACGTTGTCCACGGGAAATCTCCGACTGACTCGGAGCCGCTTCCAAGTAACGACGGTCCTCCGAGCGACATGACTTCCAGCGTCGCGCGCGCTTCGTAGATCGGCGTCTGAATGTAGGTGACTCCCGCGGCGATCACGATGCCCAGCATGATGGTGGCAGCGACATGCCACTGGTGGCGCCGCAGTAGCAGCCAGGCCGTCAGTAGAAACTCATCCGGCTCCTGACTGGAGGGCCGGTCATCCAGGCCCTCCAAATGGTAAACGACTCCAGGGCTGCCTGGCCGTCCAATCGGCTGGAGGACCAGCTCGCGCTCTGGCGATGCGTTCTGCTCGTTGTTCATGACTTCATCCGTGTCCGAATATCGCTCAGAACCTTCCTAGCAGAAGAAATCGGGCGTTCACGGCCAACCCTGACGCGGACGTCACGTAGGCCAGCACGTTGCTGGACGGAACGATCAGAATGTCGCCATCGGCCAACTCGAGATCCTTGGCCTTGCCGGAAAGAATCCGCGGGATGTCGACAAACCCGGACGCCGTCTCGATGCCGCGCTCGTTCACGTGCCGGATCATCGCTTTCTTCGCCGCGGCTGTCCGGCTCAAACCGCCGGCCATCGCCAGTGCCTTGGTGAGCGGCACGGTGTCCTGGTTGACGAGCTCGATGGCGCCGGGCTTGATCACCTCTCCGGCGATATGGACCAGCCGCTGCCGTTTCCCCTCGCCGACGGTGATGACATCATGCGCGTAAACCGTCAACTCCGCCGACGGACCCGAGCCCTTCATAACGTCCGCCAGCGGCAGCACTACGATCGAGGAGCGCCCGTCGGGCGCGGTCGTCGCCAATGGCAACGCAATCGGGCCGTTTTCCGGTTTCCTCAGCAGCGTCACGTTCGGTCCCGCCTCACGCGGGCCTCCGGCCCGTACCAGGACATCGAAGAGCGTGCTCGGTCCACTGAGTTGCAGGATGCCCGGATTCGGCACCGCGCCGTTCACTACGACCGGCTGGCCGCGGTGCTCGGCAATGTGTACCGTCACCTGCGGATTCTTCACATAGCGCGCCAGGCGCGTCGCGATCTCCTTCTCAAGTTCCGTCACGCGAAGCCCCGCGGCCTGGATCTGCCCCAGCATGGGAAGGTTCAACGTTCCAGTTGCTCCCACTCTCCACTCTCCGGTGATCTCTTCGACGTTGAGAGCTTGAATGCTGATGCTATCCTCGGCCGCCACGATCGGTTCCCGCGCCGGTGCATCTTGCCCGGGCGCGCCCGCTGCGGCCTGCAGGAGGACAATCGCGAGTGAGATGCTCGGAGCACGGAATATGTGTCTCCCTAATTTCGTCATCTACCACCTCCGGATTAACGGAGCGGGACGCCGACCTCGCCTGACGATCCGCTCGCGTTCGATGCCGTAACCGCCACCGACGCAACGGCGTCGATCGATCCGCTCACGTTGATGAATATCGATGCTGTGAACTGGCTGCCATACGTGCGTGACGCCGGGTTCTCGTACCAGGCTGAGAACGGCCCCGAGGCATTCACATCGAGGACCGTCGTTGCGAGGCTGTGCCCCGGCGCCGCCGTGAATTGGATGCGCATCGTGTTGACCGTGCGCGTCGTAGAAAATCCGCTCACCAATACCTCGAAGCCCGCCGCGGTCCGGCTGCCGATCTGAATTCTCCGAAGCTCCGGCGGTCCCGGCCGGACTAAGACGGACTTGGATGGAGCCGGTGATGGTGTCGCATCCACCACGCCGACCGAATATGTCGTTCGAAATCGGATCGTCCCCGCGACCGTGCCGGCCTGATACGGCACGGAATCGCGATCCTCGCCGAAGATCGCGGCCGTTGTGCCGCGAGGAATCTTGAATGCGACGGTCCGGCCTCCGGTGGCAAACTGGACGGCCGGGTCGTTTACGAACGTGTCGGATTCGAACTCCAGGGTCAGGACGCCGGAAATATCGGCGCCGTATGGCTCGACGAGACCCAGCTTGATGCCGGGCTGATCGAGCGCCGAAATTGATTCGGCCACATCGATGAACGCGGTCGCCGGCAGCGGCATTGGATTGACGCCCAGACCGCGCAACGTGAATGTAAACTCGTTGAGCTGCATCTGGCCGGTCAGCGAGCCCAGCCGGTCGGGCACGAACTCGACCGTGAAGGAGACCTCTGCCCCGGGGCCGATCGACAGCGGCAGCACCGGCGCCCCCAGCGCGCGGAACTGGAGCGCGGCGATGCTCAGGATGGTCAGAACCGTCCCGGCGTTCCCACGGTTCCGGACCGTGATGACGGCGTGCGCCCTCGTTCCGGCCGGCACGCTCGGGAACAGCACCGTCCCGTTGGGGTTCAGGTTCGTTGTCACGCCCGCCAGTGTGTATGCGAAACTCAACTCGGCGCCGATACCCGTGGCTTCGATGCGAAAGACTGCGCTCTCAATCAGGAGCTGTCCCTCGACGCCGCCGCTTTGCATGGGCGAGAAAGTGAAGCTCACTGCAAACCACTGGCCCGGTTCGATCGTGGCGGGAAGAATCGGAGCGCTGGTGACTCGCAGGTCGCGCCCGGAGATCGAGATGCGCGTGATCCGCGCCTCGGCGTTGCCCGTGTTGGTGACCCGTACGGTCGCCACTTCGGTGGCGCCGACCGGCGTGGAACGCAGCGAAACCACTGAGTTCGGGGCGATCCCGATCGGAGGCTGATCGCCGGTCGTCAGTTCGTATACCAGCCGAGGCGCCAGCCCGGTGCCCTCGAGGAGAAAGGTCCGCTGGATCCCTCGAATCATCAGGCTGACGCTGCCTTGGTGCGCCCCCAGCCTCGTAGGCCGGAAGATCACGGTGAAGCTCCACGTCGTGGTGAACTCATGCGGGAACAACGGAAGACCGGAGACAGCGAATCCCTCTCCGGCGATGACCGCCTGCGTGGCTGTCACGGGTCCGCCGGTCCGGTTGGTCACCGTAAAGGTCGCCGTCGCGGTTTGGTCCGTGCGGGCCGGGGAAAACTGCAGTACGCCGCCAGGGTTGATCGCGGTCTGATTGCCGGTGGGATGCAGGACGTAGCTGAAGACCAGGTCCTGTTGTGCGAGCGCGGTGGAGGACAGGCCGGCGCACAGCGTCAGGATTGCGAGACAGATCCGGTATGTTGTTCTCATATCGGCCCTCATTCAACAACGGGAACAAAGTAGAGCTTGGGTTCCGATTGGAAACTGACAAGATAGAGCGGGGGATGGGCGCCGTCGCTCACCCGGAAGAGGCCCGCCTCGGCCGTTCTCCAGCAGCCGGCCGGCGCCACCGGTAGATCGACTTCGTCCCGGTGCTCCGGCGCGCCCAGGTCGAATAGGAATGCCTTGCGCGCTCCGGCATCCACCACTACGATGCGCTCGGCGGCTTCTCCGGTCGCTCCGACTCCGACGGGGTCTGTGATCCCATCCCCTTCGCCGGCGATGACTCGGATCACGGCTTCATTCGACGGATCCTCGATGGCATAGACCCTGCGCGCCGCCGGGTCCGTAACGATCGCGATCCGGTCTCCCGGCAGAAGCGCGATTGGACCCGCACGCTCGACCGACGCAATGCGCCGCGTCTCTCCATCTCCGGCCAGCGAGACGTGGCAGATTGAGGTGAGCGAACCCGCCTGCGGCGCCGCGGAGACCACCGCCCAGTTTCCGCCATCGTTCACGGCGAATCCGGCCGGCGATTCGCAGTCACCGCGAAGTTTGATCGCCGGTGCGGTCTCCAATATATCGGGAAGCCCTCGGAGGACCTGTACACGGCGGCTTGCCGTGTCCGCAAGGAGTGCAGTGGTTTCGTGCGGCGCCAGCGTCAACAGGTCCGGTGTGATCTCGATCCCATCGACCGGTGTCACCGACGGCGCTCCCGACGTGATTCCGCGCAGCAGGAAAACGCCGCCCTCTTTTGCTCTCACCAGTGCGTAATCGGCGCGCGCAGCGACGGCGGCCTGCTCAATCTCGAAGGGAACCGGGAGCGGATGTCCTGCGACTGCGCCGCCCGGCAGCCCGAGAATCTGCCGGATCGTGCCGTTGCGTTGGTCGAAATAGAAGCCCGTATGTGGGCCGCGCAGGCCCTCCGCATCGAGCAGGGCCACGGCCAGCAACTGCGCCGCAGCGGCCACACACACCGTCGCCCGCCTCATCGTGGCGCCCCCACGGAAGCTCCGCCGATCGACAGCGTCGTCGTGTTCGATTGCGGTCCCGGTCCCGAGCCGCCCCCTCGCCGCGTCAACAGCAGGATGGTGCTGGCCGTTCCGCCGGCAAAGCTTGCGATGTAGAGAAGCTTCCGCCCGCCGCCGGCAGCGTCGATGCTCCGGCCGGCCGTGGTGTTGCTTTGTGCGATCACCGCCCGCGACTCGATGGTGTTATATCGGGCGATCACCTGGATGTTGAAGCGCCCTTCGGTTTTGTTAGGTTTCATGTCAACTGCAGTGGCGCGGCCGATTTCGTCTGTCTTGACCGTGCAGCGCGTTTCGCCATTGACAAACACTCCGCCAGCTCCGGCGTAGGGCAACACGAATGTGACTTCGGCGCCGGGAACCGGCCTGCCCGCCTGATCTTCGATCAGCACCACCGGAGTTGTGGCGACCCCACGCCGTATGTCATTGAATGCTCCTTCTCCCGCGATCGGTACGATCTGGATCGCGGAGATCCCCTCGACAGGTTTGGGATCGCTCTGTCCCGGGGCCCGCTGCACCAGGAGAAGGGCTGACGTCACCAGTGCGGCTCTGAGAAGCCATCTGCCTCTCTGCACCATTGCAACCTCCGTATTGGGTCCGATTCTTCTTTTGCGAATAAGTAGCCAGCCCGCCGCGTCCGGCGCGCGTGCGGCCGCCTCGTCCGTTGCGTGCTGGAGCTGGCAGCTCGAACGGGCAAGAGAGACGTGGAGGAAGGGGCGATGAGGCCGTGGGATCGCAACCCCTTCGTTGCGCGTCCTTTCTGTCTCTGTCGGCTCCATGGTGTGCCAGAAGCGGACGCGCGAGTTCTCGCCGCAGGCTGCTAAGGATGTGTCCCGCCGCTGCCTCGTGTGAGCGATGCGTGGGCGGAGGTTCGGGTCGCTAACACTACACTATCTGGGGCTAAGCTAAGGAGGCGTATCTTACGGTGTACTTGGGAGGCGGACGCGAGTGCGGTTGGCCTTAAAATCCGGGCACGCTCCGCCATTCATGTCCCGCAGCATCAGACTAAAGTTACAAAAACAACAGTCACCCGGCTGCCGGGCCCGAATCCTTACCTAAGACTATACGGAATCTCAGCACGATCCGTCAATAGCTTATTTCCGCTTGTCGCCGGAAGTTAGATTCGTTTCCGATCCGGAAGTAGGCGTTCGCTCTCGTCCGTTTCGGCCCTCGATCGCTTGGGCAGTGTGAAGTAGAACGTCGATCCTTTCCCCGGTTCGGATGCCACCCAGATGCGTCCGCCATGCCGCTCGACAATCCGCCTGCAGATCGTCAATCCTACACCGCTTCCCTCAATTGCCGACTTTGCGTGCAACCGCTGGAAGGGTGCGAAAATCTTTTCGGCGAACTCCATGCCCAGCCCGATCCCGTTGTCCCGAACAGAAAACTGCCAGCACTCGCCCTTGTCGATTCCGGCGACGTGAATCGCCGGTGTGCGTGAACTGCGGTACTTGATGGCATTGCCGATCAGGTTCTGGAAGACCTGGATAAACTGCCCGCCGTCGGCGAGAACCCGTGGCAGTGGTTCGTGTGTCACTTCGGCTCCGCTTTCATTGATTTCTGCCAGCAGGAGGAACAGGGCCGCGCAAAGCACGTCCTCAAAGGAGATCTCCGCGCGCCGACGTGAAACGCCCTGGTCGATCGCCACCTGCGAGTACTCCAGGAGGTCCCGCAGAAAGGTCTGCATCCGCGCGGTATTCGTTCGAATTGCTCCCAGCAGGCCGGCCTCGTGCTCGCCCAGGCGTCCGTCGAGGCTCCGCGTCAATACGGACACGTGATCGAGAATCAGCCGCAGCGGCCCCTTCAATTCGTGTGCCGCCGTATAGGCGAAGCTTCGAAGGTCATCGGTGATCTGCTGGGCCGCTGCCTCCGTGCGCTTTCGCGCGGTGATG
This sequence comes from Bryobacteraceae bacterium, assembly GCA_046289265.1. GTDB lineage: Bacteria > Acidobacteriota > Terriglobia > Bryobacterales > Bryobacteraceae > JBKBWD01. The sequence continues at coordinate 27,913 of JBKBWD010000022.1, read as the reverse complement.
TCCTGGGAGATGCCGATCATCCGGTCCGGTTCATTGTCAGGGCCGAGGAACACCGTTGCGGTGGTGCTGATCCAGCGCATTTCCCCGTCTGGACGGCGGATGCGATACTCGGAGACGCACTGTCCGCCCTGCTTGACCGCGGTGGCAAAGTCCTGCCACGGTTTCTCACGGTCGTCCGAATGGAGCAAAGGGATCCATTCCGAAAGTTCCAGCCGTCCCCCACTCCGTTGTGGCAGTCCGTGGATGCGGAACCATTCAGGCGAACAGATGCCCGTATTGGCGCGGTTGTTCCATTCCCAGGTGCCGACCTTGCCTGCCGCCTGCGCCAGCGCAAGCCGCTGCTCGCTCAGACGTAGGGAGTCCTCAAGGTTCTTCCGCGCCGTGATATCCGTCCACGCCGTAACTGCACCCGCAATCTCGCCAACATGATTTCGGATCGGCCCTGCGTTACAGAGGGTCCAGATGCGGCGTCCGTCCGGGCGCTGAACAATCCACTCTTCGTCCTTGACGAGTTCGCCGTGCGCGGCGCGTGCCAGCGGAAGATCGTCGTCCGTTGCCGGCGTAACGCCATCGGCCCGGTAGACGCCGAAACAGCGCGCGTACTGGCCGGCAGGAAAGTTCGCCGCCGAAGCCGGATCATGCCCGGTGAGATCCCATCCATATCGGCTCATCCAGCGAATCCGTCCGTCGGCATCGGAGATTGTGACGCCCATCGGGATGTGCTCCAACAGTCCGTGAAGAAGGTCCCGATAGCGCTGATACCGCTCTGCGAGGAAGGCCGCTTCGTGGTCCGGTACACCGCCCTCCAGGCGCCGTGCGTCAACTTCGGAGAGCGCCAATACGAGGGCCCGGACGTCGGGCACCCCGATGAGATTCGTTGCTTTGCAGGAGACCAGGCGCCAATCGTGGCAAACGTCGGCGCGACGGATCCGCAATCGCACCCGCCGCGGCTCTGCCGGCTCGCGCAGTGCGAACTCGATAAGGTTTCGGAACTCGCCCGCATCCTCGGGGTGCACAAGTTCCTCGAACAGGCCGCGGGCGGTCTCCCCATCGAAATGGCCGAGGAGCTCCTCAACGGACCCGAGCGCACTGATCAGCCGCCCCTCAGCATCGACCAGGCAGACGGCGTCCGCGCAATGTTCCACCAGTCTCTGGAACTGCCTTCGGTACAGATCTTGTGCACGTTCGAGTATCGGGCCGGCCTGCTTCGGAGCGCTCCGCTTCAAATTCAGGATCTGAGCTTCGGGAGCCGGCAGCGCCGGCCAACCGGTTTCATGCTGCTGTAAGGAGATGGCTTGAGGACCGGCTTCCGGACCCAACGTCTCAGCGACAGCCCGGCTGAGCACCGCATCGAAGCCTGGTGCGCCGCCGCATGGGAGAACGTGCGTGTGCGCCGCGAGAGCGCCATCCAAACTCGCCGGCGAGAATCCGGTGCTCAAAACGGCGATTGGGTACGAGCACAACAGCATGAAATCGACGGACTCTCGCAACCTGTTCCAGAACTGCTCGATCCGCAGTGCCGCGGCGAACTCTCCGCGCTCCCACAACATTCCGGCCATCTCGCCGTAGATTCGCACGTGCGTGACGGACGGCTGCTGCACAAGCTCACGGACGCTCTGTCCCAACGTACGTTCAAAGAGCTCCCAGTCCGGCTGCCCTTGCGCCAAAATTCGGGCAAGCGTCTCCTGCGCGTCGAGCAGGATCAACCGGTCTGCATTCCGCCCAGCTTCGCTTCGTCCCGGTTGAAGCCGCGCGGCGATACGCTCGACGTACGCTGCGTGCGCCGGCGTCGCAACTACGAGCAGCGCGCCGCCCTGCCTCCATCCTTGTTCGACAAACGGCGCCAGGTCGCGCGGCGGTACCCCGAAGGATGGCTCATAGAATTGTAGGAAGTGGCATCCACTCTGGTGATCGCGCGCACCCGGCGCGTTCCACTGTTGCATCGGCTCCTCATCTGGACAGCGTTCGGATCGGTTTGATCGAGACCCAATCATGCGCGGACGGAGTCTTCCGGAGTGAGTGGGTTTGAATGAAACCAGCGCCGTATGTTGTTACCGGCGCAGTCACGACGAGGTGTACTGCTATACTGATTACAAACCGAATACAGCCGGAGTGCCCCTGTCCTGGTCGGACTTACTCGCATCGCCGCCCACTTTATCACAGATCAACGGCTTATCGTCGGAAGCTCACTATCGCACGCCGATTACCGGCGCCGGCCACGACGAACTCCCGCCGATCGTAACTATAACCGCAGCGGGACTGCGCAGTAGTTCTTCCGACTCAGGAATCAGGAGTTTGATTTGCGTTACGCCGCTGAGTAATCCGGGCGCGGGCCCGGCATAGAGCACTTCGGCGGGTAGTCCGCCGACCGTCGCCGTTACCGGAGACGCCGGTTTGGGAAGCGATTCGGGCGTGCCGATCGGGACAATGGCGCCGTCGGCCAGCGGAGGTGTCATCGCGCCCGCTCCCGTGCCGAACAACATCACGACGGAGCCGCGCGCTGACCGATTCTCTGGCCTGTTGACACTGCCGTCCTCATTGAGCGCCGCCGCATAGCCGTCTCCGGTGCCGTCCGCCGTGAACAGCGCAAACCGCGTCGGCCCCACTTCAACCTTCGCTGCCTCACTCACGGCGACGTCGGACTCGACAGAGATCTCCAGTTCCCCACCCGGAGCCGCGGAGAATGGGACTACGGCACGAATCTCCGACGCCTGTACCGAAAGCAGCGGAGCGTAAACCGAACCCATTCGCACGCGCCTCCCCGCCAGCGTGGCCGGTAGTCGGCCGGCCTCGGACAATTCGGCTGTCACCGTCTCATCGGGCCCGAGCCGTGATCCCAACAGCGTCACGATCTCGCCGGGCGCAACGAAACCGCCGCCGCGTCCGCTTGCGCCGTTCACGGCGCAGTGGACTGCAAAGGAAGGCGATGCGCCCCTGTCGAAGCGCTCAATGATACGCCCTGAGGCCCGGTAAATCTGTCCCGACGATGCGAGCCCGAACACCGGCGAATCTGGCGGGGGGAGATATGTCGCAAAGAGTAGCGAACCAGCGGAATCGAACTCCTGGTAGTAATGGTGGCTGGTCCGGCCGCATCCGGCGCGTCAGGCGTCGGAAGAAGATGTGAGAACACGTTCCCGATCACCGACAAGCGGCCCTCCGGACTCAGGTTGAGCTGCGCCGGCGATAGCGCGCCCTGAGGGAAATCGACTCGCGACAGCACTCGCGATCCATCGGGACTTACGCGAATCAGAAACCCGACGCCGGAAGGGTTGAACCAGCGATCCGGCGTCCGAGCCCTGCTCTCGCCGTAGTGCCACGCGCTGCCGTCGCTCCCCACCGCCACTGCGAGCCCGAAATCGTTATCTCCTCCCCCTCAAGACGTCGCATAGATCGGACCCGACCCGTCCGGCGCCAACCGCACCAGGTATGCGTCATCTCCGCCGGCGTTCTCCGATTGAAGCGCCCCCGGCGTCGTCTGCGCGCCTTCGGTCGCCGACCCTGCCAGGTAGGTGCTCATGTCCGTATGGACGGCGATCCCGTTCGTTCTCGAAGGAACAAACGTCGACAACAGCAGCCGCGAGAGCGTTGCGTCGAGACGCGCAACGGCCCTCGGCTCGCAAGCCTCGCACGCGGAGTTCATCCACGCGCCCGCCGTCGTGGGGAGACTCTTCCCCGTACGAAGCAGCAGCGTCACGCTGCCGTCGCCGCCAAGCGCCATGGCGACGGGAAGGTCGTGCTCCGGTCCCCCGAAATACGTGGAGCGACTGAGCGCTCCGCTACGCCCATCCACCCGCGCCACAAAACAATCGCCATCCATCGAGGAGGAATACCGTGGGAACCCGATGAACGGTCCCCGGTTCTCGCTCTGGTAGGCCCCCTCCGTCACCGGAAAATCGGTGGAGCCGGACCAGCCGACCATCACCACGCTTTCCGATGTCCCGTCCCACGCGATCTGTAGCGCACTCTCTTCGCGCCGGCCGGCGAGGACCGTCAGGAAGATCGGCTCGCCGCCGGAATCGACGGCCGCCACGAAAGCGTCGGTGCAGTAGTGGGTTGCGCCCGGCGTCGTTCGGCAGGGAATCGACGAACTGACCGAACCGGCGAGGTAGACGTTCCCCGCCGCGTCCGCGTCCCAGCGGGAAATCGCAGGAGGTAAACTGTCCAGCGGAATCGTGACTTCAACGAACAGCGGCCGCGTCCGGTCATACTCTCCCAGTTCGAACCGGACCTCGCCCTCCGTGTGCCTGTATCGCGCCTCGACGGGCGACCACGCCCCGAAGCTCGCCTGCCAGGCGCGCGGCTTCGGAACGCTCCAGATGTAGAAATGCGTCGTCGCTCGCACCCGCCACGTGCCGTCTCCCTCGATCGAGGTCGGCGTCCCGCTCTCCAGAAAAAGCTGTCCCGGATCGCCGCCCGCATGCACAACGAAGGTCAGGCTCAACCCGTTCTTCACCCGCCCGAAGATCGCTTTAACGTTCGGGTGCATGCCGCGATACTCCACGCGGCGGTGCGCCGGAATCGCGCGGTAGCTTTTCAGCGGCGCTCCCTCATACCGGTTGAGCTTTCCGCCCCACGGCTCGATCGGATGCGCCGTCACCTTGCTCCCCTCGGCCGAGAATCGAATCTTTACCGTGCTCTGCTGATAGCCCGAATCGAGCACCAGAGCATTCGCCGTGAGGTAGTTGTGAATCCGGACGCCGCGGATCAGGTATCGTACTTCCGCATCGGCTTGGCCCGCGTTTTCCTCGAAGTAGAAAAAGGACTGTTCCAGGGAAGTTCGCTCAAACGAGGCGCCCCGAAGGATTGGAGCCGGAGCAACGGCCGCCAGCACGAATAAAATCCACACTTTCACCGATCATATGCACGCCGCTTGCCACCCGCTGTCGCCGCCTGACTTCAGATGCTTGCGTCGACATGGCCCCGTCCGGAGTGTAGCCAAATAACACACCCGTGCCGAACTACGGGTTTGACCTGGGTCGCAAGAGTTCCTTAAAGTAAGACGATGGACCGGACCAAGCGAACGATGCTGTCGATCCTCGCCGCCGGAGTCATCGGCGCTGCCTCCACCGCGATCTGGCTGCGGCCCGGCGCAACGGTTGAAAATACCACGCCAGTCGAAATCGAGACACCCGCCGCCCTCGCCCCGGAGCCCATTGTCAAAGACCTGACAATCCAGCGCGGCGAAACCCTCACGCAACTGCTGCACCGCGCCGGAATCAAAAAGGATGCGATGCTCGCCATGGTAGCGGCCATCCGCGAGGTCTTTGATGTCCGGAAGCTTCGCGCCGGCGCCGAGATCAACGTGGCGCACTCCGCGCTCGGAGACTTCGAAACGCTCGAGTACACCCTCGATCCGGACCGCAAACTGCAGGTCACTCCCGGAGACGAAGGCTTCCGCGCCGCAATCATTGAAATCCCCAGCATCGTCCGCACCGTCCCCGTCTGCGGCACGCTCCAGGGTTCCCTGTTTGAAAGTGTCGCCCGAATGGGTGAGAAGCCGGAACTCGCGATCCGTATGGCCGAGATCTTCGCCTGGGACCTGGACTTCTACCGCGATCCCCAGCCCGGCGACGAATTTTGCCTGGTCATTGAGAAGAAGGAATACCTCAACGGGCAGCCGCCCACCTACCGCAACATCCTGGCGGCCAGGTACGTGAACTCAGGGACCGCCTACGACGCCCACATGTTCCCGGACTCCAAGGGCGCTCCGCATTATTACTCGCGCGATGGCCGCTCGCTGCAGTCCACTTTCCTGAAGTCGCCGCTCAAATTCGAAGCCCGCATCAGTTCCCGTTTCTCTCACGCCCGGTTACACCCTGTCCTGAATGTTCGCCGGCCCCACTGGGGGACCGATTACGCCGCTCCCGTCGGCACTCCGGTACACGCGATCGCCGCCGGCCGCGTGGCCTTTTCCGGGTACTCCGGCGGGGCAGGGAATCTTATCAAAATCTCCCATACCAACGGCTACGAGAGCCAGTACCTGCATCTCTCCCGGCGGCTCGTCCGGGTCGGCCAGCGCGTCGAACAGGGACAGCAGATCGGCCAGGTTGGAGCCACCGGCCTTGCCACCGGTCCCCATCTCGACCTCCGCCTCAGCAAAAACGGCAAGTTCCTCGATTTCGAACGCCTCAAGCCAACCCGCGAAGCCACGATTCCCGCTGACCAGAAAGAGGCCTTCGCCGCCGCTCGCGACTACTATCTCTCATTACTCGAATCCGGGCCCGACGCCGGCACTGCCGTAGCAACGCGCGAACCGTCGCCGCAGGAGCACTCCTCGGCCGAAGGGCTCTAATTCCGCGCTTCCTCAGTTGGTGCGGTTCATCAGAAAGGTCGCCGTGGAGTCGAAAAAGGACCGCAGCACCTGCTCGGCCTCAGGCGGAAACCCTGCCTCATCGAGCGCCTTGCTCATAAGCTGCACCCAGCGGTCCCTGGCAGCCTGCCCGATCGGAAATAGCGCATGGCGCATCCGCAGCCGCGGATGGCCGCGCCGCTCGATATAGCGCCCCGGCCCGCCAAACCGGAAGACCAGAAAGTCGCGCAGCCGCTCCTCGGCCCCCTCCAGATCGTCCTCCGGATACATCGGCCGCAGAATATCGTCCTGGGCCACCTGCCGGTAGAAAGCGGCGACGAGGCGCGTGAAGCCCTCCTCGCCGACGCGTTCGTATATCTCGTCTTCTTCCATCGCCCCTATCGCTTCTTCAGCGAGATCGAAAGCCCTCCGCCGTCCATGAAGAACACGGTTTCCAGATTCGGATTCGCCATCACTTTCTCGACGTAGGCGTCCACACCGCTCATGCCGATGTTATGCGCCAGAATCAGACCGCCTGGACGGATCAGCGGCAGCAGCACTTCAAGGTAATCGACGTATCCTTCTTTATCCGCGTCGATAAAGGCCACATCGATCGGCTCCTTCAGCTTCCGGACGTTCTCGTGCGCATCGCCCTGCACGATCGTCACGAGTCCGCCCACGCCGGCCTGGTCGAAATGTTTCCGAGCCGTCTCGGCGCGCCCTCGATCCATCTCGAAGGTAATGAGCTTTCCGCCCGTCCTCTGCAGCGCGAGCGCGAACCACAGTCCCGAAAAGCCCGTCGAGGTCCCGATCTCCGCCACCGTCTTCGCGTTGACCGACTCGGTAAGCAGCCGCATCATCCGTCCATCGCTCACCGGCACGCTCAGGTACGTTGTGCGCGCCTTCATCATCTGGTCGATCACCGACAGAATCTTCTTCTCAGCTTCCGTATTCGGGGCCGGAAGCGAAGAGTTGGTTGTGACCTGCGGCCGGCGCTGGCCGTACCCAGCCGTCGCGAGAGCCAAAACGATCATCGCCGCAAGAGCGGATCTCCTCATAGCGGTCACTCCTTCCCTGACTTGAATCCTATTGTATCGGGAGGCGTACGTCTATCGGTCGCGCACGCAGCGGAAGCTGATGTTGGTGGTCGCGCTGTCGGGTGTATTCGAAGTCCGCGCCGCAACCCGGTACCGGTTGCAGTAGGAACGGTGGCAGAGATACGAGCCCCCCTTCATCACCTTGCGGTCGCCCGCCGGCGGACCCACTGGATTATCGCGCGTCGCAGTCAGGTGCCACCGCGCGTCGAACCAGTCGCTGCACCACTCCCAGGCATTGCCCGTGATCGTGTATAGCCCGTATCCGTTTGGCGGGAACGCATCGACCGGCGCCGGCGCCGTATAGCCGTCCTCCCCGAGGTCGCTGTGCGGAAAATCGCCCTGCCAGATGTTGCACAGATGTCTGCCCCCAGGGGTCAGTTCATCGCCCCAGGGATAGGTCTTCTGCTCGAGCCCGCCCCGCGCTCCATACTCCCACTCCGCCTCGGTCGGCAGGCGTTTGCCAGCCCACTGGGAGTAGGCGAGCGCGTCGTTCCAGGAGATATGGACTACAGGATGGTGCGGTCTCGAATCGATACTCGAATCCGGGCCCTCGGGATGCTTCCAGTCTGCTCCGTTCACTTTGCACCACCACTCGAGCCGCGCGACCGTATCGTCCACCAGCCGCCCGTACGCCTCTTCCGGGATGTGCTTGTGAAAGACGAAGGACCAGCCGAACCGCTCTGATTCCGTCGTATAACCGGTCGCCTTCACGAACTCGGCGAACTGGGAGTTGGTCACCGGGTAGCGGTCTATATAAAAAGGATCGACCGTGACCTCCCGAACCGGTCCCTCCCCGTCGGCCGGGAAGGCTTCGTCGGATTCCGTGCCCATCAGAAACCTCCCACCATCCAGCAGGACCATATCTTCGGTGGACCCCGCAGTGGCGCGCACACGCCCGGTAGAAAGCTGAATCGAGGTCAGCAGCACCTGGGCGCGCTGCCTGCTGGGGACACAGCAGGGATGCGGGGGCGGCAGCTCGGGAACGTTGCTCATGACGCCGCCTTCGACACCCTCCGGACATCCGCCGTCGCGCGCAGCCCATCCACGAAGTTCTCCAGCGCCCGTTCCTGCTTCTCCCGGAGCAGCGCCGACTCGATCTCCTCACGAACCTCATCTAACGCGCGGTAACCGGCGGGCTTACGGTCCAGCAGCTTCGCGATATGGAAACCGAATACCGAACGGAAGATCCCGCTCACCTTGCCGATTTCGAGCGCAAAGACAACATCCTCGAACTCCTGCACCATCTCGCCGCGTGGGAAATAGCCGAGATCGCCCCCGCGGCCGGGGCAGTCGGAGTATCGATCGGCCAATTCTGCGAAGTCCGCGCCGTTGCGCAGCTCCTCCTCGGCCTTCCGCAGCACCTCCTGCGCCTCCGCCTCCTGCTCGGGCGCCGTGACGTTCTTGACGATGTGCGCCGCCCGGACCAGTTCGGGCGTTACGAACCGTTCTTTATTCTTCTTAAAGAACTCGCTGACATCCTTATTCTTCGGGTGTGCGACCTTCCCGGTGATCCGCTGGATCAGGCGATCCAGCCGGATTCGCGTCTCGATCTCCCGACGCAGGTCTTCCTCGGGAGGAAGCGTGGCGCAGCCCGGCTTGCCTTCGGTTTCAGCCTTGAAGGCCGCCAGCGCCTTCTCGATCTGTTCCGCCGGAACGGGCTCCGGATCACCCCAGGCCGCCTGACGCAGCAGCACGCGCTCGATGACGTTTTCCTTGGCCCAGTCGCGAAGCTGAATCTCCCGCGCCACCGGGTCCATGTGCTGCATCTCTTCTTCGTACCGGGGCCGCATCGCCGCGGCTTCTTCCCGGAGCAAAAGGTCGTCGACGAGTTCGCCATTTATACTGAGGGGCATTACCTACTAGTCTATCGCCAGGCGTACTCAGAAATGCACCGGCTGCGTGAACGCTCCGTTGCCCGCCGAGTCCCACGCCGCGAACCGCACCCACTTCTTGCCCTTCGTATCGACCGGGATCTCGAACCGGTGACTGCCGAACGCCGGTTTGTCGGTCGCCGAAATGATCTGGCGGTCCGTCCGGTCGCCGTCTCCCCAGACCACTTCGACAAATTCCAGCGGGAACGTCCATTCGATCTCGGCCGAAACCGTCCGCTTCGTTCCCGTGCCCTTCACCGTCCAGTCCCGGATCAGCACCTCGCCGCTCGTGACGAAGAAATCGCCCGCGCGCATCGCCTCCAGAATCGGACTCCAGTCCTCGTTGTGGCGGGGCAATTTGTCGAGCTTAATGTAGTTGACGTAGAGATGCGGATAGGTCTCATCGTCGGGATATTTCATGTACGTATCGCCCTCGGCGATGAGATACTTCGGCCGCGTCCAGTTATTCATGTCATCGAGCACGCCGAAGCAGCGCTCTTCGCACGCGCGCGCATGAGACAGGTCGGCGGGGAGCGCCTGGAAGGCCGCGCCCAGATAACGGTCGCTCCGGAAGTGCACGGTCTCGCGGATCGCCTCCGGATGATACGTCGAGCCCTTCGTCCTCGGATGCGCCTGCCACACGTATCCGCCCTCGCGTTGCAACATCTCCAACTCATCCTCGGCTGACCCGATGTGGTACACACGCCCGTACTCGGGGTGCTCCTCCACCAGCGGCTGGCCCTTCTGGCGCACCATCGTCCAATAGACCGGCCGCGGGAAGATCATCGAGTAGTGTCCGCCTAGATAGCCCTTCGGCTCCTCGCCCGGCATGAGCAGGAAGTTCCGGTCCGAGTGCCGCTTGCACCCCTCGAAGTAGACATGCTGCTCCTTCAGCCGCACCGGACCGGGATCGCTCGGATGCCCGTCTTTGTGGAAGTCCGACATCATTACGATGTTGAGCCCCAGTTCCCGGAAGACCGGCAGCCACGTCGGCTGAAAATCGAGCGTGCCCGCATCCGACAGTTGCTCATGGAAATGCGTATGGAAGTGGCTCGCGGCTACCTGGTAACCCGGCAGCGGCTTGTAGCGGTCCTCGTGCGTATAGGCCAGAACCGCGGCCTGCGTCGCACGCCCGTCCTCGGCGCTCAGGTAGAAATAGACCGGCATCCGCTGCCACGTCCCCGGAGGCGCGTTATAGAGCGCGAAGTTCCCCCGCGCAAATCTCCTAGACTGGTGCACGCGCCTCTCCCAAACCTCGTCGGAGGCGCCGTACGGACGGAACATCTCCTCCTGCTCGGCCTGCCGCACGCCCATCGCAAACCGCTCCTCGCTGTCCTTCCGGTAGTACACGTAGCCCAGGTTCAGTTCGATCTCGCGCGCCCAGAAGAACTGGTGCGGAGTAGGGAATACGCCCAGCGACCCGCCGTTCCCCTCCAGAATCGCCAGCCGGTTGCGCGCCCGGAGCACCACGTTCTTTTCATTCACCGGTCCGCCGAACCGGTACTCCTGCCACGCGCGCGCCGTGTCGCGCCAGATAACGCGGCTCTCCTCGTCGATGCTGAAGCCCTTCAAGCCGGCGTTGTACTTATACGCCACCGACGGCTCATCCGTCCTGGCGACCGCCTCCTGCCGCACCAGGTTCGTACCCTTGTAGACCGTGTAAACCAGGCCTCCGGCGAAGATCCCTGCGTCGAAGCCTGGAAACGAGACTTCCAGCCGCGCGCCGTTGGTCTTCACTGCGCACCCGCGCGCGTTGTAAGTGGCCGTAACCCGCCGGACCTCCTCCGGACTGCGAGGCAGATCCGGATTGATCCCCTCGTATCCGGGCACCTCCAGCGGCGCGTCCCAGAAGACGTTCCACTTCTCCTTCTCAATAATCTCGGGAGTAATCTGCACGCCCAGCGCATGCAGCGGTTTCAATTGCTGATTCGAAATCCGCCGCCGCCCCGAAACGATCTCGTACTCCGGAACCAGGTCAGACCCGAGCACGCTCCACGCGCCGCCCGCCCGCCGCGCCGCCAGTTCCGCAATCACAGGCTGGCCGCCGCGAATCGCAAAGGACGCGCGCAACTCCTGGCCGCGCTCTCCCTGCCATGTCAGCCGGAGCGTTTCTCCGGCCACGTCGGCCCGCAATCCAGCCTGTTCGCGATACTCTCGAAGATCGCACGGGATCGTGGCTCCGGCCGCAGCAACCGCCGCAGCGATAACACTCAGCACAGCGCGCATCGTGGCTTTCATAAATCTTACTCGTGACGAGAGTATCACAACAGCAGGCTGGCGCTCCCGTGTTACCGTGACAAAATGCAGACGCGAAAGCTCACCTCCGGCGACCTCCCTGACCTCATGCGCCTGATCGTCGCCGCGGGTTGGAAGCAGAGCGAACAGGACTGGCTGCGGCTATTGGAACTGGCGCCGGAACACTGCCTCGGTATTGAGATCGACGGCGCCATCGTCTCGACCGCCACGGCGTACTGCTACGGCCGCGATCTCGCCTGGATCGGCATGGTCCTGACCCACCCCGATTTCCGAGGGCAAGGCCTGGCCCGCCGCCTCATGACGGAGCTGGTCGCCGCGCTCGACGGCCGCGGCATCCGCTGGCAGCGCCTCGACGCCACCGATTTCGGCCGTCACCTCTACGCCAGCCTCGGCTACGAAGTTGAGTACGCCGTCGAGCGCTGGCTCCGCGACGCCGCCCTGCCGTCTCCGGCTGCCGTCTCGATTCCTCGCCCCGCCACCCCGGCCGACTACGCCTTCGACACCGGAGCCTTCGGACTCTCCCGCGCCGAACTCCTCGACAGCCTCTGGCAATCCGGCTCCGTCGCCGCTATCCCCGGCATCGCCCACGCCTCAGGACGCGAGGGCCTCGACTGCCTCTATTTCGGACCCTGCGCCAGCCGCACCCCCGAGGCCGCGCGGGAACTCCTCGACTGGTTTCTCGCCCGTCACCCCGGACAGCCCATTGTCTGGGACCTCATCCCGGACAACACCGCCGCTCTCGCCCTCGCCCGCGAGCTCGGTTTCCAATGCAGCCGCCGCCTCATCCGCATGCGCCGCCCCGGCCCGCAACCCGGACCGCCCATCCCCGAGCGCATCTCCGAAATCTACGCCCTCGCCGGCTTCCAGTTCGGCTGATCCGCCCTCACTCGTACCGCAGCGCCTCAATCGGATCGATCCGCGAAGCCTTTACCGCCGGGTACAGTCCGAAGACCACCCCCACATGCCGCTTGCGACCTCGACAAGCTCAGAGGCCAGACTTATCATACCGGGCATGATTGTGAAGGAGAGCATCCGGCGGGACTTGCAAGGTACCCCCGGAAGCAGATCTACTATTGCTCACCGGGCATGGGACGAGGTGGGAAGTGCAACCTCCGACCATCCAGGGAGAGCGGAGCCGAACACCTCGGGGCGGCCGGTTATGCGTATGGGCTTTGAGCCCGCTGTCGTATGTGGCCGCCCCTCCGGCCCACCCGGTTGAGCTTCGAGCTCGCATAGGTAGGTGCCGTTTGTGCTCATCGTCTCTTCCCCGGGCCTCTCGCGCCCGGTTCCCGGATCGCCCGAAGCGCAGTCCCCTGCACCAGGACTGCCCGGCTCGCTCTCCCTGAAAGGAGTACCCAACAGTATGCCACTCGCCGCTCTCGATCTCCACAAACAATCCATCCAGGCCGTCACCGCCGACGACCACGGCCGGATCACCTTCCGCGGCCGCTTCCCCGCCACCCGCGTCGCCCTCGAAGCCACCTTCAACACCTGGGCCATCGTCGCCCTCCTCCAGCCCTTCGTCGCCGAGGTCGTCGTCTCCAACCCCCTCCAGACCCGCGCCATCGCCTTCGCCAAAATCAAGTCCGACAAAGTCGACGCCGACACTCTCCTCCACTTACTCCGCTGCGACTATCTCCCCCGCGTCTGGGTCCCCGATGAACAGACCCGCCTCCTCCGGCAGCTCTGCACCGAGCGCGCCAATCTCTCCGCCGACCGCACCCGCGTCAAAAACCGCATCCACGCCGTTCTCCACCAGCGCCTCCTCCAACCGCCGCTCCCCGATCTGTTCTCCCCCGCCGGCCTCGCCTGGCTCCGCGATCTCCCGCTCGATCCCCACGGCCGCGCCTCCCTCGACCGCCACTTACGCCAGCTCGATGCCCTCGAGGCCGAACTGGCCGCCCTCGGCGACCAACTCGCCCGCCACGCTTACTCTCTCGAAGACCACCGCGGCGTCCGCTTCTCCCGCAGCGCCCGGACGCCCTCCTGAAACTCCTCGCCCGCGAAAATCTCGCCCCGCATCCGCGCCGCCAGTTCGCCCGCCTCAAGCACGCCCATCTCGCGGCTCGCATAGACGAACTCCAGCCCGCTCCGGATCGCGTCCGGACTTGACGCCGCCAGCCCTGTCGCGATTGCCGTCGCCCGGTCGTCCAGCTCAAACGCCGGCACCGCGTGGTGGACCAGACCCCACTGCACCGCCTCGTTCATCCCGAAGATCCGCCCCGTCAGGCTCAGCTCCAGCGCCCGCCGCTCGCCGAACGCCATCCGAATCGCCCGGTAGATCACGAACGGCCACATCCCGATCCGGATCTCGGTCAGCCCGAACGTCGCGCCCTGCGCCGCCACCACCACGTGCGCATTGGCAATCAGCCCGACGCCCCCGCCGAGCGCCGTCCCCTGCACCGCCGCCACGATCGGCTTGCGGATCCTCGCCCCCATCGTAAACAGCCGCTCATGGATCGCCGTCTGCTCGGCCGCCTCCGGCGCAATTGCCTCGTCCAGGTCCATCCCGGCACAGAACATCGAGCCGGTCGACTCAATCAGAATCGCCCCGATCCCCGGGTCCTCTTCGGCCGCCTCCACCGCCTCGATCACCGCCCGGCACATCGCCGAGTTGATGGCATTGCGCTTCTCCGGACGATTCAGCGTGATGCGAAGCACCCGCTCCTCCCGGGCCGTCAACACCGGAGCCTTATCGTTCATCGTCGCCGACCTCGATCTCCATCCGCAGCAGCGCCGCCCCGAGCGTCTTCCCCTGCGCATCCACTCTCAGGGAGAGCGTCCCGCCGCCGCCCAGAGCCTCGTGCATCAGGAAGTTCAACGCCCCCAGGTTCGGCAGCTCAAACCGTTCCACCTTCCCCTTGACCATCTCGCCGAAAAACGCCTTCACCCGCTCGGCTGTCACCTCGCGCACCAGCACCGGGTAATGCCGGGCCTCATACGCGATGACCCCGACATTCGACGTATCGCCCTTATCCCCCGACCGCGCATGCGCAATCTCCGCCAGCCGGATCTTCATTCGATCACCTCCACGCGCGTCCGGATCTCCGACTTCGGCATCAGCGCCGGCCAGTACGCCACCACCTCGCGCACCGGAGGCCGGCCCTCGCCGAACCCCGTCGCTGTCGGCGGCCCGCTCAGCACCAGCGGAACCAACTCGCGCGTAAACCGGTCCACCGCTTTCCGGTCCTGTCCCCGCACCCCGATCCGCACCTGGACCTCCGGCGGCTCCTCAACCGGCGCCGCCGCCGGACCGTGGCACGCATTGACCCCCAGATACTCCGTATAGATCTCCTCGAACGCGAGCCCCAGCCCTGCCAGCCGCTCCCGCACGATCCGATCCGCCGCCCGAGCCTTCTCCAGCGCCTGCGGCCAGCTATAGACCAGCGTCCCGATCGCCTTCCATCCGTAGCTGTAGCTGATCGAGACCTTCAAACTATCGGTCGCCGGACCGCCCCGGATCCCCGAGACCCGCACCCGGTCCGGACCGTCATCGGCCAGCTGAATTGTCGTAAAGTCCGCGATGCAATCCGGAGTGATGTAATTCTTCGGATCGCCCAGCTCATACAGCAACTGCTCTTTCACAATATGGCTGTTGATCCGCCCGCCCGTGCCCGCATGTTTCGTAATCGCGAAGGTTCCATCCGGCTCGGCCTCGACGATCGGATACCCGACGTTCGCCAGGTCCGGAATCGTCTGCCAGTCCACCTGGCAGTTGCCGCCGGTGCACTGTGCGCCGCACTCGACGATATGGCCCGCCACCGTTCCCGCCGCCAGCTTGTCGAACTCCTCCGGCCCCCACCCGAATGCATGAACCATCGGAGCCACCGCCAGCGCCGTATCCGTGCACCGGCCCGCGATCACGACATCCGCGCCCGTCGCCAGGGCCTCGGCCAATGGGAAGGCGCCGAAATAGGCGTTCGCGCTCAGAATCCGGTCCCGAATCAGCTCTAGCGGCTCGCCCGTATCCAGGTTCCGCATCGCGTGCCCCTTCGCCAGCAACTCGTCGATCCGGTCCATCACGTCATCGCCCAGCACCACCGCGACCTTCACATCCGGAGCCAGCCGCCGCACCTCCCGCGCGCACGCCACCGGGTTCACGCCGCCCGCATTCGCGATGACCTTGATCCCGCCCTCGCGCAGCCGCTTCGCAATTCGCCCGATCAGCGGAGGAAAGTCCCGCGCATAGCCGAGCGACGCGTCGGCCTGCCGCTGCTTCTGCAGGATCGACATCGTGACCTCGGCCAGATAATCGAGGACCAGGTAATCGATAGGCCCCTGTTCCACCAGGCGCACCGGGGCTTCCAGCCAGTCGCCCCAAAAGCCCTGGCCATTCGCAATCCGAATCATAGAGTCTCCAGAACCAGGTGTTTCCGATGCTCGCGATACGCCGCAACCTCGAGAGCGAACTCCAGCACCCGCCGCGTCTCCAGAGGATCGAGCAGCGCATCCACGTGCCCGCGCGCCGCCGCATTCCGCGCATCGAGCCACCGCTCATAATCCGCCCGCGTCTTCTCGATCTGCTGCTGCAACTCCTCCGGAACCGGCTCGCCCTGGGTCTTCAGTTTCTCCAACTCCGGCCCGTAAATCGCCTGAATCGCCGAGTCGCCCTCCATCACGCCGATTCGCGCCGTCGGCCACCCGAACGTAAAGTTCGGATCGAATCCCTGCCCGGCCATCGCATAGTAGCCGGCTCCGCTCGCATGGTTGATAGTCAGGACAATCTTCGGCACGGTTGCGCACGCCATCGACTCCACCATCTCGGCGCCCGCCCGGATAATCCCCTCCGTCTCGGCCTCCACCCCCACCATGAATCCCGAAACATCCTGAAAGTACACCAGCGGCAGCCCCTGCCGGTTCGCCGTCTCCACGAAGTACGCCACCTTCCGCGCCGACTCCGTATAGACGATCCCACCGATCCGTGGTCCGCCCGTCGTCTTCAGGAACCCGCGCCGGTTGGCAATCAACCCGATCGCCCGGCCCCCGAGCCGCGCCGTCGCGCACAGCATCTCCGGTGCGAACTCCGGTTGAAACTCCAGGTAGCCCTCGCCGTCGATGATCCGGTCCACGATCTCCTGCATCTCATACGGCAGCCGGTGATCCTCCGGCAGAGCATCGTAGAGTCCCTCGGCCGGCTTCTTCGGAGGCGTCCCCGAGGGCCGTGCCGGTGCGGCTGGCAACTCCCGAAACTTCTGCCGGATCAGCGCCAGGCACTCGGCATCGTCCGTGGCCTTGTAGTGCGCCACACCGCTCGCCGACGTGTGCATCTGCGCCCCGCCCAGCGACTCCGCGTCGATCTTCTGCCCCGTCGCGCCCCGCACCAGGTTCGGCCCCCCGAGCCCCATGAAGCTCGTCCCCTCGACCATGAAGATCACGTCGCTCAGCGCCGGCAGATATGCCCCGCCCGCAATGCACGGACCCATCACGGCCGCGATCTGCGGCACGCGCAGCGCCCGGCGCATCAGCGAGTTGTAATAGAAGATCCGCGCCGCTCCGTACTGTCCTGGGAAGATACTGTCCTGCAGCGGCAGATTGACGCCCGCCGAATCGACCAGGTAGACGATTGGAACGCGGTTGCGCATCGCGATCTCCTGCGCCCGCAGGATCTTTGCGATCGTTTCCGGCCACCACGCCCCGGCCTTCACGGTCGCATCGTTGGCGACAATGACGGCGGGCCGCCCTTCGATCCGCGCCAACCCCGTAACGACGCCAGCCGCCGGCGCCTGCCCGTCGTGACGGTCGTGCGCGACCAGCAGCCCGATCTCCAGGAACATCGATCCGGTATCAATCAGCCGCGAGATCCGCTCCCGCGCCGTCAGCTTCCCGTCCCGATGCTGTTTCTCAATCTTCGCCGGACCGCCGCCCTCGCGGAGCCGCTCCTCCAACTCCTGCAGGCCGTTCACCAGCCGGCGCACGTACTTCGAGGCATCCGAACTCACCTCACGAGCTTACCGAAATGATTGGAAACAGGGCAATCAGAAGCCGGTCACCGTTCACCTGAATAATACCCACTCCGCGCGCGGATCAAAGCGTCAGGATGCGCCACCCGCGCACCCGGTGAAAGCTGTATGCTCAGGCGGCGAAATTGAGCTCCATTCTTCGCTCGTGAATAGAAGCCAAGCACATACCGCGACCGGAGGCGAGCGAACGCTTCCCTCAGGAAGCCTTCGCGCTCCTCACGTCTGGTCAGCTCCCCGCCCGTCTCCGAAACAGCTCGCTCCATCGATAAATAAACTGGTTGCCGCCGCGGAAATTGCCTGTCGACCGTGATGGGAGGAAGCCTCGGAATCGGCGGGGAGCCAACAATGACCTTGGGAACTCGACGATCAACGGTGTCGAATAAGACCGCATGGACGGTAGCACTTGCTTCGAGCATCTCCTTGATGATCTCCTCCAGCGATGATCTCCTCCAGCGTCGCCTTCGATTTGGATTCCTGATCGTCCGTCACCGCCAGAACGGCTCGCCGGCGATGTGCGACCGGCTTCCCTTCGGCCTGGAGTAACCGAGCCGCCTGCGCCAAGGCGTCATACAGCCGCGTCCCGGATTCCCGTCGTGTGACCATTTCAACGCATCTTCAAGCCTGGACTGCAACTCGGTCCTCGATTCCGTCAACGGCAGAACAACTTTGGCCCTATTCGAAAATACGATCAACGCAACCCGATCCATCGCATCGAGCTCCCGCACGGCCTGCCGGAGTGCCTGGGCCATGGTCCGCGAAACATCGAGCATGCTGCCGCTCACGTCGATTAGCAGCACCAAATCCAGCGGCGTCAATCCGAAGTCGAATACCTTGATCTCCTGCGGCTCGCCCTCATCCTCGATCACGAAATCCTCTCGGGTTAATATTTCGATAACTCTGCCGGTTCGCCGCTCGGCGACCTGGGCATCGATAACAACCAGCCGGGTCTCGGCGCAAAACACCGGTTCCTGTCCGCGGCATCGGGAGACGGCCCATGCAGAGGCTGCAAACGCCCGTCGCGTTACCTTCATGGTTTTTCCACTCCTGCGTTACCATATCCGCATATGCTCGCCATCGACCGCCGGGCGGCCCGCGCAACCTGGACCGTCTTCCTCGTCGCGCTCCTGCTTGCGACCCTGTTCCTCATCCGCAAGACGCTCCTCATCTTCACCGTCGCTCTGCTGTTTGCCTATCTGCTCTCCCCGATGGTCGATCTGGTCAACCGCCACGTCAATCGCGACCGCTCCCGCACCGTCTCGCTCGCCCTGGTCTATCTTTTTCTGCTCGCCGTCCTGGTCACCGTCGGCATCGCCCTCGGAACCGAAATCGTTCAGCAGGCCACCGCTCTCGCCGCGCGCCTCCCGCAACTCGTCCGCAACCTCGAGCAGCCCGTCGAACTCCCCATACCCGCCTGGGCCGCTCAGGCCATCCGCGAGCAGGTCGAGCAGCACGTCGTCGATATCCTCCCGTTCCTCCAGCGCGCCGGCCGCGAAATTCTGGAACTCATGAGCAACCTGCCCTTCCTCGTACTCGTCCCCGTCATCAGCTTCTTCCTCCTCAAGGACGGATCCGAGTTCCGCCGTCTCCTCCTGGCTCACTACATTGAACCCGGTCCGCGCCGCGCTGTTCTGGAGGAAATCCTCTCCGACCTCCACCGGATGCTCGCCCAATTCATGCGGGCCATCGTCATCCTCTGCTTCGCGACCTTCGCCTTTTACGGAGCCTTCTTCGCCGCCATTGGCATGCCCTACGGCATCCTCCTGGCTACGCTCGCCGGCTTCCTCGAATTCATTCCCGTGGTCGGACCGCTCACGGCCAGCGCCGCCATCGTCCTGGTCGCCATTTTCACCGGATTCCCGCACTGGCCCTGGATCATAGTCTTCCTCGTCGCCTACCGTCTCCTCCAGGACCTCATCCTTCAGCCCTATCTCATGAGCTCCGGCATCGCGCTCCATCCCGTACTCGTGATCTTCGGCGTGATGGCGGGCGAACAGATCGCCGGCATCCCCGGCATGTTCCTCTCGATCCCCGTCCTCGCCGCGCTCCGCGTCCTCGCGATCCGCCTTGTCAAGCTGAAAAGTCCGGCCGCCACGTCTGCATGAGGTGCCTCGCCCTACTATTGCTCCTGGCCGCGCCGCTCGCCGCCCACGTCGTCAGTCTCAGCACAGGCGAGGTGCGCGTCGAGGGCCGCCTCCTGCACTACGAGTTCCGCATGCCGCTCTACGAGATCTCCCACGTCCCCGGCCCCGACCAACTCCTCCTCGCGCAGATCCGCTTCCACAGCGATGGGGAACCGGGACGCCTCACCGAGTCCGAATGCCGCGCCTTCGCCGAAGACGTCTCCTACCGTTGCACCGCGACCTACGAATTCACCGAGCCGGTCGAAATCCTCGACGTCGAATGCCGCTATCACGACGTCACCGTGCCAAACCATGTCCACGTCCTGCGCGCCTTCGCGGGTGACCGCTCCGACCAAGCCGTCTTCGACCTCTCCTTCCCCGCCGCCACCCTCCGGTTCCGCCCACCGGCCCGCTTCGAGATCGCGGTCACCGGAATCGGAGCCGGCCTCCGCCGCGCCCTCGGAGGCCCCGCCCAACTCCTCTTCTTCTTTACCCTCGTCCTCGCCGCCCGCACCCGGCGCGAACTCTACGCCCTCGCCGCCACGTTCATCGCCGGCGAAATCACCGCCTGCCTCGCGGGACTCTGGCTCGGAACGCTCCCGCCGCCCTTTATCCAGGCCGCAGCGCTCCTGACCATCGCCTATCTGGCCTTCGAAGTCCTGGCCCTCCCGAAGGCCGGCCACCGCTCCCTGATCGTCGGATTCCTCGGCCTCATCCACGGACTCTACTTCGCCTACTTCCTCGAATCGAGCGGCCACGCCCCCGCGCTCTTCCTCGCCGGAATCGCCCTCGCCGACATCGCCGCCCTCGCGCTCCTCGCCGCCCTCTTCTCGCGCCTCAACCGCGCCCTGACGCGAAAACGCCCGGCCACCCGCTGGCACGTGCAAACCGCCGCCGGCCTCGTTCTGCTTATTTCGCTGTCCTGGTTTGTGGTGCAGTTGCAGCGGTAGGGCAGGCCGATCACTTCGGCATGCACGCGAGCCGGGTATCCGTCGTCAACTCTCTTGAGAGAAGCTGATATCGCGATCGACCAGGATTTGTTCGCACCGAGTGCCGTCAGCCTGCGGGTCCAGCAGAGACACGGCTGAATGGGACATTTTGAACACAGAGATTGGCCGTTCTTGCGAGTCCCAACGATATCGCGATAAACGAGAAAAAAGCATTGACATTGTGGAGAATAAACCGTAATATTCCTCTTGAATGCGATGATGCTCTGTTCGCATTCGACAATTAGCCCCGTTTCTGGAGGTATTGTGCGACTGAAGTTCACAAATCTGTGGATGGCTGGAAGCGTGATATGCATGGTGCTTCTGGTCAATTTATTGTCGCGCACGAATTCTGACTCTGTTGCAGAGATTCAGAACCAAGAAGTGATCATGTCTACGATCGCTGGTGTGCCGATTGGATCGATTTTTCAGGACAGAGAGCCAAATCTTAAGGCTTTGGAGGACTTGAGGGCGCTTCCGTCGAAGCCTGTGCGCGGATGTGGTCAGACTGGATACTTTGAGCGCGTCGCGCGATCTTTGGGGTTGACCTCATCCGTTTACGCTCTAAACGACTGCAGCTGTGGAGGATGGGGATGTCCTTGCATGGGATGCGGATATATACCTATGCTATATCAATGCCATTTCTTCGATTGCGATTCTGGCAGTTTTCATTCTCCGCTAAAGGACTGGGATATCGCTCAGACAATCGGCACGAGAGATACGGTGGGCACCGTCTGCGCTTCGGGCTGGAACTGCGGATGTCCATTGGAAACGTGCGACAATACGGCCAACTGCGGAGGGACTATATGATCTTGCTGAACCTCTCTAGACTTCTGGTGGCAGTGGTGATGGTCTCCGGATTTCTCTTTGGAGAACAACGGCTCCTTGTTGTTTCATCAGAGTTTCCGTTTCAACCTGGAAACAAGCCGGTTCCGAAATGGAGTGGCGGCGCCTTGCTGCTCCTCGAAAACGCCAGCGGCCCAGCGGTTTTCCTTCAGGTGCGCGATAGAAACGGCACTCTAAGTTCGACGGTCAGGATTGCGGTCCCCGACGCTGCCAATGTGTCTATCAGGGATATTGCCCGCGGTACGGAGGGAACGATAGCGGCCACAGCAAGTGCGATCGATGTGTCTGGTCGTACTGCATCGTTCCTGGCAATCTTCTCGCCTTCAGGCGAACAGGTCCGCATCATTCGTACGTCCCCATATCAACCAATGAGAGTGGCTATTGCTTCCGACGGCACGATCTGGACGCTCGGATTCGTTCATCGTGATCCCAATACGAAGATATTCCGTCGCTTTGATCGAACTGGTCAGTCATTGGCAAGTTTCGTGTCTGAGTCTGAGGTCACGGATGAGGGTTTAGCAATTGGATCGGTCGATGACATGTTCGAACCCATTGGAGAGGGAGGTGTCGCGTGGTATTCTCCCCGATTGCGGCAATACATCGAACTTTCAGCGAATGGTCCTGTAAACCACATCTCTGATCTCGCGCTTCCACACTCAGGGCAGGCCGGGTTCGCAACTACAAAGGCTGGCGACACCTATGTGACTTCGTACGGACCTACGGAATGGGGTTTGTACAGGCTGGACTTGAACCAACGGGCCTGGACTCCGATTCGCGAAGATTCATTTGCGGGTACCGGTCGCCGGAGCTTAATCCAGCTATGCGGTGCTGATTCCAATTCGCTTGTAGCCTGGACGAACGACGGTCGTATTCGTTTCTGGAACATCGGCGACTAATACACCGACGGTGTAGACGCTGCAACTGACTGGAAGGTGAGCGGCTGAGTGGCTATCGAGACAGCCTCAGCCGCTCATTGGACTTGGTTACGTCCTCATCCACGGACTTTACTTCGCCTACTTCCTCGAATCGAGCGGCCACGCCCCCGCGCTCTTCCTCGCCGGAATCGCCCTCGCCGACATCGCCGCCCTCGCGCTCCTCGCCGCGCTCTTCTCCCGCCTCGACCGCGCCCTGACGCGAAAACGCCCGGCCACCCGCTGGCACGTGCAAACCGCCGCCGGCCTCGTTCTGCTTATTTCGCTGTCCTGGTTTGTGGTGCAGTTGCAGCGGTAGGGCGTGTTCACATGTTCACAACATCGTGAACATGGCGGTATCCGTGAACATGAACGCGGTCCGTCTCGGGGACGCGACAAACTGCCTTGACAAGCCTGACGAGCACCCCTCTCCTTGACCTCCGCCCCCTCACCCAGTATCCTTGCAGAGCACGTGAAATCAACCGTCCCACCACTCCGCCAGAAGGGCTGGCGATTCCACATGCTCCTGTTCGCGGCCGCCTGCCTCCTGCTCGCAGCCACCCGCCTCCCGGTCGCACCCAAACACCTCTTCTACTTCGACAGCATCAACTTCGCCCTCGCCCTGGACGAATTCAACCCCGCGCTCCACCAGCCTCAGCCCCCCGGCTACCCCCTCTTCGTCGGACTCACCCGCATCATCCGCCTCTTCCTCGAACCCGTCGAAGCCGTCATGCTCGCCGCCGGCATCCTCGGCGGAGCCGCCGCCGCCGTCCTCGTCTGGAAACTCGCCGCCCGCATGTTCGGCAACAGCGCCGCGTGGCTCGCCGCCCTCCTATTCCTCTTCAATCCCGTCTTCTGGGTCGGAGGCGTCACCAATCAGGTCCGCGTCTTCCTCGCCGTCGTCTCCACCGCCGTCGCCCTGCTCGCCTGGCGCGCCTGGAGCGAACCCTCCTCCAACTCGCGCCCCTGGTTCTGCGCCGCCGCCTTCACCCTCGGACTCCTCTCCGGCTTCCGCCCCGCCAGCCTCCTCCTGCTCGCCCCCCTGCTCATCGCCGCCGGACTCCGCGGCCGCCGCACCCACTCCGAATTCGCCCTCGCCGGCCTCCTCGTCCTCGCCGGCGTCCTCCCGTGGATGCTCGTCACCGTCCTCTCCACCGGCGGAGTCCGCGCCTACGCCGAACTCGTCACCGGCTACCTCCACGTCCAATCCCGCGACTCCTCCCTCGTCTTCGGAGCCGAAACCCACTCCGCCCGCCGCATGTTCCTCATGGCCGTCATCTGGAACGGACTCGGCGCGCTCGCCTGGATCTGGGCACTCCCGCTCGTCTGGCGCTCGCTCCAGTGGAAACTCCAGCACTCCCAGGCCCTCTTCCTCGGCATCTGGTTCCTCCCGCCCTTCCTGTTCCACGCCCTCATCCACGTCGGAGACCCCGACCAGGTTCTCATCACCATCCCCATCGTCTGCCTCGCCGGAGCCTACGTCCTCTCCCGCCTCCCAGGCTGGCGGCTCGCACTCGCCGCCCTGCTCGCCGTCGCCCTCAGCACGTTCCTGTTCTTCCGGCCCTTCCGAGGCATCGCCTCCGCCGCCAGCTACACCTACGTGCGCGACACCGCGCGCCAGATCGAAGCCGTCTTCTCCCGCATCGAAGCCGCCCGGCCCGGCCGCCCCATCCTCATCACCTCCGCGGACCTGTTCGTCACCTGGCGCCATGTCTCCTACTACTTCCCGGACCTGCCACTCTACGTCCTGCACGACAGCGGTGAGGTCTGGCTCCTCCTAAACCGCAAAACACAATCTGTCCCCCGCGCAGGCGCCGACATCCTGGCGCCCCACGGCCGCCGCCTCCTCTGGCTCCTGTCCCCACGCTACGACCGCCCCGGCCTGCCCTCCTTCGGTCACAGCGGCGACGCCATTACCATCGGCCCTCACCGCCTCCGTTTCGCCGCCGAATAGCCCGCACGCTATCCTAAGGACTGATGTCGGATCGCAAGCTGACCGCACACGTGAAAGCCGCCGGTTGAGCGTCCAAACTGAGTCCAAAGGTTTTGGACCGGGTGCTCGCGCGCATTCCGCGTGTGACGAATGAGAACGTGCTCGTAGGGTTTGACACTGCCGACGATGCCGGCGTGTACAAGCTGACGCCGGAGTGTGCCCTCGTCCAGACCGTCGACTTCTTCACCCCAATCGTAGACGACCCATACACTTACGGAGCCATCGCCGCCGCCAACGCCTTAAGCGACGTCTACGCCATGGGCGGACGCCCCATCACCGCCCTCTCCATCCTGGCCTATTCGGTGAAGGGAGACCTCGACGACCTCAGCGAAATCCTCGCCGGCGGAGCCGCCAAGATGCAGGAGGCCGATTGCGTCGTCCTCGGCGGCCACAGCGTCAACGACGAGGAGATCAAGTTCGGCTACGCCGTCACCGGCATCATCCACCCCGAGCGCGTCAAACCCAACGTCGGCGCCCGCCCCGGCGACGCCCTGGTCTTCACCAAGCGCCTCGGCACCGGCATTATCTCGACGGCGCTCAAGCGCGGCATCGCGGACGAAGCCCACGTCCGCGCCTCCATCGAGTCCATGCTCACGCTCAACCGCGCCGCCTGCGAAGCGATGCTCGAATTTCACGTCCACGGCTGCACCGACGTCACCGGATTCGGCCTCATCGGCCATGCCCGCGAGATGGCGCTCGGTAGCAACGTGACCCTCGAAATCGATCCCGGCGCGCTCCAGTTCCTCCCCGGAGCCCTCGACTATGCCCGCCAGGGCGCCATCCCCGGCGGCCTCAAGAACAACCGCGAGTTTGCCTCCTGCGACGTCGAACTCACGCGCGAACTCGCCTCGGAAATCGAAGCGCTCCTGTACGATCCCCAGACCTCCGGAGGCCTCCTCATCGCGCTTTCCGAATCCGACGCCGCGGCACTCGAGCGCCGCCACCCCGCCGCCTACCGCATCGGTCAGGTCACGGAACCGCGGAACCGCCCGCTCCGGCTGCTATGATCGATTTTTGATGGAAAACCCGCTGATCATCGCCCTCGACCTCGAATCCGCCGATCAGGCCCGCACGCTCGTTTACGAACTCGGCGACTCCGTCTCTTTCTACAAGGTGGGAATGGAACTCTACGCCGCTGCCAGCATGGAGTTCGTCCGCGAACTGGTCGGCCAGGGCAAGCAGGTCTTCCTCGACATGAAGTTCTACGACATCGGCGAGACCGTAAAGCGCGCCGTCGCACAAGTCGCCCGCACCGGCGTGACGTTTCTCACGGTGCACGGCAGCGGCAGCGTCATGCGAGCCGCCGTCGAAGGCCGCGCCGACTCGAACCTGAAGCTTCTGGCCGTGACCGTCCTCACCAGCTTCGACCAGCAGGACCTCGCCGACCTCGGCTATTCCTGCCCGATCTCCGACCTCGTCGCCCTGCGAGTCAGAAAGGCGATGGAAGCGGGCATCGACGGAATCGTCTGTTCCCCGCTCGAAGCCGCCTCCGTACGAGCCTTAGCCGGCCCGGACGCCCTCCTCGTGACCCCCGGAGTCCGCTCCGCCGGAGCCCCCACAGGCGACCAGAAGCGCATCGCCACCCCCGCCGAAGCCCTCCGCGACGGCGCCAATTACTTAGTCATGGGCCGCCAGATCACCCGCGCAGCGAACCCAAAGGAAGAAGTCCACCGGGTCCTCGAAGAGATCCACGCCTGACAACAGCGCACTCATTCGCCCTCACCCGGCTAATGCCGTCCAATGTCGCGGGAATCGTTCAGAGCCCGGACGACATCGATGCTGAAATCGCCGCAGAGGCGATAGACGACACTGCCATAGAAGCCCGAGTTGACTTCGCCTTCGACGGATCGGTCCACGTGATCCGTCAGATCTAGGCCGACGAGGCTCAATCCGCCCCGAAATTCATGACGCGCTGCTGGCAGATACCTCCTGTTCACTCGCGGTCATCTCGGCTTCAGCCGTATCCTCATCCACTTCGGCATCCAGTCCTTCCTCTGGCATCTTGCCGGAGTATACGGCCTTCCCGGTTGCACGCTCGATAAGCGCGAGCAGGCGCTGCTGCCGATCGTCCATGAAGCCTTCGAAGTCGTCTGCGCGCAGGAGAACGGGATTGATCATGTGGGATTCGAGGTGCTTGTCAAGCGTTTCACGACCGATTGGAGGTGTGGTTGCATCGCCCCTTTCAAGTTGTGCTAAATATTCCGATGGTGCCACGCCGCCGATAATACGGTTAGTCCGGTAGGACAGCGGCGTCTTGTTGATGATCGAATCAGAGATATGCAGATCGATGTTGCGTTTCTTGCACCAGTCCCGCGGGAATATGTGGTGAATGTCGACATTTTCCCCAAAGAAGACGGTGTGATCGAAGTTCTGGCCAGATCGAAAGTCTTTCGCTCCTTCCTTCATTAATAAAGCGTTCATCCCCTTGTATGCGGCAGAGATGCGCATCCTCATCGACTTGAGTCGGTCTGCACGGAAAATCGTCTCACTTACAGTCGTCGGCTCGGGGCCTCCCTTGAGCCAGAGAGGCACCTCGATGAAATCGCGAGCGATTCTGGTTTCCACTGCGGAACCGTACAGCTCTCCAAAAACCCCGTTCCAATACCAGCGCACCAGTTTAGCTCGGTTGGCCTCGTATTCCCACGCGTCGCCGATTTCTGCAAGAATGGCCGCGAGCGGAATAACTTGCGATTGGTAGGGCAGATCGAAGATCCGGTAGATGTGGAGCATGTGGAGGAACTTCGCGGCGCGTACGAACCCGCATTCGACTTGAGTTTCGTACTTCTTGTACGCTTCGAGTGGCAGATTGAGCAGCGCGTTCCGGTTTCCCGTAACGGCTGGCAACTCCTTTCCCTGTTTCCCAAGCTCCTCGGCTGCCCGCCGGCGGTCACGGGTGTAAAAGAGCGAAATGGCCTGCAGGAAGTCTGTGTTCGAGACGCCCGAAATGATTCCATGATCCTGCCCTGCGGGACGAAGTGTTTCGACTAGGCGCCAGTGTCGCCCAAGAGTCTTATCGTCGCCGTACCAGTCCCTCCGCAACTCGTGCCCGGCAGCAGCGTACATCGCTGTGACCAGTTCGAACGCATCCAGTGGTTTACCCCCAGTGTTGACCTTTTCGAACACGACGCAAACCGCCTCGCGTGATGTTGAACGATCGAGAGTGATAACCGGGACACGGTACATCTTGAAACAGTCGAGAACCTCCTGACGGAACCTGCGAAAGTCTTTCCACACTGCCTCACGCTCGTCTCCTTGCCAGTGGTCATACAGCCCGTCTTGCCAGCGGTCCCAGTCGAAAACCTGAGATACCGGATACATGAGCTGTGCGTATTCCCGCTCCGGAGACGAGAGATCCAGCAGCTCGCGACCAAAGTCCGATCGAATAATCCGGTTTTCCGGGACACTGATGATCGCCTCTTCTCGATCCATGGAACCATTGAGAGCTTTCCGAATGTCAATGTAGAACTAACGCTTGACTCTCTTTTTCTTGGGTGTAATCGTCTCGACAACCACTACTGTCCAAATTAGCTGCATTCAACGCGTTTTCCACAGCCTAACTTATTGATGCCATGAAGGCGTGTGAG
>JBKBWD010000227.1:0-707 GCA_046289265.1 Bryobacteraceae bacterium | reverse complement strand
CGATCGGCGGGCTCGTCGCTCACTTCGTTCTCCAACTCCGTCCTTAGAAAGGAAGCCCCGATGCGCCACCACGTCGCCGATCGCGTCCAGCACTTCTCCGAGTCCGTCATCCGCGAGATGACGCGCCTCTGCAACCAGCACCAGGGCATCAATTTGGCCCAGGGCTTCCCCGACTTCCCGGCGCCTCTGGCGCTGAAAGAGGCCGGCTGCCGGGCGATCATGGCGGATGTGAACCAGTACGCCATCACCTGGGGCGCGCCGAATCTGCGCAGGGCGATCGCCGACAAGGCCATGGCCTTCAACGGCATCCCGGACGTCGACCCCGAGCGGCACGTCACCGTCACGTGCGGCGCCACCGAAGCCATGATGGCCACCATGCTCTCGATCATCAACCCGGGCGACGAGGTGGTCGTCTTCGAGCCCTTCTACGAGAACTACGGCCCGGACGCGGTCATGTCGCAGGCCACCTTGCGCTTCGTGCCGCTCGAGGGCGACGACTTCCACATCGACCGCGCCAAGCTGCGGCTCGCTTTTGGGCCGCAGACGAAGGCGATCGTGATCAACACGCCGCACAACCCCACCGGCAAGGTCTTCACCGCCGAGGAGATGGGCTGGATCGCCGAGCTGTGCGAAGAGTTCGACGTGCTCGCCGTGACCGACGAGATTTACGAGCACATGGTCTACGAGGGCGCGCACATCTCGATCGC
>JBKBWD010000226.1:0-708 GCA_046289265.1 Bryobacteraceae bacterium | reverse complement strand
AGATGATAGGCCACCGAACAGCCGGAAACACCGCCACCGATGACAACGGCGCGCGCTTTCGAGGGGATGCTCATGGAAGTGCCTCCGAGGGAACAAGGACAAGTTTGCCGGGATAGCGCCCCGCCGCCAGATCGGCCTGCGCCTGGGCGATGTCGCGCAAGGGGTAGGTCTTCGAGACGACCGGCCGAACCCTGCCAGAGTTGATGATGGAAACAAGGCGTGCGAAGACCTCGCGCGGCTGGTGGGTGGCGCCGGAAAGCGTCAGGTCGTTCAGATAGACGCTGCGCAGATCCCCGCTGACCAGGGGTCCGCCGACCGCGCCAGAAGTGGCATAGCGCCCCCCGGGTCGCAGGGCATCAAGGCGCGCCTGGAAACCGTCGCCGCCGATGACATCGACCACCACATCGAAAGCCCGCGCCGGCGGCGCTGCCTCGCGCGGCAGGATGGCCGCCCCAAGAGCACGCAGCGGGGCCGATTTCGCCGGACTGCACTGCGCCGTGACTTCGGCCCCGCGCAGCAGCGCCAGTTGCACCGCAGCCAGCCCCACCCCGCCCGAAGCGCCAGTGACCAGCACGCGCTCGCCCGTGGCAACTTCGGCGCGGGACAGAAGGTTTTCTGCCGTGCCGTAGGCGCAGGGCATGGCGCCGATCTCGATGTCCGTCAGGGGTGAGGCCGAGACATCATGCAGATGGCGCGCCTTCACCAGGC
>JBKBWD010000225.1:0-710 GCA_046289265.1 Bryobacteraceae bacterium | reverse complement strand
TTTGACGGCTCCTGCGGTGATCCCGCGGATCAGCTGCCGCGAGAAGATGAGGTAGAGGACAAGGACGGGAACGATGGCCAGCGACAGCGCGGCAAGGACGGCGTTCCAGTTGGTGACGAACTGCCCGATGAAGACCTGCGCGCCCAGCGTGACGGTCTTGGTCTGTTCGGCCGGAGCCAGGATCAGCGGGAACCAGAGGTCATTCCAGATCGGGATCATCGTAAAGACCGCAACGGTCGCCATGGCCGGCCGCACCAGCGGCAGGACGAGGGTAAAGAAGATGCGGTATTCCGACAGCCCGTCGATGCGCCCGGCATCCTTCAGATCCTTCGAGACCGACTTCATGAACTCTGACAGGATGAAGATCGCCAGCGGCAAACCTTGCGCCGTGTAGACCAGGATCAGCGCAGTCAGTGTGTTCACCAGGCCTGTGGCCACCATGATTTCCAGGATTGCCACCGTGCCCAGACGGATCGGGATCATGATGCCGAGGGCAAGGTAAAGGCCCATCAGGGTGTTGCCCTTGAAGCGGTATTCGCTCAATGCGAAGGCCGCCATGGCGCCAAACAGCAGGACGAAGAACAGGCTGGCCACGGTCACGATCAGGCTGTTCTGGAAGTAAAGCAGGAAATCGCCCTGCTTCAGCACGGTCTGATAGCCCACCAGGTCGAAGTTGGCTGGCATCGGCAGGGCAAGCGGATCGGCAAAGA
>JBKBWD010000224.1:0-737 GCA_046289265.1 Bryobacteraceae bacterium | reverse complement strand
CGAGTAAACTCCCGCTAGGGGTCCCACATATCCAGCGCCACCGCTTCGACCCCCGCCAACTGTGGCGCCGTCAGCGTCTTCCAATACCCATCCAGGCTGCTTTGCTTGCGGTCCTCGGCCACGTACAGCACGCGCCCTCGCACCAGATCGGTCACGATCGTGAAATACTTGTGTCCCTTCCGGAACGCCTTCTCATCCACCCCGATCTTGGTCACCACTTCCGCCCTTCGGCGCGCCAACCCTCGCTTTACCGCCCGATCCATGATCCCATGCACCTCGTCCCAACTCAGCCCCATCTGCTCCCCTACCGCCTGCTGGCTGGATACCTTCAGCCATTCGATCACCACCGCCTCAAATACCATCGTGAACCGGCTGGACGGCTCCGCCCACGGCAGCTTCACCACCAGCACCCCGTGTTCGCCACAGGCCGCCCGCGGCGGCTCGGCATGCAAGATCGTCTCCTACTGGCACGTATCCAGATGCCGCCATTTTCGTTCCTGCTGATGATCGTGCAGCTTCGAGGCTGCTCCACACTTCGGACAAGGCCACTCGATTCCTCCGCGGTGCGCCAGGTACACGTGAACCTGCTTGTTTTCCAGCCTCAGCTCCACCGACTCCACGTACCACGGTTCCTCGATCCCGAGAATACGCCGATACAGCTCTCGATCTTCCATTCCCAGGATTTTCCCACGTCCGCTCCATCCTCTTCAGTCCCACTAGAAACCCGGAATACCCGA
>JBKBWD010000223.1:0-739 GCA_046289265.1 Bryobacteraceae bacterium | reverse complement strand
CGACTTGTGGCTCAGCCACAGCAATTCATGCGCTGGGCAAAGTAGCCGGTGCACCTGGAATTTCGAGAGCACTTTGCGCAAGATATTGAACGCGCCGTTGAGGTCGGCGTGAATGCGACGCCAGCCCCACGGAACGTTTCCAGGGCTTACAAATACGTGCCGGCGTCGCGTGCCGCCTGGCTTGCCCCTGACGTGCCCCTGTCCTGTCGCTTCGGTGCGTGCTTCGCTGGTCTCCGAAGATGCGGTTTTGGCAGGGGTTGCCACGGACGCGTGCGCCTTCAACGGCTCGTTCAAGGCAAACGAGGTCTTGGAGGTGTAGCTCTCCTCTGTTGTGACGAGCAGCATGCCGCGCTCGTGCAGCTTGTAGCGCAGCTGCTCCAGCAGCAGCTGGTGCGGGATGCGGTGGGCCCGGCGGTTGAAGGCGCGGCCCTTGTCCTGGGTCTGATGCGCGCCGTTCTTCCAGCCCTTGTTCTGGCCCACGACGAGGACGTGCACGCCCGCGGCGTGCAGCCGCTCGACCACCCCGTGCGTGACGCGGTGGACGGCCGACTTCAGAAACTGCTGGCGCTCCTGGCGCAGTTGAACCATCTCGGCCGGGTTCAGGCGCTCGCCGCGGTCCTTGCGCGACTGCAGGGCTTTGAGCTCCGGACTGCTGTAGCGGGCGATGGCCGCGTCCAGCCGTGCGTCCAGGTGGGCCAGGCGGCGCTCGATGCGCTGGCCGCTGACGACCAGGCCCCGC
>JBKBWD010000222.1:0-752 GCA_046289265.1 Bryobacteraceae bacterium | reverse complement strand
GCAGCTATCTCGCACTCGGCGTCTGCAACACGTCAGTCAGAAATCGACCCTACCCCAACCATTTCTCGACGCCGCTACCCATGTCGAGACGAGAAGCCGATCTTCCGCGGCCGCCACAGTGATTAACGGAGCAATGTTTGGACCTAACCTGTAGCCTTTGGGTCCATTTCCTCGACGGCAAGGCTCATCAGATGTCCTCCTGAAGAAGCGGGGGTACTGATACGCCAAGAGCCGTGCTCCATCGTTTCTCCATAAACGCACGACATAGCCAGTGGCTTGGAGAAACAAATGAACCTTGCCTTGCTCGCAAGTTTGGCTGGGCTGGCGCTCGCCGATAGCCTCAACCCATTTACCGTCGCAGCACAAGCTAGCGTCCGCGCTCGTGGTGTAATTTCTGGTGTAGATTGAGGTGATCGCATGGGGTGGGGCATGCCCCACCCCATGCGATTTCGATCTCGGTGGCCACCGGGCTCATTGGTAAGGTGGAGTTTCCAGACTTCACACCAACCAAGGAGTTGATCCCGATGACCGAAGACAGACTACCGCTTGCCGAGCTTTTGGCGAAGAGCGGGGATGGAGATTTTCTGCGCACCATTGCCGAAAGCGTATTGCAGATCATCATGGAGGCCGATGTTGAAGGCCTGGTCGGCGCCGCTCGTCACGAGCGTTCTGGCGAGCGCACGACCTGGCGCAACGGCTACCGCGACCGCAGCCTCGACACCCGGCTCGGCACGCTCAACCTGAAGATCCCC
>JBKBWD010000221.1:0-793 GCA_046289265.1 Bryobacteraceae bacterium | reverse complement strand
AGAAACGCGGCCTGATGCAGAAGCTGCTGACGGGCGAATGGCGCGTCAGCAGCTTCTGATGCAGAAGCTGCTGACGGGCGAATGGCGCGTCGCTGTCTGAAGGAGAAGCGCATGGCCAGAAAACACATCGAGATGGCGATCGCCTACGACTTCGACGGCACGCTGGCGGACGGCAACATGCAGGAACACCAGTTCCTGCCCGATATCGGCATGAAGCCGAAGGATTTCTGGGCCGAGGTGAAGCGCCTGACAAAGGAACATCAGGCGGACGAAGTGCTCGTCTACATGAACCTGATGTTGCGCAAGGCGGCGGCTGCGGGCGTTCCAGTGAGGCGTGACGATTTCAAGGCGCGGGGCAAGGCGATCCAGCTGTTCGAGGGGGTCGAGGACTGGTTCGACCGCATCACCAGCTATGGCAGGGCGCAGGGTGTCCGTGTCACGCACTATCTCGTCTCGTCGGGGAATGCCGAGATCTTCGCGGGCACACCGATCGCTTCCAAGTTCGCCCAAGTCTATGCATCGAAGTTCATGTTCGACCAGAACGGCGTCGCCGCCTGGCCGGCGCTTGCGGTCAACTACACGACCAAGACGCAGTATCTGTTCCGCATCAACAAGGGCGCTTTCGACCTGAGCGACAACAGCAAGGTCAACCAGTTCGTCGAGAAGCGTGATCGACCCGTGCCCTTCGAGAACATGGTGTTCATCGGCGACGGCTCGACCGACATTCCCTGCTTTCGTCTGGTCAAGGAACAGGGCGGACTTTCGGTCGCGGTGTTCAAGCCCCACACCAAGG
>JBKBWD010000220.1:0-798 GCA_046289265.1 Bryobacteraceae bacterium | reverse complement strand
CTGGATGATCTGCCCGGCCTTCGTCCCCGGCAGCGGCGCCTCGAACATCGCCTGATGCAGCTGCGGATCGAACTGGTCGCCCACGGCGGGCGAGATCATCGTGATTCCGTGCTTTGTCATCACACTGGTCAGCTCGCGCAGCGTCAGCTCCACGCCCTCGATCAGCGCCGCCGAGGCCGCCCGGGACTCTTCCGGGATCGCCTGGATGGCCCGATTCAGATTGTCGTAGACCGGCAAGAGATCACGCGCGAGCCGCGTGCTCCCATACATCTCGGCCTCTTTCCGGTCCCGTTCCGCCCGCTTGCGGCTGTTCTCGGCATCCGCCAGCGCGCGCATGAACTTGTCGCGCAACTCGTCGCGCTCGGCCCGCAGGGCCTCAAGCTCATCGACTTCGGGGGTTTCAAGCTCTTCCAGCTCCACCTGCTCGGCAGAGATTTCTTCCTGCGACATTCGTCCGTCCTTTTCAGCCCTTGCCGCGGTCACTGACCAGGCGGCCCACCAGCTGGGCGGTGTAATCGACGATCGGGACGATCCGGCCATAGTTCAGCCGGGTCGGACCGATGACGCCCACCGCGCCGATGATCTTCCGATCCGCGTTCATATAGGGAGAAACCACCAGACTTGAACCGGAAAGTGAGAAAAGCTTGTTCTCGGACCCGATAAAAATGCGCACGCCTTCGCCCGCCTCGGTCAGGCTGAGGAATTCGGCGATGTCGCGCTTGCGTTCCAGGTCGTCGAACAGCACACGGATGCGCTCGATCTCGGCCTGATCCGCCACCCCGTCGATCAGGTTGGCCC
>JBKBWD010000219.1:0-802 GCA_046289265.1 Bryobacteraceae bacterium | reverse complement strand
GGTCGCCGATGTCGCGTTTCTGCGCCATGTCGGACATCAGAAGGTGATAGCGCACCAGCCATTCCACCGTCTCGCATTCCTCCGGCTCCAGCCCCAGCCGCGGCGCCACGCGGCGGGCGATCTGGGCGCCCAGGATCGAGTGGTCCTCGGGCCGCCCCTTGCCGATATCGTGGAGGAGCAGCGCCACATAAAGCACCCTCCGGTTCACCCCGGCCTTCAGGATACCCGAGGCGATCGGCAATTCCTCGACCAGTTCCCCCCGCTCGATCTGCGCAAGGCAGCTGATCGTCTGGATGATGTGCTCGTCCACCGTGTAGTGGTGATAGACGTTGAACTGCATCATCGCGACGATGGGTTCGAATTCGGGGATGAAGGCCGAAAGCACCCCCAGTTCGTTCATCCGGCGCAAGGACCGTTCCGGGTTGCCGTGCTTCAGCAGCAGGTCCAGGAACAGCCGCTGCGCTTCGGGGTTCTCGCGCATCTCGTCGTCGATCATATGCAGGTTCGCCGCGACCAGCCGCATGATGTTGGGATGCAGCAGATAGCCGGTGCGCAGCGCCTCTTCGAAGACGCGCAGAAGGTTCAGCTTGTCCTTCAGGAAGGCCGCGGGGTCGGTCACGTCGATCCGGCCCTGGACCAGCTTGTAGCCGGGCTTGACCCGCTTTGTGCGCTTGAAGATGCCGAAGAGGCTGGCCTCGCGCTTGGCGTGGCGGGCTTCCAGTTCGGTCAGGAAGATGCGGGTCAGCTCGCCCACGCGGGTCGCGTGGCGGAAGTAATCCTGCATGAAATGCTCGACCGCCCG
>JBKBWD010000021.1:0-76327 GCA_046289265.1 Bryobacteraceae bacterium | reverse complement strand
GATGGTCGTGGAAAACCAATATCCTACGAGATCGGAAACGCCGTCAGTGTTTGGTTGCGGCTACGCCGCGCTGTGTATCCGTGGCTGAACTTCTTCAACGCCACTTACAGGTGTGCATCCACCATCTTTTGCAGTTCGTGTTTGCCCACCGCGCCGACGCGCTGGTCCACGATCTTGCCGCCCTTGAACAGCAGCAGCGTCGGGATCCCACGGATCTGATACCGGGCAGCCGTGTTGCCGTTGTCGTCCACGTTCAGCTTCCCGACCTTGATCCGGCCCGCGTAGTCGTCGGCCACGGCATCGAGCGCCGGCGCCATCATCCGGCAGGGTCCGCACCACTCGGCCCAGAAATCCACGAGCACGGGAACGTCTGCGGAAAGGACATCTTGATCGAAAGTCGTATCTGTGAAGGTTAAGGTATTGTGACCCGCCATACTTTAGTCATTCTCCAAAGGTTTTGATGCCGGAACGGCCCCCGGGATTCAAACCCTTGCGGCCGTTTGCACCTCTGCCCGGACCGGCGTACCCGCCAGCTTCCGGTACAGAGCCGAGTACTCGGCGGCCGAAACGGCCCAGGAAAAGTCCTTCGCCATCGCGCGCTTCATCATGGCGGTCCATTCCCGCCGCTCCTGATACGCCGCCAGTGCGGCGCGGATCGCCTCGATCAGCGCCTCACCCGAGTACTCCCAGAATTTGAAACCGGTGCCAGTATCGATGGTATCATCGAGGCCGCCCGTGGCGCGGACCACCGGGATCGTCCCGTACTTGAGGCTGAAGATCTGGTTCAGCCCGCACGGCTCGTAGCGGCTCGGCATCAGGAACATATCCGAGCCCGCCTCGATCAGGTGCGCCAGGCGGTTGTCATACGCAATCCGCACCGCGATCTTTTGCGGGTTCATCACGGCCAGCTCCTGGAACATAATTTCGTACTTCGCCTCGCCGGCCCCGAGCGCGACGATGAGGACGTCCTCGGCCGCAAGCAGGCTGCTGACCTGCTCCAGCAGGTCGAAACCCTTCTGCGAGGCAAAGCGGGAGACAATCCCGATCACAGGCCGGTCGAGATTTTTTGACGGCAGCCCGAACTCTTCGAGCAGCGCCCGCTTGCAGGCCTGCTTGCCGTCGAGTTCCTCGGCTGAATAGTGCGCCGGAAGCAGCGGATCGGTCGCCGGATCCCACTCGGAATAATCCACGCCGTTCAGGATCCCGAACAGCGAATCGGAACGCTCGCGCAGGATGCCGTCCAGGCCGAAGCCGAACTCCGGCGTCTGGATCTCGCGAGCGTAGCCCTTGCTGACCGTCGTGACCGCGTCGCTGTATGCGATCCCGGCCTTCAGGTAGTTGATGTCGCCGTAAAACTCGAGCGGGTCCGGGTAGCGCACGTCCTCGCCCCCGAGCCCGATCCGCGGGAGCGAATCCAGGCCGAACCGGCCCTGGTAGCCGAGATTGTGAATCGTAAGGAGGAATCGAATCGCATAGAAGGTCGGGTCCAGCTCATAGTAGCGCCGGGCATAAAAGGGAGCCATCGCGGTCTGCCAGTCGTGGCAGTGGATCACGTCCGGGCGAAACAGCCGCCGCGCCACGCCGAGCGCCGCCTTGGCCAGCACTGCGAACCGCACGTCGTTGTCCGGATGGTCCGCCGTGCGGTCGCCATACAAGCCCTCCCGGTCGTAGAGAGGTGCATGATCGAGCAGGTAATACGGGACTTCGCGGTGATGGACCAGGTGGACGTCGCAGCGGTAGCAGACGTGGCCCATCCAGATTTCGAGATCGTTGTAGACCCGCCGCGCGTCCTGCAGCGAAACGCCCCGGTAGCGCGGCATCAGTACGGCAACCTCGTCGCCCGCGCGTTGGAGCGCGGCCGGCAGCGAGCCGACAACATCGGCAAGCCCTCCCGTCTTCGCGAAGGGAGTGGCTTCGGAAGCGACCATCAGGACTTTGCTCATGACTACCTATTGTCGCGGCTCCGGGCGCCCTCGGACAACCGGACCGTGGCAATAGTAGACTCAACACTAAGATGAGATTGCATTACCTACTTCTCGCAACGCTCCTCGCCGCGCCGGCGGCGATGGGACAGGACGGCAAAATCCGCGTCATCGCCTTCGGTGCGCATCCGGACGACGCCGACATCAAAGCGGGCGGTGTCGCCGCCAAGTTCGCCGCCAAGGGACACCTCGTGAAATTTGTCGCCGTCACCAACGGCGACGCCGGACACTGCGAGATCGGCGGCGGCCAGTTGGCCAAAATCCGCTATGCCGAGGCGCAGGAAGCCGCCCGCAAGCTCGGCATCGCCGAGTACCAGATTCTGGACAATCACGACGGCGAGCTCGTCCCCAGCCTCGAAGTGCGGAAACAGATCATCCGCGCCATCCGCGAGTGGAAAGCCGACATCGTCCTATCCCCCCGGCCCAACGACTACCACCCCGACCACCGCTACACCGCCATCCTGGTCCAGGACGCCGCCTTCATGGTCCAGATCCCGATGGTCGTGCCCGATGTCGAGCCGCTGAAGCGCAACCCGGTCTTCCTCTACTACGAAGACGGTTTCCAGAAACCGCAGCCCTTCCAGCCCGATATCGCCATCGCCATCGATGAAGTCTGGAGCAAAAAAATCGACGCCCACGACGCCATGCCGTCACAGTTTTACGAAGCGCAGCCGAAATGCTGGGGAGGCGGGATCCCGGTGCCCGAGGGCAAGGCCGAGCGCCGTGCCTGGCTCGAAAAGCGCCGGACCTACGCGCCCTCGCCCGCCGTCCGCGAGACGCTCGTCAAGTGGTACGGAGCAGAACGCGCCGCGAAAATCCGGCACGCCGAGGCGTTCGAAATCTGCGAGTACGGCCGTAGACCGACCGAAGACGAACTGAAGCGGCTTTTTCCGTTTTTTGATTGACAATTGTATAACAACCAGTACGTAAAATTTACTCGAACGACAGAGAAAATATTTCCCGTTGACGGCACTGTATTAGGTGTATACCATCAATCTCCGAAGGAGGATACACTTAGTGTCAGCCAAGTTACTCCTCGTTTTGACATTGGCGTTCCTCGCTATCCCTCCTCTTCAAGCAGGGCCAGTCCTACCCAATGTCTGGTACCAATTCGGCTTTACCGAAGTAGGCCTGTCAGCGACGGGATGTTACCCCGCCGATCCTGACAGCTTGCCTTGCGGTCCGAGTGCCGGCACTCCTACCGTGTTTGCCGACGCGTCGCCCTGGATCTTCACGAGTGCCGATCCGGTGCTCTTCACAATCACGGATGCGTATTTCTCTGGCGACGCATTCCACGTTCTGAACTATGGCCTGACTGTTGGCCTGACGCCTTTCGTATCAACCGGAGCCTTCTGCGGGGGCGATCCCCTGAACTGCCTCGCGAACCTCGCGATCAGCAGCGCCAGCTTCCTGCTCCCGGCGGGCGACCATCACATCACGATCGTTCCTTACTCCTCGCCATTCCCGGAGGGCGGTACCGGCTACTTCATGTGGCAATCCGCCGTTCCTGAACCGTCCACCTGGATACTGATTGGCTCCGGACTCATCGCCGCGGGACTTCTCCGCCGGCGGCGCTGATTACTCCCCGGCGGCCATCGTGATGTTGGACGGAGCATAGGGGAAACGCAGGCAGAACCGGGCGCCGGAGCCGCTCCGCGACTCCGACGCCCACATATCTCCGCCATGATCGAGCATCGTCTGGCGCGAAAGCGCCAGGCCGAGCCCCAGGCCGTTCCGCTTGCCATAGGTAACGAACGGCTCGAACAGCCGCGGCCGGATCTCCTCGGAGATCCCGGGCCCGGAATCCTCGACGTCCACCACGATCGAGCCCTCTTCCACCTCGCCGCGAATCCGGATCTCCCCGCCGTTCGGCATCACCTCGATCGCGTTGCCGATCAGGTTCAGAAAGACCCGCTCGACGCGCCCGCGCTCCAGCGGCAGCTCGATCCCCTCGGGCATCTCGATCTCCAGCTTGATCCCCTGGGCGTCAATCGCCGCGCGCGCCGAATCGATCGCCGTCTCTATCACCTCGCGCACGTCGCACATCTCCGTCTGCGGCGCGCGGCCCTTGGAGACATCCAGCAGGTCCTGCAGCAGCCCCTGGATCCGCCGCGCTGCCCGGAAGATGTTCGCCGCCAGACGGTTCTTGTGGCTCTCCGGGACCTCGCTGTCGAGCAGCATCTCGGCGCCGCCGTAAATCGCGGCCAGGGGGTTGCGGAGGTCGTGTACAATGGAACTGGCCATCCGGCCGATGGTCGTGATCCGCTCCTGCTTGATCAGTTCCTGGCGCGCGGCCTGGATCGAGGCGCACATCGAGTTGAATGTCCGGGCGAGCCGCCCGATCTCATCGCCGCTGTCAATGGAAACACGGTACGCGTAGTTCTGGCGCGCGATCTCGGCGGCCGCCAGGTCCAGCGTCTCCACCGGTTTCACGATCCGCCGCGCCAGCGACCAGGTGAGCGCCAGCCCGCCCGAGATCGCCAGCAGCCACAGCAGGATCAGGTTGCGCCGCAGGGCGGCGATATTCTGCAATGCCGCGTCGAAGGAGCGCAGGATGACGAGTTGGCCTACCGCCCGGTTCTGCACATCCACGAGTTCGCGTTCCAGCAGCGCATACTCGGAAATGCCGTCGCTGATGCGGTTTCGCGTCCGTACCCCGGCCAGGTTCTTGGTGAGGACTCCGGTTGCCCGGTCGTTTAGCGTCGAGGCAAAAACGCGTCCCTGTGACAGGAACAGGAATTCGCTCCCGCCGGTCGATTCCTTCAGTTGTTGAGCGATGATCGAATTGACACTGTAGCCGGCCACAAGCACGTTGAGCAGCACGGGGGTGGCTCCGGGGCGGGCATATACCGGCGTCAAAACGAGCTGAAAAAGCTCGTCGCGGTAGACGAAAAATCCCGAAATCTGCTGGGGAAACTGCGCCCGCACCGAACGAACCACGGGCCAGTCGGCCGGGACTCCCGCGTGGCTCGATCGATCCAGCGTCGCAATCGACTCGCCCTCGGGATCGGTAACCACGAAAAAGGCGTTCTCGCGGAAATCGTCGGAAACCTGCGCCCAGAAGCCCGCCGTCTGCTCCCGGATCGTCGCGGCGTCCCGCGTTACGAAGGCCGCCCGCACATGCGGCATGCTGCTCAGCATCGAAGCCACCGACCCGAGCATCTGGGCTCGCGTCTTCCAAACCGACTCATAGGCCTGGAAGCTCGCCGCGGCCTCCTCCTCCATGCTTCGCGACGTGGTCTCCAGCGCGTACCGGTTTACCAGCAGCGCGGTAAAGGCAAACATCCCCGTCAGCACAACCGAGGTGGAAAGCCAAATCTTCCAGAGCAGTGAGAGCCGGCGAAACATTCTAGACTTCTAAACTTCGAACTCCCAGGGGCCGAACTAACCCTGGACGCCGTGCGCCCCGCGGCCGGTTACGTCTTTCGATCGCCCCCATCCAGGAGTTGCTCCAGTTTACTGCGAACCGCCGAAGGAGAATACGGCTTTGCGAAAAACGCGTTCGCACCGAGCTCATAGGTCCGCTCCGGCGCGGCGGGGTCGGTCGCTCCGCTGAGCACGATGATCGGCAGTTCGCCGGTCTTCGGGTTGGAGCGTACCCGCTCTATCAGTTCGAAGCCGTCCACGCGGGGCATCTGCAAGTCGGTCAGCACGGCGCAAACTCTGGCGCCTTGCGGTCCCTGGAGAAAGTCGATCGCGGCCTCTCCGCTGTACACGGTCTCGATCGCCAGATCGGGGATCTGCTGCAACGCGATCTCGAGAGTCGACGCGTGTTGCTGGGAGTCTTCGACGATCAGAACCGTGCGCTGCATGCTCCTTTATTCTGCCTGACGCCGCCGGGCGGCTTGCACACAAGTTGTTAAAATTCCGTAAAATTCCGTAAAATTCAGCAAGTCCTTACGGTAGAAAGCGATAGCCGACGCCGTGCACCGTGAGGAAGTGCCGCGGCGCGTTCGGATCCGGTTCCAGTTTCTGCCGCAGCTTCACGACGTGGGCATCGACGGTCCGGGTATTCGGAAAAGAATCGTACCCCCAAACCGAATTCAAAATCATGTCTCTGGTAAGCGGTTTGTCCGGATTCTGGAGGAAGTAGATCAGCAGATTGTATTCAGCTGGCGTCATCCGCACCTCGGCCTTGCCGCGCAGCACCACCCGCCGCTCGAGATCGACCTCGGTTTCGGCGAAGTGGAGAACCTTTCCCGGCACATCCGGGGCCGAACGCCGCAGAATCGCCCGAATCCGGGCCAGCAGTTCCCGCCGGCCGAACGGTTTGACGACGTAGTCATCCGCGCCGATCTCCAGCAGCAGAACCTTGTCGACCTCATCGTCGACGGCGCTTAGAATGAGAATCGGAGTCTGGATCTGCGCCGCGCGCAACTGCTTGCAGATCTCGGTCCCGCTCATGCCCGGCAGGCGCAGGTCCACAATCAGCAGGTCGGGCTTGAGCGTCAGGGCCTTTTCGTAGCCGCTCCGGCCGTCCGCGGCCAAAACCGTGCGGAACCCTTCCTGCTCCAGCATGACCGCGATAGTGTCTCGGAGACTCTCGTCATCGTCGATCACGAGAATGGTTTGCATGACAACGTATTGCCGATTTTAGCAGCTTCGGGAACCTGGAGGCGCTCTGGCTGCATCCAAGTACCGTAAGTAGATATTATGAGTTAGGATGAGGAGCAGAATGAAAATGTTACGAGGGGTACTTCTTCTGGGTCTCACTGCGGGGCTTGCCTTCGGTCAGTACAAGACCGAGTCGGCTGGAGCGCCGCCGTCCGAACTGGGCTCCGGAATCACCGCGATCCTGCAGGGCGAGGGAATCCGTATCGTGGGCGCAAAGGGGCCCCTCATGGAAGTCTGGCTCCGCAAGGATCTCCCCACCGGCCGGCAGTATCC
Source organism: Bryobacteraceae bacterium (assembly GCA_046289265.1). Lineage (GTDB taxonomy): Bacteria > Acidobacteriota > Terriglobia > Bryobacterales > Bryobacteraceae > JBKBWD01. The sequence continues at coordinate 69,458 of JBKBWD010000021.1, read as the reverse complement.
CGAGGAGGCCACAAGCTTCGACCAGATCCCGCAAGGCGCGCTCATGGGCGTAATCCGCTATAACGCCAACGGCCAGGACCGTCGCGGACAGGTACTCAAGTCTGGTCTCTATACACTTCGATACAGCATGTTCCCGATCAATGGCGACCACCAGGGCGTCGCGCCGCAGCGGGACTTCCTGCTGGTCTCGCCGGCCGCCTCCGACCAGGACGCCGCCGCGACCCTCGATTTCGACACGCTGGTCGACATGAGCACTACCGCCACCGGCACGCCGCATCCGGGCGTCCTCAGCATCTGGAAGGCCTCCGACGACTCCTCTCCGGGCTTCGAAAAGGACGGCGACCACGATTGGGTGCTGCGATCCACAATCGGCGACAAGAAGATCGCCATCATCCTCATCGGCACGGCCGACCACTAGTGCGGGTAGGCGAATCCGCCTACCCCACATGCTATTCTGAAGAATCTCAATCCCTCTGGGTGTACCCATGCGCCAACTCCGGTATGAAACAAAGAGCGGCATTTCGGTCACCCGTAGCGCGTCCAAACTCCCCTACAAAAAAGGGCTGAAGCACCTGCTGCGGGATCTCGATCTGCATCGCGGCATCTACCTCTCCTCTGGTTACGAATACCCGGAGAGGTATTCGCGCTGGGACATCGCCGCAACGCGCCCGCCCTTGGAGATCGTCTCGTATCAACGCGAGATCGAGTTCCGGCCGCTGAACCTGCGCGGCGAGATGATCAGCCGGATGCTCGTCAAGGTCCTGGCCTCTCATCCGCATTGGGAAAGCTTCGAACTCCGGCCCGGCAACATCCTGCACGGACGCCTCAAACCGCTCCCGCCGCTCTTCCCCGAAGAGGAGCGGAGCAAGCAGCCCTCGGTCTTTTCCATTCTCCGGGCCCTTATCGAGGAGTTTGGCGATCCGCGGGATTCCCGCCTGGGTCTGATCGGCGCTTTCGGCTACGACCTGCTCTTCCAGTTCGACCCCATCGAGCTACGACTGCCGCGCACCCGGCAGAAGGACCTGCACCTGTTCCTCTGCGACGACATTTGCTTCATGGACCGCAAGAAGGAGCAGATCGAGCGCTACCAGTACGACTTCGAATTCGAGGATCTCTCGACGCTCGCGCTCGAGCGCACGGCCGAACCGGTCCCCGATCCGGCAGCCTCCTCCGGCCCCGACACCGGCGAGATCGTCTCCGACCACGAGCCTGAAGAATATATGGCCAACGTGGAGACCGTCCGGGAAGGGATGCGCCGGGGCGACTACTACGAGGTCGTTCTCCGCCAGACCTTTCGCGCCCCATACAGCGGCAAGGCATCCGACCTCTTCCAGCGCGTGCAGGAGGCCAGCCCGAGCCCCTATGAGTTTCTGCTGCAATTCGGTGAGGAGCAGTTGATCGGCGCGTCGCCCGAAATGTTCGTGCGGATCGAAGGCTCGCGCGTCGAGACCTGCCCGATCTCCGGCACCGCGCGGCGGACAGGCGATCCGCTGCGGGACGCCCAGAATATCCGCGAGCTTCTAAATTCAGCCAAGGAAGAGTCCGAGCTGACGATGTGTACCGATGTCGACCGCAATGACAAGTCGCGCGTCTGCATCCCCGGTTCCGTAAAAGTCATCGGCCGCCGCCTGATCGAGTCCTATGCCGGCCTCTTCCACACGGTAGACCACGTCGAGGGCACGCTCCAGCCGGGCTTCGATTCGCTGGACGCTTTCCTGACGCATATGTGGGCCGTCACAGTCATCGGGGCTCCCAAGAAGGCCGCGGCGCAGGCAATCGAGGATCTGGAGAAGACCGCGCGCGGCTGGTATGGAGGCGCCGTCGGCATGCTCTCCCTCAATGGCGACATGAACACGGGGATCCTGATCCGCACGGTGCACCTCCGCGACGGCATGGCCTGCTATCCGGCGGGAGCGACGCTACTCTACGATTCCGTCCCGGCGGCCGAGGAGCAGGAGACGCGGCTCAAGGCCACCGGCTTCTTCCGCGCACTGCGGAGCAGAGCCAAACGGGCGGCCGCCGAACCGGCCGTCTCGCGGGTCGGCGAAGGCTTACGCCTGCTGTTGGTGGATAACGACGACTGCTTTATTCATACGCTCGCCAACTACGCCCGGCAAACCGGCGCGGAGGTTGTCACCTACCGGGCCGGCTTCCCGCCCGAGCTGATCGACCAGGTCCAACCTGACCTGATTCTGGTCTCACCCGGCCCGGGACGCCCGGGCGATTTCGGCGTTCCGGATCTGGTCCGGCAGGCGGCATCGAAAGGAGTGCCGCTATTCGGGGTCTGCCTCGGGCTGCAAGGGATCGTCGAGGCCTTTGGCGGTGAACTGGGTGTGCTGGGATACCCGATGCACGGCAAGCCTTCGATGGTGACCCATCGCGACGCGGGCGTCTTTGCCGGACTCCCGCCGAAGTTTCAGGTGGGGCGTTATCACTCGCTCTACGCGATTCCGGAGAAGCTGCCGTCCTGCCTCGAGGTGACGGCGGAGTCCGAGGACGGCGTGATTATGGGGGTCCGGCACCGCGACCTGCCAATCGAGGCTGTCCAGTTCCATCCGGAGTCACTCTTGAGCCTGGATGACAACTGCGGGTTGCGGCTCATCCAGAACGTAGTTCGGCTCTACGGACGGTCGCGCGATTGCGCGGCGGCTAAGCTGGCGCCGTGAGCGAACGATCCAGGCGCGCGTGGGCCTTTCTGCCGGCGGCGGCAATCACCGGGGTCTTCTTCATCAACCTTTGCGGAACGATCTTCCAATGCGGCTGCCGGTCTTTATGGGCGGGGGCCGCTCAGCACTGCAACATCCACGATCCGGCGACCCGGAACTGCCCGTGGTGCGAGATCGGGACTGCCGGCGGCGCCGCCATCGTCGGGACGATTCTGGCGGCTCAGGCCGCCGTCGCCTTCCGGCCGGCCGGCTGGTTTTGGCTCACGCGCTTCCTGCTGGCGACGGCGGTTTTTCCTGTGATTGGGACGATTCTAGGGTTTGCTACCGGATTCTTTTACAAGTACTGGGAATGATTACCTATTGCCGCCATCAGGAGGAAGAGTCATACTGAAATCAACCTTCATGGATTTTTCCGACCTCATCTACGTCGCCTTCCTGGGCATTGCCTGCTGGCTTGCGATCCATTGGGGCGATAGCAACGGCGGCGGCGGCCGTCGGGCTCGCGTTCCCGTTCAGTAAATGCGTGATATCTGCGTGCTGGGCGGCGGCCTGGCAGGGATGGCAGCCGCGGCGGCGCTCGGCGGAACGGGCTACCGCGTGCGCATCCTCGAGGCCAAGCCCTTCCTCGGAGGCCGCGCGACCTCCTTCCCTCTGCCCCCTTCCGGCGACGAACGCCCCGAGGTGATCGACAACTGCCAGCACATCCTGCTGCGCTGCTGTGTCAACCTGCTCGATTTCTACACTCGAATGGGCGTGACCGAGCGCATCGAGTTTCACCGCAAGTTCTACTTCATCGAGCCGGGCGGCCGGACATCCGTGCTGGAGGCAGGGTTCCTGCCGGCGCCCGCCCACTTCACCGGATCGTTTCTGGGTCTTTCGTTCCTCGGCCTTTCGGAAAAACTCGCCCTCACACGGGCGCTCAACGCGATGCGCCGGGAACGCGGCAGCCGAACCGACCTTGACTCGATCACGATGGCCCAATGGCTCGAAGAAAAGCGCCAGCCCGCGCGCGTGGTCGAGCGCTTCTGGCGTCAGATACTGGTGAGCGCGATCAACGAAGAGCTGGACCGCATGTCGGCGCTGCACGGGTTTCAGGTCTTCTGGCTGGGCTTTTTGGCGCGGCCGGATTCCTACGAGATGGGGATCCCGGCGACGCCGCTCGGAGAGCTTTACAGCGCCGACGCCTGGAAACGCCTACCGAATGTCACGCTCTCGCTGCGATCGCCGGTCGAGCGCATGGTCATCGAGAACGGCTGCGTTGCGGGCGTGATAGTGAACGGCGAGACGATCACGGCGGATTGTTACATCTCCTCCCTGCCTTTCGAGCGGCTCGCTCCGCTGGCTCCCGGCCTCGGTGTCGACTACAGCCGTTTCGAGCACTCCCCGATCACCGGCATCCATCTCTGGTTCGACCGGCCGGTGACCGGCCTGCCCCACGGCACCCTTCTAGACCGGACGATCCAGTGGTTCTTCAACAAGGGCGAGGGCCGGTATCTGCAACTGGTCGTCAGCGCCTCGCGCGGACTGGTTGAGATGCCCCGCGCCGAAGTGATCGCTCTGGCGCTGCGGGAGTTGCCTGAGTTTCTCCCGCGCGTCCGTGATGCCAGGCTGGAGAAGGCGCATGTCATCAAGGAGGTCCGGGCGACTTTCTCGGCCACAACCGGGCTGGAAGGGCTCCGTCCCGGAACCAAAACCGCCATACCAAACCTCTTCCTGGCGGGCGACTGGACGCGCTCGGGCTGGCCCGCGACCATGGAGGGGGCGGTGCGCAGCGGCTATCTCGCGGCGGAAGCCGTGTGCGCGGCAGCCGGCACGCCGCAACGCTTCCTGCTGCCCGATATCGCGTAAGCAGGCGCACGGGTTAGCATTGGGATAGGAGGCCCCCTATGGCCACCGTCCTCTACGATGCCGAATGCGCATTCTGCTGCCGCGTCCGGGATCTTTTCGCTGCGCTCGACGCTTTCGGCGCGATGGAATGGATGGCGCTGCAAGAGCCGTCGGCAGAGCGTTTCGGCATCCCCCGCGATGAACTCCGCCAGCGAATCTACATGGTTGCCGGCGACCGCCGGTGGTCCGGGTTCGAAGTGGTGCGCCAGATCCTGCTTCGCCTGCCCGCAGCATGGGCAGCCGCCGCCTGCGCGGTAAGCCGAAGGCCGCAGATTGCGCTGCCGCTGCTCCTGGCATTCCTGTCGCCGCTGGCGAATGCTCCGGGCGAACGTGCCTACGACTGGATTTCACGACACCGCTGGAGCTTCCCGGGCCGTGCCTGCTGGCCGAAGGCCTGATTGACGCGTTGAAGACTTTGACATCCCCGTGGCAGAAGTCGCGTGGCCTGCGGGACCTCTGTCGCGGGCTGTTAAGTTGGCCGGTTTGCCGTACTCGATACTATGTATGAATGTCTACGCTTCGAGTACTCGTCCTCATTCTCGCCCATTGCTCGCTGATGTTGTCGCAAGTCCCGCTGGAAGCTCCGATTCGCGACATTCAGATTGCGCCGAACGCGTCAACCACGATCTACGTCCTGCCCTCGCTGGGTCTGCTCCGCTCAACTGACGGCGGCGCCACCTGGACGCAGCTCGCTGTTCTCCCGAAGAACACGCAGCCGCCGGCGCTGCGTGCTTTTACCTTCGCGCCGCAGAGCGCCAGCACGATGTATGCCGGCGGCGAGCCGGCCGCGGGCGGCATTCTCTGGAAGAGCATGGATAGCGGAGCGACCTGGCAGAACATCTCGCAGGACCTGCCGATGGACGAGGGCTATCGTGTCACCCACATCGACGCCATCGGAACGAGCGTCTACGCGCACATCCAGGTGAGCAGTTCGCAATGGGAGCTCTGGATGACAACGGCCCGGCCCCGCTCGCGAGGCTGCGGTCGCCGGAACAGCTCGCCATCGACGAGAACGGGGTGATCTACTTCACTGATGACGGCGGCCTTCGGATCCGCAGAGTCAGGACCGACGGGATTGTCGAAACGGTGATCGGCAACACGATGGCCGGCACGCCGGGCCAGTGTTCGGTGGCCGAATGGGCCCCGATCCCCAGTCCGGCCGAACTCCTGGTGCGCGGCAACCGGCTGCTGTGGGTCGGCAGCCTCCGGCTGCGCCAAGTGCTGGTTTTCCAGGGCCCGCCGAACCCGCCGGCAGCACCCGGTAATGGCATCGTCCACGCCGGCAGCTTCGAGCAGAAGATCGGTCCCGGCGTGCTCTTCTCCATCTTCGGCGAGCGGCTCGCGGCAGCCGAAACCGCCGCGTCGGGAGCGCCATGGCCGGTCTGGCTCGGGAACACCGCGGTTTGTCTCGACGGCCACCCCGCGCCCGTCTTCTACATGAACCCGAGCCAGATTAACGCGCAGGCGCCGTTCGCGGTCCGCACAGGGGAGACCGGCTACCTGCGCGTCTTCACGGCGGGTGGCGTGACCCCGCCGATCCCCGTCAACCTGTTGGCCACCTCGCCCGGCGTCTTCGAATACGACGGCGGACGAGCGATGGCGCAGAATCTCGATGGAAGCATCAACGGTCCGCAGGCGCCCGCCGCCGTAGGCGATGTGGTGGTGGTCTACATGAGCGGGATCGGGGAGTTGGACAATCCGGTGCCAACCGGAGTGATCGCGCCCGGTGACCCGCTCTCTCGGCCCAAGACGGACGTCTCGGCCACTATCGGAGGACAGAACGCGCCGATGCATTACCTGGGCTTGTCCCCAGGATTTATCGGGCTGGCGCAGGCCAATGTCGTAATCCCCAATCTGCCGCCGGGAGACCACGACCTGGTCTTCACCATCGGGGCAGTCTCGAGCAAGCCGGTCAAAATCTCGATCCGGTGAAGGCCGGCTTCAAAACGATTCGGTAGTCATCGACGGCGCAACGTCGGGGCCGGGCGGGCCTGCGCTTTATCGCGAGTCGAGTGCAAGGCCTCCTGCGCCCAAAGGAATTCCTCTGGAGCCGACGGGGCTACCGAAGGCAGTCCGCGCACAGCCTCGTCCAGAGCGGCCAGACGCGCCTCCCGGATCTCGATTCCCGCGGCCACCGGGCGAACGCGGTCGAGATACCGGCGGAGCGCCGCGGGGTCGAAGCCGGCCTCGGCCGCCAGCCGGACCCCCATCCGGTCCGCCTCGACTTCAGCCTCATGCCGCCTCGATCGAAAGCCCACCGAAGTCAGGCTCGGGTTCCGAACGTCCGCGTGCAACCCGCCGTGCCCACCCATGAATACCAGGTTGCCGGCCGGCCCCGACCCGACTCCGAACCGCCCGGCGATGTGGCTCACGGCATGCGCCAGCGCTCCAGCCAGCTCATCCTCGCTCTGCACGGCAACAAGCAGCGAATCCGGGACAAGCACATAGCCGCCGGGCAGGGCCGCCGGCTCGGCGGAATCCGACCGGACCACCTCGAACCGGTAGGGATGCGGCAGTTCCGGCAAGAACGACGTCAGCCGGCCGCCGATTCTCGAAACGTAACCCTGAACGGCGGGCAGGTCGACCGGGGGCGCCATCCTCCGGTGCTCGGCCGCCAATGCCTTCCCCAGCGCGCGTTCTTTGCTTATAGGATCAGGAGCCATTGGTTGCGCAAGCAACGGCGCAGCGATCAGAACCGCAAAGTAGAGTTTCACGATGGCCTCTCCGGCTTCGAGACGCGTTTAGATCAGAACAGGTTCCACCCGGCCATTTTGGTATACTGACCATACCGAATGAGCGGAATTCTATTGCGATTTTACCTGGTCCAACTCGCCTTGCTTCTGGTGGCATCGACCGCCGGCGCACAGCTCAGTCCTCTGCGCGTGAGCAACAACGGCCGCTTTCTGGTCAACGCCAAGGGCGAACCCTTCTTCTGGCTCGCGGACACTGCCTGGCAGCTCATTCATGACCTCGATGAGGCCGAAATCCGGCGCTACATGGCCAATCGCCGGGATCTGGGGTTCAACGTGATCCAGACCGTCATCCTGGCCGAGCATCGTTTCGAGCAACCGAACGCCTTTGGGCGCCTCCCCATCGAGCCCAATCGGCCGGACAAGCCGATCGTAAAGGAGGGTCCGGATAATGACTACTGGGACGACGTCGAACGCGTGCTGCGGATCGCCGAGCAGCACAATCTCTACGTCGGGCTGCTGCCGGCCTGGGGCCGCTACGTCACATCGAACTGGCAGAACGGCCTGGTCGACGGCTTCTTCACGCCCGCGAATGCCGAAGCCTACGGCCGCTTTCTCGGAGAGCGCTTCCGCTCGCACACCAACATTGCCTGGATCTTCGGAGGCGACCGCGCCGCCCCGACCGACGAATCCCGCGCCATCTGGCGGGCCATGGCCAGGGGCATCGCGATCGGGCTGACCGGCAAGGAGGACTACAGCACGTCGCTGATGACCTACCACACCAGCGGCCCCGGCAGCAGCGCGTGGTTTCTGAACAATGAGCCGTGGATGGACTTCCACGCGCTCCAGTCCGGCCACGGCCGCTGGGCGCTGAACTGGATGCTGGTGGAGCATGCCTATACGATGAAGCCGACGATTCCGGTCATCGATCTTGAATCGAGCTACCCCGGCTTCCGCCACGGGCGCCCCGCGACGATGGCCACGCACGACGATGCGCGGCGTGCCGGCTACTGGGCGGTTTTCAGCGGTGCGGCCGGCCACACCTACGGCCATCACAGCATCTGGCAGATGCACTCGCCGAAGTACCCCGGAATCGCCAATCCAAAGGAATATTGGTACGAAGCGCTGGATGTCCCGAGCGCCGTCCAGATGGGCCACCTGCGCCGCCTCATCGAATCGCGCCCGTTTCCGACGCAGACGCCCGACCTCGGGATGCTCGCCTTCGAGCAGGCGCTTCCCTGGGAGATGTGCGTGGCGCTGCGCGGCGACGGTTTCGGTCTGGTCTACACCCCGACCGGCCGCAAGCTCGAAATCCGGCTGGGCAAAATCAAGGCCGAGCGCGTGCGCGCAGCCTGGTTCGATCCGCGCACCGGCGCCTCAACGGCCATTGGAGAGTTCGAAAACACCGGCCAGCGCGCCTTCGAGCCGCCCGGCGGCGAGAAGCCCGGCAATGACTGGGTGCTGGTGCTCGAAGCCGTCCGTTAGCCGGACCGGCTTCACATCGTGCGCAGTTCTGAGATAATCAGTGTATGCAGCGCCGAACGGCATTCGTCCTGGTAATTGCCCTGTTTGCGATTCCGGTCGCGCGGGCGCAGACGCCGATGACCAAGATCCAGGTGGAGGTCAGGGACCGGAACGACAAGCCGGTCGACCGCGCCAGCGTCATTGTGCGCTTCGTCGAGGGCAGATCCGTCGTCAAGCTTGGCAAGAAGACCATCACCCAGTGGCAGATGAAGACCAACCAGGAAGGGGTCGCCAAGATCCCGGCCCTGCCGCAGGGGAAACTCCTGGTGCAGGTGATCGCCAAGAACTACCAGACCTTCGGGCAGACCTTCGAGATCGATGAGGAAGAGAAGACGATCGAAGTGACACTGAATCCGCCGCAGCCGCAGTTCTCAGCGCACCAATAGCGCGGGCGTACGGTCAGTCCCGTACAGCCGCGATCGCCTCGATCTCCACTTCGACGTCCTTGGGAAGGCGCGCCGCCTCGACGGTCGCGCGCGCCGGTGGATTCCGCGTAAAGTAGCGAGCGTAGACCTCGTTCATCCGGGGAAAGTTGTCCATGCTCTTCAGAAAGACCGTCGTTTTGAGAACGGCGTCCAGGCCGGAGCCGGCCGCCTCAAGCACAGCCTTCAGGTTCTCCAGCACGCGCTCGGTCTGAATCGCGATGTCCCCGTCCACAAGCTGCCCCGTTGCCGGATCGAGCGGAATCTGACCGCTGGCATAGATCAGGCCGTTGTGAATCACCGCCTGCGAGTACGGTCCGATCGCCTTCGGGGCGTTCGGTGTGGAAACGATCTGCTTCATGACTTTCCTGACTCTCCCATCCGTAGTGTTCCGACCAGGTCCCGGACGCTGGCGATCCCTTCCTCCTGGAGGAAGCGGTCCAATTCGCGGGGGATGCGCAGCGCGGAGGCCGGGTCCCAGAAGTTCGCGGTTCCCACCTGGACGGCGGTGGCGCCAGCCACCAGAAACTCGGCTGCGTCCTCGCCCGTCGAGATGCCGCCCAGTCCGATCACCGGAATCCTCACGCTCCGGGCCGCCTCGTAAACCAGCCGCAGCGCGATCGGCTTGATTGCCGGGCCGGACAGCCCGCCAAAGCCCGCCCCGATCCGGGGCCGCCGCGTCCTCGCGTCCACCGCCAGCGAAACGAAGGTATTCACCAGCGAGATCGCATCCGCCCCGGCCTCCTCGGCCGCCTTCGCCACCGGCTCAATACGGGCGACGTTCGGCGAGAGTTTCACGATCAGCGGGCGTCTGGCGACGCGCCGGACCGCCGCGACAAGTTGCCCGAGCAGCACCGGGTCGCTCGAAAAGAAGATCCCGCCATGCTTCGTGTTCGGGCAGGAGACGTTCAGCTCATAGCCGGCCAGCCCTTCGTAATCTTCCAGGACTCGCACGACCTCGAGGTAATCCTCCTCCGCGTACCCGAAGACATTGGCGAAGACCGCCGTCCGCAGATTCCGCAGCGCCGGGAGCTTTTCGGCCACGAAGGCGCGCACGCCGATGTTCTGCAGGCCGATCGAATTGATCATGCCCGCCCCGGCCTCCCAGATTCGCGGCGGGGGGTTACCCTCCATCGGCTCGCGCGAGAGGCCCTTGACGATGAAGCCGCCGAGCTGATTCAGGTCGACGATGCTCCCGAACTCGACGCCATAGGCGAAGGTGCCGGAGGCCGCCAGGACCGGGTTCCGCAGCGGAATGCCGCAAAGCGAGGTCGCCAGCCCGCTGGATTCGGACGATCGGGAGCCTGTCACTCGCTATCAGTCTAACGAATCAGGCAGCCTTTCGCGCCGCTCTCGCCGCCAGCGCCGGGCGAAGCGCCAGGTTCACGATGATCATCAGGACCGAAGCCGCGGGCAGCACCAGCAGCGCGGTGTTCAGGTCCGCCGAGCCCTCACCCGCAATCGCCCCGATAATCGGCGAACTCACGGCCAGGCCGATCCATCCGAACGTGATTACGATGCCCATCGCGGTGGCGGTACCCTTCGGGAACGCATCCCCGACCATTGCGAGCGTCGTCGGGAAGACCGGCGCCATCGCCAGGCCCGCGCAGAAGACCGCAATCCAGGCCATGGTCGGATCGGCAGTCTGGAGCATCAGATACGTCGTCGCGGCCATCAGCACCGAAGAGCCGAGCGTCACGGTCACGGCCGCCACCTTCACCAGGATGCGGGCCACCACCACGCGGCCGATCAGCAGGCCGAGAGCGAAGCCGAGCGACAGGATGTTCAGCGCTTTGCTCTGGTCGATTCCCTGGCTCACCAGGTAGGAAGCCAGCCAGTTCCAGACGCCGACTTCAGCCGCCACGTAGAGGAACAGGAAGATCGAAAGCAGGTACAGCGAGGGCTGCCCGAGCAGTTGTCCGGCCTCGGAGAGTTTAAAGCCGCGCTCGCCGCTCGGCGGCGGCATCGGCGTTCCCGCGTGGACCAGGAAGGTCACGGCCGCCAGGACCGCGGCAAGGTAGCAGAGCCGAACGGGATCGCCCCCGAGCAGGTTGGCCGCCAGGAAGGGGGTCGCCAGTCCGCCCAGGCCGAAGAAGAGATTCAGGAAGTTGAGGACGGAGGCGCGCCGGTCCGGGCTGATATCGCTCACCAGAGCGTTGGCCGCCGTTACGATAATGCCGCCGCCCAGGCCGAGCAGAAAAAGGCAGCCGAGGATCAGGCTGTACTCGCCGCCCGTGTTCGGGAGCGAGAACAGCGCAATCGCGATCAGCGCCAGACCCGCGACCAAAGCGGTCTTCTTGCCTTTGTTGTCGATAATCGGGCCTGCTGAAAGGGAGGCGATCACAAGTCCCAGCGCCTGGGCGAGGGCGATGTTGCCCTTCTGCTCCATCGTCAGATCGAAGGTCGGCATCAGCGTGCCGAGCATGGCGGCGATAACGCCGTATACGAAGATCGCCAGGATGGCGGCGATAATCAACTGTCCCGTCTTTACGTTGGCCATAAATGTACCTAATTGCGTCAGTGTAGCCGATGGAGAGCGTTGGGGGAAGTGCGGCTGGGAGTGGCCGGACTCCGCCGCGTTCCGGTGGGGCGGCGGAGTCCGGCGAACAGGATCAGGCGAAGTGGTAGCGCTGGTTCTCCTCGTCCCAGTAAATCTTTTTGTTGTTGCGGTAAGAGAGCGTCGCCATGTGGCCCGAAACGGCGGCCTGCTGGCCGACTTTGGGAGGCGCGATTACCTGGCCCTTGCCGCGGATCGCCTCCAGCCAGTTGCGGATGTGGGCCTCCACGGCGCGGTTGTCGTTGCCGGCGGGCGGCTCGATCGTAATCGGCTTGCGGGCGGCGATGTGCGGCGGCGTGGTTCCCTGAAACTTCTCGGGATAGAAGTTCAGCACCGAGCGGTTCAGCACCTCGATGGTGCCTTCGTTGCCCATAAACTGCTCGCCGTATCCAAAGTGGACGTTGCCGAAGTAGCAGCTATAGTTCAGGTGGAACAGGCCGGGGTAGTCATAGATCGCACTCAGCGTATCCGGCACCTCGCGGTCATCCTCGGCGTCGATCCAGCGATAGATGCCGCCCGAAGCCATGCAGGAGGACGGCGTCGTCTTGCCGAGCACGAAATTGGTGATGTCGGTCTGGTGTACGAGCAGGTCGGTCGAGATGCCGCCCGAGTAGTCCCAGTAGAGCCGCCACTGGTAGTAGCGGTTTTTGCTGAACGGCCGTTTCTGCGCGCTGCCGAGAAAGCGGTTCCAGTCGGTATTCTGTTCGTTGGCGGTCGGCGGGATGGCATAGCGCCAGGCCGGGTTGTTCGGAAGCGAGTTGCGGTACCAGAAGGCCCGGACATAGTGGCACTCCCCGATGAGGCCCTGCTGGACCAGCTCTTTGGCCTTGATGTATAGCTCATTGCTGCGGTTCTGCGTGCCGACTTGGACAACCTTCCTGGCCTTCTCGGCGACTCGAACGATCTCGGCGCCCTCTTCGATCGTGTGGGCCAGCGGTTTTTCGATGTAGACGTGCTTGCCGGCGAGCAGCGCGTCGATGGTCATTTCGTAGTGGAGGTGCTCGGGCGTGGCGATCACGACCGCATCGATCGAGGGGTCCTGGAGAAGCTCGCGATAGTCCACGAAGGTTTTCGGGGTGTTCTTCCCCGAGGTCTGGACGCGGTCCTTGGCCCGGTTAAGATGGCCGTCGAAGGTGTCGCAGACCGCAGTCACCTGGATCATCTCCGGAACGCCGTTGTAGGCGCGCTCCATCAGGTAATTGCCGCGCGTGCCGGTCCCGATCCAGCCGACCGTGATTTTATTGTTCTGGCCGAGCGCCGGCAGGATAGCCGGGCCGGTGCTGATCGCGGCGGCCAGGGCCGAGCTCTTCAGAAAACTGCGCCGGGATTGTTCGTCGCTCATGACTTCGGGTCTCCTTCTGCGAATGCGTGTTCCTCCATAGAATAACAACCTGATCCGGTTTTTGCGGAAGCGTATACAGGAAGAAAACAGGCAGAGATGAAACGGAACACGCCGGCCGGTCATCTTATATTCAGGCGCTGTTGCCTCGGGGTTCGCCCGCTCCGGGTTGGTCTCTCGCGCGGCATTGGGTATAATGAAAAAGGTGTCGAACGCGTAGAGTGGGCGCAAGCCCACTTTTTTATTGGTGCACACGATGCCCATCAACCAGAACGCCGGAGTCGTCGAGAAGATCACCGAGATCGCCGAACGTGTGGGCGATTCCGAGGGGATCGAGATCGTCGATGTCCAGTTGCTCGGGGGAGGCCGGAGCCGGCTCCTCCGGATCTTGATCGACAAGCCCGGCGGAGTGACTCACGGCGATTGCGAGCTGATTTCCCAACAGGTGGGCACGATTCTGGATGTCGAGGATGTGGTTCCGGGAGGAAGCTACACGTTGGAGGTCAGCTCCCCGGGCGTGGAACGGAAGCTGAGCAGGCCGCGGGATTTCGAGCGGTTTGTGGGACACAAGGCCAAGGTGGTGCTCCGGGCGCCGGTCGAAAACCAGCGTCACTGGGAAGGCACGCTGACAGGCATCTCGGACGGCATCATCACGATCGAGCCTGCCCCCGGCAAGTCGGTTCGTTTCGGTCTCGACCAGGTCGAAAAGGCCAACCTGAAGTTCGATTGGTAAATCTCCGGACAGACTGGAAAGAGGAACGAGTTTGGGTACTATCTATCAGTCCATCGAGATTCTGAGCAAGGAAAAGGGAATCGATCCGCAGATCGTCGTCGACGCGGTGAAGGACGCGATGCTCGTCGCCGCCCGGAAGCATTTCCGGAGCAACGAAGAGCTGGTGGCCGATTTGGACGCGGCGACCGGCGGCCTCCAGATCTATGCCGTCAGGACGGTCGTCGAAACAGTTGAGGACGAGGTGACCCAGATCGGGCTGGAGGAGGCGCGCCAAATCGACCCGGCCGCCGAAATCGGCTCGCAGATCCGCTTCCCCAAGGCGATGGACGCCCTGGGGCGCATCTCCGCCCAGACCGCCAAGCAGGTCATCCTGCAGAAGGTCCGGGAGGCCGAGCGGGAAACGATCTACTCGGAGTTCTCGGGCCGCGTCGGCGAACTGGTCAACTGCACGGTGAAACGGATCGAGGGCCAGGACCTGGTCGTGGATCTCGGCAAGACCGAAGCGCGCCTGCCCAAGAAGGAGCAATCGCGCCTGGAGAGTTTCAGCGTCGGCGAGCGCGTGCGCTGCGTGATCAAGAGCGTGGAGAAGACCGGAAAGAACTCCGGCGTGATCGTCTCTCGCGCCGCGCCGGAACTGGTGATCCGGCTGTTCGAGCAGGAGGTTCCGGAAATCTACGACAACACCGTCGTGATTCGGGGTTGCGCGCGGGAGGCCGGCGAGCGGACCAAGATCGCCGTCATCAGCCGGGATCGCGACGTCGACAGCGTCGGCGCCTGCGTCGGCATGAAGGGCATGCGCGTGCAATCGATTATTCGTGAGTTGCGCGGGGAAAAGATCGATATCATCGAGCACTCAGAGGACCCCGTCGTTTTTGCCACACACGCGCTGAGTCCGGCAAAAATTTCCCGCGTCGCCATTGTCAGTGCCGCCGAGCGGCACATGGAAGTAATTGTGGACGATACCCAGCTCTCGCTGGCGATCGGCAAGAAGGGGCAGAACGTCCGGCTGGCTGCGAAATTGCTCGGTTGGAAGATCGACATCAAGAGCGAGGAGGAGAAGCGCCAGGAGGTTGAGTCCGCCATGGCGGCCCTGGTGGTTCCCGGCGCTCCGGTGTCGGTTCTGATCGACCACGGCCTGCCCGAGCGGATTGTGGAGAAGTTCATCGAAGCGGGAATCCCGACGGTCGAGCGGCTGGGTGAGATGACTCCCGAGCAGCTCACCGACGTTTCGGGCATCGAGCCGGAAATGATCGAGCGGATTTTCCAGGCCGTCAACAGCTACTATGGCCAGTTCGAGACCACGGTCGAATACGCCGAGCACATGGCCGCCGCCCAGCCCGCCCCCGAGGAGCAGCCCTCTTTGACGCAGGACGAGTACACGGGCCTGAGCGGCGAGTACCCCGAGGCGGTGGATGTTGCGGCCGGCGAGCCGGCCGAAGAGTTGCCGGCCGAAGAGTTCCCAGCCGCGGAAGCCGCGCCCGCGGGAGAGGAAGTTCTCCGGGAGGAGCCGCCACAGCCGGCGGAGGTCTCCGGCGGCGAAAGCACCCAGACCGAAGAGCCCGCGTCGCCCGATGAGGCGCGCGGGTGATGTATGGAATTGAATCTGTTACGATAAGGACTCGGATTGAAGAACCGGAAGTCTAATATTTACAAACCATTACTCGCGGAGCAGTTCCGCGGAGTCGAGCCGCACATGTAAGATCAAAGGCTTGCATCGATCGGCATTGTAGTTCCTAACTTATGAAGAAAATTCGAATCAATGAGCTGGCAAGAGAGTTGGAGGTCAAGCCCAACCGGATTCTGGAGTTGTTGCCCGGGCTTGGCGTTTCCGAGAAGAAGACCCATTCCAGCTCGATTGACGAAGACGTCGCGATCCAGGTGCGGAACCACTTTGGCGTCCATGGGGTTGGCGAAGACGGATCGGGTCCGGACGAGCACGACGGCCACGAGCACGACAGTGAGACCGAGAAGCCCGAAGTGCGCCCGGCGGCGCGCGAGGAGCGTAAGGCAGAAGTTGCCGCTCCGGCCGCCCAGGAATCCGCCGAGCAGCCTACCGACGCTCGCGCCGCTGAAACCGAGGAGACACAGTTGTCTGAAGTTCCGCATGCCGATTCGGCACTGGCCGCGCACGATCGCGTGACGCCCCGCACGGCACCGCAACCATTGCGGCCGCCACTCGGAGCACAGGGTACACAGCCCGTATCCGTGCCGCCGGGTCCCATTCACCCGCCGCTCACGACGCCTGGGCAGGCGCCGCCGAAGGCGTCGCAACCTCCTCAGGCACAACAGCCTCCACAGCAGCAGGATCCAGTGCGTCCGCCCGCAGCGCAGATTGCACCCGGCGCGCCCCGACCGGCCGCCGGACAGCCATCGGCACGGCCCGGCCAGATCCTGAGCGGTCCCCGTGCGCCCCTGCCGCTATCGCCTGCCGCTCCCGGACCTCCGCGCCCGCCGCAAACCCCGGTTCGTCCGCAGCAGCCGATAGCCCAGCAGCGCCAGCCGCGCCCACAGGCGCCGGGACCCCGTCCCACCGGCCAGCCAGGAGCGCCGGCTCATTCGCCGCAGCCCCGGCCCGCGACCCTGGCCGGTCAGCCGGCTGCGCGGCCCGTGGTTCCGCCGCGCCCGGACCTGGTGGCAAGGCTCCAGCAACAGCAGTCTCCCAAAATGCCCGGAGCCCCCCAGCCGCCCCGGCCTGGTATGCCGCAGCGACCTTCGGGCACTCCGGTTCCAGGGCAACCGATTTATCGAGGCCCCATCCGCCCCGGCCAGCCGCTCATGCGCGGCCCCGGCGCTCCGGGACCTGGCGGCCCGGGCCGTCCGCAGCGTGGACGGCAGATGCATCCGACCAGTACGCCGCTCCGGATGGAGCCGGCCACCCTGCCGCCCACCGAACAGCGCCGCCATCAGGCCAAGCCGGGTGGACGCATCCAAGTGCGCGACCGGGAGTTGGAGAAGGAAGGAAAACTTCGGCTGCCCTCCTCGCGCAAGCAGGAGCTGGCGCCGCCGCCCATCGACCGTGAAATCACCGTCGCCGAAGGCGTCACCGTCAAGGAGCTCTCCGAGAAGCTCGGCGTGCGCGCGAACCTGGTGATCAAGAAGCTGGTCGAGCGCAAAATCTTCGCAACCATTAACCAGACCCTCGATGTCAAACTCGCCGAGGAACTGGCTCGCGCCTTCGGAGCCTCCACCAACAAGGTCAGTTACGAGGAAGAATCGATACAGGAAATCGAACTCCAGGAAGGCGAGAAGGATCTGGTGCGGCGCGCCCCGGTGGTCACCATCATGGGGCACGTCGACCACGGCAAAACCTCGCTGCTCGACGCGATCCGCCTGACCAACGTCGCGGCCCGCGAGGCCGGCGGCATCACACAGCACATCGGCGCCTACCAGGTGGAGAAGAACGGCCGCAAGGTCGTCTTCATCGACACGCCCGGCCACGAGGCATTCACCCGCATGCGCGCCCGCGGCGCCAAGGTGACCGATATCGTCATTCTGGTGGTCGCCGCCGATGACGGCGTAATGCCCCAGACGCTTGAGGCCATCGACCACGCCAAAGCGGCGAAGGTTCCGATTATCGTTGCAATCAACAAGATCGACAAGCCCGATGCCCAGCCCGAACGGATCAAGCAGCAGCTCGCCGACCGCGGCCTGCTCGCCGAAGACTGGGGCGGCGATGTCGTCATGGTCCCGGTTTCGGCCAAGGCCAGCCAGAACCTCGATCTTCTGCTCGAGATGATTCTGCTGGTCGCCGACATGCAGGACCTCAAGGCGAACCCGAACCGGCCTGGCATCGGCTCGGTACTCGAAGCCCAGTTGGACCGCGGCCGCGGCCCGGTCGCCACCGTTCTGGTCCGCAACGGCACGCTGCGGGTAGGAGACCACTTCATCTGCGGTTCGGTCTTCGGCAAGGTTCGGGCGATGTTCAGCGACCTCGGCCAGCCGGTGCGCGACGCCGAACCCTCGACTCCGGTCGAGGTCCTCGGTCTCGACTCACTCCCGGAAGTCGGCGACACCTTCCAGGTGGTGACCGACACAGCGAAGGCGAAGCAGATCGTCATTTACCGTGAATCGAAGGCCCGCGAGCAGGCGATGGCCCGCACCAACCGCGTCACACTCGACCAGTTGCACGGACAGCTCAGGGAGGGCGAGGTCAAGGAGCTCAACGTCATCCTCAAGGCCGACGTCGGCGGCACCTCCGAGGTGCTTTCCGACACGCTCCAGAAGCTCTCGACCGACAAGGTCAAGATCAAGGTTCTGCACTCTGGCGTCGGCGCCATCACCGAGACCGACGTCCTGCTGGCTTCGGCCTCCAACGCCATCGTGGTCGGATTCAACGTCCGGCCCGAGCGCAACGCCGCGGCTCTGGCTGAGCAGGAAAAGGTGGATATCCGGCTCCACACGATCATTTATGAGCTGACCGACGAGATCAAGCGCGCCATGACCGGAATGCTCGAGCCCGTCTTCAAGGAGGTCTACCGCGGCCGGGCGGAGGTTCGCGAGGTCTTCCGCGTCACCAAGGTCGGGACTGTGGCCGGCTGCATGGTTCTCGATGGCGTGCTCACGCGCGACAGCCAGGTGCGCCTGCTCCGCGACAACGTCGTGATCCACACCGGAAAGATTCAATCGCTCAAGCGCTTTAAGAACGACGCCACCGAGGTCAAGAGCGGGTTCGAGTGCGGCGTCGGCATCGCCAATTACAATGACCTCAAACCCGGCGACATCATCGAGGCCTTCGTCACCGAGCGAGTAGCCTCGGAGGCGCTGGTCTAACACCCTGATTCGGGCGGGCCTTCGAGCCCGCCCCTGACTCTATGGCGAGCATCGGCGTATTGACCCTGGAGATGCGTCTTCCCTATTCGCACTCCCTGAAAGACAAGCGGCACGTTGTCAAGAGCCTCAAGGAGCGCCTCCGCCAGAGGCACAACGTCGCGGTCGCTGAAATCGACTACCAGGACCTCTGGCAGCGGGCTCTGATCGCCGCCGTCACGGTCTCCAACGCACACACCCACGCCGAGAAGGTGCTACAGTCGGTCGAACGGGACGCTGCATCCATCCTCGGGCCCGACTTGGTCAACGCCACGCTCGAATGGCTGGAGTGAGCCGCCGGCACTCGGATCACCCATGGACGCACGCAGAATTCAGCGAGTCTCCGAAACAATGCGCGAGGAGCTGACCGAGATCATCGGCTACGAGATGGCCGACCCCAGGGTCAAGGCAGCCGAGATCACCAAAGTGCACCTTTCTCCCGACCTTCGGAGCGCCCGCGTCCTCATTACTGTAAGCGGAACGCCACAAGATCAGGGAGAGGTTCTGGCAGCCCTCTCCGGCGCCCGGCACTTCCTTCGACGCCAGCTTGCCGGCCGTCTCCAGCTCTTCCGAACCCCGGAACTGCACTTCGAGCCGGCCGCAATCCTCGGAGCCGCCCCCAAGATTGAGAGCCTGTTCCGGCGCATCCGGCGGGGCCGCCCCAGGCCGGATGAAACTTCCAACGAAGATCCGACGGAAAATTCGCCCTAAATGAAACATTTTGTGCTACTTTTGTTGGTAGCTCCCGCGATGCTTCTGGCGGCCGAGCCGGTCCGGGTGGAACGAAGCCTGGACTCAATGGGCTCTACCTATACAGTCGTGGCCTACGGAGAGAACAAATTCCGCCTGTTGGCCGCGGTCGACGAGGCCTTCGAAGAGGTCCGCCGGCTCGACCATCTTCTCTCGAATTACCGGCCCGGGAGTGAGTGGAGCCAGGTCAACCGGTACGCCGCCGAGCGGCCGGTTCAGGTGAGCGAGGAGTTGTACCGGCTGTTGTCGGACTGTATCGAGTACAGCCGGGCGAGCGGCGGCACGTTCGATATCACGGTCGGGCCGCTGATGAAGGTTTGGGGCTTTTATAAAGGCAGCGGGAGGTTCCCGCATCGGGCCGAGATTCGCGGCGCGCTGGCCAGAGTCGGGTATCGGAATATCGTGCTCGATCCGGTTGCCAGGACGGTCGCGTTCCGGAAAGCGGGAGTCGAAATGGATCCCGGCGGGATTGGAAAAGGCTACGCCGTGGACCGCATGGTGGAGGTTCTCCGCTCGAACGGGGTTGAGTCGGCCCTGATTTCGGCCGGAAGCAGCAGTATCTATGCCCTGGGTTCGCCGCCGGAGGAAAAGGGCTGGCGGATCAGCATCCGGCATCCGAAGGATGAACGGAAAACAGTTCAGGATTTTTACTTGAAGAACGAGTCGATCTCCACGTCGGGCAACTACGAAAAGTTTTTCTTCGCCCGGGGGAAGATGTACAGCCACATCATGGATCCGCGGACCGGCTACCCGGCCGATGGCGTCGTTTCGGTTTCGGTCGTCGCGCCGAAGACCATCGACAGTGAGGCCTGGACCAAGCCGTTCTTCATCCTGGGCCGGGAATGGACGGCCCAGAATAAACCCAAAGGCTTTCGCGTGTTTCTGTGCGAAGACAGATCGGAACCGGCATGCGCGTTGCTCCAATGAACAGTCGCTTTCTCGATGCCTGCCGGCGCAGGCCGACGGACGTTCGTCCCGTCTGGTTCATGCGCCAGGCCGGCCGCTACCTCAAGCCCTATCGCGAAATTCGAGCCCGGCACTCGATTCTTGAGATCTGCAAACGTCCCGACCTCGCCACCGCAGTGACGCTCCAACCCGTCGAAATTCTTGACGTGGATGCCGCGATCATTTTTGCCGACCTGCTCCTGCCGGTCGAGCCGATGGGACTGCGGCTGAAGTTCGTCGCCGGCGAGGGTCCGCACATCGACAATCCCGTCCGGACTACCAACGACGTCGATACGCTGTCGATTTCCAACACCGACGAACTCGGCTACGTGGGCGAGTCGATCCAGCACACCGTGCGGGCGCTGGCCGGCAAGGTGCCGGTGATCGGCTTTGTCGGCGCGCCATTTACGCTCGCCAGCTACATGATCGAAGGCGGCTCCTCGCGCACCTTCCTGCGGACCAAGCAGATGATGTACCGCGACGAGACCCTGTGGCGCCGCCTGATGGGCAAGCTCGTCGACGTGCTGGGGCCGTTCGCCATTTTGCAGGTGGCCTCCGGCGCCCGCGCCATCCAGGTCTTTGATAGCTGGGTGGGCGCGCTCGGGCCGGACGACTACGTTCGCTACGTTGCGCCGTACTCGCGCGCCCTGATCGAGCGCATCCGCTCCACAGGCGTCCCGGTCATCCACTTCGGGACCGGCGCGGCGGGCTTCTTCCGCGAACTCCATGCTGCCGGCGGCGACGTGATGGGCGTCGATTGGCGGATCAATATCGACCAGGCCTGGATGGACATCAGCTACCGTTCCGCCGTCCAGGGCAATCTCGACCCGGCCGTGCTCTTTGCGCCCCTGCCCGAGCTCAAACAGCGCGTACACGAATTGCTGAAGCGCACCGGCACGCGGCCCGGCCACATCTTCAACCTTGGCCACGGCATCCTGCCGGAGACGCCGGTCGACCACGTGAAGGCCGTCGTCCAGATGGTCCGGGAATTCAAGCCGTAGGAGGGCGCTTGGCGGTATCGCCCCGATGCAGTCCGTACTGATCGTGGGCGGCGGGATCTCCGGACTCTCCGCCGCCTACTACCTGAATCGAGCGGGCGTTCCAGCCACACTGGTGGAGAGCCAACCCCGGCTCGGCGGCGTCATCCGAACCGAGATCGCCGACGGCTGCGTCATCGAAGCCGGTCCGGACAGTTTCCTTTCGGCAAAACCCGCCGCCCTCCACCTGATCCGCGAACTGGGCTTGGAAGACGAGGTGATCGGCTCGAACGATCACCTGCGCCGGACCTACATCCGCAAGCGCGGCCGGCTCATCCCGCTTCCCGACGGTCTCATGTTCATGGCGCCCACGCGCCTGGCCCCAATGGCGTTCACTCCGCTGCTGAGCTGGACGACCAAGCTCCGGATGGCGGCCGAGTACTTCCGCAAACCCAGCGCCGCCTCGCCCACCGATCGCTCGGTCGCCGATTTCATCCGGGACCACTACGGGCAGGAGGCGGTCGACTATCTCACCGAGCCCCTCCTTGCCGGCGTTTACGGAGGTGACCCCGAGCGCCTCAGCGTAAGCAGCGTACTTCCCCGCTTCTCCGAATTCGAAAGCCGCTACGGCAGCCTCACCCGTGGCGCCCTCGCCGCCCGCCGGGCAATGACCTCCTCTGGCTCGGGAAGTCTCTTCCGAACGCTGAAGAACGGGCTCGGCGACATAATCGCGGCCCTCGAACTTGCCATCCGGCCCGCGACGACCGTAGTCCACGGAAGCGTCGAGACCGTCGAGCCGTCTTCATCCGGATTCCGGGCTCGTGCCGGCGGCCGGTGGATCGAGGCCGCGCACGTCGTCCTCGCCTGTCCCGCCTGGCGAACCTCCCATCTCACGGTCGGGACCGACCCGGAACTATCACACCTGCTCGCCGGCATCGAGTACAGCTCTTCGATGACGGTGGCGCTGGTCTATGACAAAGCCGCGCTGAATCACCCGCAGAACGGCTTCGGGTTCCTGGTTCCCCGGAAGGAGCGCGGGTGCATCGTGGCCTGCACCTGGGTCGGGACGAAGTTTTCGCACCGTGTTCCGGATAACCGGGCGCTGCTACGGTGCTTCCTGGGGGGCAGCAGCGATGAAGAGGTGCTCAACTGGCCGGATGAGTCGGTGATCCGGACGGTGCGCGCCGAGCTCGCCCAGATCATGGGCGTGCAAGCCGAGCCGCTGTTTACGCGCATTGCGCGCTGGCCCCGTTCGATGGCCCAATACACCGTCGGCCATCAGGCCCGCATGGAACGCGTGCGGGAGCGCCTGGGCCGGCTGCCCGGACTCCACCTGGCCGGCAACGCCTACGACGGCATCGGCATCCCGGACTGCATCCGCTCCGGCAAAGAAGCGGCCGAGCGCATTGCGCGCGCAGTCGCCACTTAGCCCGGCAGCCGGTGACGACGTTGCAGTTCCCGACAGCGCGGCGTCGCAACATAGGGCGCCACACCGGGATCGGCCATGAAATACACGGTCCCCAGGCAGCCCGCGTTCGGTGGCCTGCTCCAGCAGTCGCGAAACCCTGATCCGGCTCACCCATTGCAAGGTAGACGCGCGCCTGGAGATAGGGTGGCAAATCGCGCTCCTTCATTATGCGCCGCACTTCCACGGCGCGGCCGGCCCGGGCATGAACGATGGCCGATACCGTATGAAATTCGGCCGGATCCTGTTCCGCGAAGCGTTCGGCTCCCTTGAGCGCCGCGACAGCTTCGGCATCCGAGCCGTGGAAGGCCAGCGCGAGAGCCTGCACGAGGTAGGCTCGCAGTTCTCCGGGGCTTAACTCCAGCGAGGCGGCCGCCTGGCGCGCGGCCTCTTCGAATCGCCCGGCGCGGAAGAGAACGAACGAGTAGGCCCAGAGAAAAGAGCCGACAGCGGCTCCAGTAGCACGGCTTGGCACAGCTCTTCGACAGCGCGTGCGCTATCGCCGAATAGCGGCCACAGCAGTCCGCAGTGGCGGCGGAAGGCAGCGGGGTTACCGCCATAGCGCGCGCCGGCCCCGCAGGCCTCGGCCCCCGCAGCCCAGTCTCCATCGAGAAGTGGGCGGCCTGGACGCGCGCGGCGTAGGCTTCGACGGTCGAAGGATTTAGCCGGAGGGCGGCCTCAGCTTCCTGAAAGCCGCGGTCTCGGTGCTCGCGCTCGACGGCGAATTCGGCCGCGTGCAACCTGTCGGCCCAGGTGCCGGACGGGTTGCGATTCGTCGTCGAAACGATTCCAGGCATCCTCCTGGCGCCAGCTCGCGGCACTCCGAGCACGGTCGCCGACATCCGCGTCGGCCTGACGCGCGTGGCGGCCCAGAACCGCTCGGCCACCTTCGGCGACATGAATTACAGCGCCTTCGGCATCCCGAACGACTTTCTGGTGGCCGCCGGCCTCCCAGGAGCCGACTCCGAAATCACTAACTTCGGCGGCGGCTGGCGCCGGGTGAGCCCGCTCAACCAGACCTCCTACCTTGCCAAGATTGAGCGTCAGACGAAATGGAACATTGTCGGATCCGTCACCAAGATTACCGGCCGCTGGAACCACAAGTGGGGCGGCGAGTTCCGCAATTACCTTTCAAACTACAGCGACGCGCGTGGGGCCTTCTGGATTCGCGGCAACCAGAGCTACACCACCGGCAACCTGATCGGCCCGCTCGGCCAGGTCATCAATCAGGTCACCAACGATCAGTCCGGCAGCGGTCTGGCTTCCTACCTGCTCGGCGCCGCCAACCTGCAGGCAGGCGAGAACGCCGTGCTACTGGCGCTCTCGGCCAAGTATCACGCCCTGTACATGCAGAGTGACTGGCGCGCCACCAACCGCCTCACCGCCAATCTGGGATTGCGCTACGCGTACAGCCCGGTCCGCAGGAGCGCTACGGGCGGGTCTCCTCCTTCAGCTTCCGTGAGGAGAACCCCTTCGGCGGCCGCGGCCGTTTGATGTTCCCCGGCCCCGGCGGTAAACTCTACCGCACCCCGAGAGGGGACTTCGGACCGCGCGTCGGTCCAGCTTACCGCGTCACTGACGAGTGGGTGGTCCGCTCCGGCTTCGGCGTTACTTATCTTCCGTCCAACACCGGGTACTTCGGCGGCTGTACTACTTCGGTGCCCAGAACTTCTTCCCGCGCACCTCGAACCCCGTTGCGCTCCAGTACGGGCAGAACCCACAGGGAAGGCTGCTTGTGCCCTACAATCAGTCCGCCACGTTAATTCCCCTCATCGGCGCCAACCCGAACGCGCCGCCACGTTTACCAACGTGACGGCGGCCCAGGCGTCGCGCGGCATTCGTCCCGGCATGGTCCAGAACGATAACTTCGGGACCTTCGGGATGAGCACCTTCGACCCCCGCCAGGTCGAACTGCGGCTCCGCCTCTTCTTCTAACCCCACCGAAGAGGCGGGGACTCCCGGAACCCCGGGAGCGGCCCCGCCGCTTGCATTCGGATACAATACGGCCAGCAAGACATCGCAAAGGTAAGGCGGTTTGCGGCCATGAAATTCACGCGACGAGAACTGATCGCATCGGCGGCCTTCGCATGTGAGGCTTTCGCGGATTCTTCACGCTACAAAGTCGGCATCACCACCAACACCCGCGGCGGCTGGGAAAAGGACACGTTCCTTGCCTTCCGCGAGGCTCGGGAGGTCGGCTATCGCTATGTCGAAACCTTCATCCATTACTTTCTGGACTACTACGACAATCCTCCCGCGCTCCAGAAACGCCTCGATGAGATCGGCGTGCAGTTTGTCACCATCTCCAATGGAGGCCCCATGGAGATGCACTTCGAGGACCCCTCCAAACACGAAAAGCTCTACCAGGACCACTTGCGCCTGGTCCGCTTTATCAAGCACTTCGGCTGTACGCACCTGAAGATCAACCTCGGGCCGCGCCGCCTGCAGGGCACAACCGATGAGGACCTCCGCCACATCGCGGCTTCGGTCAACGAACTCGGCCGCCGCATCTCCGACCTCGGCGTCAAGCTGGCCATCCACGCGCACATGTGGAGCCAGTTCGAGAACCGCCGCGAGGTCGATTACGTCCTCGGCAACACCGATCCCAAGCACGTCTGGTTCGTCCTCGACACCGGCCACATCACCATGGCCGGCATCGATCCGGTCGAACTCACTCGCACACTCGGACACCGTATCGTCGAGTTCCACATGAAGGACACCGCCCCCGAGCACCGCGGCGGCGCCCGAACCAGGATCGAGCGCCCCGACATGATGAAGGACCCGCCCTTCTTCCCCCTCGGCAAAGGCGGCGTCGACTTTCCCGCCATCAAGGCGCATCTTGACAAAATCAATTGGCGCGGCTGGCTCACCGTCGAGTTCGACTCCTCGCCCTTCCGGCCGCCCAAGGAATCGGCGAGAATGAGCCGTGAGTACATCGAAAAAACCTTGAAGGTAAAGGTTTGACCGGACTTCAACCTTCGCCCCAACTCGTGCAGGTCGCCGCCGAATTGGAAGAATGCTCGGTCCGCGCCGGGCGCCTTGCCGGGCCGTTAAGCCCCGACAAACTCTCGATTCGCCCGCAGCCGGGGAGTTGGTCCGTAGCCGAGTGCCTCGACCACCTCAGCCTGACAACCGAGGCCTATCTCCCTCGCCTGGACGAAGCTCTCGCGGACGTGCGAAATCAGGGACTGACCGGCTCGGGACCCTTCCGGATGGAATGGACCGCCCGGCTCCTGCGCTTCATGCTGGAGCCGCCCGCACGCCTTCGCACCCGCACCTCGGCCCCGTTCGTTCCCTCCGGGATCACGCCCGAGCAGGCCCTGCCGCGCTTTCTCGCGCTCCAGAAGACCCTGCTTACGAAACTGCATGATGCCGCCGGACTGGCGCTCGACCGCGTGAAAATCCGCTCGCCTTTCGCGGAGCGAGTGCGCTATAACCTCTACTCGGCCTTCGTCCTCATCGCAGTCCACGAGAGGCGCCATCTCTGGCAGGCCGAAAAGGCGATCGAGTCGCTGCGCGCCGGCCGCTAAACTCTCGCGCGTGCCGCCCGCCAGCCCCGGTCGAGCACGCCGCGCATCTCCTTCAGCAGGTTCGCCTTCGACGCGTCGCGCGCCAAGTTGGTGTACTCCCGCGGGTCCACCTGGTGGTCGAAGAGCTCCTCGTCCGGGTGCGGCCCCTCCCACCGGATATAGCGATAGCGATCCGTGCAGACAGCGCGTCCGACGATCCCGTTCTGCGCCGAGACCTGCGTGAACGCTGCGCTCTTCCATCGCCGGTTCGGCTGATCGAGAACGGGCGCGAAGCTTCGGCCTTCGAGATCGGCCGGCGCCTTCACGCCGCACAGGTCCGCCACCGTCGGGTAGAGGTCCACCAGTTCGACCAGAGCGCGCGAGGCCTTCCCGTTGCCCTTACGCCCCGGAGCCGAGACGATCAGGGGCACGCGCGCAGACTCCTCGAACAGGCTCCGTTTCTGCCAGCGGAAGTGTTCGCCCAGGTGCCAGCCGTGATCGCTCCAGAACACGATCGCCGTCCGCTCGCGCAGCTTCAGCCGTTCGAGGTGATCCACTACCCGTCCTACCAGCGAATCCATGTACGAGATCGACGCATAGTAGCCGCGCAGCGCCTCTTTCTTCTCAGCATCGGTCTTCATCCCCATGTCGTTAGCCCGGGTGTTGATCGCGATCTCACTGGCTAGGGGAATGTCGTCGCGGTCGTTTTCCGGATTCACAACCGGCTTGATTCTGTCGAGCGGATACAGGTCAAAAAATCTCGAAGGCGCCACCAGAGGCACATGCGGCCGCACGAACCCCAGCCCCAAAAACCACGGGCGGTCGCGGTTCTTATCGATCGTCTCGATCGTCAACTCCGCCGCGGCCTGGTCGGCCTGGTCTTTGCCGTCGCCCTGGAAACTGATCCAGTGCATCGCGCCGCCTGCCCCGATATGCGGCGTGATATTGCGCCCCTCGCCTTTGGTTTTGTTCTCGGCGCCCGGAGGACTCACCGCGATGTCCCACGACGGAGGGTCATCATACAGGTTCTTGCCCACTGTCGTAGGCACGCCCATGTGGTACATCTTTCCATAGCGTGCGGACAGGTAGCCGTTCTGGCGGAACAGTTGCGGCAGCGTCACAACATCCGGCAGCTTGTCCCGCACCGCGATCTCGTTTTGCCAGATGCGCGTCGTATCCGGCCGCATCCCGCTCAGAATCGACGTGCGGCTCGGACCGCACATCGGATACTGGCAATAGGCGCGATCGAAACGGACCCCGCGCCGCGCCAGGTCGTCGATATTCGGCGACTGCACCAGCGGATGCCCATAGCATCCGAGGCAATTGTTCAGATCGTCGGAGGCGATGAACAGAACGTTCACCCGCTCCGACGCCGTCTTCTGCCCCAACAGGAGATAGGGAGCGCCTGCGGCTACCGCTGACAGGAAAGCACGACGATTCAGTCCGGACATGGGCTACAGTTTATCCCAGATCCGTGCCCGCACGAATGGAAACCAGCGCGCCTGCGGCCCTTCCGAGTACCTCCTCGTGGAAGGCGTCGCAGCCGATGCACAGGTTCTGGTAAACACGCCCCGAGGGCAGTCGGACTGTCGACCGCTCCAGAAACTTCTCTACGCTCCATCCGTGCGCGATGCCCATACGTTCCGGGTGCCCCATCGAGATCGCCTCGTAGACCGGATCGCCCGCCAGCCGGTCAAGAATCGCCTCCAGCTTCTCTTCGAGAAGGTTGCCCACCGGCGCCTTCGTCTTCAGACAGCAGGGATAGACGTTGCCGTTCGGCTCGATCGACACCTCGGAGCCGCTGTAGCGATACGCCAGAAAATTCAACCCGCCGGACCACCGGTTGCAAAAGTTATCGGCGAGCGTGGCTTGGGACAGCTCATTCCTGTGTGCGCGGCCGCGCGGCCAGAGCTTGCCGATCCAGGATTCCGGCGTCGCTCCAAAGAAGTGGAAGTACCTCGCGCCGGCTGGACGCGGCGCCGGTTGCCACTCCTCCATGCCGTGCGCCCGGAATATCGCGGTCAGCTTCGCGCGCAGCCGTTCCTGCGCCGCCGGCTCGCCGATACCCTCGTGATACGCATCCAAACCCGAAACTGAGATCACGGAGACGCCGCGCTCCAGCAACTCCCGAACGATCCGTTCGGTAAGGATATCGCCCGTCGTCTGGACCACCAGCTCGACCCCGCCATCGTCCCGGTACTTCGCCTGAAGCTGCTCGATCGCCGGATAGAGCACCGGCTCCCGCACCGGATCGAGCAGGATTTCGCCTCCCGCCACGATGATGCGTCCCCGCTTCTCGCGAAAGCCCCCCAGGCCGTCGGGATCGTTCAGGTTGAGGTACTGCATGCGCTCCGGCAGATTCTCAATGATTCGCGGCATGTTCGTCCTGGACTCCTCGACCACGCGCCGCAAATCTTCGCCGTAGTACGGCCGGAAGCGCTCCTCGTAGCAGTGCTCGCAGGTGCGGTGGCATAGCCACGTCAGGACGAAATAGATGGACTCCACACGCTCTCCTCTGGAATCAGTATCGCAGCCCGCTCCCCCGCCGCCCGGCCCGGTGGGGCATGTTCGATCTCAACCGTCTCGCCCGACGCCGCGCGCAGTCGCGTCCGCAGCCGGTGCCCGAGATCGAGCGAATCCTCGACCACGGCCTCCACGGCCAGCCATCCGGAACCGGCTTGCGCCTCGGGACCGCAAAGGCGCGCCGCTTCCGGCCGGAACGCGACCGTCCGGCCGCCCGGCTCGCGCGCGAAAAACCATCCGAAGAAGCGCGCCGCCCGGATGCTCCGCGGAGCCGTATAGAACTCGCGCGGAGCGCCGAACTGCTCGATCCGGCCGTCGAGCAGCAGGGCGATCCGCGATGCCAGCACACACGCCTCGTCCTGGTCGTGCGTGACAAAGATCGTCGTGAGGCCCAACTCGCGCTGTACCGATCGGACCAGAGCCCGCATCTCCGCCCGCAGGTTCTCATCCAGGGCGGAGAAGGGCTCGTCGAGCAGCAGCACGCGCGGCTCGCTCACCAGCGCGCGCGCCAGCGCGACCCGCTGCTCCTGGCCGCCGGAAAGCTCCTTTGGTCTCCGATCGCCGAAGCCCGCAAGCTGCACCAATTCGAGCGCCTCGGCCACACGCCGGGCCGTCGCGGCTTTCGCCTCGCCCCGCATCTTCCGGCTGAATCCGACATTTTCCGACACATTCAGGTGAGGAAACAGCAGCGGCTTCTGGAAGACAAGGGCAATCTGCCGCCGCTCGGCCGGTAATTCATTCACCCGCTCGCCGTCGAGCCGGATCTCTCCCGCCTCACACGAAAGCAGCCCGGCGAGTACCCGCAGCACCGTGGTCTTGCCGCATCCCGACGGCCCAAGCAGCGCCACCAGCTCCCCCGCCGGTACATCAAGCGAGAACCCCGAGAGCACGGGCTCCGCACCATAGCCGGCCGTCACGTCCCGCATCTCGACCCATGTGCCGGACTGCTTCACCGGCGCAACACCCTCTCCAGCCAGTCCCGCTCGATTCGGACCAGGTACTCGGCATCGGGCTCGGTCAGCGCGCGCGCCGCCAGAACCCTCGCGGGCAGCATCCCGAGTCCGACCGGAAGCGCTTCCGCCTTGGCGCGCTGCTCTTCCGTCAGACGAGTCAGGTCGAGTGGAAACGCCGACCGCAGCGCGATCGAGAGGTCCAACGCCTGTTCGAACGACATCAGATGAGTGATCGCGACCAGCGCACCCGCGGCGTTCGGCGCATTGAATGGAATCGCCAGATAATTGTAGTTGGCGATGGTGCCGGTATCGAAAACGAAGGTGCGAGCCGTCACCGGGAACTCGCCGCGCGCGATCCGCACCGACACGAACGACGGTCCGTAGCTCATCGCAAAGTCGATTTCGTGATTGGCGAAGAGCCGGTCCTGCTCGCGCGGAGTCGATGGATAGGTTTCGCCCTTGCGCCAGAGGAAGGGCCGCAAATCGTTCAGGAACGCGATAGTCCGCTCCGAGGCCGCCTTATAAAGCTCTTCGTCGAAGGCCTCCTGGAACCGCCGATCGTAGTTGCCGAAATGCAGCAGCAGATGGCGTATAAACGCCGAGCCGGTGAAATCCGGCGGCGCGAGATACGTGAAGCGCCCAGGGTGCCGCCGGACCCACTCGGCCAGCGCCTCGATGGTGCGCGGAGGCTCGGGCACGCGCGCCGAGTCATAGGCCATCACAAACTGCGCCCGCTGCCAGGGCGCCTCGAAGCCTTCGGTGGGCGTGCCGAAGTCGCGGGCCGACGCCTCCGGACTGTAAAGCCCGAAATTCGGCAGCCGCTGCGCGAACGGCCCCCACAGTACGCCGCCCTGTTTGGCCGTCCGGAAGTTCTCGCCGTTGATCCAGATCATATCGAGCAAACCGTTGCGAAGCTTCCCCGCGCGCTTCTCATTCAGCAGCATGTTGATGAGTTCCGCCGTGTCGCCGGCCGTGATGATCCGCAGGTCGATTCCGCAACAGTCCAATAAGGATTCGCGGACACTCGATCGAAAGTAACGGTTCCGCTCCTCATCGCCGCCCCACATGCCGAACCGGACGGTGCTGTTCCGTGCCTGCGCGGCGACCTCCTCCCAGGACAGCCGCTCCAGATCCGACGGATCGAGCCGCGTCCCCTCGCGTTCAGCCGAGCAGCCCGCCAGCAGCAGCAACAAAACAAAGAGTACGCCTCTCATGAACTTCTCAGGAATCCCGCGACCAGCGTGAAGGCCGCGAAGGCCGGCGCCAGGAAGACCAGCGAAAGCGCCGCAGCGACCGCCTCATCGCCCCCCCGCTGGAAGGCCACCAGCAGCAGCGGCAGCGTCAGGACGCTTCCCTCGCCGATCAGCAGTGTGAACAGGTATTGGCTCCAGGAGATGAGAAAGGCGAAGCCGGCCGCCACGGCCGCACCCGGCGCAATCGACGGCAGCGTAACCCTTATCCATGTTTGCAGCGGACTCGCCCCCAGCGTCCGGGCCTGCGCCTCCCAATCGGGGTCGAAGCGTGAGAAACTGCCTGTCAACACCAGCGCCGCGTATGGGACTGCGGGAATCAGGTGCACCAGAATGACACCGAGCGGATGCCCCGTCAGCCCGAACCGCAAGAAGACCGAGTGGACGCCCATCGCGGCCGCCAACGGGGGCGCCAGGACCGGCAGCAGCAACAGAAACAGGAAAGCGCGTTTGCCCCGGAACTCATGCCAGGCGAGCGCGCGCCCGGCCGGCAGCGCGATGGCCACCGAAAGAAAGGCGACAGCCGTTGCAATCCAAAGGCTTGTTCCCGACGCCGCCGCCGCATCGGATCCCGGCGAGGCAACATACCGCCAGCCCCGCAAGGACCACTCCTCCGGAATCAATTGCGGCCATCGCCATCCCCACGCCAGCGACCAGACCGCCAGCAACGCCACCGGAACCAGCGCCAGCAGGGCGGCGGTCGCCACAGCCGCAAGTCCGCGCGTCCTCAAAACACCGCCGGCCTTTCTCCGACGAAGCGCTCGGCCAGTTTCAGATACAGCCACACGGCCGCCGCGGTCACTACGGCCATTGCCAGCGCCAACGCGAGCGCGGCCGGCCGGTCCGCCAGGTCGGCACTCATAAAGCGCCGCTGCGCCACCACGCCCAGCATCGCCGGATACGGGCGTCCCAGAAGAAACGGGGTCTCGAACGAACTGAATACGAAAGCCAGGGCGATCAGCGAGGCCGAGATGACGCCCGGCGCGATCAAGGGCAGCGTGACGTAGCGCAGCCGCTGCCACGTCGTCGCCCCAAGCGTGCGGGCGCATAGATCGTACTCCTCACCCGTCCGCGCCAGCATGGCCAATGCGACAACCGCCAAAAAGGGCGTTTCCTTCCAGACATAGGCCACGAGGATGCCGATCCCGTAGGCGTCCTGGATGACCGCCGGGAACTCGGCCGGCTCCCCGATCCATCCGGCCGCGTAAGCCCCGCGCGCGAGCAGGCCGCTCGGCGCGAGCAGATGAATCACCACCATCGCGATCGCCAGGTGCGGCATCGCGACTGGAAACTGGATCAGCATCCGGGCCAGCCGGCTCTCCTTGCGGTGGTGGTGGATCGCCAGCGCCATCGCGACCCCGAATACAGTGGAGAGCAGTGTCGCGATGGCCGCCATCGCGAAGGAAAACCCCAGCGAGGCGCGAAACTCCCGGTCCGAAAGCAGCGCCAAGTAATGCTCCGTGGTAAATCCGTCGCTCGAAAGGCCCGCTACACCGATGCTCTCCAGCAATCCCAGCGCCAGGCCGCCAGCGAACAGGCCGCCGAGGACCAGCGTCGCGGGGGCCAGCATCAGCACCAGATTGAAGCGGTTGGGGCCTTGCATGTTCTCAGGATATTATCGGCAGTATCGCCATGTTGATTGTTCAAGTTTACGCGCATGTGAAGCCGGAATTCGTGGAAGCCTTCCGGGAGGCGACGATCGAGAACGCCCGCAACAGCGTCCGGGAGCCGGGCATCGCCCGCTTCGACGTCCTCCAGCAGGCTGACGACCCGACGCGGTTCGTTCTGGTGGAAGTCTACCGCGATGCCGAATCCCCGGCGCGCCACAAAGAAACCGCTCATTACGCCGCATGGCGCGACGCCGTGGCCCCGATGATGGCCGAGCCGCGCACCAGCGTCAAGTACGCCAACGTCTTCCCGGCCGACGAGAGCTGGTAAGGCGATGCAATTCGAATTCGCCACTGCGGGCCGGATCCTGTTCGGCGCCGGCAGCCTGCGCGAAGCGGCGCCCGCGGCGCGCCGGATGGGAGCGCGCGCCTGCCTGGTCACAGGCCGTTCCCGCGAGCGGGCGGCGCCGCTCATGGCCGACCTCGAATCGGCCGGCATTCGGTGTACCGTGCTCTCCGTGCCCGGCGAGCCGACCGTCGATCTGATTCGCACGCACGTCGCCGAAGCCCGCTCGCATGGCTGCGAGCTGGTCATCGCCTTCGGCGGAGGCAGCGCGCTGGACGCGGGCAAGGCCATCGCCGCGCTCCTCACCAATCCCGGCGATCCGCTCGACTACCTCGAAGTCATCGGCGCCGGACGGCCGATCGAGCATCCAGCCGCGCCCTGCATCGCGATTCCGACTACCGCAGGGACCGGTTCGGAGGTGACGCGCAACGCCGTCCTCGGCTCCCCCGAGCACCGCGTCAAGGCGAGCCTGCGGAGCCCGCTCATGCTCCCGCGCCTCGCCGTGGTCGATCCGGAACTCACGCTCGGGCTGCCTCCGGCTGTGACCGCAAGCACCGGACTCGACGCCCTCACGCAACTCATCGAACCCTACGTCTCGGTCCGCGCCAACCCCATGACCGATGCGCTCTGCCTCGAAGGCATTGCGAGGGCCGCTCGGGCGCTTCCGCGGGTCTGGCGCGACGGCCGCGACCTGGAGGCCCGGACCGCCATGGCGTTGGCGAGCCTGCTCGGTGGTCTCGCGTTGGCCAATGCCGGGCTAGGCGTCGTCCACGGCTTCGCAGCTCCCATTGGAGGCATGTTCCCGGCGCCGCACGGAGCCGTCTGCGCCGCACTGCTCCCGCACGGCGTCGAGGCCAACGTAAAGGCCCTGCGCGTCCGCGCGCCCGAATCCGAGGCGCTGTGGCGCTACGCCCGCATCGCCCGAATTCTCACGGGCAATCCCCAAGCCGCCGCCGAAGACGCCGCCCCCTGGCTGCGCCGGCTGTGCCAGGAGCTTGCGATCCCGCCCCTAAGCGCTTACGGCCTCACGGCCGATAAAATCCCTGACGTCACCGGGAAAGCGGCCAGGGCCAGCAGCATGAAAGGAAATCCGATTCCGCTCGAAACCGAAGAGCTCGGCGAGGTTCTGCGTGGTGCGCTATGACGCGCGGCGATGGGAGTAGTAGCCGAGCGCATACAGCGCCTGAGAGAGCGCGATCAGGGCCGACGACCGGGCCGCCCGCCAACCGTTCGCTTCGCGCCAGGGCTCGCGGAGCATCGCCGAGTAGAAGCGCAGCCCCTCGAACCGCGGTCGTGGCTCTTTCGATTTACAGCGGGCGCGGTGAAAGTCCGCGGCGCCCTGTCCGTAGCGGAAGTGCTGCCGGCAGAAGGAGGCTAACGTATAGTCGTGATAGTGCGTAACCACGGCCTTGGAGACAAAGTGCATTCCTCGGCCGGTCGCTTTCCAGCGGAAGGCAAAGTCGCGGTCCTCGTGCGCGAATGGGAACCGGCCGTCGAACCCCCCGAGGCTCAGGAACGACTCCCTCCGCATCGCCAGGTTATTCGTCGTGAAGAACGGCACAGGGTGTCCGGGCCGCGCGAACCAGCGTACGACGAAGTCCGACAAACTCTCATGCGCGGCCGAGTACGGATTCTCCGGCAACCCGTTGCGCTTCGGGCCGCCGAGCAGCACATCGCCATGCTCGCGGGCGCTCGCGGCGAGATGGTGCAGCCAGCCGGCATCCGGCTCGCAGTCATGGTCGGTAAAGGCGATCCACTCTCCGCGCGCCGCCTGGACCCCGAGGTTCCGCGCGCGCGCCGGTCCGCCGTTGGGAACCCGCAGAAACCGCACCGAAAAGGCGCCGCTTTCGCGTCCCATCCCAGGCGCCAGCGCCGGTTCCAGCGGTTCGGGGCTGCCGTCGTCGACTACCAGCACTTCGAAGGCGCCGTGCGGAAGGCTCTGCCGGCCGAGTGCGGCCAGGCACCGGCGCAGTCCTGCAGGATACTGGTAGGCGGGTATGACGACTGAAACGAAGGGCGCCGGCATCGCGAATACTATCTTCTACTGTGCCACGAACGTCGTGCTGTTCGATCCCGGAGCCTTCGTGCCGAATTACGTGCGGGTGCTCCGCGAAGCGCTAGACAGGCAGGGTGCTTCGGTACGCGTCATCACTTCGGCGCCGCTGTTCGATCCCTCAACGGTTCCCGTGCCCGAGGGCGAAAGGCGGCTCTTTTTCCGGTTCCTCGATCATCCGCTCGGCCGCTGGCTTAAGTCCCGGACACTGTTACGACAGATCTACAAGGGGCTCTCCTATCCCGCCGGACTGCTCCGAACCTGGAAGCTCCTCAGGGACGAAAACCCGGGCGTCTTCCACTCCCAATGGTTGCTGCTGCCGGCGGCCGACCGCCTGCTGCTCGGCGCGCTGCGGCGGCGCGGGTGGCGAATCGTGGTCACGATCCACGACCTGCCCCGGTTCAGCGGCGTCGTCACGCCCTCCTGGGGACTCGCTGGCGCGCTCCGGATGGCGCACGCCGTCCACGTCCATAGTCCCGGTCTGGCGAAGCGGTTGACCGGGGAGTGCGGCCTCGATGGCACCCCTATCGAAGTCATCCCGCAGCCGGCCGAGATCCTGGACCTGATCACCCCCGAGGAGCGTCTGGCCGCGCGCCGACAATTTGGCCTCCCGGACGACAAACCCGTCGCGCTGTTCTTCGGGCTGATTAAACCCTACAAGGGGCTCGATCTCCTGATTGACGCCTTGCCTGACCTCCTGCGTGACGTACCCGATGCCCGCATCGTCATCGCCGGCGAGCCGATGATGCCAATCGAAGACCTTCGCGAGCAGGCCCGGCAGGCAGCCGGCGACCGCGTACTGTGGCGGCTTGGCTACATCCCGAAAAGCGAAGTGCGCACGTATTTTGCGGCCGCCGACCTGCTGGCCTGCCCCTATCACGACATCAGCGCGAGCGGGGTTTCGGGGCTCGCTGTCTCCCACGGTGTTCCCGTTTTGGCGACTAGCGTCGGAGCGTTTCCCGAGTTAATCGAGGACGGCGTGACCGGCTGGCTTGTGCCTCCCGAAGACCCGGCCGCCCTGGCAGGCGTACTCGCAAGGGCGCTCAGCGACCGGACCGCCATGGCGGAGGTGGGCCGCCAGGGCCGCGAACACCTTCTCGAACGAGCCCGTGCGGACCACGTTGCCGGCGCCTGGTTGCGCCTCTACGAGTCGCTGAGCACAGACCGGTCTTTGGGGCGGACGTAGCGCTCCCGATACAGTTCGTAGTGGAGCCGGCGCTGGTACGTCGCCCCCGGACCCAGCAGATATCCTGTCGCCTCCGCCAGCGCCGCCAGCACAGATCCGCACGCAAGCCAAGGCAGCAGCCGCCCCAACGGCAGCCGTACGTGCTGGCCTCTCAGCCGCGCGACATGCTCCAGGACGCGGCGAAACCGCAGCACCGCGGCCAGCGGAGCGCAGACGGCGTACAGGATCCGCCGTGCCGCCGGCCACTCCTCGAATTGCCGGCGCGTCATCCCGTAAAGCCGGTTCCCCCAGTAGAGCGAACCGAGGTGGCCGCGGGCGGTAGAGTTGTTCACATGCCCGATGCGCGCCCGCGGCTCGAACAGAAGCTTCCGGCCGCCTGCCCGCAGTTCGGCCTGAAGCAGACAGTCTGCCTCGCACAGGAACTCCAGTCGCTCTCCGAACGCCAGCAACTCCTCACGTACGTAGGCGCTGTTATGCCACGGGAGCCCCGTGCTCTCGGCGGCTTCCCTCCGCCAGACGAACTCGCCGTAGCTCAGCAGGATGTCGGCCCAACTGAGAGCCGAACCCGGATTCGCATTATCGATTCCCGGGCCGGCGCCGGCAAATCCCTCGTCGAGCCGCGCGACGAGCGCTTCTGCCCAGCCCTTCTGTGGGAAGCTGTGGTCCTCGCAGAACACAACATACTTTCCGGCGGCGGCCCGGATCGCCGCAGCACGCATCTGTCCGAGGCTCTTCATCGCCGTCTCGACTGCGACTACACCCCAGAAGCACGCCGCCATCTCGCCGGGCAGGCCAAGCCGCTCCCGATCCGGCCCGGCAAGGACGATCTCAATCCGGGAAGCGATCGACTGCGCCGCAAGGCTGCGGAGCGTTTTTGCCAAACGAATTCCGGCGTCCGGTGTCATCAGGATCGCGGAGAGCAGCGGTACATTTGTCATCGGGCCGGGGGATCGGGAATTTCAACGGCGTCGCCGGGACCGAGCAGCCGCTCGCGATCGAGCTCAATCTCCGCTAGGTACTCGCGCGACTGCCCGAGCACGCCGAGGTAGCCCTGCATCTCGCCGAAGGCGCTCGCGATCAGCGAAAGTCCGAGCGGCGGCAGGATCCGCGCCAGCATCCCGGTGCGCCCAGTCCGACGGATCTCTGCGAGTATTCGCCGGAACCGGATCGCCGGAATCAGGGGAGAGCCGCAGAAATAAACCATCCGGCGCGCGGCGCCCCAGCCCAGCGCACGGTGATGGGCGAAGCGCCGCCCGGCGTGGAAGGCGGTCAGCAGGAACGGACGCCACTGCGTCATGTTGATGTGGTAGGCGCGCGCCTTCGGCTCCAGGCGCAGGCGCAGTCCGCGCCGCCGAAACTCCCAATGGAGCAGAGTCTCGGCGTCGAGCATCTGTTCGAGCCGGTCGCCCAGCTCGAGCAGCAGCTCGCGGCGGTAGCAACTGTTGTTGCCCGGAAGAATCTCCGCGTCGCCGCCTTCATGCGGCGCGAGCCAAATCCCGTATTCCAGGAAAAACTGGGCCCAGCTCATCGCCGTCCTCGGATTCGCGTTGTAGACCACCGGCCCGACGACGGCCCATTCGTTCTCGTGCGCGGCGATCAGCGCCTCGGCCCAGTCGGGAAACGGCAGGCAGTGCTCTTCGGTGAAGACCACCAGCGGCGCGCGGGCCGCATGGACCCCCAAAGTGCGCGGCCGGCTTGTCAAATCGATCCTGCCGCACTCCAGGATCTGCCAGCCCCAGAACTCGGCCATCTCGTCCGGATTCGGTTGAAAACCTTTTGCCTGGGGAACCACGAAGATCAACTCCATGCACGATCGCGCCGTCTGCGCGCGCAGGTGGCGCATGAGGCGGCGAATGGCGCCGTAGTCGGAGCGCGACAGCACGATGGCGGAAAGGACGGGAAGCTGGCGCATCGCAACCCCACCAGTATCGCTCAGGGCAGCTCAGGCGCGCCGCAACCTTTCCGGGCGCCGCGCCGTCCAAAGGTTCTTACCGAGGTAGAACCATCCTGATGCACGCCCGAAAATTGGCCCGTGTCTCCGGCGCCGCCGTCGTTGTCCTTCTGACGCTGCACGGTGCTCAGGATCCTCTGCCGGACCCGCTGGTGGAAGAGGCCAAACCCTACGAGCGCGTGATCAAGGGCGCCAAAAGCGACCGCGGTGTCTTCACGGTGCACCGCAGCAAGGACAAGCTCTACTACGAGATCCCCGAAACGGAATTCGGCAAGGAGTTCCTATGGGTGAGC
Source organism: Bryobacteraceae bacterium (assembly GCA_046289265.1). Taxonomy (GTDB): domain Bacteria; phylum Acidobacteriota; class Terriglobia; order Bryobacterales; family Bryobacteraceae; genus JBKBWD01. The sequence continues at coordinate 31,026 of JBKBWD010000021.1, read as the reverse complement.
CGCATCGCCAGAACGACCCTTGGAGTCGGCTACGGAGGCCAGACTACCGGCAGCCACGTCGTCAGGTGGGAGCGGCGCGACAATCGGGTGCTGCTCCGGAGCGTCTCCTATGAAGTGGTCGCCGATGCCGGCGAGCCGATCGCCAGGGCGGTGCAGGATGCAAATAACGACGCAATCCTCAAGTCGTTTCCGGTCGAGGCGACCGGTCCGAAAAACTCGGTGGTGATCGATGTCACCGGCCTGTTTACCACGGAGGTGCCGGAATTCAGCGTGCGCGGCCGGCTCCGGGCCCGCAGCTTCGACGGGAGCCGCTCCTTCCTGGAGCGCGTTGCCGCCTTCCCGTCGAACATCGAAGTCGAGGCAACCCAGACCTACACCGGGCCGGCGGAGGGCAAAGGGCCTGCCGGCAGCCCGGGGATGCGCGCCGGAAGCGCCACGGTCCTGATGCACTACAGCATGGTCAAGCTCCCCGAGCGCCCCATGATGCCGCGCCTGTTTGATGAGCGCGTCGGCTACTTCCACTTCAAGCAGATCGACTTTGGCAAGGACGAACACCGCGCTCCCACCCGGACCTATATCAAGCGCTGGCGCCTGGAGAAGCAGGACCCCGAAGCCGCCCTCTCCGAACCTGTCAAGCCGATCACCTTTTACATCGATCCGGCGACGCCGCGCAAATGGATCCCCTACATCAAGCGGGGCGTAGAGAAGTGGCAGAGCGCCTTCGAAGACGCCGGCTTCCGAAACGCCATCCTCGCCAAGAACCCGCCCGACGATACGAACTGGAGCCCTGATGACGTCCGCTACAGCGTGATCCGCTGGCTGCCCTCCACCGTCGAGAACGCGCAGGGTCCGCACATCGCCGACCCGCGCACCGGCGAGATCCTCGAAGCGGACATTCAGTTCCACCACAACGTCATGAATCTCACGCGGGATTGGTACTTCCTCCAGGTCGGTCCGCTCGACCCGCGCGCCCGGAAGCTGCCGCTGCCGGACGACCTGATGGGCTCCCTGATCGAGTACGTGACCGCGCACGAGGTCGGCCATACCCTCGGCCTCCAGCACAACATGAAGGCGAGCAGCCTCTATCCAGCGGAAAAACTGCGCGACCCGCAATGGATCAAGACCATGGGCCATACCCCGACCATCATGGATTACGCCCGCTTCAACTACGTTGCCCAGCCCGAAGACGGCATCGATCCCGCCGACCTGATTCCCGGCATCGGCCCGTATGATCGCTGGGCGATTCGATGGGGCTATGCTCCGGTCGCCGGCGCGAAAAGCCCCGAGCAGGAGCGCGAACTCCTGGATGCCTGGGCGCGCGAGCAGGACCGCACTCCCTGGCTGCGCTTTTCGACCGCCAAGGCCGACGGCTCCGATCCCGGCGAGCTTACAGAGGCCGTCGGCGACAGCGATGCTGTGTATTCGACCGGCCTCGGATTGAAGAACCTGGCGCGCGTGAGCGACCTGGTGCTGGACGCCACCACCACTCACGGCGAATCCTATGATGAACTCGAGCGCGTCTACTCGCGGCTGCTCGGCCAGTGGACCACTGAAATGGGGCACGTCGCCGCGATCGTCGGAGGACTGCACTCACAACAGAAGCACGGCGGCCAGGAGGGCGTCCGTTTCGAACCGGTCCCCTGGGAACGGCAGGCTGCCGCCGTGAAGTTTCTGAACGACCACGCCTTCGTCGTCCCGGATTTTCTGATCAAGCCGGAAATTCTGCGCCGTATCGAACCGGCGGGCGCGCTCCGGCGGATAAGGTCCAGCCAATCAAAAATTCTGGCCGCGCTGCTCCAGGAGAGCCGCATTGCGCGCCTGGTCGAGCAGGAGGCGCTCGACGGCGAGCACGTCTACCGCGCGACCGAATTCCTCTCGGATCTTCACCGCGGCATCTGGAGCGAACTGAAGATGCCGGGAGTGCGGATCGACGCTTACCGCCGGAACCTGCAGCGTTCTCAGATCGGAATCATGGCGGGTGCCCTTAGCCGGCGCTCGCCCGCGTCCGAGGAGGCCCGCTCGCTCTATCGCGGCGAGCTGCGGTCGATTGCCCGTGAGATTGAAAGCGCACTGGATCGTGTCGCTGACCGGTCGACCCAGTACCACCTCTGGGATATACGGGATGAGATCCGGCGCGCGATTGAGCCGGGTGCGCAGGGAGGCCAGCTTACCACTGCCCCCACGCCGTCGGCAGCCGAGGAAGAAACCGCCGGCTGCTGGCATGACTATGCCATCGAGTGAGCCTCAGTTTTGCTTGCGGAAGCGGCGATAAAGCCGGTCGATCACCTGATGGGTGGCCACCAAAATGGTAAGGGCGGCCATGAAGATGATCCAGCCTTCGGCCATGTGGAAGACGCCTTCGGCCAGTTCCTTGTCATATTCGCTGGCGATGCCGGTCAGCGTGACACGCGCCGCGTTGGCGACGATCGCGATCGGAATGGTGGCGACCAGCAGAACCCAGCGCATCCAGGCCTTGTTGTCGAAGAAGTAGGCGTAGACCAGGGCGAGAAAGGAAAGCGAAAGCAGCGACCGGATGCCGCTGCACGCCTCCACCACCGACAACGTCTGGCTGGGCAGATGCAGCATGTTGCCCTCGCGGAAGACGGGAATGCCCAGCGCGCTCAGGATCGTCTCGGCCACCTGGCTGGCGAGCAACTGCAAGGGAAACGTGATCTGGTTGTAGAGAATGGCCGGGATCGGCACCATGAAGCAGAGCAGAAAGAGCGGGAACGTCAGGATGCGAAGCGCCGCTGTGCCGCCCAACCAAAGAATGGCGCCTGTTGCCGAGATGATGAACGCGGTGCGGGCCAGGAAGAGCTCGGCGCCCAGCGTCGCGATGATGACCTGAGCGGCGCCCCAGAACACCAGCAGGAGGCCCAGAGAGTTCGGCTTCGGCGACAGAGCGAACAGCTCGTCTTTGCGCTGCCAGGCGATGTAGGCGGCCACGGCGGGCACGAAGAAGCCATGTCCCATGTCCTCATCGTTGTTCCATTGATGCACCAGGCGATCGAGCACGGGCGCGTAACAGAGGATCAGCAATCCCAGGAACCAGGCGATGGCAACCCAGGGAATGCGAGGCGCGGAAGCCGCAGGAGCGTCCTTAACGTAACTCTCGGCAGACGAAGCCATTGATGTTTCTACCAGTTAAGCACACCGGAAATCGAGCACACAACGGCGGCTCCGCCCTGGGAAGGATAGAATAGAATCGTGCGTCTCGCGCCTATTTCGGTCGGACTGGTCTTTGCGGGAGTGCTCTGCGCCCAGAGTTCGTTCTTCCCGTTGAAGGACATCCGGCCCGGCATGAAGGGCGTTGGAAAGACCGTATTTACCGGGGACAGGGTCGAGGAATTCGGCGTCGAGGTGCTCGGCGTACTCGAAAATGTGGGTCCGAAGCAGTCGATCATCCTGGCACGGCTTTCGGGCGGACCTCTGGAAAAGACGGGGGTAATGCAGGGGATGAGCGGCAGTCCGGTCTATCTGGACGGCAAACTGGCCGGGGCAGTCGCCTTGGCTTTTTCCTTTTCGAAGGACCCCATAGCGGGCATTCGTCCCATCGAGGAAATGCTGCAAGCCGGTTCGCGCCCCGCGGCGGCGATCGCGAGACTGGTCCCCGGCGACGACCTGACGGCGGCGCTACCCAAGCGGGCGGCCTCCTTCGGCGACACGCATCTCGTCGAAATCGCCACCCCGCTATCCTTTGCCGGCTTCACCAGCGGCACCGTGGATCACTTCGCGCCGCGCCTGCGCGCCCTGGGGCTTGAGCCTCGCCAGGGAGCCTCCGGAGGCGGGACTCCGCCGCCGGCCATGGGCAACCCGGCCTCCCTGCAGCCGGGCTCGATGATCAGTGTGCAACTGATGTCCGGCGATATGGCGATCGGGGCAGACGGCACCGTGACCCATATTGACGGCCGCGGGATCTACGCCTTCGGCCACCGGTTCCTCTCAATAGGCAGCACGGAGCTGCCGTTCGCGCGCGCCGAGGTCCTGACCCTGCTGCCAAACCTATCCACGTCGTTCAAGATCTCATCGGCGAAGGAGTGGATGGGCACAATCGTCGAGGACCGCAATGCCGCGGTCGCCGGGGAACTGGGCCGGCGTGCCTCGCTGGTTCCGCTTGCCATTCGGGTCGCGTCGAAGTCGGGCGGACCGCAATCGAGCTACTCGATGCGGATGGTGAATGACCGTTTTCTCTCGCCGATCCTCCTGCAGATGGCGCTCTACTCGGCCATCGACGCCACTGAGCGGACAGTCGGGACGTCGAGCTTTGCGGTACGCGGCGCAATCGAGTTCGAGGGTGGCATGAAGCCCATCGAATTGAACAGCCTCTACGCGGGCGATGCGAACGTGCCATTGCAGGTCTCACTCTCCGCCGCGATTCCGCTGGCTTACGCGATGCAGAGCGGTTTGCCGGACCTGAAGCTTAAGGGCGTAAATCTGGAGATCGAAGCCTGGGAGGAAAAGCGGCAGTGGCGCATCGATGACGTCTGGGCCTCCCGGCGCGAAGCCAAGCCCGGCGAAACCGTCGAGGTCGCGGTGGCGCTGGTCGCCGACAACGGCGACGAGACGATCCGCCGGGTCTCCTGGACGGTGCCGATCGGCGCGCCGGTCGGCACGCTGTTCTTTACGGTCTCCGATGGAGCGACGGCCAACATGTCCGACTATCGCCAGTTGGCGAGCGCCGCGCCGAGGTCGGCGGCCCAGCTCATCTCGCTGATCAACAGCCTCAAGAGCAACCACCGCGGTTACGTGCGCGTCTGGAAAGCGCAGCCCGGCTTTCACATCCAGGGAGCGGACCTCGCCGCGCCGCCGCCTTCCCTGGCCATGATTCTGGCACGAAGCCCGTCGGCGCCGCCCGGCGCGCAGTCCCAGAGTTCCAAGCTCGGCGAGATGGAGTTTCAGGTGGACGACGCGGCAATTACCGGATCCAGGACGATCCAGGTGGAAGTGAAGGAATGAGACGTCTTCTGCTTCTGGCGGCCCTGCCGCTTTTGGCATGGATCGCGCAGGCGGCCAGCACGGCCACCTGGGAGCTGAACAACTACCAGGACTTTCTGCGCGGCCGTTTTCAGGGAGTTTCCCTGACGCGCGACGGCCGGCTGATGCTGGCGCCCGATACCGAGACGGTTTTCTCCTCCGGACAGCCGGCGATCTGGTCCGCCGCGCAGGCGCCCGACGGCTCGGTCTACCTGGGCACGGGCCATCGGGGACGGCTCTATCGGGTGGACTCCTCCGGTAAGAGCACGCTGGTCTGGACCGCCGATGAGCCCGAAATCTTCGCGGTTGCCGTGGACAAGAAAGGCGTCGTCTATGCGGCAACCTCGCCCGGCGGCAAGATCTACTGCATCCAGAACGGCGCCGCGACGGAGTACTTCTCGCCCGGTGCACGCTACATCTGGGCTCTGGCGTTCGGGCAGGATGGCGCACTCTACGCCGGCACCGGCGATCAGGGCCAGGTCTTCCGGATCACCTCGGCGGGTCAGGGCGAAGTCTATTATGAGACCGGGCAGATGCACGTTACCGCCCTGGCTATCGATGCCCATGGGCGCGTGCTGGCCGGCACCGACCCGAACGGCATCCTCTACCGAATTACCGCGAAGGACAAGGCGTTCGTGCTCTATGACGCGAACCTGCCGGAGATTCGCGCGATCGTTCCGGCCGCCGATGGCTCCATCTATGCGGCGGCGCTCGGCGGGTCGGTCGCCAAGCGCACGGCTGCCGCGGCCGCGGCGCCTTCCGGCCAGCAGGGCAATGTGAGCGTGTCCTCTACCGTGACCTCGATCACCGTCACCGACGAGATGCAGGCCGGGCTCGACCTGAAGCCCCGCGGCGATCAGCAGGCCAAAACCTCCGATGCCGCCGTGCAGGCCCAGGCGCTGGCGGCCTTCTCGCCTGTACTGAACCTGACCGGCATAGAGAAGTCCGCGGTCTATCGAATCCATCCGGACAATACGGTCGAGACGCTCTGGAGCTCCAAAGAGGAAAACGCCTATGATCTGCTGGAATCGCAGGGAGAGGTCACATTCTCAACAGACGACCAGGGCCGCATCTACAGGCTGTCACCGGACCGCAAGGTGACCCTGCTGCTTCAGACCGAAGAGGGCGAGGCAACACGCCTCATTCCCACGAGCAAAGGCCTGCTCGCTACAACGGTGAACATGGGGAAGGTGATCCGGATCGTCGACGGGGCGGGGTCGACCGGCACGTATGAATCGCCCGTTCACGACGCCGGCAGCGTCGCCCGTTGGGGACGCCTGCAGTGGCGGGCCGCTGCGGGAAGCCGTGGCAAGCTGACCTTTCAAACGCGCAGCGGCAACTCCGCCCGCCCGGACCGCACCTGGAGCGCTTGGTCCGAGGCGCTCGCCGATCCTGACGGCAGCTCGATCACCAGCCCCAATGCCCGCTACATCCAGTGGCGCGCCAGCTTCGACGGCGGCGGCGGCCAAAGCCCGGTGCTCGAGGGGGTGAGCGTCGCTTACCTGCCGCAGAACAATGCTCCGGTCGTGCGCGCGATCACGGTCTCTTCGCAGGCGGCCAGCAACCTGGCGAACAAGCCGGCCTCGAACTCCTCGGCTTCGGTCGCGCCCTATTCGATCACGGTCACGGATACGGGCGAAGTCGGGGCAGCCACCTCCGGCGGCACGCCCACCCAGACGCTGAACCGCTCGGTGACCGAGCAGATGAATATCTCCTGGCAGGCAGACGACCCCGACGGCGACCGGCTGCTCTTTTCGCTCTACTTCCGCGGCGAGGGCGAGCGGAAATGGAAGCTGTTGAAGGAGGCTTTCCCGGAGAACACCTACCTGCTCGACAGCGATGTGCTCGCCGACGGCCGCTACTTCTTCCGCGTTGTGGCATCCGACCGCGCGGCGAATCCTGCCGACAGCGCCCGCGAGGCTGAACTGGTCAGCGCGCCGGTCCTGATCGATAACACCCCGCCGGTGGTGACGACGGGTTCACCGCGCCGAAGCGGTTCGACCTTGGAACTCGACGTCACGGCCACCGACGCCACCAGCGCGCTCCGCCGGTGCGAGTACTCGGTCGACGCCGGCACATGGACACCCGTCGAAGCGGAGGACGGCGTCACCGATTCGAAATCCGAGCGCTTCCGCATCCGCGCTGAACGATTGTCGCCCGGCGAGCACCTCATCGTCATCCGTGTCTTCGACGGCGCCGGCAACGCAGGCCTCGCGAAGGTTGTCGTGGAATAGCTGCATTGACGCCGTCTGCGGCCATGGGTACGCTGGCAGATTCGTCCGGAGCACACCATGACCACACGACGCAGCTTTCTCGCGGCTGCCTGCGGCGCCGTTTCCACGGCGGCAGCCCAGGCACGCCGGCCCAATGTCCTCTTCCTCGCGATTGATGATTTGCGGCCCACCCTCGGCTGATACGGCCACCAAGAGATCCATTCGCCGAATCTCGATCGGCTGGCGGCAACCGGGATGCGCTTCGACGCCGCCTATTGTCAGCAGGCGGTGTGCGCGCCCTCGCGGATTTCGCTGCTGAGCGGCGCGCGGCCCGATACCACGCGCGTCTACGATCTGGTTACGCCGCTGCGTACCGTTCTGCCTGACCTGCTCACGATGCCGCAGCACTTCCGCAACAGCGGCTACGAGACCGTCTCGCTCGGCAAAATTTATCACCACATCGACGATGATCCGCGCGGATGGTCCGTCAGACCCTGGCGCCCCGAGACCACCTGGGCAACGTACTATGATCCGGAGTCGATCAGGATCATCGAGGAGCGCAAGGCAGCGGCTGCGCCCGGACAGGCGCCGGGCCGCGGGCCCGCTTACGAACGTCCCGACGTCGCCGACCACGCCTATCCTGACGGACAGAGCGCCGACAGGGCCATCGAGGAACTCCGTCGGCTGAAAGACCGCCCCTTCTTCCTTGCCGCGGGATTTCTCAAGCCGCACCTCCCGTTCAACGCGCCGAAGAAGTACTGGGACCTCTACGATCCTGCGAAACTCCGGATCGCGACGCAGCCGGACTGGCCGGCCGATTCGCCCGAGATCGCGCGCTCCAACTGGGGCGAACTGCGCAACTACGCCGGCATCCCGGCCACCGGCAAGGTCTCCGACCGGCTGGCGCGCGAGCTGATCCACGGCTTCGCGGCGTGCGTCTCCTACATGGACGCCCAGGTGGGCCGTGTGCTCGCCGAGTTGGATCGTCTCGGACTGGCGGACAACACGATCGTGGTGCTATGGGGCGATCACGGGTGGAAGCTCAACGACTACGGCGCCTGGTGTAAGCACACCAACTTCGAGATCGACACGCACGTGCCTCTGTTGCTGCGCGCGCCGGGGAGGAAGCTGCGCGGCGCCTCGACCAGGGCGTTGGTCGAGTTCGTCGATGTCTATCCGACGCTGGCGGAATTGTGCGGCCTGGAAATCCCGGAGCACTGCGAGGGCACGTCGATGGTTCCTCTGCTCGATAATCCGCGCCGTTCGTGGAAGGAGGCAGCCTTCTCGCAGTACCCGCGTCAGGGCAATCACATGGGTTACTCGCTGCGTCATGATCGTTGGCGATACACCGAATGGATCCATCGCGAAACCGGCGAGATCGCAGCCCGCGAACTTTACGACCATGCGTCCGGGCCGCTTGCCGCCCGGAACGTGGCTGCCGACGCGAAACATGCTTCCACCGTGCGGCGCCTGTCCGCGCTGCTCGACAAGGGCAACGGCTGGCGGCGCGTGCGCAAGCGGCTGGCTCAGAAGGCCTGACCGATGCTTATATAGAAGCGGCCGGCGGTTTCGCCCGGACGCCGGTCGAGTTTGTGGCCGTAGTCGAACCGGATCAGGAAGAAGGGAAGACGCAGGCGCAAGCCCGCTCCGACCGTCGTCCGGCTGTTCAGCGGATTGAAGTCCTGCGCGCGCAGGAAGACATTGCCCGCGTCGAAAAAGGTCACGCCGTCGAAGATGCTCCAGATCGGGAACCGGAGTTCCAGGTTGCTGATGAAGACCGCGTCGCCTCCCAGCGGTTGTCCGTCCGGCCCCAACGGACCGAGCGTGTTCTGGCGGAATCCGCGCACCGACGTGCTGCCTCCGGCGAAGAACCGCTGCGCGAACGGCAGGATCTGCCCCGCGAAGCCGCCTCCGACGCCCGCCCGCACAGTGCCGGCCAGAATCAGGCGCGGCCGCTCCAGGCCCCGGCCGAACGGCACGGGGCGCACCAGGCCAAGCGGGTGATACCGGAAATACTGCCCGAAATAGCTCCCGAAGTTGAGCTGCGAGCCGGTCATCGTGCCGGCCAGTTCCACCGCGTTCGAGAAAAAAGAGCCGTGCGTGGCATCCAGCAGGCCGTCGCGCGTATCGCGCGTAAAGGTCCCGATCAGCGGGGCGGTACGGATCGTCATGTCAATGAGAGGATCGGGCGTCACGATGTCGCGCGTCCGGGTGTTCTGAAGCCTGTAGCCGTAAGTCACCAGATAGTGGCGGCGGAAGCGGGTCTCCTGGTCGAGGGTCAGGCCGAGTGTCTCGGTGAGGACATCGTCGATCCGGAGACGCGTGGCGGAGACGACCGCGTTGGTGAGAACCGGCAGGGCGCGCGTCACCGGCTGCTGGAAGTAGAGCCGGGCATCCTGGAACTGAGAATCATAGCGGAGGCGCAGTCCGAGCGCGCGGCCGCCCCCGAGAGTGTTGTATGTCACGGTGTCGGAAATTAAGCCCGGACCGCGTTCAGTGTCGAAGAAGCCGCCGTACCGTAACTGGTAGGGCTGCACCTCGCGGACGGAAACGATCGTCCGGACGGGACGCTGGAACGGCATCAACCCGATGCGGTCCGGAACCGTTCGGGTTTCGACATCGACGGTGGTAAACGCCCCGGTCCGGTACAGGTTCCGCCGCGTCAGGCTGAGGACGTCCGGCGTGAGAGCTTGCCCTTGTGTCATCGGAAGCTCTCCACGCACGAAGCGATCGCTGGTGATTTCATTCCCGGCAATTTCGGCCTCCTGGACGACTGCCTGACGGTTCTCGGTGATGAAGAAGACCAGATCGACCAACATCTCCTGACGCCGTCGCTCTGTCTGGTAGGTGATCTCTACCTGGTCGTAGCCTTGCGCAAGATACATGTCCTGAAGCTGAGTGAAGGAGAGTTCACGCTGCTCCGGCAGGAATGGCGCCCCCTCTTTCAATGGAATCGCAGCCAGCAGTTGCGCGTCTGTAAAGGCGGCGTTTCCAAGGAACTCCAAGCGTCCGACCCGGCTCTGCCGCCCCTCGGCGATCACGATCACGGCGCGGCCTGTGCGGGCTCCAGGATCGGGAGCATAACGGGGCAGCTCGATCTCTGCGTCCAGATAGCCGTGTTCCCGGTAGTACCTGCGAAGAAAATTTACGACCTCGCGCGGCCTGGTGAAGACCTCGACTCGCCGCTGTGCATCCTGAAGGACGCGTTCGAGTTCCTCGGGCGGAATTGCCCGCGCGCCCTCGAAAACGATCGGGAACTCGCGAAACCACGGTCCCGGCCGGATCTCAAAGAGAACGCGCTTCAAATTCGGCGCCGGCGTCGTAATGACATATTCGACCGTGCCCAACACGTGCCCTTCTCTTACTAAGTTCTCCCGAATCGCCAGCGCAGCGTCTTCGGCCCGCTGTATGTCGAATACACCGGTGCGCCAGATCTCGCGAATCCGCTCGCGAAGCGAGGGCGAAACGATCCAGCCTTCGTAGACAAACTGAACTCGAGGACCGGCCATGACGGTGAAATCGAGATCGACAGTGTCGTTCTGTTCAATACGGCGGAGGCGGATGCGTGTCTCCAGATAGTCCCGTTCCGCGTAGAAATCTTCGAGCCGGTCCATTCTGCGCCGGACCCGAAAGAATTCGTATCGGGCGCCAGGCCGCAAACCCAGGCGGCGTTCAATCTCGGACTCCGGAAAGAAGGGGTCACCGAAGATTCTTACTTCGCCAATGTTGCGCGGGCGGACCGGGTGGCGCGGCAGCGGACGGGGCGTACCGCCGAATCGCATATCGTGGCGGAACTCGAAGCGCGTCGTGCCGTCCTGCTGCCGCATCACGCGTGTCAGAAAGCGGCGCGTGACGTTGTAGGCGAGGATCCAGATCTGGTCGGCGCTGTCGGCCAGGTTCATCGAGTAGAGCAGGTTGAGGTCGCGCGTCAGATCCTGCGAAACCGTAAGGCGAGCCGCCGGACTGACCTCGGGCGAGATGAGTAAGGGATCGATCCGCACGCGTGTGAATCCGAAGGCCGCCTGGGTCTGCTGCGCGAGAAGCAGACCGAGATTGCCCGCCAGGAGGGACAACGCCTGCTCCTGCGCCACCGTCACTTCGGCCGCGCGCACCTCTTCGAGCGTTCGGCCGGTGAGAAGCACCGCGATGATATCGGGCTCCGGAAGCGGCGGGTCCGAGCTGAGGATCGTCCGGATATCGCCCGGCTCGCCTGTGACCCGGATTGTCACATCGTAGCCTCCGGCGCGCGCCGAACCGACGATGTCGAGCGACGGCTGGATGCGCTGCTCGCTGACGAAGTTGACCACGCCGCGCTCCACGATGTAGCGACGTTCGTTCAGGAAGATGTCGCCGCCTTCTTCCAGGGCCAGGTTGCCGACGACGGAGGGTCGGTAATACGTTCCTACTACGCGGAGATCCGCCTCGATCGCTAAACGGGCGATGTTGTTGTCGATCACGACCGGATCGACGGTCTGGACGTTGACGTTGTAGCGGATCCGCTCGAGGAAGGGCCGCCGCTCGATCGTGAGGTCGATGGCATCGCCGCCGCGCAGGGCCCGCAGCAGTTGCGTTTCCACCAGTATCGGTTCCGTATACAACCCTTCGAGTACACGGACGTCTCCGCCGATCAGGATGAGGGCGTCCTTTGAGCGCACTGAGATGGCCGCTTCCGAGAGAGTCCGGAAGCCAACTGGATAATTCAGGAAAACGTCCTCGGCCTGGGCGTCGACGAAAATGTTCTCCGGCCCCTGTGGGCCGAGGCGGAAGGTCCCGCCGGCCCGGAAGCGGCCGCCGTTGAGGTCGGACTCGAGCTGCGTGATCGTGACGCGGTCGCGGTCCAGGTCGAACCGCGCATTCATGTGTTCGAAAGCGAGGCCTGGAGGCGTGATCGTGATATCAGCGTTGGCCACCTGTGCGAACCCGGTCACCTGCGGGCCGCGCCAGGTCCCTCCGGCTACTACCTCCACGCGCGTCTCTCCGCGGGCGCGGACATTGTCGGCGAACAGAGCCAGGATCGAAGCGTCGAGGTCGCCGCCCAGGCGCAGCGCCAGAGGATAGGGATCGGCGAGGCCGACGGTTCCGGATGCCTGGATGAGGGTCTGGGGGCCGACGAGATTCAACTGCTCGATACGGGCGATGCCGTTGGCCGCCGCAAGCGTCACGGGTTCACGCTGTTCAATCAGGAGGTCGTCGATCTCAAGCTCGAGGCGGTCGAAGACAGCCCGCGCTCTAAGGGCTTCCAGGCGATGTTCGGGGGCCTGGGCATCGAGCCGTAATGAGATAACACCTCCGATCGGGTCCGGCAGTTCGCCGGTGGCGCCAAGGTCCAGCCGGTCGATGACGAGCGAAAGCTGCGCCGTTTCCGGACGCGGAGGGGCGACGAGCGGCAGGTTCCACGGGAGCATGGCGAGCGGAACCCGGCCGGCTGCCTCGAAGGTTCCGGCCGCGTAAAACCAGGAGGCGCGCTCCAGAACGAAGAGTCCGTCGCGGAGGAACGCAGCCACTTCGAGATCGACGATCGGATTGAAGTTTGGACTGTTGATGAATCCGTCGGCCAGACGGATCGTGGCCTCCGGCTCGATGGCCGTCAAATAGCCGCGCAGTTCCGCCGCGAGTTCGACGCGGCCGCGGCCCGTCAGCGGCTGCCTCACCGGGATAAAGATAACAATCGTCTGCATGTTGATGTCGCCGCGGATCGCGATCCGTCCTGGCGGTGCCGTGGTGTCCAGGGGAAGCGAGCCGGCGACCTCCAGGCGCGAATCGTCGGCCGTGATTTCGGCTTGATCGACAAACAGGGTGCGGGTGGCGTAGCGGAGCAGGATCGGCTCCTCGGCCCGGACGGGCATCTGGTCGACGACGATCGCCAGTTCGGGAATCACTGCGGCGATGTGGGCGTCCTCGGGGCGGGCGAGTTCGGCGTTGCCGTCAACGCGCGCCGTAATCGTGCCAGTGACCGGGCGCGGGAACTCGACCGGAAGCCGCTCGATGTCGGTCTGATCGAAGCGCACATGGAAGCGGGCGGGAAACGGCGCGTCGATGCCGATGCGCGCCGTCGACGTCAGATTGTAGAGCGGAACCTCGGCCCCAAGCAGCGCTTCGCGGTCGGCGACGTAAAATTGTGCCGCGGCCTGACCGACCTCTTCGCCCCGCACACGAAGGTCCGCGACCGAAAGCCCGCCCCGGAGGACCGGGTCATCGACCGTCCCCTCACCCTGCGCCGCCAGGTTCAGCACGCCGCGCACCGGAACGTCACCCGGAAGAACCAACTGCTCGATTCTCAGGTTGGTCCCTTCCGCTGCGATCGTATAGACGCCTGTCCCAAGATTGTATGTCCCGTAGGCATCCAGGGTGCCGCCCTCCAGTCCCGGGGGAGGCTTATCCAGCCGGAAGCGCGACAGTTCGAAAAGCTGATTCCGCAGAGACGCTTGGGCCTCAAATGCGCCGAGCGGCTCGCCATATGCGGCAAGGTCCCACCCGACCGCCGTAAACTCCACCTCCGGCGCTCCGAGCGTGCCGCCGACCTCGGCCTCCGCCGTCACGAGGCCCTCGGCTGGAATATCCGGCCGGCCGGCGGCCGCGAGAATCGCAGGCACGGAAGCCTCCACCAGGCGCGCGCTGATCGCCAGCGGCTGCGGAGCGCGAATGCCGATCGTTCCTTCGGCCACAAGCGCCTGGTCGGCCCACCGCACCGTCGATTCGCGGATGGCGACCTGCGCCGGATCGACGACAACCCCGGCGTCGATTGTAACCGGCCTCAAATCGCCGATCTCCGCGTCCTCAGTGAACAGCGTCGCCGTGATGAGGGGCGATGTGAGTGTACCTTCCAGCCGGGCCTCGGCCCGCGCCGGGCCATCCACGTCAAAAGGGAGCAGCGTCTCCCGCCCGACAAAATCCGCAGTTTTCGAGAGGGTCGTGTCGATGCTGGGAATTGCCACGCGGACGTCGCCGTCCATCGCCCAGCCCGGCAGCGCGAAGCGCACCTGCCCCTCCGCGCGCGTCCCGAGAGCTTCGATCGGCCGCAGATCCATGGCGAGCCGTCCCGGGCGAAACACCGCGCTGAGCTGCCCGCCGACGGGAAGGACGTCCTCGGCTGGGCGCTCGATCGTCGGGGTTAGTCGCAGCGTAATGTCGGCTTCTGCCTGGCGGAAGGCGAGTCCCTGGAACCAGGCGTTTACCGTCCCGGTGGCCCGGCTGGCGATTTGAATCGGCGACTCCAGAATCCGGCTGACCTGGCCCACGTCGAGCCGATCGATATTCGCCTGGACAAAGGAGCGTCCGGCCTGGGCGGTCAAAGCAATATCGGCCCGGCCTTCGGCGGCGCCCGCGGGCGACTGCATCCGGAACCGCGTCAGCTCGACGCGCTGCGCCCCGACGATGTAAGCGGTTTCGGCACGAAGATCGATGCCGGCCAGTCCCTCGACACGGATGTTTCTCCCGTGCATCGTCGCGAGGATTCGTGGGTGGTCCGTGGGTCCACGGATGTCGGCGCGCACGGTGAAATCGCCCTGGACGTCCTGGGTCACACCGGCGAAACGCAGTAGCGGGCCCAGGCGGAGGTCGGCATCGGCGGTGAGGTTTACTACGCCGTTGCGGATCTGACCGGCAACGCCGATTCGCAAATTGTCTGCGTTTACCGTGACGCTTCGGATCTCGGTCACATTCCGTGCCGTCCGCACGTTGGCGGCGACGCGCTCGATCGCCAGAGGCCGCCCCTCGAGCGTCGCTTGTCCTCGCTGCTGCGTCTGAAAGCGGATTTCGTGGGCCAGCGTGGCAGGGTCGCCTGCCACCACGGTCTGCCACTGCGGCAGGCTCACGATCAGCGGCTGGCGGCGGTCCACTATGCGCAGCGAGCCCTGGCTGGCGACGAGCGATTCGATGAGAAAGTCGCGCGGTTCCTCACGCTCGGGCGGGCGCGGAATGTTATTGCGCCCGCGTTCGTCGATCACCAGATGAATGTCAGGCTCCTGAACGCGAACATTGCGGACCCGAATGACGCCGTCCAGCAGAGCGCGAAGACTGATCTCGGCGCTGACTGAGCGGATGCGGGCGAACGGCGGCAGATCGGGTGTGGCTTCGGAGCGGATCGTGACATTGGTAAGGGTGGCGGAGAGCTGCCAGAGATTGTAATCAAGCCGTTCGGCTTCCAGGTCGATGCCCCGGCGGCGAAGTACGTCCTCCACGCGATCGAGCGTGAAGCGCCGGGCTGGTTCGGTGTGGAGCAACAGTACGGTAGTGAGGATGAGCAGGAGGATACCGCTCAGGACAAGGGCCGCCAGGCTGAGCTTCGATGTGAGTGTCACGAGCCGGTCCTGGGAGCAGCGGGGCGACTAGCGTGGTTTCCACGAAACGACTGGACGAACGAATCCGCGAGTTTTCGCGTCCATCTGTGGCCAAAAGAGTCCTGCATCGACGTGAAATGCTGATTCCCAGGCCGAGACGTGTTCAGGAGCGGCCACGGATGAACGCGAATGCTCACGAATCGGATCTGACCAAAGTCGGAGTCGGCTCATCCTGGAATTGAAGTGCCAGGACCGCTTCGATAACCGGCATCTCGCCCAATGCATCTACTACCTCAAGGTCTCCGGCCTCCAGGTGGCGCTGCTCAACAATTTCCAGAGACTTAAGCTGGAGTAAAAGCGCTTCCTCCTCGACCAATCACCGCATAAGCACAGTTATCCGGTGATTTCGTGGACAGTAATCTATCGCGCATGCTTCTCGCGCTTCGAGAGCGTTTAGGAGCCATCCGCAAAAACCGATATTTGTCTCCACCGCCTTGTACTCATTCCGATAGGTATGCAGTATGCCTGTGTAGAACGGCAGCTCCGGATGGACGCGATTCTGGAGGAGTTCGATGCCGCCTGCCCCGGCGGTCAGAGTAATCGCTGCGAGGATGCCGGTGGGAATCGCGCGCTTCGACGCTGATCGCATGCTTCCTCCAACTCGTTGGATGAAGGTCTGCGGTATGTAGTTTCGCGCTGCGCTGTAAAGAGTCTGCCGCGCCTCTGCGTCGTAATTACTCGCCGATGCGGTGGAGTTTGATCAGGTTCGTGCTCCCGGGCCGCCCGATCGGCTGTCCCGCGACGAAGACCACGCTCTCGCGCGGGCGCACGGCCTTCTTTTCGAGCAGGATACGCTCCATGAGGGCGAGCATTTCGTCGGTCGAACCTGTGTTGGACGAAATCACCGGCGTGATGCCGTAGATCAGGTTCATCTGGCGTGCGACGCCGGCGTTCTGCGTGAAAGCGAAGATCGGGACCGGCGGACGGTAGCGCGCGATGAGACGGGCGCTGAAGCCGCTGGCCGTGAAGACGACAATTCCCTGCACGTTCGCCGAGCGTGCCGCGCGGTAGGCGACATCGGCGACGATCTCGGCGTGCGTCGGATGCGGCTTGTGCGGCGGGTCACTGTAGCCGCGGGAGCGGATCGAGACTTCCGCCTCGGCGGCGATCCGGTTCATCATCCGCGCTGCCTCTACCGGGTACATGCCGGCCGATGTCTCCGCCGATAGCATCACAGCGTCTGTGCCGTCGTAAATCGCGTTCGCGACGTCGCTCACTTCGGCGCGCGTCGGCGTCGGGTTCTGCACCATCGACTCGAGCATCTGGGTCGCCGTAATGACGAACTTGCCATGCAGGCGCGCCCGTTCGATGATCGATTTCTGAATGAATGGCACCTTCTCCAGCGCCATCTCGACCCCGAGATCGCCGCGCGCTACCATAACGCCGTCGGACTCGTTCAGGATGTCGTCGAGGCTCTCCCATGCCTCCGGCTTTTCAATCTTGGCGACAATCGGGAGCGTGGCGCCCTTCTCTTCCAGGTAGAGACGCAGCCGCAGCACGTCGCTCGGTTTGCGCACAAAAGAGAGCGCAACCATGTCGATGCCCGCTTCCAGGCCGAACTGAAGATCTGCCATGTCCTTGCGCGTCAGCGAGGGCGTGCTGACCTGGACGCCGGGCAAATTGATGCCTTTGCGGTCGCCCACGACGCCTCCCGAGACTACTTTGCACCGCACGCGGACACCGTCGCTATCGACCACTTGAAGCTCCACGGCGCCGTCGGCGAGCAGGACGCGATCGCCGTCCTTCAGGTCTCGGGCGAACTCGGCATAGCTGGTCGAGGCGACCTCGGCGTTGCCGACCGTGGGCTCGACCGTGATCGTAAACGTCGAGCCGGTTTGTAGGAAGGCGGTGCCGCCCTCGAACGTACCGAGCCGGATCTTCGGGCCCTGCAGGTCCAGAAGAACTCCGGCATGTGACCCGATTTCGGCGGCAATCTCCCGCACGATGCGGATCCGGCGGACGTGGTCTTCGGCCGTGCCGTGCGAAGCGTTGAGACGAAAAACATCCACACCCGCCTCAAATAGGCTCCGGATGATCTCGGGTGTATCGCTGGAGGGTCCTAGCGTGGCGACTATTTTCGTATTCGGCATGAGGACTGGAATCGCGTACATCCCATTCTAGCGGGCGCGGCGCGTCCGCCGCACGCGCTGGCAGCTTCAGCTTCTGGCGCAACCGCCCGCGCACACGCTACCGTGGAGAGAGATGTCACTTCTCCAGGTAATCATTCTTGCGGTGGTTCAGGGATTTACGGAGTTCCTGCCCATCAGCAGCTCCGCCCATCTGGCGCTGGCGCCGTGGCTCCTCGGTTGGGAGGATCAGGGCCTGACCTTCGATATCGCCCTCCATCTGGGGACGCTGGCGGCCGTCCTTGTTTATTTCTACCGGGACTGGCTCCACGTCACGGCGATGGGCTTCGGATTGCGGCTCGGGGGCGAAAGCGAGGTGAAACGCAATCCGAAGCTGCTCTGGCTCCTCGCGGCCGCTTCCGTGCCTGTCGCGGTCTTCGGGCTGCTCTTCAAGGACCACGCCGAAACGACACTCCGCTCGCCCTTTGTCATCGGAACGATGCTCATCCTCGTCGGCGTCATCATGGGCATCGGGGACCACATCGGTACCCGAAAGAAAGGGATCGGGGACATCACCTGGATGGACGGGCTCTTGATTGGCGCCGCCCAGGCGATCGCGATCATCCCCGGCACCTCGCGCAGCGGCATTACCATCACGGCCGCACTGTTCCGTAACATCGACCGCGCGGCCGCCGCGCGCTTTTCCTTTCTGCTTTCAACGCCGGCCATTGCCGGAGCCGCCGCCAAGGCGAGCTATGATCTTTACAAGCAGGGCGGCGTTCCCGAAAGCCTCGTCGGTCCGTTTTGCCTCGGCATTCTCCTCAGCGCCATCACCGGGTGGGCCGTCATCGCCCTGTTTCTCCGGTTCCTGCGCCGAAACAATTTGCGATTCTTTGTCTTCTACCGCATCGTTTTTGGCATAATAATATTCGCTCTGGCTCTTTTCCGCCAACAGGCGGGATGAGACTTTTAGGACCGACCAAACATTCACGGCTCAACGAAGCCCTGGGGATTGTGTATCTGGCCGCCGGCATCTGTCTGCTGCTGGCGCTGATCTCCTACCATCCGGAAGATCCGTCATTCAACACTGCGCGGGATCCCGGCGTCAGGGCGAACAACCTCATCGGCATCTTCGGAGCCCATATCTCCGACCTCGCCTTACAGCTTATGGGCCTGGGCGCCTTTACGCTCCCGGCTCTAACAATCGTCCTGGCCTGGAAGTGGATCCGCTCGAAGCCGATCGAAGCAGCCGTCGTCCGTGTCTTCGGCGCGGCGGTGCTGCTTCTCGGATCCTGCGCTGCGCTGGCGCTCGGACCGGACTTCCATGCCTTCGGCGGAGCGATTGCCGCGGGCGGCCTCCTGGGCATGGCGCTCGCGGACTGGTTGCGCCATTCCCTCAACCACACCGGAGCGCTCCTTGCCGTCGCCACGGCCCTCGTAATTTCGCTCTACCTGGTCTCGACCTTCTCGATGGCCAAGCTGGCCGCCTGGTTCCGCGGACCCATCGCCTTCTGGACCCGCCAGCGCGAGCGCTGGACCGCCTGGCGCGAAGAACGCCGCCGCCGCAAGGAAGAACGCCGCGCCGAACGCGAGGCCCGCAAGGCTGAAAAGCGCGCCGCGAAAGCCGCCAAGGCCGCAGCCAAGGCCGGAATCGACACCGAGGTCGTTCTCGAACCTACGCCCCGGCGCCGTAAGTCCGCGACGGTTTTGGAGCCCTCAATCGATGACGACTCCGACGCGCCCTGGGAGGAGAACTCAACCCCCGAGGCTCCCAAGGCCGAGGAGGAGATCCCGATCCGGACGCTCGACGACCTTCCGGCCCCGCCCCCCGCGCCGCCGCCTGCTCCGGTGCCGGCGCCGCCCGCGGCGATCCGCCCCGGCGACAAGCCCTCCCCCGTCCGCCAGCGGACCGTCTGGGAACTGCCCGGAACGCACCTGCTAAATGAGCCGGCCGCGCGCAGCCCCTATGATCGCGACGAACTCAAGGAGATCGCGGCCAAAATCAAGTCGAAGTTCGAAGAGTTCAATGTACTCGGCTCGGTGGTGCAGATCAATCCCGGCCCGGTCGTCACGACGTTCGAGTTCAAACCCGAAGCCGGCATCAAGTACAGCCGGATCACCAACCTCAGCGAGGACCTCTGTCTCGGCCTCCAGGCCGAATCAATCCTGATCGAGCGCATTCCGGGCAAGCCGACCGTAGGGATCGAGGTGCCGAACTCGAAGAGCGAAGTGATCAGCCTGCGGCAGATCCTGGAGTCGGAAGAGTTTCAAACGTCGGCATCACGCCTGACGATCTCGCTCGGCAAGGATATCAATGGCCGCATTAAAGTCGCGGCGCTCGAAACCATGCCGCACGTCCTCATCGCCGGCTCGACCGGTTCGGGCAAGAGCGTCATGCTCAACACCCTCATCATGTCGATCCTCTATAAATCGACGCCGGACGAGGTCCGGATGATTATGGTCGATCCCAAGCGGCTCGAAATGGGGCTCTACGAGGGTATCCCGCACCTTCTGACCCCAGTGATCACGGACCCGAAGAAGGCGACCAACGCGCTGCGCAACGCCGTCAGCGAGATGGAGCGGCGCTTGAAGCTCCTCGCCTCGCAGGGTGTCCGCAACATCGACCAGTTCAATCGCAAGATGCGGCAACTCCAGCAGGAGCCGCGCAGCCTGTTCGACGAGAATCCGGCCGATCCGATCGATGAGGATCTGCGGCCGCTGCCCTACATCCTGATCATCATCGACGAGTTGGCCGACCTGATGATGCTCGAACGGGCAGGCGTCGAGGAGTCCGTCACGCGCCTGGCCCAGATGGCGCGAGCGGTCGGGATGCATCTGGTCCTCGCAACCCAGCGACCGAGCGTCGACGTGATCACGGGCCTCATCAAGGCCAACTTCCCGGCACGTATCAGCTTCCGGGTGGCGACGCGCGTTGATTCGCGGACCGTGCTCGATGTCATGGGCGCCGAACACCTGCTCGGCCGCGGTGACATGCTCTTTCTGCCGCCCGGCTCATCGCGGCTGGTGCGCGTCCACGGCGCCTTCGTCACCGAGACCGAAACTAACAAGGTTGTGGACTTCTGGAAGTGCCAGGCGCAGCCCGAATACGACCAGAGCTTTCTGCTCGCGCCCGCTGCCGACGACGAGGACGGAGCGGACGGCGAGGAACTCGGCGGCGAGCAGGATCCGATGTACGAGGATGCCGTACGCATCGTGGTGGAAATGGGGAAAGCCTCGACCTCCACGCTGCAGCGGCGCCTGCGTCTGGGCTACGGCCGCGCCGCCCGCATCCTCGATATGATGCAGCGCGACGGTGTCATAGGGCCGCCGGACGGCAGCAAGCCGCGTGAGGTTCTCAAGCGTCCGGACTGGCTGAGCGAAGTGGAACAGCACCTTCGCTGAGGCTCATCGCGAAAGCGTTGCGTCGATCGCGCGGACCAGTTCGGCGCCAAAGCGCTTGCGGTCCTCGATCGTCGGCAGTCGCCCGAGCTTCGGATTGTAAGCGATGCGCTGCTCCATCAGGTAGGCGGGCATCTTCCTGTCGCGATACAAGCCCTGCACGACGCTCATGCGCCCAGGCCGCCCGCGCGCGGTCGATTCCTCCATCTTGCGCGGCGGCCGGGTCGGGGCGAAGCTGGTCATCTCGATCAACTTTTCATACAGCCGCGCCGTGAGTTCGGCGAATCCGTTATCGGTGTCCGGTGGACCGTCGATGTACTCCGATGTCTCAGTATTGTGGACCGTTAGGAGAAGGTCCACCTTGCGGCCCGAGCGAGCCCAGTCCAGAACTGCCTTACGCTCGGCCGCGATCTCCGGCATGAGTTTCTCGTCGCGAACATCCCAGTTCCGGTTCAGGTCATAGCCATGGACGTTGAACCGGACGCCGCCGCGGGCGACGCCGTCGGGGTCGCACATCGGCAGAATCTTGAAAATCGTGCTCTTGCGGATCTGCCAGGCTTCGGGATCCTCGGAGAGCAGGTAGCGGATGGCTCCCTCGCCCACCCAGGACGAGCCGCTCTCCCAGCTATGCTGTCGGAACATCAGCCAGACTACGCGCTTGGGATCATCGGGAGCCGAAGGATCGGTGATCGTGAGGAGCGGAATCTCCCGGCCTCGAACCGTGCGGCCCACGCTCTCCACGCGGGCATGTGGATGGCCGGCGAACGAGCGAAGCAGGGACCGCAGGTGCATGTTCGTATACGGTGGAACGTGCGCGATCCAGAATCGATTCGACTTCGGAGTGAAACGCAGCCGCAGAACCGGCTCCGATTCATCGTATTCGACCGCGCTCGCATCGAAGTGCTGCCAGTGGACATCGTCCTCGCTATAGACCGGGATCGTGTCTTTCGTGATCGCGCCCCGGTTTGAACGATAGTTGTATTCACCAGGAAGGTCCACGAGTTCAACGGTCAACGGCTGTCCGGCCGCCCCGTCGACGCGGAAGTAGTACCAGCTCGCCTGCCGGTTGCGCTTGTCCTGGTCCACCTCGCCCGCGACCGCGCAGCGGACGAGGCCCTCCGAGACATACTCGACCTTCCCGATACTGCCTCCTTCGAAGTCCGATTGGATGCTGACGGCAAGCAGTAGTAATGCGAACACGGGTCAGGCTCCTGCGAATAAGCGCTTCCAAAAGGGTACTTTGCCGGCCGGCAGGCCCAGCAGCTTCAGATACGGTTCGGCTTCGCCGGCGCGCAGCGGCCGGCTGTCGCGAAGAATGGCGTCGATCTCCCGCATCCTGCACAGGTGATCGACGCAGTACCAGCAGCCAACCATGTGCCGATCGACATCCTGGCGATCCGCCCAGGTCATGCGCCCGTCGAGCAGATCGAGGAACGTGCGGGAGGGGAAGCATTGCTCCGTTTCGAGCCCCTTGACGGCCTGCCGCAAAAGGAATCCGTTCTGCTGCATAACGTTGATGTTCCACTGGTCCATCTTGCCGCGGAGCAGGTCGGCCGCCTTCTCCCGGATCCCTCCGGCCGTGGCGGCGTCCATGTTCAGCAGCGAACCGGCGTGCTCAGGATGATAGCCCATGGCTTCAAGCCACACGGCCTGCCGCTCCATCGCCGTCAGGGGTGCGAGCGCTTCCGTGAGGGTTTCGAAATCGAGCGAAATTTCAGGCGCGGTGCTTGCCTTGTCGTCCTCCACGGCCGCCAGCACAAACTGCCGCAGCCGGCTGCAGAACTCGCGCTCCGACTCGGGCGTGCCGAACAAGCTGGACTTCGGATCGCGCAGCGCTCTCAGCACGCGCCCCAGCAATTCGGCGTCGGCGCTGCGGTCCGGGTAATAGTGCTCGATCAGCGTGCCGCATAGCGGAAGGTAGTGAGTGACGAAATAGACCCATCCCTCCCGCTTGTTCGCGCGGCAATCCGCGATCATGTCGAAACAGGTGTATATCGCCAAGCTCGCCACTCTCCTCGCAACACTTTAAATTTCGAAACGAATACCTTGTGCCAATGGTAAGGCATCGGACCAGTTGATCGTAACAGTCTGGCGGCGCATGTAGGCTTTCCAGGAATCGCTGCCGGCCTCGCGTCCGCCTCCGGTCTCCTTCTCGCCGCCGAAGGCCCCGCCAATCTCGGCGCCGCTCGTCCCGATGTTGACGTTGGCGATGCCGCAGTCGCTACCGCGCGCGCTAAGGAAGGTCTCGGCGGACGCGAGATTTGCCGTGAAGATCGAGGACGAGAGTCCCTGTGGCACGTTGTTGTGCCACTCGATGGCCTGGTCGAGTTCGCGGAAGGTCAAAATGTGCAGAATCGGCGCGAAGATCTCCTCCTTCACAATCGGCATATCAGGTGTCGAGCGCACGAGCGTCGGCTCAACGTAGAATCCTTCGTTGCCCTCGATCGCCTTGCCGCCGTACAGGATCTCGCCGCCCTGTTCGCGGATCCGCCGGATGCCGTCGAGATACGCTTCCACCGCCTTGCGGGTCACCAGCGGCCCCATGAGCGTCTGAGTGTCAAGCGGATTCCCGATCCGCACCTGCGCGTAAGCCGACTTCAGCCGCCCGATCATCGTTTCGGCGATGCCCTCCTGCAGGAACAGCCGCCGGATCGACGTGCAGCGCTGCCCCGCCGTCCCGACCGCTCCGAACAGAACCGCGCGCAGCGCCATATCGAGGTTGGCGTCGTCCATCACAATGACGCCGTTGTTGCCGCCCAGTTCGAGCAGCGTCCGGCCGAGCCGCCGCCCGACCGTTTCAGCCACGTGATAGCCGACCTGCGTCGAGCCGGTAAAGCTGACCAGCGGCACACGCCGGTCCTTGAGCATCCGCTCCCCCACCGTCGATCCCTCGCCGACCGCCAGGTTGATCACGCCCTTCCACCCGTGCCGCGCCATGACACGATTACAGATCTTCTGGACCGCGATCGCGGTGAGCGGCGTCTCAGTTGAGGGCTTCCAGACCACGCAGTCGCCGCAGACCAGCGCGATCAGCGCGTTCCAGGACCAGACCGCCACGGGAAAGTTGAACGCCGTGACGACGCCCACCACGCCGAGCGGATGCCATTGCTCATACATGCGGTGGCCGGGGCGCTCACTGTGCATCGTGAGTCCATAGAGCTGGCGCGAAAGCCCGACGGCGAAGTCGGCCATATCGATCATCTCCTGGACCTCGCCTTTGCCTTCGACCAGGATCTTGCCCATCTCGATCGAGACCAGCGCGCCGAGTTCGTCCTTGTGCCGCCGCAGTTCGTCGCCGATTTCGCGGACGATCTGGCCGCGGACCGGCGCCGGAACCAGGCGCCACTCGCGGAACACCTGCGCGGCCTGGTAGACCACCTCGTCGTAGTCCTCTTCGGCGGCCAGGCGGACGCGCGCGATCTCGGAGCCGTCGTGCGGATTGAGCGAGGCGATCTCGCCGCCCGAGGCGTCCTCGATCCACTCGCCCCAGCAGGCGCCCGAGTTGACCGGCTGCAGCTCGAGGTTGGTCAGAACCTCCTGGACACGGTCCTGGACTTGCATCTTCTTCAATCCTCCTTACTTCGATCGCACGGGCCGCGCGGCCAGCCAGGCGAAGGCCTCCGGTCCCGCCGCGAAGCGCCTGCCAGCCGCGGCGGCGAGCGAGCGCATGCGTTCGACGAGCGCGGCCTGGAACTCCGGGTCGAGCCAGTCCGAAAACCCTCGCACCTCACTGATGCGCCGGGCCTCTTCGCGCGTGGTCGCGCCGTGGCGCTTGACCGCCCGCACGTGCAGCGGGTCGGCGATAATGTCGCGGTCGGTGGCGGCCAGTACCGCATCGAGCAGGCGCCCGGGATCGCACGGCAGAAGCGGCGCCAGCGTCGCGTAGGTTTCGATACCGGCCTCGCGCAGCTTTCGGATTACGGCGATCCGTTCTTCAAACGGCGCGCAGTGCGGCTCGTACCACCGGCAGACATCCTCGCGGTCGGTCGTGATCGAAAAGCTGACTCGCAGCACGGTCCGATCTGCAAGCCGCCGCAGCAGCTCCAGGTCGCGCAGGATCAAAGGCCCCCTGGTCTGCAGCACGAAGACGACGGGTGGATCGGCGGTGAGGGCCTCGAGGATCGCCGGCATCAGGGCCGCTTCGGATTCCGCCGGCTGATACGGATCCACCAGAGGCGAGCAGTAGATCGCCTGGTTCGGCCGGATTTCGCGCACGAGCCGTTCCGCGGCGTTCGACTTCAACGTCGTGAATTGTCCCCATTGCTGCCAGTCCTCGGGCTTCAATCCGCCATAAATGCGCATGGTCGGGACGTAGCAATACGTGCAGCCGTAGGTGCAGTTGCGCGCGGGAGTGAGGGAGTGGCTGAATCCGGCCTGCGCGATAAAGCCGGAGGTCTCGCTCAGGATGCTGCTGGCCACCGAACGGTGAATGACAGGCTTGCCGGCCACGTTCCCATTGTAGAAGTTATGGGCGGGCGCGGGGCAGCTTGGGCGCCGTTATATCCTGGGGTTTATGTCGCGGAAAATCCTGATCGTCACGGGCGACGGCGGCGAGAGCTATGAAACGCTGTACGCCTTCCACCGCTTTCTCGAACAGGGCTACGAACCGGTCGTTGCGGCGCCCAGCCGGCGCAGGCTCCACCTGGTAATGCACGACTTCGAGCCAGGATGGGACACCTACATCGAGCGAACCGGATACGGCATGGACGCGGGCGCGGCACTCGACGAGGTCTCGGCCGAAGGCTTCGATGCGATCCTCGTTATTGGCGGCCGCGCTCCCGAGTACCTGCGCAACAATGCGAAACTCATCGACCTGGTGCGCGCATTCCATTCCGGCGGCAAGTGGGTCTTCGCCATCTGCCATGGAATTCAGGTGCTCGTCTCCGCCGGGCTGATCGCCGGGCGCTGCGTCACCTGTTACGAGCACGTGCGCCAGGAAGTCGAGATGGGCGGCGGGACCTACAGCACGCAGCAGGCGGTCCGCGACGGCAACATCGTGACGGCGCAGACCTGGCAGTCGCACCCGGAGTTCTATCGCGAAGTGATGGCGTGCCTGCGAACGGAGTCCTCCGAGGCGGGCGCCTAATCGTCACCCCGTCTGCGCCGTGGGGAGGAACTCGAACTCCAGTTCGTCCCAGCCGCAGAGCTGACCCGCTTCCAGCGGAGGCGTCGGCTCATCTCCGACGAAGACGGCATCACCGGTGCGCGGGAGCACGACGGTGAGGTGCAGGTTGCCCCCAGGGGACGCCGAGGGCTCCACGGGCGAGCCGTCGGGACGGATAAACGAGATTGAGACTGCCTCCTCGCGCTTAGGCGCGGGCACATCGTTCACCGGCCCCTGGATCGCTGGCGCCGGACCGGCAGGCGAACCGGCAGACAGCCTCGGAGCGTCCGGGGTCCTGGCCTCTTCCGCAAGATAGGGAGCAGGCCGAGTGGGAATCGGCGCATGACCCGCCTGCCCCGGGTAAGTAGCCGGAGGAGCGCCAAAAGCGACTGCTCCGGCCTGCGGCATCATCCCGCCCGAAATGCCCTGTGCTCCCTGGATCGGCGCTGATGCCTGCCCCGCCTGCCCCGGATAAGCGGCCGCATGCGCGCCGACAATGACCGCCCCGGCCGGCATCCCGAAAGGCGCCGCGATGAAGGCGCCGGGCTCCGGATATGGCACCGGCGCTTCGGAGAACGGAACCGGCCCGCCCTCCGCGGTGAAGCCGGCCATAGCCTCGGCCTGCGCCTGGAGATCGTCGACAGCTCCTGCCGAGGCTGTGGGCTGCACGGTGGGAAGCCGGCTCGGCACAAATAAAACCTCGCCCGGACCGAAAGCCGCTGCGGAGCCGCCTCCCGCTGCCCTCGAATAGCGAATGGGCCGAAATACCGGCTGAAGCCCCGCGCTGCCGCCCGGGTCGAGGGCCAGAATGCGCGATCGCTCCGCGTCCGCTCCCGAACCCTGCCCCGCCGCGGCAGTGGGCGCCTCCAGATACTCCAACATCTCTCCGAGCAGCACCTCGTTCGCCTGAATCGACGACCGGTTGCGCTCCGGCGACCTGTCCCAAATCGTTCGTGCGCGGCGGACGCAGGTGAGTGCATCGTCAAAGCGACCGCTGTAATAATAAACAGTCCCAAGCCCTTCCAGCGCCGACGCAAGCCGCTCGTCTTTCTGAGGCTCCAGCTTTCCGACCGCCTGCTGGAACAGCTCCATCGCGGGACCATAGTGGCCCAGCATCGAATGCGCCGCCGCGAGATTCATGAGGGCGGAGGCGAAATCGGTCGCGTTTACTCCCAGTTGCCGTTCCCGCAGCCGCAGAGCCTCCTCGTAGAACCGGATTGCTGTCTCCAGGTTTCCGGCCGCATGATGGGCGGTCGCCAGCGCCTGTAGGGCCCGGGCTACGTCCTCCGAATCGGGACCGAAGCGATTCCGAAGGAGATCGAGGGCGCGGTCGAGCGCCTCGATGGCAGCTTCGTGCTCGCCGCGCGCCGATTCGCATTGGCCCAATTCGATCAGGCACTCCGCCAGCGACTCGTGTTCTTCCCGATTGTCATCCGACTCAGCAAGCTCGACTGCTTCTCGCAGAGTCCGGCTGGCCTCCTCCAGGCGCTCGCGCTCTCGCTGTACCGTGGCCAGACGCCGCATCCGCTGGATAACGCCCTGCCGGTCCCGATTCCTGTCCTTGCCCTTAAGATCTCTGGTCAACTCGAGCGCTTCGGCCAGTGCCTGCTCGGCCCGCTCCGCGTCCTCGCGGGCCAGGTGGACCTCAGCCAGCAAGTCAAGGCATTCGGCCATGTCCGTGCTTTCCTTGTTCTCAAGTAGGTCCCGCGCCGTCTCTGCCGTCTCAAGCGCCTCATCGAGTTTCCTCTGTTTCCACTGCGCTGTCGCCAGCGCCAACAGAATCCGCGCATGTCCGGAGCGAATCGCCGAGCGGGACTTCAGCTCGCGGATCACCTCGGCCAAGCTCTCCTCCGCCTCCGAGAAGCTCCCGTTCTGCAGTAGCCGCCGGGCCTCCTCCGCGGCAGGATCGACGCTTCGGCCTGTTTGCAGGGCCGGGATCGCCCCTCGCAGTGCCCGTGCCGCCAGTTTGAACTTCTCGAATCCGCTCATGCTTTTTCGGTCTCCCGTTTCCATCGGACCGGCCCGATCTTTTGAGTAGGCTGAATTTCAGTTTGAGGGTTTTCACCTGAGCTGCGGCCGGGGAGAATCGCTTAGTGGCGCGCCAGAGATTACTTGTTCCATAGCGTGACCGGTCCGCTGTGCCCATAATTAACACGAGGGAGATTGTCAGTCGAGTGAATGTCTGCCTTCAATGCGGGCGTCCTCTTCCGTTCCTGGCCCTGCTGACCAAAGATCGGCGATTCTGCTCGCGGCGGCACCGCGAGCTGTACTTTGCGGAAGTCGATCGCGTGGCTCTGCAGTTGCTGACGGACGGCAGGCAGGGGGCGTCATCCGAGCGAGCGCCGGCTCTGGCGAACGCAACACGGCCCGCGGCAGTGCGCGCGCCTCGGCTGCGCCACCGTGATCTCTCGCCGCTTACACTCCCCGCCTTCGGGATGCGCTTCCCATCCGCCGCGCTGCATCCGGCGGGGTGGAGGGAGCCGGATGCCTTACTCCCGCTGGACACCCGGATGGCGCTGCACGGGCCCGGCCCGGCCGCCGGTCACCTGGTATCGCCGCTGGCGCAGGGCGCCGTGATCCGAATCCCGTGCCTTGCCTTGCGCCTGGCCCCCCGGACGCTCTCCGCGGCTTCGGCGCTGTGCTGCGTGCCCCCTCTTGCAGCCCGTCTAACGGCGCGATCGACAGATCGCGCATCGGCCACTCGCCCGGATCCGGTGCTCCCGACTTTGCGGCAGCCGCTGGTAGCCGCACTCCCGATCGCACCGCTCGATGACGGGTTCGCCGTACCGGTCGCTGCGCCCGAGCAACGAGACCGGCTCCGAACCCGCGCCGGGCTCTCCGCGCCTGCTCCCGTGCTGCCGAGGCACAGCGGCGGAAAACCGGTTTTCGCGCCTGTGATCGCCGCAGCGCCTCTCGACCGGCGGGCCGCCGCGCTGGCAAACCCGGGAGCTCCGGCGTTGCCGATACGCTCGGCCGGAATCTCAGCCGAGGTGATGCTTGCCACGATGGAGTCGCTGTTCGTCGCCGATCCGCTGTTCCAGCCGGCGCCTGCTTCCGTGCTGCCCGCGCCCGCTCCGGTCGCGATGCGCGGCGCCTGCCCACCCGCGCCGCTGGCTGCACTCAGGCAACCCGCTTTGGAGTTCCGCCCGCCCGACGAGTTCACGGCCGGCCTCTTCGTCCCTGCCATCCGGACTCTGCCTCTGCGGCCCCGAATCATCCTGGATAGACAAGACACCGAGGAAGTAACTTCTGCCGAGGGAATCTATGGAAGAGGAAAGACCTTCAGAGCAGTGGCTATGGTTCGCTGATGACAGCCTCGTCCACGCGCTGCTGCGGGCCGAACCTGACGACGCCGGCGTGCGCCGTCGCGCCGCGGCTCATCCGGATGTTGTCGATGCGGTGCGGCTCTATCTGTCGGGCGCCCAGGAGGAGGCTCTCGCGAAGCTGGCCTCCGCCGTCGAAGAGGGCGACTGGGACGCGCTCCGTCTTGCCGGGCAGATTACCTACGAGATGGGCCGGATCGACGCCGCGGCCGAGAGCTTCCGCCGCCTGGCGGATGCCGCGCCGGATGACATCGCGGCCTGCTTCAATCACGGACTCTGCCTGGCGCGCATGAAACGCTGGGCCGCCGCCCTGCTGACTTTGCAGCGCGCGGTCCTGCTCGATCCGGACCGCTCCGAGACGTGGTTTCTGACGGGTATCTGCCTGCTCAACCAGAACCGCGCGGCCGAAGCGAGGTCGGCGTTCGCCCGTACCCTCAAACTCCGCCCGGAGTACGCGCCCGCGTGGCTCGGGCAGGCGACCGCCCTCCAGGTCGAAGGCAAACTCGAACAGGCCTACGAAATTTATCAGCGGCTTCTGTCCGTCGATTCGGAGAAGCCGGAAATCCTCGCTAACGCGCTGGCCGCGGCCGTGCAACTGCAAACGGTCGACGAGGCCCGGCGTCTGGCGCTCCGCTTGATCGAAAAGCGCCCGACGGCAAGATCGGCGCTGCTCGTACTGGCCGCCGCCGCGGTAGACGAAGAGCACTTCGCCGAAGCAGAGCCCTGGTACGTCCGGCTGGCGACCCTCGAAGATGCAACAGCCGCCGACTGGTACAACCTCGCCGTATGCCGGCAGCGGATCGGCAAACATGCTGAGGCGATCGCTGCCATGGAGCGCGCCCTGGAATCGCAACCGGACGACGCGGACGCTTGGGAAGGAATGGCTCACGGCCGGGAGGTCCTCGGCGAAACGGCCGAGGCTCTCGATGCCTGGAAGTCTTGCGTCCGGCGGGCGCCCGATCGCGAACATGCATGGGCCGGTATGGGCCGCGCCTGTTACGCCCTCGCCCAGTATGCCGAGGCGGCGGAGGCGTTCGAGAGGGCCGTGAAATTGAATCCGGACCACGCCCCTTTGTGGCTGAACCTGGCGGCCTGTCGAAGGCTCAGCGGTCAGCCTGAGGCCGCGCGCGAAGCGCTCGTTGCCGCGCTCCGGATCGATCCCAACCTGCCGGGAGCACAGGCCGAAGAGTTTGCAGCGGCGCTCGACGAAGGTGATCTGGAAAAGGCTGCCGCGCTGGGCCAAAACCTGCCCGAAGCCGACTGGCGGAGCGCCTTCCGGTTGGCCCAGCTTCAGCAGGAATGCCGCAACTGGGAGGAGGCTGTCCGCCTTTATCGCATCGTACTGGAACAGGAGCCGGATTGCGCCGAGGCCGAATTCAATCTCGGCTCCGCAATGTCGGCGCTCGGGTGTGCCTCGGATGCCGCCGGTCATTGGCGAAAGGCCATCGAACGCCGCCCGGAACTGGCGCGCTCTTTGTTGGGGCGGATGTTCACCTCTAGCGTTTTGAGGTAACCCATTGACCGGCCGTGCTTTAGCCCGGTTTTTAGGTTGCATTATGTAGACATGCATGATTTGCAAGTAATAACGTTGTGTCCCTTGCTTTATGC
>JBKBWD010000218.1:0-812 GCA_046289265.1 Bryobacteraceae bacterium | reverse complement strand
ATCTCGGACAACAAGGTCGCCGTGACCACCGATGCGGGCCGCTTCAACTACAGTCGCGCCAAGGTCGAGACCTTCAAGTACGAGCCCGGCTGGGAGCTGTGGTTCTTCACCCTCGACAGCCCCTTTCACGGCAAGTCCTTCGCCGAGCTTGCGCGCCTGGCCCTGTCGGGCGACCGGATCGACCCCAGCCGCTCGAACCTCGGCTACATGCTGTCAGAGTTCTGGACGAACAAGATGTGGCGGCATGGCGACGTGGCCTGGGCGATCTTCGAGACGATCCTGATGGCCTTCCTCGGCACGATGACCGCCGCGCTCATCGCCCTGCCGCTGTCGTTCCTCGCCGCGCGCAATTTCAACCCGCTCGGCCCTCTGCGCTTTGCCGCCCGCCGGGTCTTCGACTTCATCCGCGGCGTCGATGGCCTGATCTGGACCATCATCCTGTCCCGCGCCTTCGGGCCGGGGCCGATGACCGGCGCCATCGCCATCGCGATCACCGATGCGGGCACCTTCGGCAAGACCTTCTCGGAAGCTCTTGAGAACATAGACGAAAAGCAGATTGAAGGCGTCCGCTCCACTGGCGCCAACGCCGTCCAGCGCGCCCGCTTCGGGGTCATCCCGCAGGTCATGCCGGTTCTCTTGGCGCAGGTGCTCTACTATCTCGAATCCAACACCCGCAGCGCGACCGTCATCGGCGCCATCGTCGGTGGCGGCATCGGCCTTCTTCTGACGCAGGCGATCATAACCCAGAAGGACTGGGAAGAAGTGGCCTACTACATGGTCCTGATCGTGCTGATGGTCATGCTGATGGACAG
>JBKBWD010000217.1:0-814 GCA_046289265.1 Bryobacteraceae bacterium | reverse complement strand
GGTCACGACCAGTTGCGCGGCATTGGGCGCGTCGGGTGTGAGCGTATCCAGTCTACACCAAGACCTTTCCGACCAAGGCCGCTGCCGAGAAGTGGGCGCGGTCCGTGGAGGCGGAGATCGACGCCGGGGTGCTACCGAGTGCTACCGCGGTAGCAGGGCGCGGCTACACCGTGGCCGAGATGATCGAGGACTACCGCAAGCTGCGCGCGGCCTCGCGCCCGGTGCTGGACGTGACCACCGAGCACTACAACCTGCTGCGCCTGTCGGAGATGCTGGGCGACGTGGCGGTGGCGCACCTCAAGCCAGACGACCTGCTGGCCTACGCGCACCGTCGCGCCGATGCCGGGGCCGGCCCCTACACGGTCAACATGGAAATTGGCAAGCTGGGCACCATGATGCGGCTGGTGGCGGCCCACCGCAGGATGAGCCTGCCCGACGTTGTGCAGCAGGCGCGGCCGCTGCTGGCGCACCTGAAGCTGATCGGTGGCGGCGGCAGGCGCGAGCGACGCCCGACCGAGGATGAACTGGAACGGATTCTTGAGTGGATGGAGCGGCGCGAGCGCGGTGCCATGTACGCCGACATGGTGCGCTTTGCCGTTGGCACGGCCATGCGCAGGGGCGAGATCGTGCGCATCCGATGGGGCGACCTGGACGAACAGCGACGCCTGGTGCTGGTGCGCGACAGAAAAGACCCTCGCCAGAAGGCGGGCAATGACCAGTGGGCCTCGGCCACGAGCGGGATGGTATGCGGCGACACGTCCCAGTTCGCCGCCCGGTGGCCGAGGATGCGCGTCTGCGTGATGTCCTCGAGCGT
>JBKBWD010000216.1:0-831 GCA_046289265.1 Bryobacteraceae bacterium | reverse complement strand
ATCACGCGCTGGCCGTTGGCGGCCGCGCGGCCCAGGCCTTCGGTGATGCGGGTGCGGTAGTCCTCGCGCATGCGCAGGATGGCGGCGGCCGTCTGGGTGGCCTCGCGGCTGACGGTGACGACGCCGTCGAGGAAGAACGCCAGCCAGCCCTCCCAGTCGCCCGCGTCGCGCACGGCCTGCAGCCGTTCGTAGTAGTCGCTGCGATGCTGCTTGAAGTAGTGCGAGAGGTAGAGCACCGGTTTGCCCAGCAGGCGCTTTTCCGTGAGCAGGAAGGTGATGAGCAGGCGCCCCACGCGGCCGTTGCCATCGAGGAAGGGGTGGATGGTTTCGAACTGGGCATGCGCCAGCCCCACCTGGACCAGCGGGGGCAGCCCGGCGCCGTCGTGCAGGAACCTTTCCAGGTCCGACAGGGCGCCGGGCACCTCGTGGGGTGGGGGCGGCACGAAGGTGGCGGTCGCCAGCGTGCAGCCGCCGGGGCCGATCCAGTTCTGGCTGGTGCGCAGCTCGCCGGGCGTCAGCCGGCCGCCGCGCACGCCCTGCATGAGCTCGGCGTGGATCTCCCGGATCAGGCGCACCGAGACGGGCAGCTCGGCCAGCCGCGCCAGTCCGTGGTTCATGGCGCGCACGTAGTTGGCCACCTCGTTCACGTCCCTGGGGGTATCCGGGTCGAACAGTTGCGCCTCGGCGGCCAGCAGGTTCTGCAGGGAGCTTTGCGTGCCCTCGATCTGGCTGGAGAGCACGGCCTCCTTGCGGACGTACATGAACACGAACAGGTCGGGATTGGGCAGCGTGAGCACGGCGCCATCCAGCCGCCCCAGGGCGTAGTCGGCC
>JBKBWD010000215.1:0-996 GCA_046289265.1 Bryobacteraceae bacterium | reverse complement strand
GGTAGCCCCATCCGCATCCGGGATCAACTGCCGAGACGACCATGACCTTCCAGACCCTTGCCGACCTGCGTGCCCTTCTGTCCGATCTGCCGATGCCCGATCCGGCGGCCATCGCAGCGGCCGAGGCGCGGAACGGACAGCTGACCAAGCCGCCGGGGGCGCTGGGCCGACTGGAGAAGCTGGCGGTGTGGATGGCAGGCTGGCAGGGAACTGAAAAACCCCGTGCTGACCGGCCGCAGATCGCGATATTTGCCGGAAATCATGGTGTTGCCGCCAAGGGTGTTTCCGCCTTTCCGGCCGAAGTCACCGTGCAGATGGTGGCCAACTTCACCCACGGTGGTGCGGCAATCAACCAGCTGGCCAATGCTTTCGGGGCAAGACTGGACGTCCATGCGCTCGACCTGGACCGCCCGACCGCCGATTTCACCGAAGGCCCGGCGATGACCGAGGCCGAGGTCGTCGCGGCCCTGCGCAAGGGGTTCGAGGCGGTCGATCCGCAGGCCGATCTTTTCGTCGGTGGCGAGATGGGCATCGGCAACACCACCTCTGCCGCCGCAATCGCCACCGCTCTCTACGGCGGCACTGGTTGGGCTGGTCGCGGCACCGGGGTCGATGATGCGGGCCTGCGCCGGAAGGAGGCTGTCATTGCAGCAGGGGTGGAGCGGAACCGCGCGCTTCTGGGCGATCCGCTTCAGGTGCTGCGAGCTCTGGGCGGGCGCGAAATCGCGGCGATGGCCGGGGCTATCCTTGGTGCGCGCATGGCGCGGGTGCCGGTGATCCTGGACGGATTCATCGCCTGCGCGGCCGCGGCGGTTCTGGACCGGGCCGCGCCTGGGGCGCTCGACCACTGCATCGCCGGCCATCAGAGTGCCGAGGGCGCCCATGCCCGCCTGCTGGAAAAGCTGGGAAAGGAGCCGTTGCTGGCGCTGGGTTTGCGGCTGGGCGAAGGTTCCGGCGCGGCGCTGGCGATCGGTGTGGTCAAGGGGGCGGTTGCCT
>JBKBWD010000214.1:0-1006 GCA_046289265.1 Bryobacteraceae bacterium | reverse complement strand
AGCCTGTGCCGGGCCTGAAGGGCTCGCACCGCCTCGTGCAGGTTCAGCGAAGCCAAGGCTGCCTTGACTTCTTCTAACACGGATTGCGCACGCTCAAAGTCCAGGAACAACGAGCGCTGGGTCAGACCGGGCAGCTTGCCCGATGAGAGGCTGGCCCAGGGCAGGCTCACCACCGAGCGCTCGTGCCTGGCGAGGTAGCCCGGCATCGCTGGGCGTCCGGTGAAACCGGCGGGGTTCTTCGCATAGGCCTTAAGCGCCGCCGCCCAGGCTTTGAAACTGTCGGCCACATCGCGCACGACCTGCTGGGCTGCCGTGGCTGGCAGGCACTGGTAGGCGTTGACCGAATGCTCGTCACGCAGGCCGCGAACGGCGTTGTCCAGCAGCGTGGCGTCCAGAATCGAGAAGGGTTGCGCCGACGAACCGAACGGCTTGAGCAGCTTGGCCTGCGGGCCTTTCTTGGCAAGTCGGGCTGCGTTGATGCGCTCGACGCAGGCGTTCACGTGCGCCAGCATCTCAAGCTGCTGCGCTGTCAAATCGGGCTTTAATCGCCCGTTGTCGTAGGCCGAGAGGATTTGCCGAATCACAAAGAGCGTGCTGTTGCGCAAATCCTTGGCGTGCCGCGTGAGCGCGTAGGCCGCCGCTTGGCTGTCGTGCAACGTATCGCGCAACGCGCGATGCGGCAGCGGATACGTTCGCACAACAGTAATCGGCATGTCCCTGAATTGGATTTATTGATACACGCATTGTAGCAAATTCCTATTCAGGGTATTTTAATGAAACCGATTCTGCCCATTTCACGTTTGCACCAGTCGCATCTGGAACAACTCACCGGCTGCCGGTATGCCGTCACAGAGATAGTGCGATTCATACACGCCTATGATCCGGTCCGGGCCGTCGAACTTGGCCTGAAGCCCGATCAGGCGGGCTTCGCTGGCCCCGCGGCAGCACAGCATGTCGCACAGCTCGTCAAAGCCCTCGACCAGATCCTCCTCGGTCCGGACCAGCA
>JBKBWD010000213.1:0-1026 GCA_046289265.1 Bryobacteraceae bacterium | reverse complement strand
AACAGCGCAAGATCGCCGAGATCCTGCGGACCTGGGACGAGGCGCTCGAGAAGCTCACCGCCCTCCGCGCGGCGAAGGCGCGGCGGCTCGAGGGCCTTTGCGCCAAGCTGATCTACGACGAACAGGCCGAACGTCGCCACCTGCGCGACTTCTTGCGGGAGGTGTCCACGCGCAACCGCGGCCAACAGGTCAAGCGGGTGCTCAGCGTCACCAACTCCGCCGGTTTCGCCCTCGCCGAAGATCAGTTCGCCCACCGCGTGGCCTCCGCAGACCTGTCCAATTACAAGATCGTGCAGCGCGGCCATTACGCCTACAACCCGTCCCGCATCAACGTCGGCTCCATCGCGCGCCTCGATGCATGGGAGGATGGCGCGCTCAGTCCAATGTACGTTGTGTTCCAAGTGCGCGACGGGCTGGATTCCGATTTCTTCGGTCACTGGCTTCGCTCAGCCGAGGCGCGTCAGCGCATCGCCCTGGCGGCGCAAGGAAGTGTCCGCGAAACCGTCAGTTTCGGCGACCTCGGCTCGATTCTCGTCCCGGTCCCGACCATAGACCGGCAGCAAGCGATCTCCCGCGTCCTGAACGCGGGTCGTGACGAGATCGCGCTCATCGACGCCGAAATCGCCGCCCTCACTCGCCAGAAACGCGGCCTCATGCAGAAGCTGCTGACGGGGGAATGGAGGGTCGTGCCGGAGGCGGCGGATGGCTGACTTCTCGGATTTCATCGTCTTTGCAGACGAAAGCGGCGATCACGGGATGGTCAGCATCGACCCGCAGTATCCGGTCTTTGCGCTGACCTTCTGTGCTCTCCGCAAGGCGGACTATGTGGGCACAGTGGTCCCCGCCGTGCAGCGGTTCAAGTTCGGTATCTGGGGGCATGACTCGGTCGTCCTGCACGAACAC
This sequence comes from Bryobacteraceae bacterium, assembly GCA_046289265.1. Classification (GTDB taxonomy): domain Bacteria; phylum Acidobacteriota; class Terriglobia; order Bryobacterales; family Bryobacteraceae; genus JBKBWD01. The sequence continues at coordinate 123 of JBKBWD010000213.1, read as the reverse complement.
GAGATCCGCAAGAGCCTCGGGCCCTTCGGGCTGCTCCGCACCGACCGGGCGCTGCGCACGCGGTTCTTCGACGGGCTGAACGCGCTGATGGAAGCCACGCCGATGACGATTTATGCCTCGGTC
>JBKBWD010000212.1:0-1083 GCA_046289265.1 Bryobacteraceae bacterium | reverse complement strand
CCTGGGCGCAGACCTACGCCATCGGCATCGACTACACTGCCACGGCGACCCGGTCGGGCAATGCGGTCTACAACCGCCACCGCGCGCCGGCCTCGCGGCTGACCCGGCTGCTGGCGAACATCCCGAACCTGCGCGCCGCCGCCTTCCGCCACAGCAACACCGAGATCGGCGTGGAGGGGGCCAGCATCATCGCCACCTCCACGACGACCGAGACCACGATGGCGGCGCTGTCCTGGAACGGGTTGGACGGCATCGCCGCGACCGGGCGGGGGCTGCTGCTGAACGCGAACCGCGGGGTGGCCTTCGTGGTGCAGACCACGCACGCGAAGGAGTTCGCGCTGGCGCATTGGCTGGTCGGTGGCGCTGATGGCGGGCGGCTCTGCGTGCGCTGCTTTGACGGCGCGGGCACCGTGCGGGAGAACCAGCCGCAGGACGTGCTCGCCTCCGGCACCACCGTGCAGTGGGACACCGCCTCGAAGAGCTGGCAGGCTGGCGCGGTCATGCAGGACAGCTCGCTGAACCGGCGGCAGACGGTCCGGCTCGGCGCAGGCGTGGCCTTCGCGCAGATCGGCATCATCGTCCCGTGTGGAACGGTAGCGCATGCTCTTGCGATCGGCATCGATGACACGGCACGCCCGCCGCTCGCTCATCCCGTGGCATGCCTGGAGATGAGCCACAGCTTCCCGCATGGCGGCGGGCGTCAGAACTTTTTTGCCAGAAGATCCTTTAGCGCGACGTTGTCCAGCATCGTGTCCGCCAGCAGCCGCTTGAGCTTCGCGTTCTCGCTCTCGAGTTCCCGCGGCCGCCGAGCCTCGGATACATCCATCCCGCCATACTTGGCCTTCCACTTGTAGACGGTCGCATCGCTGACGCCGTGCTTACGGCAAAGATCGGCGACGGAAACCCCGGCCTCATGCTCCTTCAGAATGCCGATGATCTGGTCTTCGGTGAACCTGCTGCGCTTCATCTCTGGTCCTCTCGGTTGGGCCAGAGTCTACCTCAAACTGGATTAGGCGCAGGGGGCAACGTCAGTCGCAGCATCGCTGCCGTAGCGCCATCCCCAGAGGCACCTTCATCGTCGGG
>JBKBWD010000211.1:0-1428 GCA_046289265.1 Bryobacteraceae bacterium | reverse complement strand
TAGATCTCTTAGCGTGCCATCGCCGAAGGGGCGCTGGGAGTGAAGTCGAAGCCATTCCAGTCGTCTGATTCGGCCCAGGCGATCCAGAATGCGGCCAATGCGGTCTGCAGAAGCAAAATTACGTCCAAAGTTGCGTTCGAAGTCCCCTGCAGGGTCCTCGGTTTCCCGATTCCGTAGCGTTCCCGGACCAGCAAGGCCAGGTTGAAGCCCACCGCGTGCAGCAGCAGCCGCTTGAGGATGTTGTTGTGCTGGCGCAGGTGCGTTCTCCTCATGCCGCCGGTTTCGTACATATGCGCGAAACTTCTCTCCGCCAATTCCGACCGCAGCTTCTGTAAATCCTTGCCCCGGCGTCCGCCCATGCGCCGCCGGTTGCCATACACGCAGGCCTGCTCCTTTTCCTTGCCCGACCACTGGCGCCGGCCCCGTTCCGGTTCCGGAATGTAACTGCGAATGCCGTCTGCGTTCAGATCCACCAGAACCCGACCGCTGTGATAGCCCTTGTCCGCCACCGCCTCTTCGATGCCGCGTTCGTTCACCATCGCTGCGTTGGCCTGCGCCTCCTCCAGCGTCTGGTGAATCGTGGTCGTGTCGCCCAGATCCGCGGCCTGCAGTGTCACGGCTACGACTGCGCCGCTCGACAGGTCCACCGCGTGTTCGGCCTTGTGCGCCAAATGCGTGCGGCCGTCCTTCATCTTCGCAATCCGCGCGTCGGTGTCGGTGGGACTCATCCACTCCCGATTCGACATCTTCTTCTTGCGCTTCCGGTCCATGCGCGCTAACTGCTCGCGCGTCGGCTCCTCGATGCCTTCCGCCTTGGCCAGATCCTTCAGATACTGTTCATAGCGGCGCCCGTCGTCTCGTCGCCGGATTGACCGCATCGCCGCGTTGGCTTCCAGCGTGGTCGCGTCGATGGCGACCGTCTGCCCCTCGATCAGTCCTTCTTGGGCCAACACTTTGACGAACCACCGGAACACCGCCTTGTGCGTTTCCACCGGATAGAGTCGCCGGGTGCGCGAAATCGTCGAATGGTCCGGCGTCTGCTCGGTCACGTTCGCCCCGATAAAGTCCCGCAGCGAAAGCGAGTCCGCCACCCGCCAGGCGATCCCGCGTTCCGAATCGATCCCCTCGAAGAATCCGATCAGCAGCAAACGGAAGTAGACACCCGGCGCCATGCTGGGTCGGCCCAAAACAGGTTTGTAGAAACGCCGGCACAGATGTTCCAGCCGGCGGTCCACCTTGTGCCGGTCCAGCACCTCGTTCACCTTGCTGTAGAACGGGTGACTCGCCGGTTTCGCTATGTCGCTGGTGCTTACAAATAGCGGCTCCTGCTTCGGTTTGCGCCTGCCCATCGCCATGCTCGTTATGACGACCAAAACATTTCCTAGGTAACTTGTTTCAGTCGAAGATCGCGACTTTTACCACGGGCTG
>JBKBWD010000210.1:0-1492 GCA_046289265.1 Bryobacteraceae bacterium | reverse complement strand
TCAGCACGATACTCGGCTATCCTACCAAGCGCCTCCTACGGCTCGCTTCGGAAATTTCAAATATGTTTGGCTAGCATTTTAGCGTCAAGAATCGCTTGCTGGATGTCCGGGGCGAGCAAGCATAGGTTCATAATCTGAGTCACTCGGGCCCGTGTCACGAAGCCCAGCCGCGCCAGGTCGGCGTAGTCCTTCACTTCGCCGCGGTCGATCATGTCCTGGAACTTGATCGCCAGCGCCATCAGGCGGGTGATCCGAGGAATGCGCGGCGGCGCCGGAGCCGCAGTCTTCTTCGGCCTGCCCGCTGCCTGGCGCGCCGGCCACTTGAGCGAGATCTCGTCTTCGCAGCGGTCCTTCACTTTGTCGCTCCCTTGCAGAACTCCCGGATGCCGTTCGAGTTGTAGGTGACCTTCACCCTGTCGCCGCGGGCGTCGTAGCCGACCCGTTCGATCAACTGGCGCAATAGCGCCGCCTGCTGCTGGACCGTCATGGTCTTCCAGACGTCGTCGAATGTGGCCATGCGCTGGCGCATCATCTGGTCATCGAACCTCAGCCGCTCGCCGCGCTGCACCAAGCTGCGCAGTTGCTCCACTTTGGCCTCTCCCGATGAGACAACCTCGCGGAGCGCGGCATCGCGGGCGGCGTCGAGGCTCTTCGCGCGCGCGAGTTGCGACTTGGCGTTGCGGACGCGGACGTTGGCTGCTTTCAACTCCTCGCGATGCCGGCCCAGTTCTTCGGTCAGCCGCTGGCGCGCCGCCCGGGCGATCGCTTCCACGACCTCGGGCTGCGTGGCGAACCGCCGGACGCTCTCCATGACCGCCTCCTCGACCACCGGCGCGGATACGGCGCGCGTCGTGCACCCGTCCCCGTTCCGCTGCATGGCGCGGAGGCAGACGTAGTATCGGTACCGCCGGTGCTGGCGAGACGAGTAGCTCGGCGACATCGGCGAGCCGCAGGCCGCGCAATAGAGCAGGCCCCGCAGCAGGGCCTCGACCCTCGGCCCGCGCCCGCCGCCGGGATTCCTCGTGTTCTCCTTCAGCTTCTGCTGAACGAGGTCAAACGTTTTGTCGTCGATGATTCGTGGGTGCGTCGCGGCCACGATCTCGTCAGCGGCGCGGATCCGCGCGGCGTAGAGCGGGTTCGCCAGTATCGTGTAGATGTGGCACTTCCGCAGAGGATGGCCACCGAACGTTTTGCCTTCCTTGGTGGCCCACTCCTTGTTGCGCCAACCGAGACCCTCGCATTTCGCCACGATGCCGTGCACGGCATGGCCTTCGAGGTACCACTCGAAGATCTGGCGCACACGGGCGGCCTCTTCCTCGTTGATCGCCAGGCTGCCGTCCACGAGGTCGTAACCGAGCGGCACATGGCCGCCGGTCCACTTGCCACGCTTGCGCGCCAGGATCTGCTTGTCGCGGGTCACTCTTGTCCAAATTAGTTTCCGCACCAAACGGCTGGGACAGCATCTGAGGATCTCGCCGCCGCTGCTGATCCG
>JBKBWD010000209.1:0-1897 GCA_046289265.1 Bryobacteraceae bacterium | reverse complement strand
CGCATGACCGTTCTCCATCCCATCGAGCAGCTCGTGGTGGGGGCACACCGAATAGATCGCCGCCTGGCCCGGCTCGTCGGCCATGGCGCCCACCCGCTCGGCGTCGTTCATCACCCGCAGCCGATCGGCCTCGTCCATGGCGTCCACCGCGCGGAGGAGCGGCGCCGCGATCGCGCCGGCCGGGCCGTCCCAGGGGATTTCCGCCGGCAGAGGGGCGGTGAGGGTGCTGAAGTAGCTGCGCAGCGACGTCGGCGGGGTGCTGCGGATGAAGCTCGCCAAGGTGAGCATGCTCGGACTCCAATGGGCGAATCGCACCGGATCATCCGGCGATCCGCTCATCGCCGTATCAAAGGGACGGCAGCGAAATCAACCGAAATTCTACGCGGAGTGGCGTAGTGGTGCCGGCGCTCAGCCGAACAGCGTCGGCGCCCGGCGCTCCGTGGTCAGGAAGTCCAGCTTGAGGAGGCGGACCCGCGCCGCGTCTGGGGAGACCCGGAAGGCCTCGACCACCCGCCCGACCATCTCCGCCGCGAGCGGCGACTCGACGTGCACGGCGGCGTGGATGCCGCGGGGGACGCAGAGCTCCGCCACCAGGCGGCCGAGGACGGAGCGCGGCATCAGGATGGCGCCACTGACGTAGCCCGCCTGCCACTCCATCCAGTCCACCTCGCGGGCCTCCAGGATGGAGTCCCGCTTGCAGATCGCCTTCGCCTCCGGGTCGGCGCGGTCGAACAGGCCACCGCGGGAGAACCGCTCGGCCCAGAGGGCGCGATGGAACTGGGCGTGGCCGAGCTCGTGCGCCAGCGTCGTCCGCAGCCGGTTCTCGCGCCTCGGGTCCGAGGACAGGCGCTCGGACACCGCCACCGCCGGCAGCTCGTCCGGGAAGAACTCGGTCATGCCCTCGACGTCCTCGCCGTGGGCGGACAGGTCGGCGTAGAGGTCGAGGCTGGAGGTGTACCGCTCCACCAGCACCGTGAGGTCATCGGTTGAGATCGGGTACCGCGCCTCGCCGTACCGGCCGCGGAGGAAGGTGCCGACGATCGCCTCGGACTCCCGGTCGAGCTCCTCCCGGCTGAAGTGGGGGCGCCGGCCGAATCGGCCGGATCTGTCGGGCACCCAAGCCACCATGCGCCACCCCCCTCAGTTCGACACGCTCTTCCGGAAGTTCCGGAACGCCGCGGCGACCTTGTCAGGATCGCGGGCCTTCAGCCGCACCTCGTCGGGGATCTTGCCGGCCAGCACGAAGAGGTAGTTCTCGTCGACGCCCAGGGCCTTCGCGAACTGGCGGATCAAGTGGTCCGAGCTCGGGCTGCGCCGGTCGTGCTCGATGTCGTTCAGGTACTGGGGCGAGATCGGCCCGGAGCCGTCGTCCTTCAGCACGGACGCCGCCAGGTCCTTCTGGCTGATGCCCTTCTCCTTGCGGGCCGCCACGATGGCCTTGCCCAGCGTCGTCGCCCGCGACGTCATCACGCCCCCATCCCGCGGCTTCCCATCCTACGGTGCTTCGCGGATTGACGTATCTTGACTGGCGGCTCCGGGGTCAAGCCGGGATTCGGACCCCACCAGGAGGTGATGGCCGCGACTCGGGCGGCCGGACCGGGGGAGGCTCGGGTGGTGGAGGCCAGGGACCCGCGCACGGTTGCCTTCTTCTTCGCTCTGGTTCTCTAAGCGATTGTTTTGGCTGTCCAAATTGGCCGGGCAGGGCGATCTTGGGCGCGAACCGATGATCCCGAGCCTCCCGCGTCACGCCGCCGCCCTGCAGCACCTCCCGCCGCATCTGCGCGAGGTCTGCGACCTCCTCGCCCGCGGCCTGCTGCGGCTGAGGAGCCGCGCTGCCAAGGAAGCCGCGCGCGAAGACGCGGCGACGGGAGACACTCGCCTACACTTCGTCCCTACC
>JBKBWD010000020.1:0-78358 GCA_046289265.1 Bryobacteraceae bacterium | reverse complement strand
CAGGTGAGTCTGGTAGAGCTTGCCTTTGTAGGTGCGAGAGGTGGTGGCCACGTGAACGGGGCCCTGTCTGGAGGCCATGGCCAATTATAAGGCGACAGGACGACCATGGCAAGAGAAAAGTGTCGCTATTTCGTGGCTACACATGGAAGATAGAAAACAATCCATCCGATTGAGCCGAAGGCGGTTGGGCCAATTCAGTGGGTGGAACTTCGGGCTAGGGGGTCGCACGCGGCGCCAGCGCCGGATCGGTATCCGGCTCGGGTTCGTCCTCGATAGCGGGCGCCGCCGCTTCCACCGGCTCCGGCGGCACAGGCGGCTCCGTGAAGGAGCGCAAGCCAAACAGCAGAGCGGCCGACGCCACCAGAACCGCGCCAACGCCTGCAGCCCACCGGCGGGATCGGGATGGAGACGGAAGAACCGCCGCGGCAGCCGGTGCGCTTTGTGCCTGGAACGCCGCTTCGATGTGATCAAACAGTTCCGAGCACGTGGTGAACCGATCTTCCGGCTTTTTGGCGAGGCCGCGCTTCAGCACTTCCGTCAGCTTCGGATCAGCTGTCGGAGAGATGCCGCTGACCGGCGGAAGATCTTCGAGCAAGAGCTGCGTGATCAGGCTCGGGCCATCGAAGGGAAGGCGTCCAACCAACAGCTCGTAGGCCATGACGGCGAAGGAGAACTGGTCGGAGCGGCCACTGACGGGCTGGCCATGCAACTGCTCCGGCGACATGTATCGCGGCGTTCCGAGAACGCTTCCGGTACGCATCAGCCGACTGGCGCTCTCCATGCGGGCGATGCCGAAGTCTCCTAACTTGACGGCGCCGTCGCTGGAGAGGAACACGTTGGCCGGCTTGACGTCGCGGTGATAGACACCGCGGCTGTGGGCATAGTCGAGCGCGGTGCAATTCAAAACAGCGGGCCATTGACCGTGCGAATCAAACCACCAGGCTCGGATCCGCCCATTCCCGCTTCGCAGGCCACTCCGGCTCAAGGTACGAAGAGCACGGCCAAACCGCCGGCCGAGAGCGTGACCGGCGGCGCCGCGATTCAACTCGCCGTTCGCAACCAGAACACCAATGAGGTCAGGACCCATCACCTGCCGTTCAGCAACCAACTGGTGCTGGGGCGCGGTCCGGAGAGCGCAGTGCCGCTGGAGGGGAGCTCACTCTCGCGGGAGCACATTATCTTTGAGGCCGAGGGACATCAAGCCTACATCACAGATTTGAGCAGCAACGGCTGCTGGGTGAATGGCGCGAGGCTGGAGAGAAAACAGCGCTATCCAATAAACGAATCAGACACGATTGCAATACCGGGTTATGAGATTACTTTCCGCTTGATAGTGTCGCTGACCGCTTCGGAGGCAAAAGAGCCCGCGACCCCATCTGGGCGCATAAAGCCGGACCCGGCTACCGCAAGCACGGCTGAAGTACTTCGGATGGGGTCAGTTGTCGGAATCTGGAAACGACTCACGTTTTCTGAAAAAGTCCTCATGATTGGCACGCTGGCGGTGATTGCTCTCGCGTTCGCTTCTCTGACGCGCTGATCCGAGCTGGTCAATCGGCTTGTAATTCCATATGCCGGCTGTTGCGATCGATTTCCCCACGGCCTCCCTGGATACAAAAAACGGGCTCGTTCAGGAAAACGCCGCCCGCACCTTTTGCAAGAACGCTGTGACCACCTCTTCGGGATCACCCGGCCCGAGCGCTTCTATCGGGGCAAAACCACGGTAACCAACGCGGTCAATGATTCGGCGCAGCCGGGGCAGATCGATGTCGATCTTCTGAGTGCCATACCAGACGTGCTCTTTGATTTGCCAGTTCGATGCATAGGGCAGGAGCTTTTCGATCTCGGCGTACGGATCACTCTGCCGAAGGCTGCCGACGTCCAAAATTACACTGAACCAGTCCGAATCGACCGCCTCCACAACCCGAATGGTCTCAGCGGCTGTCTTCAGGAAGTCGTCGTGATGTTGAAGACCGACGATGACGCCGCGCCTTTCACCGTATTCCGCACATTCCCGGAACGCCGGAATCATCCATTCCAGCGCACCCGCGAATCCAAAATCCTTGGGAACTTCTTTACCCGCGAAAATTCGTACCATATCGCTCCCAAGCTTGGCCGCAACATCGATCCAGTCCTTCACCAGTTGGACATGCGAGCGGCGGGTGGAAGCATCCGGCAGGGCGAAATCGTTGCGGACTCCGGTACCCGTGATCGTGACACCGTTGAGAAACGCCCTGCGCTTGACGGCATAGATGTACTCGTCCTTCGGAACGGACGGATACCCGGGGAAATAGTAGCCGGTGAGATCCACGCCGTCAATGTGATTCCGAGCGCAGTAGTCGATGACGTCATAGATCGTCATCGTTCCCGCCATCAACGGCTTGTTGAACGAGTATGCGTTCAACCCGATCTTAATCCGCGTACCCGACAATCGCTTCACTTTGCCGGCGCCGGTTCCGGCCAGCGCCTGGAACGGCACTGCGGCCCCGATGACGCCGGCCACCAGACCGCGTCTCGTCAGTTTTCTGTGAATAGAATGCTCCAAGGCGCTCTCCTTAGACGATACGAGAATCTTGTTGATTACGCGTACAGGTGTAAGCCCACCAGCGACTCATCCCGGCCCTCGTAGAGAAAGTATACTTCCGCTAGTCGACATCCAGCCACTTGCTGTATGGTCGCGTGGACATCGCTGTGGCCCGAGCGATACTCCGAAACAGCTGCGTAGCCCAGTTGGTCGGTCAACGAGAAATCCTACCCGCGCTTCACGCCGGCCCCCAAAATCCTCTCTCGCCGGGCTACTGCTTGCGGTACTCTATCAGACGTATCGATTGAGCACAAGCTTTGGAGACGAATATGTTGATTCGATTCATCACCCTTTCTTTACTGCTTTCCTTGCCTGCCTGGACACAGGTCCGGCCGCTTCACACCCGCGATCTGACCCGGCTGAGCCAGGTGCAGGTGGCCAAGGTGCTGCAGGAGACAGACATCATTTTCATCCCGGTAGGCGCCGTGGAAACCAACGGCATCCAGCCGAGCGGCAGGGACTATGTCTGGCCGCTTGCCTACGCCATGGCGATGGCGGAAGAAACCGGGGGACTTTACGTGCCGGGGCTGGTGTGGTCCTATCCGGGCACAACGACGGTCGCCCCGTCGACGATTTACATGAGCCCCCAGGCGGGCACTGCGTTTCTCAAGGAACTGGCATATTCGCTCCTTCGGCAAGGCTTTCGGAGACAGGTATACCTCAGCGCCAGTCACGGACCCGCGCCGCTGACGGTAGGGACTCTCGTGCGGGAGTTCTTCGAAGAGACTCACGTGCCGGTTCTCTACATCAACATGGACACTTATCTGCCTCGCCTCAAGCTCACGGATGCGGAGCGCTCCCGGGCGCTGTACGGAGCGCACTCCCTGACAGGGCGCCTCGAGGATTTGCCGATCCAGGGCGATTACGGTCACGCCGAATCGCATCCGGCCGGTCCAATTCTCACTAACGAAGGACTGGCCACGCTCAGCCGGCTTGGGTTTGCAGGCAGTCTGAGCCTGGGCTCCTGGGTTCCCGACGTGATGTCGCATGGCGGACGCGGCGCACTGCCCGCCTCGGCACAGGAGCGGACAGCTTGGGGAACAGAGGGGGAAGAACAGATTCGTGCGATCGTCCGGCGGATGAATATCAAAGAGGCGATGGCTGCGCTGCGGCAGCACGATCGCTTCACCCAGGAAGTTATCGTTCCCAAGTTTCGCGACCGGCTGCCGTCAGCACGGTGAGGGTTAGAACCGCAGCGTCAGGCCGATCTGGAACTGGCGCTGTGTCTCCTCCGCTCCGTTGATTTCGCCGAACTGCGGAGATTGCACGTTGCTGTTCGGGTTGTTGTACAGCGGCGTGTTCGTGAAGTTAAAGCTCTCGGCCCTCAAGGTCAGAGTCTTGCCTTCACTCAGCCGGAAGTCGCGGTGCAGCGCCACGTCGAAGTTGACCATGCCCGGCCCCCGGATGATATTCCGGCCAGCGTTGCCCAGGGTTTCTGTGCAGGCATCGCGAACGAACTCGGGTCGAAGTATTTTTGCCCGGGTCCGCGGCCGTTCAGATATCGCACCGGAGCGACAAAATTCGGCCGGTCCGCATTGCCCGGCGCGTTCACCACGCCTGAAACAGACGGAGTGAACCAGCTTCCGGACATGATGCTCGTGATCCCCTGTAGATGCCACCCGCCGGCTACCATGCTGAGCGGTCCACTTCCTGCCAGCTTCTTGCCCTTGCCGAAAGGAAGAGCCCACATATAGCTCTGGGTGAAGACCTGGTTCCGGTTATCGTTCATTTGTGCTTTATTCAGAGCAACGTTTATCGGGATGGCTATGCTCCCGATGTCTTCTGTGAAGTTGATCCCCTTGCTGAAGGTGTACGCCGTGGTGAGGAACAGACCTTCGCCCACGCGGCGGTCCAGTTTGACTTGGAGACCGTTGTACCAGGTATTGGTCCCGATATTGATGTCGGTGTTGTTCGCCCGCCGGAACTGCTGGAACAGGGGGCGTCCGTTGTTGCCGGTTCCGGGCACCATCGATGCATTCATGTTGTAGCCCGTCTGGTTGTTCACGCCCCGGTTACCGACGTATGCCACGTCCAGCGCCAGTTTCCAAGGCAGCGCGCGCTGAATGGCGAAATTCCAGCTCTGCACGTACGGGCTCGCCAGGTCGCGCTGCGTCACGCCGTAGTTGATGTTCAATGGCGCGTTCTGAATGATGCCGTCCGACGGTAAGGTGAACGGCACAAACGCCGGGAAGCCTGTCGTCATGGTGACCGGTGAGGACACAAACGCGTTCAGAGCGGGAAATCCATTGTTCTGAAGAATCGGGAAGTTCGTCCGGGCCATACGGCGAGGGAAGAAGCTGATCCCATATCCGGTGCGGACCACCGATCTTTCATTGATGCGGTAAGCTATACCAAGCCTGGGCCCGAGGTTGTTGTTTGTGTCGGAGATGTTGATCGGGATCGATCCCATTCCGGCCAGTTCCAGGGTGTTGTTGAACGGATTGTAGTTGGAGAAGCCTCCCGCAAAACGTGGGCGGCTCCCACGCTCCCGCTCATACCGCATGCCGATGTCCAATGTGAGCCTGGAGCTCACTTGCCACTTGTCCTGAAAGTACAGGTTCCAGGTCATTTCGCGGCGGGCTGGAAAAACAAAGGGCAGATCGCGGCCGCTGACGTTCGGCACGTCCAGCAGAAAGGCCGCGAACGAGTTCGCGAAGTTTCGCCGTGTGTCGCCGGCATCGCCGGTCTGGCCCGGGTTGTACTCGAAGCGCCCGCGGGGATTGAAGGTTTGGGTCTGGAGCAGGTCGTTCCGCTCTCGACGAGCATCGATGCCGAACCTCACGATGTGCTTCGAGAAGGTCTTCGAGAAGTTGTTGACAATGCCGTAACTCGTCACGGCACGGGCCCAAGGCAGGCTCGGAGAGAAGCCAACCATGGGCGCGGAATATCCATTGACACGGATGTCGGTAAGTCCGCTGGTCCAGTCATCGAGATTCACTCCGCGGATGCCAATCTCCTCAGAGGTCTTCAGGCCATGATCGGACGCCAGCGCGTCATTGCGGTTGCGAATGAGGCCTACACGCGATTCCCACACGAATGTGGGGCTAAGCACCTTGGAGTAGTTGATTCCGGCGCTCTGCGTCCGGGCCGGGCCGAGCCCTCCGAACCCGCCGTTCCGAAACCCGCCGTAAATGCCCCCGGGGCCATACAGACCCGGATCGTTCACAACCGCTTTCTGGAGACTGTAGCGGACCGCGATCCGGTCGTAGTTTCCGATCACCCAATCCACTTTGCCATCGGTCTGGTCCAGTGTTTTGATCCGCACGCTGTTTTGCGAGTAGTTGATCTGTCCTTCCGGTACCGGTCCAAGGTTCGGGTCGGGAAGAAATCCGAGGATCCGCCGCGAGATCGGATTCATCCGGCTCTGCGGTACGATCGCGCCGGGGAAAGCGGTGCGCCCGCGGCCGTTCGCATCGCCAGTCAATGGATCGTAGATTACGACGCCGCCACCGGTTAAATCGCCGGTGCGGAACGGAAGGCTGGGAATTGTGCCCCGGTTGACTTGGCCCAGATGATCGCGGCTGCCCTGGTAGTCACCGAAGAAGAACAGCTTGTCGCGGATGATCCGGCCGCCGAGCGTGCCGCCGAACTGGTTATAGACAGTGGGCGCTTTCGTAACGGCAAAGGTATTGCGCGCCTGGATGTTCTCGTTGCGGTGGAAGTGGAACAAGCTGCCGTGATAGTCGTTGCTGCCGCTGCGGAGCGTGACGTTGGTGACCGCGCCGCCGGCATTGCCGAACTCGGGATCGAAATTTGAAGTGGAGACGTCAACGGTCTGGATCGCCTCGGCCGGAGGCACAAGTGCCGTGAGGTTCCCGTTGTCGATCTTGTTCTCAATTCCTTCGATCTGAAAGTTATTGAACTGCCGGCCTTGGCCGTTCACGCGAACCGAAAGCGAGTCGTGCGAATTGTAAAACTCCGAATGCGGACGGAACGGGCGGCCGACGCCCGGTATCAACAGCAGGAGCCCCTGATAGTTGCGGTTATACAGCATCGGCATGCTCTGCAACTGCTTCGGCTCGATTTTGCCGCCCGTGTCGGCGCGATCGGTCTGAAGCAGCGGCGCCGCAGTGGCGCTCACGTCGATTACCTGGGTCACCGCGCCCGGCATCAATTCGAAGTTCACGCGGGCCGTGGTGTTCGGTTGAAGATCCACGCCGGAGCGGAAAGCCTTGTTGAAGCCTTCCAGTTCCGCTTCCACCGAGTAATCGCCCGGATCCAGGTTGACGAAGAAAAAGTTCCCCGCCTCGTTCGTATTCATGGCGCGCTTAAAATTGGTACGTATCTCAGTGATCGTGACCTTTACGCCCGGCACGACTGCCCCTGACTGATCCATTACCGTGCCGAGGATTTGTCCCTTAAGCACCTGCCCGGGCAACTCACGCGGCGCCAGGAACATTGCCAGGCACCACGTAACAGCGAGAAGCCGTTGTAAATTGTTCATTACTGTCGAACCCCCTCTACGAGATTGAAACCATTCATCTTGACTGCAGTGCGGAAAGTATACCACTGAGTTCGCCCAGGCCAGCACAAAGGTAATATTAATTATCTTTAAGTCTTCTTGAGGCTGAAGTCTGGGTTCTGGCCCACTCGCATCCTACTCGTGTGTGTTCGCACAGCGGCGTTCTCAATGGCGTCTGACACTCAACTTCGGTCAGGCAGCGCGGAACGGATTACGGCGGCAACAGCCTGTGAGCTCTCGGCCTTGGTCGGGATCGAATGGGAATGTCGTTTGCGATAGAGTAGGGTTTCAGGAATCGAATTCGTAACGGAGCGGATGCTATGGGCGAGCTGTCTCCGAGTGATCTGCCGCCCTGCCCAGCGCCTGCGCGTAGCTCCGCTCAGGTTGGGGCGGGGAGGTAGATTCGTCGTGAAAGGGGGAATTCGTGCCTGCGGGCAATGCACATCCGCAGCCTTCAGAGCGAGTACTCGACGAACTGATTGCGCAGATCGCCGATAGCGAATCCTTCCGGATGGCGCCAGTGATGCGGAACCTGCTGATGTATCTCTGGCAGAACCGGGGCGAGTCGATCAGTGAGTACGCGATTGCGGTGGAGGCGCTCGGGCGGGCGCCGGACTTCGATCCCAAGACCGATTCAACAGTGCGAGTGCAGATCGCGCGCCTGCGAGCGAAGCTCAAGAGCTTTCACGAGGCCACCGGTGAAGGCTTTCCGCTGGAGCTTTCGATCCCGCTGGGGAGCCACGAACTGGTCTATACCTATTCGAAGGGCCCCTCCGATCAAGCGTCCTGGCTGGCCCAAGTGCCCCGGCGCTACGTCGCGGCAGTGGCGTGCGGCTTTGCGCTCCTGGCAGCGGTCTCGGTTTTGCTTTTTGTCGAACTGCGCAGCCTGCGCGCCTCGCTGCCGCCCGCGCCGCCCGAACTTCCCCGCTTCTGGAAGAGCTTTCTCGCGTCAGGCAAGCCGACGCTCGTTGTACTGCCCAGCCCGCAGGTCTTCTACTGGCCCAGGGAGAACGTCTACATTCGCGACCTGACGGTCTCGACGTTCGAGAGGTGGCTCGAGTCGCCCCTGCTGAAGGAGTTGGCTGCAAAGTGGGGCCCTCCGGAGTCGGCCCAGACCTATGTCGGCGCGATGGAGATGACCGGCGGCGTACGGGTGCTGCAATACCTGAATCGATACACACCGGACCTGCAGATGATTGAGTCGCGGAAGTTCTCGGTCGAGGCCTTCGCAGACCGCAACATCATCTTCCTGGGGATGCCGCGAACGACGGCAGGATACCTCGACCGCCTGCTTGGGCGGACGAACTTTTATCTGGCTAGCGTCACTCCGGACGTCGTGCGCAGCAGGCAACCGGGCTCGGAGGAGACGGTCGAATTTACTGAGCGGGCTTACTCGCCGGACAGGCGCATCTACCCGAGCATCATTATGCGGCTGCCGGTGCGGCCCGAGGGGACACGGTCGGTCATCATCCTGGGCCGGAACCTGATCGGTCCGACCACCATGTTGACGTCATTAGAGGGAAACAAAGCAATCGAGGATGAGGTCGAGAAAAACGGCAGACCGGATGCCTGGGAGATGGTGATCGAAAGCGAAATTTTTCGGGATACGGTTCTCAAGGCCCGGCCGGTCGCCTTCCGGGCCTTGCCCGCAAACTTCTGGAACGAACTGAACTGATCGCTGCCGTGCGTTTTACGCGAGAATCTCGTTCACTACACGCGCGGGATTCACGCCGACCAGCGACTCTTCGCGCCCTTCGTAAAGATAGGTGTTCTTCTTGTAATCCAGACCCACCAGGTGCTGGATGGTCGCGTGGATGTCGCTGTGCGTGAGCTTATGTTCTTTGAGGGCGGCGTAGCCGAGTTCGTCGGTGTCGCCGAAATCGACGCCCGCTTTGACGCCGGCGCCCGCCATCCACATGCTGAATCCGTAAGGATTGTGATCGCGGCCGGGTCGGGGGCCCGAGGACTGAATCGTCGGAAGGCGTCCGAATTCGCCGGACCAGACGATGAGGGTGTCCTTGAGGAGCCCTCGGCCTTTGAGATCGGTGATGAGGCCATAGATGCCGCGGTCGATGCTCTGACAAAGACCCGGGAGGGCGCCCTGGATATTGCTGTGCGTATCCCAGCCATTGCCGCCACCGGTTCCACTGATCAGCGTCACGAAGCGCACCCCTCGCTCAACCAGGCGCCGCGCCATCAGGCAGTTGTGGCTGAACGGACCCGCAATCTTATCCTCCAGACCATATAGTTCTTTCGTGGCCGCGCTCTCCCCCGAAATGTCGGCGACCTTCATCGCTTCCATCTGCATTCGGGCTGCGAGTTCGTAGTTGGCGATGCGGGATTCCAGGTCCTGATCGAGGGCGTAGCCTTCCATTTTCTGGCGGCGGTTGAGGCGCGTCACCATATTGAGGAGTTCGCGCTGCCGCTCTTCGGTCATCTCCTTCGGACGGCTGATGTCGTACATCGGGGCTTCGGGATCGGCCATCATCTTGGTGCCGGAGTAGATGGGAGGCAGCCAGGCGGAGGAGTAGGCCCGCGTTTTGATTGTTGATCCGCCGGTTTCCAGCACAATGAAAGCCGGCAGGTTCTGGTTCTCGGTCCCGAGTCCGTACGCGACCCAGGCGCCGATGCTCGGAAAACCGGTGATGCCGCGTCCCGTTACGAAGGTGAACTGCGCGGTGGAGTGATCGATCCGGTCAGTCGTCATGGAACGGACGAAAGCGACCTCGTCGACAATTTTGGCGAAGTTGGGGAGCAGTTCGGATACCGGGCGGCCGCTCTGGCCGTGACGCTGGAATTCCCACGGGCTGGCCATCACCTGCTGGGAGCCGTTCAGAGCGCGGCCCTTGATTTCGAAGGGAGCCGGCTTTCCGTCATAGCGCTCGAGGACCGGCTTCGGATCGAACATATCGATCGTGCTCGGTCCACCGCTGATGTAAATGAAGATGACGTTCTTGGCCCTCGGTGGGAAGTGCGGCTGCTTCGGCGTCAGGTCATAGGACATTCCGCTTTCGGAGCCATACAGCGTCTCCTGGTTAAGGATTGAGCCGAGCGCGATTGCGCCCAGTCCGCCTGCTACTTCTCGCAACGCTTGCCGGCGTGTCAGGAAATTTCTCATCGTCTTTGCTCCGTCTTTCTGCACTCTCGCCTAAAAGCTATACAGGAAATCGTTTGCGCCCATCATCGCCTGGAGGAAGAGCTGTAAACCCAGCCTGGGGTCGGGCGAGGATGCCAAGGCCTCCTTCGCTACCTCCAGCTCTTCCGCGTAGGGCTCGCGCGAGTAGGCCGCATCGAATGCGATTCGCAGCGCCTGATCAACTTCGCCTTTGCTCTGCTCCAGAACCTGGTTGGCAAAGGCGGCCGAGGTGCGGCGCAGCAGTGGATTGTTTAAAAGGGCCAGCGATTGAGCCGGGAGGGCCGAACGGAAGCGGTAGGATTGGGAGTCCGACGTCATGTCCGGGCAGTCGAACGTCCGGAGGAATCCGTGCGGGCGCGTCCGGCCGTAAGAGAGATAGATGCTTCGCCGGTTGGGGTTCCCCTTCGTTTCGTCCTCGACCCACTGCCCGTCTTTGGCACGCTTGAGCGGCTGCTGGGGGCCGTACATCTCGGTCTGAAGGAGCCCACTGACTTTGAGCATCGCATCGCGGATCAGCTCGGCTTCGAGGCGCAACGGCTGTTTTCGCCAGAGGAGCTTGTTGCTTGGATCCGCCGCGAGCATGTCCGGATTCTCGACGGAGGACTGACGGTACACCGAGGACATCATGATCTGCTTATTGAGCCACTTGATGTCCCAGCCGTTCTCGACAAAGCTGACCGCGAGCCAGTCCAGCAATTCCGGGTGCGTGGGTGGCGCGCCCTGGGTTCCGAAGTCGTCAACCGAGCGAACGATGCCCTCGCCAAAGTGGAACTGCCAGATACGGTTGACGAAGACGCGCGCCGTGAGCGGGTTGTCCGGACGGGTGAGCCATTGGGCGAAGGTAAGGCGCCGCCCCGTGTGATTCCACTCGGGGTGGTCTTTCGGGTCGGGGAACCGGAACGGGTTTTCGGGGTCGTCGAGGACGAGCGGGATGCCGGGCGCCGCCTCGGCGCCAGGGGCCAGGTAGTTACCGCGCTGGAGAACGTAGGTCGGGGACGGCGTTTTTGAGACGTCCCAGGTCGCCATAACGAAATTAGGCTTAATTTTGGTACCGCCGCTGCGGCGGTACTCCCGCAGTTTCGCTTTGCGTTCCACCAGCTCCGGAAATCGCTTCTCGAGATCCTCGTCGGTAATTCCGTAGGTGGGCGCTTTGGGATCTACGTCAAGATCCGGGTCGGTTTCGATCTCCTTCCGGATCATCTCCCGCTCCTCCGGCGTCATTTGTCTGCCGGCCTTGATCGCCTGACGGTAACGATCATAGGTTGCATCGAGAAGCAGGCGTTCGCGCCGGTACTTAGCAGCATTGTCGCTGGTAACCTCTTTGATCCACTGGTCGCGATCGGCTGGTTCCATGTCAAGTACCATGCGGCTCGGCCACTCGCCGAAATGTAAATTCGCTGCAACCCAGTTCTCCGGATCGAAGACGGCCTGGAAGACCGATGTCAGGCGATAGTAATCCTTCTGCAGGATGGGATCGAACTTGTGGTCGTGACATCGGGCGCACTGCATTGTCAGACCCATCACCGCCTTCAGGCTGGTTTCGGTCGCCTTCTCGAGAGCGTCGAAGTACTTGTCGACCTGATAAATCGTCTGGTTGTCGGTGATGTCCGGCGTCATCCGCAGGAAGCCGGTGGCCGTCAGGTACTTCAACTCCTCCTCGGTGGGCCGCGATCCAGGCTTGTAGTTGATCAACTGGTCGCCGGCGATCTGTTCGAGCAGGAAACGGTCATAGGGCTTGTTGTCATTAAAGGCCCGGATCACATAGTCCCGATATTTCCATGCGACCTCGCGTTCTGTATCGTTGGCGTCGCCGACCGAGTCGGAGTATCCTGCGACGTCAAGCCAGTGGCGTCCCCAGTGCTCGCCATAATGCGGTGAGGCCAGCAGGCGGTCGATCACTTTTTCATAGGCATCAGGGGATCGGTCTTCCACGAACGCCTTGACTTCGGCGGGGGAGGGCGGCAGGCCGATGAGGTCGAAGTAGACACGCCGGATCAGTGTCGCACGCTCGGCCTCCGGCTGGAGCTTCCAGCCCTTTTCTTCGAGTTTGGCGAGAATGAAGGCGTCGATCGGAGTCCGTACCTGCGACTGCGTCTTAACGGCCGGCACCTCAGGCTTCGCCGGCTTCCGAAACGCCCACCAGTTCCGCGCCTCTGGCGTGATTTTTTCGGCTTCCCGCTGCTGCTGCGCTTCATCGAAAGAAGGGAAGCGTCCCTGCTCGATGTATGCCTTTAGGAGCTGCTTTTCGGCGTCGGGAATCTTTGCCCCCATTGGCATTTGGCCGGACTCGATCATCCGGATGATGAGACTCTTCTCGGGATGGCCCGGCGCGATCGCCGGCCCGCTCGACCCGCCCTTCATGAGGCCAGCGAACGAACTCAGATCCAATCCGGCCATCTTTTGCTCGGCATTGTGGCATTGGGCGCATCGCTTCTCGAGAACCGGAAGGACCTCGCTCTTAAACAACGGCGCCCTCTGCGCGTGCGCAGGGATGGCCGCGGCCAACGCAGCCGCAAGCAACGGCAAGAGCGATCTGGAAACCAATTTCATATGGGTCTGTCCTTTTTACAACCCAGTTCGGACAACGATCAACCCGACGTGGTCTTGTTTATATAATCAGGCCAACCCGACACGCTCTCCAAGTTTCAAGGGGTATGTTGCGGGCTGTTACGGAATTTCGTAACGTCGATGTAACGTCAGTTTTTCAGTCAATTGGCGGTGGTGCGTCCGATGAGGCCGCCGGTACGCCATCGACGGTATTCGGCTCCATGAGTTCGGTCCGCGTGCCGTCCGGATCAAAGACATTCAGTTGTCGTTTCCGGTTACGGCCGGTCCGGAACTCCAACGGCCGTTCATAGCTCTGGCGATAGGGGCGCGCCTCCAAAGCCGCAAGGCTGGCCTCAATGTCGGGGACCTCCAGGCAGATGTGGTGGGCGCTTCCGCGGGCTGTGGGGGCCGGAGCCTCCTTGTGGAGCATGAGTTCGATGTAGTCGTCGCCATCCGGAACTCGCAGGTTGATCCAGGAGAGCTCCTTTCCGGTGCTGCTGCCGCGCCAGAACTCCTCAAAACCGAGGAGTTCCTGGTAAAACTTCCTCGCCGGCGATAGCTTTGTGATAATGATGCCGACGTGCATCATGCGTTTTGAGATGCGATTTTCGGGCAGGTGTTTGCCTTTCCCTTTCATCTCGCGCCCGTCCGGACGATATTGGACGAACTCGACGAAGTGGCCCTCCGGGTCCTTCACACGGAAGACGAGGTTTCCGGACTCGCTTCGGGTGACGCGGGCCGGGACGTCGACGCCGCGGGCGGCGAGATAGGCGCGCATGGCTTCGGCATCGTTGGTTTCGAGCCCGTAGTGACTGAGGCGGTCGGTCGACGGCGCGACTTCAGGGATGAGGCGGACGTACTGACGGTCGTTGATCTTGAAGGTCGCGGCCGACTTGGCGGCAAACGGATCCCGGTAGCCCAGGAAATCCCGATAGTAGGCACGGGCCTTGTCGATATCGTGGGCATAGAATGCGGCATGAGCCACGCCCAGAATTTTGGGCCGCGCGGGCTCGGCCGCCGCGAGCAGGCTGGCAGATACGAGAAAAGCGGTTAGAACCAGTTTCATCCATTTCTCCAACGCACACCGAGGTGCAGGGCGTTCCGGCAGTAGTCCAGGCTCTGCTCCATGTGCGCGAGCTGCTGAATCTTCAGAGCGTCCATATAGCGGTCGCGAACCTCCGGAAGATCCGCCATGATGTGGGGCTTCAGGTACGGGCGGCCGCGCCGGGCGAGCGCGAGGAAGCGTCCCAGGTCGCGGGAGCGCCCCTTGGGGAACCACTTGCTCCAGAATTCCTCCGAGTAAACCGGGATCACGACCGGGGGCCGGGCCGTGATCGGCTTGCAGTGTATGTTTACGGGGGGAAGAATCTCGGCCGCGCGGGCCACCAGCGCCTTAAAATCGACCGTGCCTTCGCCGAGAGGCACCCACTGGACCGCTACGCCCTCGGGATGTTCGTAGACAACCGAGTCGCGCAGATGAAACGTCACGGCGTAAGGCCCAAGCTCCTCGACCGTGGTGAGGGGATCCTCGGCAACGAAGACCGGGTTGCCAGTGTCCAGATAGGAGCCGACAAACTCTTTTCCCGCCGTCTCGATCACCAGCCGGGTCTGCCAGGCCTGAAGTTCCTTATGGTTCTCGATCGCGATCTTCACGCCGGC
Organism: Bryobacteraceae bacterium; assembly: GCA_046289265.1. Taxonomy (GTDB): domain Bacteria; phylum Acidobacteriota; class Terriglobia; order Bryobacterales; family Bryobacteraceae; genus JBKBWD01. Next base: position 63,973 of record JBKBWD010000020.1, on the reverse strand, counting down.
ATCCATGGCCTGGCTCCGCACCTCGCGCAGGATCGTGACGGCCGTTTCCATGTGGTATTCGAGCGAGCCCTCGGGCATATGATAGCGGTCGCTTGCCAGTAGGGCGCGAACGATCGGCGAGCCCATGGCGACCGCACGCTCAATGTGTTTACGCAGCGTGGCGACCGCGCGAGGAATTTCCGCCCGGGTCGGGGGAAGGATGGAACCGCCGCCGGTCTCGACCGGCATGTTCCGCTCCTTGGACCAGGCCCGCACTTCGGCCCAGTGTTTCGGATCCATGTAGCCGGGATCGAGCGAGTCCTGCAGGAAGATCGCGTCGAGGCGCTGCTTCTCGCAATAATCGAAGTGCTGCCGGTCATTCCATCGCTGGAAGCGAAGGCAGTAGGTATTGAGTCCGAGGCGCCAGCTCCGCGTCTGACCGGGAAGCGCAAGGGCGCCAGCGAGGGAAAGACAGGAGCCAAGGAGTGTTCTGCGGGTCATCGTTATTATCATTATCTTGCTTACGGCAGCATCAATTCGAACTTCAACACAACGTTCTCGTGGGTCCCCTTGCCGTGGTTGCGCACCGCCGAGACGATGGGTGGCACGTCCATCGCTTTCACGGGGCTCCCAATCTGGGCCTTACCCTGCCGGATGACCGAGGCGCACGCTCCACCCGCCATTATCGGCAAATCGCCGATTCGATAGGAGTGCCCGAAGCGGTCGGCGGGGTCCGGCGCGTAGACGCCGTCGCCGGCCGCCATCTTCGTGCCGAGCGCCGGGAGGTCTGGAAGTAGCAGGCAGGGCATCGGGCTGGATCCTTTGCGTGGGATCAGTCTACTACTCTGGTCTCAGTTGCGCAAACCGGCCGGCAGGTCGCCCATGTGGGTGACTCCGCCGGCCGAGTTGATCGCCAAGCAAGGTTAGAACCGCAGGGTAAGGCCGATCTGGAACTGCCTCTGGTCCTGCAGCGCAGTGTTGATCTCCCCGAAGGCTGCCGAGTTGATGGCTGCGTTCGGGTTGTTAAAGTGCGGTGTATTCGTGAAGTTGAATGACTCCACGCGGAGAGTGAGTTGCATCCCTTCGCGGATGGGGAAGTCGCGGAAGAGCGAAGCGTCCAGGTTGACGATTCCGGGTCCGACCAGGATGTTGCGCCCGGCATTACCCAGCGAATTCTGGGCCGGGTTCGCGAAGGCCGAAATGTCGAACCACTTCTGACCCGGACCTGTCTCCCTTGGATAGTTGATCGGACCGAAGACGTCGGGGCGCGAGGCATTACCGGGAGCGTTGATGAAGGAGGCGGGAGCGGAAGGTGTAAACCAACTTCCGCTCATCGCGCTGAAAACGCCCTGGAACTGCCATCCGCCGACAATCCACGATCCGGGGCCGCGCTGGATCCACTTTTTGCCCTTTCCGAACGGCACCTCGTAGATGTAGCTCTGGACGAAGACGTGGGTGCGGTTGTCGGCCATCCGCGCCTTATTCAGGTTGACGTCAAGAGGGATTGCGATGCCGCCGATATCCTCGGTGAAGTTGGTGCCTTTGCTCCACGTGTAGGCCGTCGTCAGCATGAAGCCTCCCTGGAATCGCCGGTCGAACTTTGTCTGCAGCGAGTGGTAGTAGGTGTGGGTGCCAATTGAGGTGTTCGTGTTGCCGATGCGGCCGAACTGAGCGAAAAGCGGGCGTCCGGCGTTGCCGCTGCCGGGAATCATCGAGGCGTTCACGTTATAGCTGGTCTGGTTATTGACGCCGTGGTTGCCCACGTAGGCGACCTCGGCCGCGAAATTCCCGGGCAGCGCCCGCTGAATTGCAAAGTTCCAGGCCTGGACATAGCCGACAGGCAGGTGCAGGGGGGTGTTCCCGAAATTCGAGGTAAGCAGCGGATTGCGAATGATTCCGTCCGCCGGTAGTTCGAAGACCTCGGGAGGAGGAAATCCCGTCGCCATAGTGACCGGCGCGGCGATAAAGGCGTTCGCTGCCACCCATCCGTTGTTCTGCATTACGGGGAAGTTCATTTGCGCGGTGCGGCGGGGAATAAAACTGATGCCGAAGCCGCTGCGAATCACGGTGGTGTCCGTGACGCGGTAGGAGATGCCGGCACGCGGTCCGAAGTTGTTCCAATTCGTGTTCACGCCCAAATCCATGGGTATATTGCCGAGTCCAGCGAGTTCGAGCGTGTTATTGAAGTAGTTGTAGTTGGAGTAGCCGCCGGGGTGCCGAGGCGTGCCGGGGCGCTGGATCTCGTAGCGTAGGCCGAGGTCAACGGTCAGTTTTGACGAAACCTGCCACTTGTCCTGGAAATATAAGTTGTAGTTCAGTTCGCGGCGCGCTGGAAAGATGAACGGGAAATCGCGACCGCTAACGTTGGGAACATCCAGCAGGAAGGCCGCGAAGGCGTTAGCAAATCCGCGGCGGCTATCGCCGCCGTCACCGGCCTGGCCCGCCGCGTACTCGAAACGTCCGCGCGGATTGAAAGCCTGGGTTTGCATGAGATCATTGCGCTCGCGCCGGATGTCCACGCCGAAGCGAACGATGTGATTCGAGAAGGTCTTCGAGAAGTTGTTCACGATGCCGAACGACGTAACGGAACGTGCCCACGGCAGGCTCGGCGAGAAGCCGACCATGGGGGTACTGTATCCGGCAATGTTAATCTGGCTCAGGCCGCTCGACCAGCGCTCGATATTTGCGCCCCGGATGCCGATCTCCTCCGAGGTGTTGCGTCCGCTGTCCTGGTTGATGGCGTCGTTCCGGTTGCGAACCACACCGAGACGGGACTCCCAAACGAATGTCGGACTGAAGACCTTCGAGAACGTAAGGCCCGGGCTCTGTGTCCGGGCGGGGCCGCCGCCGGCGAAACCGCCGTTGCGCGGACCGCCGTAGATGCCGCCTTCGGGCCCGAACAGTCCGGGATCGAAGACGTTCGCGTATTGATAGCTGTAGCGCACCGCCAGACGGTCGTTGGAACTCATTACCCAGTCGTACTTCACATCGAACTGGTCGATGCTCTTTTGCAGCACAGTGTTCTTGTCGAAGTTGACTTGACCTTCGGGAGCCGAGAGGTTGGGCGCGGGGACGAAGTCGATAATCCGTTGCGCGATCGGACTGATCCGGCTGGTCGGAATCTGGTTGTTCGGGAAAGGCGTGCGCTCGCGGCCGGCGGCAGTCCCGGTGGCAGGGTCATAGATGACCGTGGGGGAGGCGCTTAGATTCCCGCGCCGGAAGTCCATGCCGGGGATGATAGCCCGGTTGACCTGGCCCAGGTGATCGCGGCTGCCCTGGTAGTCCCCGAAGAAAAACATCTTATCGCGGCGAATCGGCCCTCCCAGTGTTCCGCCAAACTGGTTGTAAACGGTGTGGGCTTTGTCCTGACCGAAAACGTTGCGTGCCTGGATATTCTCGTTCCTGTGGAAGTGGAAGAGACTTCCATGAACTTCGTTCGAACCGGACCGCAGCGTCACATTGGTCACGGCACCCCCCGCGTTGCCGAATTCGGGGTCGAAGTTCGAGGTGCTGACGTCAACGTTCTGGATCGCCTCGGCCGGAGGCACGAGAGCCGTGAGGTTCCCGTTGTCGATCTTGTTCTCGATACCCTCGATCTGGAAGTTATTGTACTGGCGTCCCTGGCCGTTCACGCGGACCGATAGGCTGTCCTGGGAATTGTAAAAGACCGAGTGTGGCCGGAAGGGGCGCCCGACTCCGGGTATCAGCAGCAGCAGGCCCTGGTAGTTCCGGTTATACAGCAGGGGCATGTTCTGCAGCTGCACCTGCTCGATCTTCCCGCCGGTATCGGCCCGATCGGTCTGCAGCAGAGGCGCGGCTAGGGCGCTCACTTCAATCACTTCGGTCAGCGAACCAGGAGACAGTGTGAAGTTGGCGCGCGCCGTGGTGTTGGGCTGTAGATCGATGCCCGTGCGCGATGCTGAAGTAAATCCCTGCTGAGTGACGTCGACCCGGTAGAGGCCCGGATCCAGATTGACGAAGAAGTAGTTTCCGCTCTCGTTGGTTTCCGTGGAGCGCTGGAAGTTCGTCCGGACGTCAGTGAGCCTCACCTGTGCGCCGGGAATGACGGCGCCGGACTGGTCTTCAACCACGCCGAGAATCTGACCCTTCAGAACCTGGGCCCGCGCCGATTCCGGTGCAAGCAGCCCGAGTCCCGTCGCAACCGAAAGCAGCATCAACCCCTTTAAAGTGGTGTGTAATCCCATAGAGATCCCCTCTGTATCGATTCAGCGTATGCGAGGACGCAAAAACTGAATGGCCCCACGCACGCAGATTGAGGCAAGTCTACTCTCGATCGACTGCAATGTCAATAACATTCTTTAATGTAGAGTTGACCTTGACTTTCTAGACCACTCTGGAGAAGCGTCCATGCTATTAATGTTTCTTCATGTTCCGGCAGGTGAACAACGGCGGGATGTACCTCAAATCCGGGCCATCAGCAGACACCCAACTCGCGGGACACCCGGTCACCCGGCAACCGGAAGCGGCGGGGTGTCCCTGGCCGCCCCAACGGTGCGATTAGGGCACGTACGGTCTGCACGGCAGAAGCCTGTGGCCGTGTTCATTACGAATGCGGCGGCTTCGCTATTCTTGCCGCAGAGAAGCCAACACGCACCGGCGGAACGGAGCACGTGGCCGAAGAGTTCACCACCGGGCGAGAACCACTGGTCGCTATCCTCAGATTCCTCGAAGACGTCGGCCGACATGGTAAAAGCCCATGGGCCGCAACCCATCGGCACCGGCGGCAAGCACCGTCACTCTGGCTCAGGTCCGCCGCTGAGGCTGCGGAATGGCGGAGGAAGAGGGATTCGAACCCCCGAGCGAGTTACCCCGCTAACGGTTTTCAAGACCGCCGCCTTCAACCACTCGGCCATTCCTCCGTATCCAATCTACCGTGTCTTCGCAATCCCTTGCAATGAACGCTGCCGTGCGGAACCGCGGCGGCCTCTGCGACAATTCAGAAGATCATGGTCATTCGAAATGTGGCGGCACAGGCCGTCTTCTCTGGTGAAAAGATGGGAAAGGTCTCACTGGTCCAGGGGGACCACCTGTACGCGGGCTTGAACTGTTTCGAGCCGGGACAGGAGCACAAGGCCCATGTTCATGCCGATCAGGACAAGATGTACCTGGTGCTTGCCGGCAGCGGCGAAATCACGATCGGCGAGGAGCGTCACGAGGTCTCCCTGGGCGACCTGGCGCTCGCGCCGGCAGGCGTGGTGCACGCGATTCGCAATCCCGGCCCGGAGCGCCTTGTCGTATTGATTACGTTTGCTCCTCCGCCCACCCATCGCTGATGGCGAAGATCGGGTATATGATATGTCAAGCTGGAGGAGTTCTCCTTGTACCGCGTGCTCAGACGTATCTCTACCCGCCGGGTAGCGGCTTTCCTGGCCGCGACCGCCCTGCTCGCCTCGTCCACCGAAACCGTTGCGCCGTTGGAGAGCTATAAGGATGCCGAGCGCCGCCATTGGGCCTTTCAGCCCCGGAACGACGCCGATCCCCCGGCCTTCTCCGATCCCGCCGACAAGGCGTGGGTAAAAACTCCGATCGATGCCTTCGTCCTTGCACGTCTGAAGAAGGCAGGAATGAAGCCGGCCCCGCCGGCCGATCGCGCCACGCTGCTGCGTCGCGTCACTTTCGACCTGCACGGCCTCCCGCCGACTCCCGAAGATATCGATTCATTCGTCGCCGACCAATCCCCGGGTGCGTGGGAGAAGGTGATCGACCGGCTGCTCGCCTCGCCGCGCTATGGAGAGCAGTGGGCGCGGCACTGGCTCGACGTTGTGCGCTTTGCCGAGTCGGACGGCTATGAATACGATCTGCACCGGCCGGACGCGTGGCGCTACCGCGATTACGTCGTGCACAGCCTCAATGTCGACAAGCCGTACACCCAGTTTCTGACCGAGCAGCTTGCGGGCGACGAGATTGATCCGAACAACGAGGTCTATCAGATCGCGAGCGGCTTCAACCGGCTGGGCGCACTGCGGAAAAACGCCGGGAATCAGGAGGTCGCCAGTTCGCGGAACGAGGTCCTCACGGAGATGACCAACATCGTCGGGGCGGCGTTCCTCGGCGTGACGCTCGGATGCGCCCGCTGCCACGACCACAAGTTCGACCCCATCCGCCACACCGACTACTACCGCATGCAGGGCTTCTTCGCCCAGACGCACGCGCGCGACATTATGCTCGCGAACGAAGAGGAGCAGAAGACGTGGAAGTCCAAAGCCGAGCCGATCGAGCGCGAGATGCGCCGGCTGCGGTCCCGCATGAACAAGGCGGAGGGCGAGGAGAAGACACGGCTGGAGCAGCAGCTTGAGGAACTGGAGGACAAAATGCCTCCACCGCTCACGGCGCTCTACTCCGTAACCAACGATCCGGAAAAAGCGACTCCCATCCACGTGCTCGCGCGCGGCGAACATACGAACAAGGGCGCCAAGGTGGGGATGCGTCCACTCGGAATCCTGCTTCCGCCCGACACGCCGGAGGCGCCAATCGATGCGGAGCGGCCTCGGACCAGGCTCGCCGAATGGATCACGGACCCCGCGAATCCCCTGACCGCACGCGTGATGGTGAACCGGATCTGGCACTATCACTTCGGCCGTGGAATCGTCGCGACCCCAAACGACTTCGGGCGCATGGGCGGGCGTCCATCGCACCCGGAACTGCTCGATTGGCTCGCGGAGCGCTTCATCGAAAGCGGCTGGCGGATGAAGCCTCTCCACCGGATCATTCTGCTGAGCAGCGTCTATCAGCAGAGCAGCGCGTCACCGATCGAGAAAACCGCCTCGGTGAAGGACTCCGAGAACTCGCTGCTTTGGAAGTTCAACCGGCGGCGCCTGGAGGCCGAGGAGATTCGCGATTCGATGCTGTACGTCGCCGGGCGGCTGAATCCTCAGTTCGGCGGGCCCAGCGTGATGCTTCCGATCGACCGCGATCTCGTGCTGCTTCTGAAGCGGCCGAACCTGTGGGTGACGACGAAGGACAAGTCCGAGCACGACCGGCGTAGCCTCTATCTGATCTACAAGCGCAACCTGCGGCTGCCGTTCATGGAGGTCTTCGACATGCCCGACATGCAGTTCTCCTGCGCGCGGCGGGAACAGTCGACACATGCGCCTCAGGCGCTCGAACTCTTGAACGGAAAAACGTCGAACGATCTGGCCGCGTCACTCGCCGAGCGGCTGCTCCGGGAACGAAATACGCCGGAAGAGCGGGTTGATTACGCTTACCGACTGGCAACCGGCCGGCTGCCCAATGCCAAGGAGAAGGCGCGCGCGCTGCGCTACCTGACCGAAGGACCGGATGATCCGGTTCTGGTCAGGGAGTTCGCGCTGGCGGTCCTGAATCTGAACGCGTTCCTGTACGTGAACTAGGAGAGAGTCATGTCCAAGCATGTCCGATATGCCCGGAATCGCCGTGAGTTTCTTACCGACTGCTTTTGCGGGTTCGGCTCGCTTGCCTTCGCTTCGATGATCGCGCGGGAGCAGGCGCAAGCCGCCCGGTTCAACCCGCTCGCGCCGAAGCCGCCGCACATGCCGCCGAAGGCCAAGTCCGTGATCTTTCTCTACATGGCAGGCGGCCCGTCGCACATCGAGACCTTCGACCCGAAGCCGCTGCTGAACGAACTGCACGGGCAGAAGCGGCCGGCCGAATTCGGCGAGGCGAAGTATCAGTTCGTGAACGACGAATCCAGGCTGCTCGGAAGTAAGCGCACGTTCCGGAAGTACGGGGAGTCCGGGATCGAAGTGTCGGATCTGTTTCCGCACCAGGCAGAGATCGTCGACGATCTCTGCATTATCCGGTCGATGTACGGCGACATGGTGGTGCACTCGGCGGCGCAGTATCAGATGATGACGGGACGCGTGACCCCGGGCTTTCCGGCGATGGGGAGCTGGATCGTCTATGGACTCGGCGCCGAGACCGAGTCGCTGCCGGCCTATGTCGTAATGCCGGATGGGCGCGGCGCGCAGGAAGCCGGCGTGCCGATGTACACACACGGATTCCTCCCGGCGGTCTATCAGCCGTCCATGTTCCGGCCGGGGAAGCGGCCGGTGCTGAACCTGGAACTGCCTCCGCATGTCGACTTCGACCGGCGCCGAAAGACCATCGACCTGATTCGCGGCTTGAACGAGGACAACCTGGTCGGCGAGGACCCGGAGTTCGCCGCCCGCATCTCGGCCTACGATACGGCCTTTCGGATGCAGACGGAGGCGCCCGAGATCTTCGATATCTCGAAGGAGCCGAAGGAGACGCTGGAACTCTACGGCGTCGGGGACCCGGTTACGGATGACTACGGCCGGCGCTGCCTGCTGGCGCGGCGCATGGTGGAAAACGGAGTCCGATTCGTCTGCGTGGTCTCCGGCGGCGGCAGCGGCGATCAGGAATGGGATGCTCACAACGACATCGAGGAAAACCACATCCGCATGTCGGGCCAGACCGACAGGCCCGTTGCTGCGCTGATTAAGGACCTCAAGCGCCGCGGGCTGCTCGATTCGACGATCGTGCTTTGGGGCGGCGAGTTCGGACGGTCGCCGGAGTCGCAGGGATCCAAGGGCCGCGATCATCACGCCCTCGGCTTCACGATGTACCTGGCGGGAGGCGGATTCCGCGGCGGGACTGTCTACGGCGCCACGGACGCGATCGGCCTGCGTGCCGTCGAGAACCCGGTGCACTTCCGCGACCTCCACGCCACCATGCTGCATCAGCTCGGACTGAACCAGGACCAGCTCAGCTACATGCACCAGGGCCGGCGCGAGCGGCTCACCGAAGTCCACGGACGGGTGATCGAAGATATCATCGCCTGAACGCGCTGCTACCCGGCCCCGATCCACCGGAAACATTGTCCCCAGGGCGGCGTCTTCTTAGGCATGACAGATCGGGATGGGATAGTTGCGCTCGCGATCAATACGATCCGCACTCTCTCGATGGATGCCGTCCAGAAGGCGAAATCCGGGCACCCCGGCACGCCCATGGCGATGGCGCCCACGGTCTACTGCCTGTGGCAGCACTTCCTGCGCTACGACCCCGAGGACCCGATCTGGCCCAACCGCGATCGATTCGTGCTCTCGGCCGGCCATGCTTCCATGCTGCTGTATTCGATGCTGCACCTGTGCGGCGTCAAGGCCGTGAACCCTGAGTATGAGCACCTCGGGGAACTCTCGGTCCCACTCGAGGACATCAAGCGCTTCCGGCAGCTCGACAGCCGGTGCCCGGGCCATCCGGAGTACCGTTGGACCTCGGGCGTCGAGACGACGACCGGTCCGCTCGGACAGGGCGCGGCCAATAGTGTGGGCCTCGCGATGGCGAGCTGGTGGCTCGGGCACTATTTCAACCGCCCCGGCTTTGAGATGTTCAACTACGACGTCTACGCGCTCTGTAGCGACGGCGACATGATGGAGGGGGTGGCAGCGGAGGCGGCATCCCTGGCCGGACATCTCGCGCTCTCCAACCTCTGCTGGATCTATGACAGCAACCGGATCACCATCGAAGGCCACACGGATTGGGCCTTCAGCGAGGATGTGGCGACGCGTTTTCTGGGCTACGGCTGGGACGTGATCCGGGTCGGCGACGCCAACGATCTTGAACGGCTGGACCATGCCTTCCGCGTCTTCAAGACCACGCACGACCGCCCGACCCTGATCATCGTCGAGAGCCACATCGCCTATGGCTCGCCGAACAAGCAGGACACCAGCGCGGCGCACGGCGAGCCGCTCGGAGAGGACGAGGTCCGGCTGACAAAGCGCTACTACGGCTGGCCGGAAGATGCGCAGTTTCGTGTTCCCGACGGCGTGCGTGAGCACTTCCGCGACGGCGTCGGCCGCCGCGGGCACACGCTGCGCGAGGCCTGGGCGCTGAAGTTTCAGGAGTACGAGGCCGAATATCCCGAACTCGCAAAACACCTCAATTTGATGCAGAGGCGGCAGCTTCCGGAAGGTTGGGATCGGGATCTGCCTGAGTTCCCGCCTGATCCGAAGGGCATGGCGACGCGCGACTCCTCGGGCAAAGTCCTAAATGCTGTGGCGAAGGACTTCCCGTGGCTGATCGGCGGCTCGGCGGACCTGGCGCCGTCCACGAAAACGCGCCTCACCTTCGATTCCGTGGGCGACTTCTCGGCCACCGACCGCGGCGGCCGCAACCTGCATTTCGGAGTGCGTGAGCACGCGATGGCCGCCGTGCTGAACGGGCTCTCGCTCGCCAAGATCCGGCCATACGGTTCGACCTTCCTGATCTTTTCGGACTACTGCCGGCCGGCCCTCCGGCTCAGCTCCATCATGGAGCTGCCGGTGATCTACATCTTCACGCATGACTCGATCGGGGTGGGCGAGGACGGCCCGACGCATCAGCCCGTGGAGCATCTTGCGTCGCTGCGGGCAATTCCAGGCCTGATTACGATCCGGCCTGCCGACGCGAACGAGGCGGTCGAAGCGTGGCGCGTGGTCACGCAGTTGCACCACCGGCCCGCCTGCCTGGTGCTCACCCGGCAGCCCGTCCCAACGCTTGACCGCAATCGCTATGCCTCGGCTGCCGGACTCGCGCGCGGCGCCTACGTCCTCGCCGACGCCCCGGACGGCCGGCCCGACATCATCCTGATGAGTTCGGGCAGCGAGGTAGCTCTGTGCATCGAAGCCTACGAGCAGCTACAGACCGAAGGGATTCGCGCGCGCGTCGTGAGCATGCCGTCCTTTGAGCTGTTCGATGAACAAGACGAGGAGTATCGGAATAGCGTAATTCCACCGAACGTCCTGGCGCGCATCTCCGTCGAGCAGGCTTCCACATTGGGCTGGGACAGGCACATCGGCCCGAAGGGCGTTTCACTCGGAATGAAAACATTCGGCGCGTCGGCCCCGTTGAAGCAGCTACAGAAGAAGTTCGGATTTCACTCCGAAAGCGTCGTTACGGCCGCCAAGGAACTGCTGGATCGCGAAGCTGCCCCTCAGAGGTGAGGCGGCGTGTCCTACTCGCCTATCGCCGCATGGATAGCCTTGAGGAACTCACCGCGAGTGGCGCCACCGACGCGCGCTCGCTTATCCTCCGGAACCCTCGCCAGCCATAGCCTGCGCACCCGTTCATCCATCGCACGGTCGGGTTCGACGAAATGATGAGGGAAGGCGAAAGAGTACTGAAGCCCATGGCGGGGCTTCAATGGCTGCGCTACCGCTTGCCGCGCATCCACGACATCATCGAGAAAACCGCGTAGGCCTGCGAACTGGACGGCTGCGAACAATGGATGGCCTGGTGGAACATCCGACGCGTAGATGGTCGCGGCGCCCTGTTGATGCAGCATCTTCTGGATTCCTGATACCGGAACAGCGCGGACACCTCCCGAGCCTTCGAGCGCGAGATGAGCGGCAACGCCCGCCGCGTGGCCGAGCCCGGTCCAGGTCGGCTCGAGGCGGAGCGCGGAGTACCCGACGTGGCTCGCCGAGAGGGCGACCGGGACCAACAGGTTATCGACGCGCTTCGGGACGATCACGCCGTAGGGGATCTGGAAGGGAGTGGTTGAGAACCCGAAGTCGCCCTCGACCAGGTCCGGGTAGGGCGGCGCGGGCGGGCGGTGTCCGTGGGAGTTCAGGCTGTAGTCGCCGATGGCGATGGAATCAGGCTGGAGGCGTACGCGGACGCTGCCGGGCGCTGGCATGGTGTCGTGTTCGGTGAAGGTGTACTCGCCCTCGATGCGGCGCGCCTCGCGGACGTAGAGCGCCGGCGGGAAGTGACCCGTATTCGGGAATTCGTCCTTGGGGAGGCCCCACTCGCGCGCCTGGGAGCGGATGGATTCGGGCAGTTCGGGATCGATCTGCAGGAAATAGAGCAGCCCCATGGCGTAATCGCGGTGCCGTTCGAAGATGCGCTGCCGGACCTCGGGCGTGCCTTCGGGCCACTCGTCGGTTTCGCCGGCCAGGGCGAGGCGAATGGGGGCATGCTTGATGTCGTTCATGTCCGCTTTTTCGTTTGGCAATTTTTGCAGCCGGAGGATGCCGTCGCGGCTCTCGGTGAAGACCTCGCGAATTCTGCCGGAGCGGACGTGCGGGAGCAGGACAGTAAACTCCTCGCGGTTGTAGCGTGCCGGGCGGGGCATGAGGAGGCGGTTGGCCGGGTTGCGCGTGAGCAGGAGGCGAAAGTTGTAGCACTGGACCGTGGCATCGGCCTCGCCGGTGCTGCCGGGGAGGATTCGGCCGTCTCGAAAGTAAAGGACGCCGGCGAAGCGCTCGCCGTACTCGCGGGTGGATTCGCGGCCGACGCGGTAGGGCACGCCGGCCGCCGCCGCGAGGTCGCCTTCGTAGGTCGCATCGATCCAGACCTTTGCCTCGATTCGCCTCGGGCCTTCGGGCGTGTCGACACGGATGGCCCGGATGCGCGTGAGAGATCCGGAGAGGGCCGCCGATTCGGCGCCGGCAAGGCTGTGGCGGCGGAGGAGCTTGAGGGTCGGCTGCTCGCCGATCAATCCTTCCAGAACTTGACTGGAGACGTGCGGCTCGGCGTGCGCGCCGAAGAAGCAATCCTTCACTTGTGGGGAGTCCGGTCCGTACTTGTCCCTGTAGTAAGCGTCCACGCGGTCCATGTATTCGCGGAAGAAACCGGTCACCGACTCCTGGGTGCGGAAGTCTGTGTAGGAGAGGCCGCCCGTAAGCAGGCCGCCGACGTGATCGGTCGGCTCGATCAGGGCCACGCTTCGGCCCTGCCGCGCCGCTGTCACGCCTGCCGCGATGCCGGCGGGCGTCGTGCCATAGACTACAAGATCGAACTGGGCCTGCGCGGCAGATGCGAGCGCCGCGAACAGGAGAACGGTCCGCATGGCATCACCGGCCTTTGGACTCGGCAGCCGCCAGAGCCTGCTTGATGCCCTCGATGCGCTCGTTGGTGGAACGATCCGTAGAGCCGGTGAGCTTCGGCAGAATCGTTTTCACCTGGGCGTAGTCCGGGCCTTCGACCACCGCTTGCGCGACGGTCGATGCGGCGGACACGGCAGCCAACCGCACCTCCGGGTTGTCGAGGTAAGGCGCGAGGAATCGCAGGCTCGCAGCGGACCGCCAGCGGCCGAGGCCTGAGATGAGGAGGCGCTTCTCTTCGGTGGATCGGGCGGCGTCGTCGAGGCGCTGGAACCAGGAGGCGAGCGCGGAGTCCGGCGCCAGGCGCCGCTCGGCGGAGGATCCGACGATCGCGACGGCTGAGTTCAGAGCGCGGGCGCGCAGACCGGCATCGGTGGTCTTCTCAACGATTCCGAGCACATCGTCGACAGGTCCGGCGCTGGGCCAGTTCCCGAGGGCATCCACGGTTGTGCCGACGAGCCAGGCGTTTCTGGACTTGAGACTCTCGGCAACCGCCGGCAGGGACTTGGCGTAGCCGATCGCCGAAAGGGTTCTGATCCAGGAGGCGCGATCCAGGTCCTCGCGCGCCTGTTTCAATTCGGCCAACAGGATTTCGCCCGCTCTGGTCGGGTCGGTGCTGCGCGTGCTCGCGTAGAGGAGGACGCTCTCGGCTTCGGCTCGACGGGGGCCATCCTGATAAGTTTTCGTCAGCGCGATCAGGGCCGGGAGCTCAGGGACGCCGACAAGCGATTTTAGTGTCCGCAGGGCGGCCAGGCCCACCTTGTGGTCGGGATCGCCGGCCTGTTTCAGCAGTTCCGCCGCCGCGGGGCGGTGCGGCGGACGAGCGTCGATCACGTCGATCAGGGCGATGCGCGTTTCCGCATTGCCGGCCGCAGCGAGGCTTTTGACGACGAGGCCGTCCACTACGGATCCCTCGATCCGGGAAAGACTGTCGACCGCGGCCGCGACCTCCTCGGAACTACGGCGATCCGTAACAGCCTTCAGAAGGACCTGCGCGTCGTTGGGGTCGTTCAGCTTGCCGAGGGCTTTGAGGGCCGCAGCCCGGACAACGGAGTTCTCATCGGAGGCCCGGGAGCGGATGCTCTGGAGCGACTCGGAGTCGCGGCAACAATCGACCAGCGCCGCGACGATCATGGCGCGCATTTCCGGGCGGGCGGTTTCAAGCTCCGCGCGCAGCACGCCGGCGAGTTTGGCGCCCGCCAGTTCCCGCGAGGTGTGGAGAGCGATGTAACGGATCTCGCGGTCTTCCGAGCGCAGCAGGGTCGCCAGAAAATCGATGCCCTCGGTCCGCCGCGCGTGTACGGCTCCGCGAGTCGCCGCGATCCGGTACTGCATCGGTACGTTGGCGGCACGCACGGTGTCGTAGAGTTCGATGGCGGCCTGGGCTGCGTCGGCCGCCAACTGGACTTCGGCGGCCAGAAGGCATCCGGCCGCGGCTTCCGGGCGAAGCGATTCGGGGCCGCTGATAAGGACTCGCCGCAGCACAGCGATCGCCGGTTCGGTTCCGATGCGGCCCAGCGACCACAGCGCCTCCTTCGCGGCTCCGGAATTGGGATTCGAGGCCAGCTTGCCGAGGGTGTCAACGGATTTCGGGTCCTTCAGGACGCCGAGGGAGTTAACGGCGCCGATGAGTTGATTGCCTTTCAGTTTCGGCAGGGCGGCGTGGAGGGCGGCAGCCGCACTCGGGTCAGGAATGCCTTCGAGACCGCTTCGCGCATAGGCGCCGAGGACCGGGTCTGAGAGAAGTGCCGCAAGGGCCGGCACGGCCTCTTTGGTGCCGAACTCACCCAACTGCTGGCAGGCGCGTGCCTTCTGAAACAGGGTGGCATCAGAGCGGCCGAGCACGGCGATCAGTTCGGCGACTGTCGGCTTGGACGGGGTCTGGGCGAACAGCGCCCCCATAGCCAGGACGGATGCAATCACGGTCAGTTTGGTTTTCATCGCATTGACCCCTTAAATATTGAACGTCCACGGCTCCCTGGTCGCACGCCGGCGCATCCGGTTGGCCTCGTCGTCGTTTACGAATTCCTCCTTTACGGGATCGAAGGTCAGCTTTCGTCCCAACTGCCAGGAAAGCTGCGCGGCGAAACAGGCAATGTGACTTTTGCGCATGACGTCCTGATTGCAGACCGTCCGGGTGCGGGTCCGCACGCAGTCAAAGAAGTTGCGGGTGTGCGTCGCCGGGCTGGTGGAGGTCCCGATCACGACCTTCCGGAGCTTTTCAACGAGGCTATCGGAAAGGATGATCTCGCCGCTGTCGCCGGTCTCCACCCAACCCTCGTCGCCTTCGAAGCGGACGGGGCAGGTTCCTGTGGAGGTGCGGAAGTGCGGCGAGCGGTCGCCGAAGGGGGTGCGGAGAAAGTCGCAGACGACTTTGACCCCGTTGGCATAGCGGCCGGTGATGTTGTTCGGACCGGCCTCGAACTCGATGGGGGTCGTGTGGTCGGCTTGGTTCGCCCACTGGCAGAGGTCCATCGTATGGGCGCCCCAGTCGAGGAAGTTGCCTCCGGCTTCGAAATCGTGATGCCCGCGCCAGCGGCCGTCGAGATACTGCCGGTTAAAGGGACGCCAGGGAGCCGGGCCGATCCACCGGTCCCAGTCGACGACGTCCTTCGGCGGCTCCGGCTCGGCAGGCAGCCATTCGTAGTTCTTCGTCGGCGTGTAGACGGCGGCGTGCATCGTGTGGAGACGGCCGAGCTTTCCGCTGTGCGCGAGGTGGGCTGCGTACTGGAATTGCGGCTGGCTGCGACGCTGGGTTCCGACCTGGAAAATGCGCCCGTACCGGGTGACGCCCTCCGCGAGGGCCTGGATTTCCGCCATCGTCATGCCGCACGGCTTCTCGCAATAGACGTCCTTGCCGGCCTTCACGGCGTGCAGCGAGGCGAGCGCATGCCAGCGGTCGCCGGTGGCGATCACAACGGCGTCGATGTCACCTCGGGCGAGCACGTCGAACATGTCGCGGTAGATCACGCAATCGTTATTGCCGTATTGCTTGTCGGCCATCCCTTTAATCTGTTCGGCGCGCTCGCGCCACACGTCGGCGACCGCAACGAAGCGGACGTCATTCTGCGGAAGGATGGTGCTCAGCACGTACGAGCCGCGGCGGCCGAGTCCGATGCCGCCCAGCACGATCTTCTCGCTTGGCGGGACGGCTCCGGCCAGACCCAGAACGTGCGAGGGCACGATTATCGGCGCTGCCGCTACGGCGCCGCCGGCGAGGGTCCGTTTCAGGAATCCGCGCCGGTTGAGTTTCGAAGTCTTCCTGCCTGCCTTCATGCGATGCTCCTGTTTTACGTTCAATGCTAATCCAATTCGCGAATGTAGAGGTCCTTGAACCAGACTTCGATCTTCGGCCCGCTGTGCACCTGCAGCGCAATGAAGCCCTTTTCGTCCATGCCCGGTTCGGTCTCGGCGTAGTCGACGGTGCGCTTGCCGTTGAGGTCGAGCGTGATCCGGTTGTCGATAGCGGTGATGACATACTCGTTCCAGCCGGCCTTGTCGAGACCGTCGAGACTGCCGGGGTTTGCCTGAGCAAGAATTTTATTGCGCCGGGACTCGTCGTAGAGGCAGCCCCAGTACTGCATTCCGATGTCGGCCTGGTACCCGGAGACCTCGTGCGAATTCGGGACCGGCTTGCTGCGGAACTGGATGCCGCTGTTGCCTTCGCCATTGATAAGGCGGAATTTCAGGCGCAGCTCGAAGTTTCGATAGTGCTTCTTTGTACGCAGGAAGTCATTGTACTTGAGGCCATCGTGCCTGCCGACGATCGCGCCGTCGCGGACCTGCCAGAGACCGGGAGTATCAACCTCCCAGCCATCGAGGTCACGGCCGTTGAACAGCGGTTTGAAATCGGACTGGGCGGCGGCGATGGATGCCATGGCGAGCCAGGCTGCCAGGAGCAGTCTCATTCCCTGGACCTCCTCTTCATTTCGCTCAGTGTATCAGGCGCGGCCGGGTTTACTCGCAGCAGGAGCGTCGCGCAGAGGAGCGCCACCATCGCGGCGATGCCGAAAGCGGCCGAAAGGCCGATCGCCTGCTTGAAGAAGCCGGCGAAGGCCGCGGTGACTCCGCCGACCAGGCAACCGGCCAGATTGAAGATGCCGTAGCCGGTGGCGCGAAGATGGGGCGGGGCAATCTGGCTGAGCACGGGCATGGCGTTGCAGTCATAAAGGCCGCGCCCCAATCCGAAGACGATCAGGGCGACAACGAGCAAAGAATAGTGGCTGGTGAATCCAAGAAGGAAGAGGAACGGCGCGGCGGCTGCGAGCCCGAGGGCCTGCGTATAAATCCGTCCTCTGGCGTTGCGTGCGGCCCAGCGGTCCGCCAGGATGCCGCCGAGAAAGATCCCTGCGAAGCTGGCCGCCTGCACGAAGAAGGTGGCGGTGAAGCCCGCGGTCGCGAGATTTAGCTGAAAGCGTTCGTAGAGGAAGGTCGGGAGCCATGTGTAGACCAGCCAGTTGGCGACCGAAACTCCCGCGAAAACCAGAGTCAGCATGACGAAGCCCTTCGTGGCCGCGAGGGTGCGGAGCGAGTGAAGGAGGTGAGGATGAGAGTCCGGCTTCGGGCCGCCGGGCGGAACGAAGCCGCGCAGGGCGAATCTCAGTATGGCGAGATACGCCAGTCCCGCCACGCCCAGGATGACGAAGACGGGACGCCAGCCATAGTGATCGCCCATCCACCCACCCCACGCCCCGCCAAGGATGACGCCGGTGTAAAGCCCGCTCTGGTGGATTCCGACCGCGAGAGAGCGCGTGCGATTTCCGTGAACTTCCACGATCAGGGCGAGGGCGGCCGGGATATAACAGGCCTCGCTGACGCCCATCACGGCGCGCGCCCAGAGCATTTGCGGGATCGACTGGACGTAGGCCGTTACCCAGGTCGCGGCGCTCCAGACCGCGAGGCTGATGAGGATCACGCGGACGCGGCCGAAACGGTCCGCGAGGTAACCCGCGAACGGACTGACGAGGCCGTAAACCCACAAAAACACGGTGCTGATGAGACCGAGTTGGAGGTCGGTAGCGCCGAGGTCGCGCTGCAGCAGGGGGAAGAGGGAGAAGACGACCTGCCGGTCGAGGTAGTTCAGCAGACCCACAACCCACAGGAGGGTGACCAGGAGCCACGGACTCAGCGTCATTCGAGGAACCGGTCGGGCGCAAAGCCAGCCCTTGCCACGGCGGCGCAGAGGGCGGAGTCTTCCTCCGGGGTCAGGGCGCGGCGCGGAGCGACGGGGCTGCCGCAGTCGATTCCGCTCAAGGTGAGGAGCCGCTTGATAGCCGCCAGCATCGGGAAGGCGAGGACCGTGCGGATCAGGTCGTTGATGCGGTCCTGCACGGCACGGGCCTCGGCCCAGCGGCCCGCACGCGCATGGTCGTATACCGAAACGAACAGCTCCGGCGTCAGATTGTAGAAGCTGCCGATGCCGCCGTGCGCGCCCATGAGCAGGCCGGCGGCGAATACCTCGTCGCGTCCGTTGAAGATGGTGTGTCCGGCGCGTTGGATGAGCGAGAGGCGGTAGAGATCGAAGTCCGTGAACTTGAGTCCGACGACACCGGGAATGGCGCAGAGATCGAATACTTCGTCGAGTGTGCGGATCGCGCCCGAGAATTCCGGGAAGTAGTAGACCAGGACCGGGACGGAGCTGGCCGCGGCGATCGCCTCGTAGTAGCTCCGGACTTCCCGGAAGCTGTAGGCCGATCCGGGCGGCAGACTGCTGATGGCGTGCGCGCCCGCTTTCGATGCATGGCGGGCGAGGCGCACCGCATCGACGGCCGCGGCGGCGCCGATGTGTGCAATGACGGAGCGTCCGGGCGGAGTGTTCGCCACGGCAATTTCGGTGGCGCGTTCGCGCACCGCGGCCGGTAGCTGGAGACCTTCGCCGGTCTGCCCGCAGACGTAGACGCCGTGGGAGCCCAGCACGTAGAGGCGTTCGAGCAGGCGCTCGAAACTTTCTGTATTCAGGTTGCCGTCCGCATCGAGCGGCGTGACGATGGCGGGCACTACCCCGGTGAGGTTGTTCATCTTGTGAGCCAGTCCAGATCGAATTTAGCGAGTGTCAGCCAGGCGACGCGAGAGGGGTTCGGCTCCAATCCGCCGCGCTCGTAAAAGCAGTAGATCGCGCCGTCGGGACCGACGTTGATATCGGCATAGCCGGACCAGCCCGGCTCGACCGCCTTTTTGCGGGTCCAGGTGGCGCCGTCGTCTTCACTCAGCCGCACCGTGAGGTTCCGGCGTTCGCGCGTCGGGCTGTCGGGATTGACGAAGAGCAGGCGGTCAGGGCGGTCGTCGCCTGCGCCGCTGAAGCGGACGAGGCTCCCGAAGCAGATCGGCTCGACGAGTTCCTCCTGGAACCGCGGAGTGGCCCAGCCTGTCGCGCCATCGGGACTGGTGACCACCAGGCGGCGGCGTTGCGTGCTCTCGCTTCGCACATTGAGCATGACGCGGCCGTCGGCAAGCTGTTCGGCAACGGTTTCGCTCGGGTTGACGAACTCCTCATTGTTCGGGACGGCGATCTCACCGCGCTTCCACGTCGCGCCGCCGTCATCGCTGTAGATTGTCGAGACGACAGACGGGCGGTGAGCATGGCCGCCGGTACCGGTCGAAAGCCAGACGGGGACCAGCAGGCGGCCGTTTTTCAACTGGATGCCGTGGCCCGGGCCGGTCGCAAGGACCTTCCAGTCATATTCGGGCCGGAACTGATCGAAAGTTGCCGTAATCTCAACGGGGTCGGAGAAGGTGCGGCCGTCGTCGTCGCTGCGCATGTAGAAGGCCCGCATGTACTCGATACAGAAGAGAAAGTGCACGGCGCCGTTCTGCCGGTCAATGATCGCGACGGGGTTGTTGTAAGTGATCGCGCCCTCGCTCCCAAGTTTCTGGGCGAGCGCCATCGGGTTCTTCGTAAGCGGACCGGAAACACGTGCGATCACCTCCTGCTCACCCCAGTGGCTGCCGCCGTTTTCGCCGCGGCGCAGCATGATGTCGATGGCGCCCCAGTCGCCGCGCCCGGTCCGGCGCGCTTCGGCGTAGGCGAGCAATGTTCCTTTTGGCGTAACGACGAGGCCGGGGATGCGGTACATCTCATAGCCCTGGGCGCCGGAGGTGAACAGATCGAGCCGCGTGGGCTCGGTTGCCGGACGCTCGGAGCATCCGGAGAGTCCGGCCGCGATCAGTAGGCCAGAGACTGCGATTCCCGTGAAAACAAATCGATGGTGTCGAGCCATGCCGGTCCCAGTGTATCGGAAGTGCCCCGCCGCGCGGATGTCAGAGCGTCCAACGCGCCGAGCGGAGCACGGCTTTGGATTCGCCGGCGGGTCGCTCGTACCAGGCGGTCAGGAGGGCGCCGCTGCCGAGTTCGACTGTCGAGGGATAGCCGAGGTCTTCGCCGCCATCCGACGAAAGCGTGATGGGCTCGGACCAGCTCTTGCCCTCATCGCCACTCCAGCGCGCTTGGTTTCCCCGCGGCGGGCGGCGGTAGCCGTAAGTCATGAGGATCCGGCCGTCGCGCAGGAGCAGCAGATGGGACGGCAGCCCCCAGACGCCGATCGGATGCGGCGTGGTCCACGTCCGGCCGCCGTCGTCGGACTCCGATTGCAGCGTCTCCAGCCTGTTGGCCTCGTTGTGATTGCGGATGTGGCAGAGAATCCGGCCGGACTTCGTCTCCACGGCATGCAGCTCGTGATAGTCCTCGGTCCGATCGCCCGGGCGTGCTGGAATCGCGGCGAGCCAACGCCAGGAAGCGCCATCGTCTGTCGATTCGCAGACCCCGATGGCCTTGTCCTGATCCCACAGGCGCTTCCCCGCATAGAGCAGCCGGCCGCCGGAGAGCGGAACGGGGCCGTGCGGGCTGTTGACCGGCACGCGATAGGGCGCCGACCAGGTGAGTCCGCCGTCCTCGGAGCGCAGCATCCAGGTTCCCAACAGGGCTTTTCTGCGAGCGTCGCTCAGTGCGCGGTGGGCGGCCTGCCAGCGGGCCAGGCGCTCGGGCGGCCAGTCGCGCGCTTTCGCGAGTATCGGTTCATAGGCCAGTGAGGTGAACGTAGTGACCAGCAGCGTACCCTTGGAGGTTTCGCAGATTCCCGCATCACGGTCATCGATCGGTGTGTCCATGAGGACCTGCGGCCAACTCCAGGTCTCGCCATCGTTGTTCGATCGCATCAACTCCACCCGCCCGAAGGGGCAGACATGCGCTTCGCGGCTTCCGGAGTAGACCAGCAGAAGTTCGCCATTGCTGCGGCGCAGCAGGGTGGGCCAGCCGGCAAACAGGTCCGGCTGCATGCTGATGGTCCGGGCCTGTTCCACTCGCGGCGCCCCGCGGAGCGCCGCGGCTCCGGCGAGCAGCAGGCACGCGCGGCGGGTTATGGATCGAGTCGACATCGGTTACCTCCCGAAGTGCGTTACAAGATAGTCCAGGATGACCTTCATTTCGCCATCGCTGACGCGCGCTCCTCGCGACACCATGTTCTCCACCATGGCGGTCCAGGCGGCGCGGTCCCGCCGTACGCCGGTCACCACTTCGATGCCGTGGCAGGGCGCGCCGCAACTCCGGCGAACGGTATCCTGGCCCGGGCCGTCCGGCAATGTCGCGGGCCCCTTTACGATGGCGGGGTTCTGATCCGGCGGGGCCTGCGGCGCGATGCTGCCGGAAGCGGGCGGCTCCGAGCCTAGAGCGAACGCGACGATGCTGTCGGCAGGCGTCCCGCCGAAGTAGCCGCCCCCGCCGCCTGCCATGATGGCGACATACTGTTTGCCGTCCTTGCCCAGGTAGGTGATCGGAATCGTGTGGCCGTTGGCGTCAATGGGCTGCTCCCACAGCAGGCGGCCGGTTTTGGCGTCGAAGGCACGGAATCGGCTGTCGTTGGTAGCGCCGATGAAGACGAGCCCCCCCGCCGTCGCGATGCTTCCCCCGAGGTTGGGTGCACCGGTATTCCGAACGCCGAGGGCCTCGAGCGACGGCGTCGTACCCAGAGGTGTGCGCCATGCGATATCGCCGGTCCGCGTATCGATCGCGACGAGTTCTCCGAACGGCGGATTGGTGCACGGCACGCGTGTTTCGCGGTTCCAGAAACGCGCATAGGTCCCGTACTCGGAGGTGCGGCGATAGGTGACCTCGCCCGTTTCAGGATCGGTCCTCTTCTCCATGTGGCCCCATTGGCCGAGGTTGTTGATGTTGGTGAAAAGATATCCGAGCCGGGGATCGAACGAGAGGCCGCCCCAGTTGCCACCCCCGAGTGTGCTCGGAAACATCAGGGTGTTGTATTCGAGACCCAGTGGCGAGTAGAGCGGACCAATGCGCATTCGATTGCGTTCGAACAGCCCGCGGCAAAAGGCCGCGTGGTCCGGCGTGAGGTTATAAATTTCGTCTTCCGTAAATTCGATGCGCGACAGCGGCGGCGGCTTCACCGGAAATGGCTGCGTCGCGGAGGTCTTCTCGCCCGGAACCGTGCTCTGCGGAACGGGGCGCTCCTCCATGCCGTAGAGCGGTTCACCCGTCACCCGGTCAAAGACGAACAGCAGGCTCATCTTCGTGAGCTGGGCGACAGCCGGTATCCGGCGCCCGTTCCGGCGCGCCTCGAACAGGATCGGCGGGGCGGCGAGATCGAAGTCCCAGAGGTCATGACGGACAAGCTGCCGATACCACTTCAGCTTGCCGGTCCGGGCATCGAGCGCGACGAGACTGTTGCCGTAGAGGCCATCGCCGTGGCGGTCGGCGCCGTAGAAATCCGCGGTAGGCGACCCGAGCGGAATATACACGATTCCACGCTCGACGTCCACGGTCAGGAAGCCCCAGGCATTCGTTCCTGAGCGGTTCTTCCAGGCGCCGGGCGGCCATGTCTCATGACCGGGCTCTCCAGGTCGTGGGACGGTGTGGAAAGTCCAGAGGAGCTTGCCGGTATAGGCATCCCAGCCGCGGATGTCGCCGTAGGCTCCCTCGGCTGGCGCCCCCTCGCCATTGCTGCTGCCCGTGATGACGATGTTCTCAAATACCACCGGCGGCGACTGTAGCGAGAGCCGGGCATCCGGCAGATCGCCGAGCACTCCTTGCTTCAGGTCGAGGAGGCCTTCGTTGGCGAAGCCGGTCGCGGGCTTGCCGGTGACGGCGTCAATGGCAGCCATTCCGCCCTTCACCCCGACAAAGAGGCGCGGGTGGGTGGTCTTGTCGCCGGACCAATACGCAAGTCCCCGGAGCGCGACCTGTGTCGCCTCAAAGTGCCAGATCCTGTTGCCGGTTTCAGGTTCGAGTGCGAAGACGCCGTTCGCCGCGGCGGCGTACATGACTCCATTCACGACGATAGGAACGGCCTCGGAGCCCGGCTTGCCCGTGCGGAAGCTCCAGGCGCGCTGCAGTCGTCCGATGTTCCTGGTGCTGATCTGCTTTAAGGGAGAGAAGCGCGTGGCGGCCGCGTCGTATCCGTAAATCGGCCAATCCGTACGGTCGGGCCTCCTCTGGGAGAGCAGGAGACTCGTCGGCATGAGCATAGCGGCAAGCAGAATCGCGCCGCACCTGTTAAGAGCCCGCACCTCTAGAGGTTACATCAGCAGTGGGACGGCCGCAGGGCCGGCTTCGCCGCCACATGGTCGTGCCAGCCGGTGCGAATCGCCGCGCGCATCATCAAAGTACGCGGAGTCACAGAATGACTCCGGCCGTCGCGGCGCGGGGACTCAAACCTAGGAGAACTGTAGCGGAAGGATTTCTGTCGCGCGTCCACACCAGCCGTCAAACCATTCGGCGAATCCGCGAATCTGCTCGGTGCGTCGCGGCGACAGGGGAATGGGGAAAGCCGTCGCGCAGGACTGACGGCGCGCACCGATGAGCTTGAGTCCCCAGGGCACCGGCAGCGTCGCCAAATGGTCGAGCAGTTCGCGCTGCAAAGCCAGCACACGAATTTTGCAATCGCTGTCTCCGGAGGCAAATGCCTGAAACAACGCGACGTTCAGTTCCGGCAGGACGCCGGCGACTCCCGAAATCACCCCGTTCAGGCAACCCACTTCGAGCGCGGCCGGCAAAGCCGCATCGTTGCCGACGATACGGTGCTTGTCGGCGAAACCGTTCACGGTCAAACGGCGCAGAGTGTCAAGTTTCCCGCTGCTGTCCTTAATGCCCGCGATATGCCTGAACTCGCGTATCAGGCGCATGACCATCGCCGCATCGAGCGCAGCCGCGAACTGGGGCAGGTTGTACAGCAGAATCGGCCCCTGAAGTCGGTGCGACAGTTCGCCGTAGAAAGTCTCGATGTCGTCGATTTCGTATGAAAAAAAGTGCGGGGCGGGAACCAGGACCGCGTGGGCGCCGGAATCGAAGGCGTGCGCGGCGAGCGTGTAGCATTCGTTCCATGTCGCTCCGCCGCAGCCCGCGATCAGAACGCCGCCTCGTCCCAATGCCTCTGCGGCCGCTTCAACGACGCATCGCCGCTCATCGAGCGTGGCCCGGGCGTACTCGCCGGTGGCGCCATTCACGCTGACTCCGGTCGCGCCGTGCTCGATCACGAAATCGACACTGCGGCGGAGCGCGTCCGTGTCAAGCGCGCCGAGTTCATCCCGCGGCGTGAGAAGGGCCGCCATAGGTCCTGCGATTCTCCTCATGCGCAGCTCACCTGTACCCTTCAAATCTCATGAAAAGGGCTAGCGGCCAAGCGACACGATGACGATGGTCTTGCGACTTTGGCGCCGGTTGGATATTCTCGACAAAGGTTTGGGAAACATCGCATGCGGCCTGGAAATATTTGATTCGCCGGTCATGTCTCTTCTCCGGCGCGAGTGTTTCATTCGTAGCGATGGTATCGTGGTTACAGTCGGCTGTCAATGCAAAAAACGAAACGCATGGGGAAAACTGAAACGACAGGGCTGACCGAGCCAGTGGGACATGAGTCCCGGGCCCTGGCAAAGGGGCTGGAGATCCTGCGGCTCCTCATGGATGTCGGGGACGAACAGTCCCTGGCGCAGATTGCTGTACGGATCGGCCTCGGCAAGGCATCGACCCTCAGGCTTCTACGCACGCTTCAGTCAATCGGGATGATTGAGCGGGTGAGCGGCGACAGGTACATCGCGCCGTCTGGTTCCTACCTGAAACCTGCGCCGGTTCTCGGGCGGCTTCGCGAGATAGCGCATCCGATAATGCAGCGCTTGTCGGTCGAGTTGGGAGAGACAGCGGCACTGGCATATCTGTTCGAGGATCATATCCGGGTCGTGGAGGTGATCGAGAGTTCACAGCACATCCGCATGTGCAACTATCCGGACCGAATTCTGCAGCCTTACGCCTCGTCTCTCGGGAAGGCGATCGCGGCGTTTCAGCCTGCCGATCGTGTGCAGCGGCTGCTCGATGTCTACGGCATCTATCAGCTCACGCCGAACACGATCGTGGATCTCGCGGCTATCCGGGCCGAACTCGCCGAGGTACGGGAGCGTGGCTACGCGCTGGATCGCGAAGAAACCGTACCGGGAGGCGTTTGTGTCGGCGCCCCGATTCGGATCGAGGGCGAGGTGATGGCATCCATCAGCGTGTCCACGCCCAAAATACGCTTCTCCGACAGATACGAGTCCGAAGTTCCCCAACTCGTAAGACACGCCGCCGAAGAGCTTTCAGCCAACCTCGGCTAGAGCCGGCTTCAGGGCCGGCCGGGAGCCCGCGTACAGGAACATCCGCACGCCTCCGAACACTCACAAGGCGGCTCACACCGGCAGTTCTCTGCACACTGGCACGCGCGGCAGCACTCACAGCCGCATCCGCAATTGTTCTTCACAGTTTCGTTGGTCATCTCTGACATCTCCTTTCTACCCCTGCTGACGGACGACCTGTTCAAACCTTACAGTGTTAGCCTGGAGATAAATGGAAACGAATGCGCTCCCGGCCGAAGCCCTGGAACAATTGCTCGCGGCGCGCTCCCGTTTTCTCGCCTTCCTGCGCAGCCGCGTCGGTTCCGAGGAGGAAGCTGAGGACATCCTCCAGGAAGCCTTTCTCCGGAGCCTGGAGCGCGGGGGAGCGCTCCGTGACGAGGAGAGCGCTGTCGCGTGGTTCTACCGCGTCCTGCGGAATGCCGTCATCGACCACTACCGCCGTAAGGATGCCGGCGAACGTGCGCTCGAACACTGGAAGGCAGAGTTCGCTACCGGGAAACTGCCTGAGGGAGAACTGCGCAATGCGGTCTGCTCCTGCCTGGCATCGGTGATCGAGACACTGAAACCCGAGTACCGCGACGCGCTCCGCATCGTGGATCTCAATGAAGGCACGCTCCGCGCCCTTGCGACCCACGCCGGCATCTCCGAGGGCAACGCCGCTGTCCGCCTACACCGCGCGCGTGCCGCCCTCAAGCGCCAGCTTCGAGTTACTTGCCAGACCTGCGCCGAAGACGGCTGCTCGGATTGTCGCTGCTAATTTAGCGCCTGGTTTCGGTCAGATCCGATTCGTGGACACCACACGAGCCGCCCGCGCCTCGGCGGCGCCCCTGTCGCTCAGTGCCCCCACTTCAGCAGCGAGTTGCACGGGCGGGTCAGCGGATCGTCGTAGTGATTCGGACTGATCCGGACCGCATAGCCGAGCCGTCCCGTCTGGTGTGGCACGAACTCCTTGGCGAAAATGTAAACCGTGTCCTTCTGCTCCACGGCCGGCAGCGTCAGGACGGTCGTTTCCTCCAGGTGCCCATTCGCTCCCACTCGCCCGACGACCGCTTCGACGCGCACGTCCCGCGGCGTGAGACCGGCCAGATCGACGGCGGCACGCATCGGTACCGGGTGGCCGATCAGCAGGTGGCGGTCCGGCCCCGGCCCCAGCTCAACGAAGTTCACCCTATCCCACACGCGCGCCACGTCGGCGTTCCACCGGGCGCGATCGCGGGCCGACTCGAAGCCGCCGCGGCAAACATCCATGTACAGGCCGTGCGCCGGCAGGTAAAGCTCGTTGAGATATTGCCGGATCATGCGCTGGCAGTTGAACTGAGGGCTCAGATTCATCAGCGACTGCTTCACCCGCTGCATCCATTCCTGCGGAACTCCCTCTTCCCGCCCCTCGTAGTAGGTCGGGACGATCTCGTTCTCCAGCAGCGAATGAATCGCCGTGGCGTGGATTTCGTCCTGGTCCTCCGAGTACGGATCGCGGTCGCCCAGCGCCCAGCCTCCCGACGTCTCGTAGGCTTCGTCATACCAACCGTCGAGAATGCTGAAGTTCAGGATGCCGTTAAAGCCCGCTTTCATCCCGCTGGTGCCGCAGGCCTCCTCGCCGCGGCGCGGATTATTCAGCCACAGATCGACGCCCTGCACCAGTTCGCGCGCTACCTGAATGTCGTAGTCTTCCAGGAACACAAGGTGTTTTGAAAGCTCCGGATCGCGCGAGAGCTGCACGATCTCGCGGATCAGCGTCTTGCCCGGATGGTCCTTCGGATGCGCCTTCCCGGCAATGACGATCTGGACCGGCATCTTCTCGTTGGTGAGCATCCGCTTCAGCCGGTTCACGTCGCGGAACAGCAGCGTCGCCCGCTTGTACGTCGCAAAGCGCCGGGCGAAGCCGATCGTGAAGGTGTCGGGGTCGAGCACCTCCGAGAGCCGCCGCAGCTCAGTGGCCGAGGCCTTCCGGCTGATGGCGCTGGCCGTCACGCGCTCGCGAACGAACGCGATCAGCCGCCGCTTGCGCCGCCGGTGCGCCTCCCACAGCTCCTGGCTCGGAATGTCCCGGATCAGATCCCAGGTCGACTTCTCGGTGTAGCGCTCGCGCCAGTCGGGTTGCAGGTACTGGTCGTACAACAGGCCCAGATCCCCGTTCAGCCACGACGGAAGATGCACGCCGTTGGTGATTGACGTGATTGGCACCTCCCAGACCGGAAGCTGCGGCCACAGTCCCTGCCACATCTCCTGGGAAACCTCCCGGTGCAGCCGGCTGACCGCGTTGCGATAAGCCGATGAGCGGATCGCCGTAATCGCCATCGAGAACCGCTCGTGCGCGTCGTGCGGGTGTCGCCGCCCAAGCGACAGGAGCTGCTCGAAGCTGATCCCAGCCTCCCGGCAGTACTCGTGGAAGTACTCGTACAGCAGTCCGGGATCGAACAGATCGATGCCGGCCGGCACCGACGTATGCGTCGTAAAGACGTTGTTCCTTCGCGAGGCGTCCAGGGCCTCCTCGAAGGTCAATTGCTGCTCCTGCATCAGCAACCGGACGCGCTCCACCGCCAGAAAAGCCGAATGGCCCTCGTTCATGTGGAAGACACTCGGCGTCAGCCCCAGCGCCTTCAGCGCCCGCAGACCGCCGATGCCGAGCACGATCTCCTGGCGGATGCGCGTATGCGTATCGCCGCCGTAAAGTTGGTCCGTGATCTCGCGGTTCTCGACAAGCTGGTTTTCGGGAATGTTCGTATCCAGCAGAAACAGCTTCAGCCGGCCAACCTCCATCTGCCAGACCTTGATGAGGACCAGGCCGGTCGGGAGCTTCACGTGCACCCGGAGTTCGTTGCCTGCGGCGTCCCTGGCCGGAGAGACCGGCCACGTGTAGAAGTCGTTAACCGGGTAGCGCTCCTGCTGCCACCCGTCCGGGTTGAGGTGCTGCTGCAGGTAGCCCTTCTGGTACAGCAGGCCGACCCCCACCAGCGGCAGCCCCGCATCGCTCGACGCCTTTAAATGATCTCCCGAGAGCACGCCCAGTCCGCCGGAGTAAATCGGAAGGCACTCGCTCAGACCGTACTCCATGGAGAAATAGGCGATCAGCAGGTTCGGCGTCTGTACCTCGGATTTCTGCTGCATGTAGGCGTCGAAGCGCTCACAGGCCCGCCGGTACAACGCCAGAAAGCGCGGGTCTGACCCGGCCCTCTCCAGGGTTGCCTGCGGAAGCCGGCCCAGCAGCAGAACAGGATTGTGGTCACAGGCTTTCCAGAGCACCGGATCGAGGCGCCCGAACAGGCTCCGGATGCTGTGATCCCAGATCCACAACAGATTGTGTGCGAGTTCGTTCAACCGGCTCAGCGACGCAGGGAGAGCCGGACTGACGAGGAATTCCTTCAGAGGTTGAATATGGAAGGGCATTGCAACACGACGCTACAGAACATCAGGATACCAGGAAAGCCTCGGGCCCGGGTCTTTCTCGCCGGCCGGCGTCGCTTACTCCAGCAGCGTGAAGTAAAACGTCGCGCCCGCGCCCGGCTCCGACTCGAGCCAGATGCGTCCGCCGTGCTTTTCCACGATCCGCTGGCAGATCGACAGTCCCAGGCCGGAGCCGGGCACGTCCCTGCCATGCAGCCGCTTGAAGAGCCCGAAGATGCGCTCGTGGTACTTCGGATCGATGCCGATCCCGTTGTCGCGCACCGAAAAGAGCCACTCGCTCCCGCGGCGCTCGGCAGAAAGATGGATCCTCGGGTCCTGCTCGGTACGGTACTTGATCGCGTTGCTTAACAGGTTCTGGAATAGTTGAACCAGTTGCGTCTGGTCCCCGTGCACGCAGGGCAGCGGATCCGAGGTGACCACCGCGCGGTTGTCGCGGATCGCGGTTTCCAAATTCATCAGCGTCCAGGCGAGCACTCCATTGGAGTCCACGGAGGAAAACGGCGCGCTGCCCGGTGTAATCACCCGCGAGTACGCCAGCAGATCGAGAATCAGGGCGCGCATGCGCTCCACCGAGCCGATGATCTGGTGCAGATACGCACGGGCGTCTCCGTCCAGCCGGTCCCCGTAGTTCTGATCGAGCAGTTGAGAGTAGCTGGCCAGCGTCCGGAGCGGCTCCTGCAGGTCGTGGCTGGTCACATAGGCGAACTGCTGCAGGTCTGCGTTGGAGCGTTCGATCTCGCGCTCGGCCCGGCGCCGCTCGGTCACGTCGACGAACACCGCCAGGCTGCCGCGCACACCGCCTTCGGCGTTCCGTAACGGACAGGCATAGCCGAACAGGTTCAACTGGCGGCCGGCCGGATGCTGTACGTCGATCTCGAACTCGCTGGCTTGCATCCCTGGGCGGGCCGCGACACAAAGCGGAAACTCCGCCACCGTCAGGCGCATCCCCTCCCGGAACGCCGCAAATGTCAGCTCCTCGGATTCGGGCGAGACGCGCAGCCCGCACGCGGGGGAGTCCAGGCCGACCATTGCGGCGAAGGCGCGGTTGATCTGGACCTCGCGGCACTCCGGATCGTGCGCCACGGCGATGCCGATCGGAATAGCATCCAACAGCGCCTCGTATTCCTCCACCCTCCGCGACAGCTCGCAGTTCAGATCGGCGATGCGCGCCTCCGCCTCGCGGCTCTCGGTGACGTCCGTACACGCTCCGATCCACAGGTACGGAATGCCTTGGGAATCGGAGAGCGCGATTCCGCGTTCTTCCCAATAGAGATACGTTCCGTCTTTCCGGCGGACACGGTAGCCGGCGCAAAACTTCTCCTGCACCGCGAGTTGGCGGTTCAGGGCGGCCTCGACTCTCGTGCGGTCTTCCGGATGGATGTGATTGAACCAGTTCTCGTGTGAGTACTCGAACTCGCCGGGAGCATAGCCGAGGGTGGCTTCGATGTCTCCGAACCATTCGACCCGGCCGGTTGCGAGGCCCCATTCGTAAACCAGGTCCGTGGTCGCCTCGGCGACCGTGCGGAAACGGAGCTCACTCAGCCGCAGCGCCTCCTCGGAACGCTTCCGGTCGGAGATATCGGTGACAAGAGCGAGCAGGCCCACCAGGCAGTTCTGTTCGTCGATCAACGGAGAAGCGGTGAGGCTGGCCCAGACGATGCTGGTGTCTTTGCGCCGGTAACGGTATTCAAATCGCCCTTTCAAGCCCTGCTTACGCAGTTGAAAGCGGTAACGAGCCCGCTCGGCGTCCTCCTCATGTATCAGGTCGAAAGGTGTTTTCCCGAGAAGTTCCTCAGGGGAATAGCCCAGCATGTCAGCCAGGCTCTGATTCACATACGTCGTGCGTCCATCGGGATCGGTGAGCCAAATGCCCTCGCTCACGGACTCCACCATGCGGCGGTAGCGTCGCTCGCTGGCTTCGAGTTCCGCGATTCTTGCTCGAAGCCCGGCCAGTTCGGAGTCGGCTGCGGAGTCCTGTTGACGCGATTCTGACATCGGCCGGATCTTCCCTTAAAGTACGTTACCGACAAACTCACAAATTATTACATGAAAATATCAAGATTTGGCAGTAAAGTTTTCAATTCTTTGCCGCCGCCATATCGGAATCCTCTACCACCTCGATCAAAACCCCGAGGGGCGCCTCTTCGTGTGATTTCGGATGTAGGAAAAACACCTGAGTGCCCCGCGATCCCGGCCGGGGCGCCGGGTCGAGCAGGCGATAGCCGCGCGCTTGCAGGTACTCGTAGGCGCGCTGCGCGCTCTCCACGCGAAACGCGATATGGGCCAGCCCTCCGCGGCCCCCCGTGCAGTCCAGAAAACGCTGCACCGGAGAGTCCGGCGTGAGCGGCTCGATCAACTGGATCAGATTCCCGCTGTTTCCCACCCGGAGCAGCGCCTCGCGAACCTGGTCCCTGCCCAAAACCTCTTCGCGGTGGATCTCCTGAAAGCCCAGGGCCGCCCAGGCCCGCACCTGCGCATCGAGCGAACCCGCCGGAACCGCGATCGCGACGTGATCGATTCCTTGCAAGCCGGGCAGACCCGTGATCGGCATACACGTTTATCGTACTTCGGCATCCCCGCCGGGCGCTGCTGCATCTATACTGAGGGACAAGGACAATCCTATGGTAAAGCGTGTCTCTCCAGAATCGGTACGGACCCTGAGCTGTACCATCGTCGATGTCCGGGAATACCCCGAGTTCGCTTCGGGCGCGATCGAGGGCGCTCAACTTGCCCCCCTCTCCACGGTCGAGCAATACGCCCGCACCCTGGACAAATCGGCTTCGCTGCTACTGGTCTGCAAAAGCGGCCGTCGCGCGACCCAGGCTGCTGAAAAGCTGGTGAGCCTCGGATTCGAAGACGTCGCGGTGATGGAGGGCGGCATGGAAGCCTGGCGCGCCGCGGGGCTGCCGGTCCGCGTCGCTGAGCGCCGCCCCTGGTCACTCGAGCGCCAGGTGCGCGCGATCGCGGGCTCCATGGTGCTGATCTCAACCGTGCTCGGCCTGACGGTCTCCCCCTGGTTCTTCGCCTGGACGCTCTTTGTCGGGGCAGGACTGACCTTTGCGGGTGTCACCGACATCTGTCTTATGGCGACGCTGCTCGGCAAGCTTCCGTGGAACCGCGCCTCCCAAGGTTGCGCCTCGGCCTGATCCCGATTCGCGGGTCGCTCGCGCAGCCGGGACGTCCAACAGGCAGGAGGCAAATCATGGGACCCAACGATGGCGGAATCAAACGTGGCGACCGGGCCGATACCGGCGACAACGAAGCAAGGCCGGCTGACACGGTAAGCAGCGGCGGCTCCGGGCCCTCGGCGGATAATCCCGGCAACACGACAGCCGATCCGAGCAGCCTCGCCGAAATCGCGAATGCCGCTGCCCCCGTCGATGTCGCCGAAGGGGGCGCCGGAATTGACGACCTCACCGTCCTCGATGCATCCGATCCGTCGCTTGGACTCACCAACATCGATGAGTCCGGCCCCGGCGATTGGGCCGCCGACACAGGACCCTCCCGCTCGCCCGAGGGCGATCTGGAGCACGCCTCGGCAGGCATCGGCGACGACGCCAGCGTGCTCGCCGAGCGCGATCGTAATCGTAGACCCCGTAGGTAGGTAGGTTTATTTTTCGCGCATAGCCTGCAACGCCAGTTCCGATGCCCTCCGCCGGTTGGCTTCCAGCAGCGGAACGGCCTCCTGTGCATGTTTCCGGAGCCGGGGGTTGTTTGCTTCCCGGCTGATCCGCCGGTACAGCGCAAGCCCGCGCCGATACTCGCCCACGACGTAGCGCAGAAACTCTTGATCCAGCCTCGTTCCTGCCAGTCGGGAAAATCGCTTGAGCGTGGTGATTCCACTCGCACTGAGCCCACCCGTTGGAGGCGACGGCGCCAAATCGAGAAGCTCCCGCCGGGCGCGCCCATGGTCTGTAATCATCCGTGCGGCCAGCTCATGCATCTCGAGACTTTGCGTGCGCTGTTTGACGATCCGGCTGAGTTCGATCATCTCGTGGTTGTATGTGTCAACCCGCTCGATCCACTCCGCATCGCTCCGCCGCGCCCCGGCCGGAGCCGCCAGTACCAGCAGCACCCCACCAAAAACAACCACCCCTGCCGGCACACGAAGCTTCACGAGGACAATCGCAGCAATCGGTTCACCACTTTGGAATTCGGGAACTGGAGGCGCGGACCGGATTCGAACCGGTGAATAAAGGTTTTGCAGACCTCTGCCTTACCACTTGGCTACCGCGCCTGATAGGAAGGCTCTCTACTGAAAATAGCGTGTTTACGGGCGTCGCGTCAATTTCTTGCGGCTCTGTCGCCTGCCCCTTGGCGGCTCAGGCACTTTAACCGGCAGCAGCAGGTGAGAGGCACGGCCGTTCTCGTGGAACACCGTCTGGGTTGCCGTGCGCATCGCCGTCTCGCTCGCGATCGGACCGCCCGTGTTCGGGTTCCGGTCGAACCGGGGGAAGTTGCTGCTCGACACCTCCAGCCGAATGCGATGGCCCGCGAGAAACACGTTTGCCGTCACCCCCGCGTCGATCGTGATCGGATACACCTCCCCCGGAACCGCCGCCGCCTCCCTCTCAAGCGACTCGCGATAACGAAGCCGCAGAATCCCGTCGGTCAAAATCCGGGCGCGCCCGTCCGGAAAGACATCCACCAGCTTCGCCGTAAAATCCGTGTCCGGGGCCGAGGTGGCAACGTAGAGCACCGCGCGGATAGGACCGATCACCTCCAGGTCCTCCCGAAGCGGTTCGCTGGTGTACACCAGAACGTCCGGACGGCCTTCCACCACGCGCTGATCGACAGGTCCCCAGGCAAATACCCGCGGGTTGCAGCAGATCGCGCCCCCGGTAGTCGGTACCGGATGGCGCGGATCGTACACGAACCGGTCCGGCGGCTCGGCCCGCGGCGGCTTCCAACTCAGGATTCCATCGCCTTCCAAGCTATTGGCCCGCCCGCCGCTCGAAAGATACAGCCGCCTGGGAGCAAACCCCGGAGGCGGCCACGTCTCATCCTCGCGCCACCGGTCCGCGCCCATCACGAACAGCCGTACCGGCTTCGACGGCGTGTGCCCGCCCGAGAGGCCCGTGCCCCTCACCCATTTGTCAAACCACTCGATTTGGAAATCCCGCACCGGGGCCGCTGAGTCCGGGCCGAAATCGGCCTCCGGGAATCGATACGACATGTTGTGAGCCCACGGACCCACAACAACCCGATGCTCGGCGGAGCGCTTCCTTAACTCCGCGAAAGCCTCCAGGTCGCTCTGCACAAAGTTGTCGTACCAGCCCCCGACCACGAACACCGGAACGTCCACGCGGTCAAGCCGCTCCCTCGTGCTGCGGCGCCGCCAGTAGTCATCGTAGAGCGGATGATCGAGCGCCTCCTGGAAGAAACCGATCCGCCGTCCGGTGGCGAGGCTGTCGGCCGTGCGCAGCGGAAGGTGCAGGACGAAGCGGTGATAGTCCGGCCGCGCGCCCGGTTTCCGGAAGTTCTCGGCAAGCCAGACCAGCCGGTGGCCCAGCTTCAGCGCGCCGCCCCTGGAGTAGAAGCGGTCGAAATACTCGTCATAGCCCGCAACCACCGGAAAGATCGCCTTCAGATACGGGCTGCCGGAGAGCGCCGCCCGCCACTGCACGATCCCGAGGTACGACCCTCCGAGCATCCCGATTCGCCCGTTCGACCACGCCTGCCGCGCGATCCACCGCAGCGTGTCCTCCCCGTCGGCCGTCTCCTGCTCAATCGCTCCGAACTCGCCCTGGGAGTGATGCCGCCCGCGCACATCCTGGATGACAACCGCATACCCCTGGTCGACGAAGTAGCGGTAATTCGGCGAAAGCTGTGCGCCCTTACCATACGGAGTGCGGATCAGCAGCGCCGGTCCGGTATGCCCGGCCGGGCGGAAAACATTGGTGCAGAGCGTAGTCCCGTCGCGCATCGGAACGCGAACGTGGGTCGAGATTTGAATACTGGGCGGCGCGGCCGAAACGGCTAAGACCGACGCAACCAGGAAAACCGCAGACCGGACCCCCACCATCTTTTCACCTGAATGTATGGACGGCGGAGCTGCTCCTTTGGGTTCACCCAACGCTCAACCGGCGGACTCAACCGCCGCCCGGTACCGCCGAGCCACCACATCGGCCCGATGGTGCTCCAGAATATGCGCCCGCGCCCGAATCCCGATCTCGCGGGCGTCCTCCGGATGTCGCGCCAGCCATTCCATCGCCGCGGCCAGCATCTCGGTCTCGCACGCGCCGCTCTCCACCCGAACGCAAGCCGCCTCCGGATACCGCGACACCTCCGGACCGTCCGTCACGACCACGGGCTTGCCGATACCCATCATCCGGATCGCGATGCCACTGGTCTCACCCGCGGGCGGATAGCGCAGGTTGATGCAGGCGTCCACGGCATGAGCCAGCCGCCAGAACTCCGGATCCGGAGTGTAGCCGGCGCGCAGAATCCCCGGCTGCCGGAGCATGGGCTCCAGCGCGCGCGCAAGATCGCTCGACGCAAACTCTCCTGCGATCAGCAGCGCCACCGGCGCGCCGCTCCCCTTCACCCGCGTAAAAGCCCGCAGCACCGTCGTCAGGCGCTTGGACTCGCGCAGGTGCCCGAAGACCCCGAATACGAACGCGCGAGCCGGGAGGCCCCACCCGCTGCGGAGCAGGATCGGCTCGGATCCGTGCAGCGGCCCCGGCGTCTGAAACAGGTGCGGAATCTCGACGACACGCGCCCTCGGAGCATGGCGCGCCACGATCGCCGCCGCCCCCGGATTGTGCACGATCACGGCCCGGGAACATTCCGCGATCCGCCGCAGCATCGGGTACGCAAAGTAACGCGGATCGGCGGCCGACCGCGCGCGCCCGCTCCACAGATCACGCGCCAGGTCGCGATGCCACTCCCCGTAGTTGTAGACGAACTCTTCCTCGTACTGCCCGGCGTCGAGCGACCCAAGGAAGAAATGCTGAAGCACCGCATCGTGCAGCACCGCAATCCCGGGCCTCTCGATCGCCCTGCGATAGATTTCCCGATGCAGGCCGTTGTTGCCGATGTGGTAGAGCGAAACGTCCCGATCACCCCCGACCTCCACCTCGCCCAGCTTGCGAAGCTCCGCCAGCAGCGCAGCCGAGTAGTCGGCCACACCCGTACGCTCGGGAGGGAGCGGAGAATAATACCCGACCTTCACACTGTCTCTTGCAGCTTGCGCGGCCGCCGCCCGAACAGCGCGGTGCCAAGACGGATGTGCGTCGAGCCCTCTTCGATCGCAACCTCGAAGTCGTTCGACATCCCCATCGACAGGCATGGAAGCTGATGCTCCTCACCGAGCCGCCGCAACTGTTGGAAGTACGGGCGCGCCGTCCCGGCCTTCTCGCTCCACGGCGGCATCGTCATCAGCCCCAGCAGGCGCAGGCTCGTCTGCGTGCGCACCGTATCGATGAGAGCCGCCAAATCCTCGGGCGCCACGCCCGTCTTGGTCGCCTCCGGAGAGAGCTTCACTTCGAGAAAAACATCGAGCGGCCTCCCGGTTTCGCCGAGCCGCCGCGCCAGCTTCTCCGTATCCACCGCATGGATGACCTGGAACAGGTCCGAAGCGCGCTTGGACTTGTTCGATTGCAGATGCCCGATCATGTGAAACGTGGCATCGACCAGGTCCTCCAACTCCAGCGACTTTTCCGAAAACTCCTGGATATAACTCTCGCCGAAATTACGCATCCCGAGCAGATACGCCTCCCGAATCACGCTCGCCGGAAACGTTTTGGTCACCGCGATCATCGTGATCTCATCGCGCTTACGCCCGGCGCGCTGCGCAGCCCGGTGGATGCGCTCTTCCACTTTCTCCCACTTTTGTCGAAGCACTCAGTCCGATTATAGCCTCCAGCCTCCTCGCGCGAGAGAGGATCAAAAGCAAACGCCACTTATACTTAGATGCACTCTCAGGACGAGATCCGCGACACGGTCCTGCGCTTCGTCGCTGCCAGCCGCACGCCCGCCCTGATCGAGCCCGGCGAAGAGCCGCTGCCGATCCAAAGCGATACTTTCGCCGTCGAAACCCACAACGGCCGCCTGATCCTCGAAGCCTGGAGTGAACAGCGCAATCTCGCGCGCCGCATCCAGCGCATCCACGACGAAAAGCCCGGCCGCCTCGAACTCGTCTTCGAGCGCTTCGGCCGCAAGGAAGGCCTGCTCGCGCTGGTCGATCTCGCCATGCCGAAACACGCGCCGGCCACACGCCAGGGCGTGCGCCGGGCCTTCCGCGACCGCTTCCGCCGCGCGCTCTCCCGCCAGTTCCCCGGCTGGCGCATCGCCGAGCTGAGCACCGAGCCCGACCTCGAGCACAGCCTCTCGCCGGCCTTCCCGCGCGCCTATCTCCGCAAAGGGGGCGCCGGCTGGGCCGCCATCGCCGCGCCTCCCGAGACCGCCGACCCCGCGCGCGCCCTCACCTTCGGGCTGATCTGGCTCGACCACCTGCGCCGTCGCGAAACCCGCACCACCGTCGAAGGACTCGCCCTCCTGCTTCCCTCCGGCCGCCACGCCGCCACCGCCCTCCGGCTTCGATATCTCAATCCGAACGCCGCCCGGTTCGCCCTGTTCGTCTACTGCGAGGAGGGCTTCGACGACCGCCTCGATCCACAGGACTACGGCAACCTCCGAACCGTGCTCGCCCCCGCCAGCCGCCCCGATCCGGCCTCCGCCTCCGAGGCCGACCTCTGGGCCGATCAACTCCTGAACCTCCCCGGCGTCGAAGCGGTCGCGCGCAACGACGGCTCTATCAGCCTGCGGGTCCGCGGCTTCGAGTTCGCGCGCCGCAGCGGGACGGAACTACTTTGGGGGCTGGAAACGAAACGGCCGGCGCGGGCGTCGAATTTGAAGGAGATTGTGCAGTTGGCGACGGAACTCGCACGCCTCCGCTCCCCCGAGGCGCAGGACCGGCGGAACCCGCTCTTTCAGCGCTATCCCGAGGCGTGGCTCGAATCGCAGGTGCGCGCGAATCTGCGGGACCTCGATGCCGCCCTTTGCCCCCACCCGGTCTATGGCCAGGTACCGGCCTTCGCGGGGACGGATCGCGGCGTTCTCGATTTGCTCGCCGCCGGCGAGGACGGCCGGCTGGCCGTGCTGGAGTTGAAGGCGTCGGCCGATCTGCACCTGCCCTTGCAGGCGCTCGACTATTGGATGCGCGTCCGGTGGCACGCCGAACACGGTGAGTTCGGCGAACGTGGCTACTTCCCTGGCCTGGCGCTGTCGCGTCAGACGCCGCGGCTGATGCTGGTTTCTCCGGCACTCGAGTTTCACCCGACCACCGGGTCGATTCTGCGCTACTTCTCTCCCGAGGTCCCGGTGGAGCGGGTTGGGCTTGGCGTAGAATGGCAGTCAAGGATCAGGGTAATGTTCCGCGTCACCGGCGCACAGAGCCCCATGTGGCATTGAACCAACAGGAAGGCAGCATGTCCAGGAATGTTTTACAGCAAATTCGCTCGGCGATTTCGACTTTGAATCCGAACGAAGTGCGCGAGATCGCAGAGCGGCCCGTCAGCGTCGGACTCGCTGCCTCGGGAAGCGCCGGCTACGCCGCCATGGAGGACTTCTTCAGCCCGGGGAGTCTCTCGGCTGACAAGCGCTGGACATCGGTCCAGATCCTCCACCGCACCTCCGACGCTTCACCCGGCGAGCAGTACGATCTGCTGATCTACGAGCAGGGAATGCAGCCTCCGCCCAATGGCGGACAGCGCAAGGCCTTCCCCTTCTACTACGCTAGACCCGAGCGCACGGTCCAGGAAATCCTTGAGGCGCGCGAGGACCTCGGCCTTCCCCTGGCCCGTCACTTCACGCCCTTTCGCCAGGCAGTGGCCGCCCGCGTCGTCACGACTGTAGCCAAGGAAAACGCGCTGTTTTCTCTCGCCACCGCGCTGCCGAACCTCATTCCAGGCTTCTCCGTGCCCTGGGCTGCCGGCGAGTTCGCCTCCGACACCACGGTCCTGACCGTCAACCAGATCCGCATGGCCTTCCTGCTGGCCGGAGCGAGCGACCGCGACATCGGCTTCCGCGAGCAGAAGGCCGAAATCGGCGGCATCATCGCCGGCGCCTTCGGATGGCGCTCCCTGGCGCGCAATCTCGTCGGAAAGCTGCCGCTCGGCGGCGGAATCATCCCCAAAGGCGCCATCGCCTATGCGGGCACCTGGGTCATCGGCCAGTCGATCGAGCGCGTTTACCGCATCGGCTACGGCATGACCCGCCAGGAGCGCCGCGCCGCTTACGAAGAAGCCTTCGAGCGCGGCAAGGGCGTTGCGAGCGCCCTCCTCGAAAACCTCCGCCGGCGCGCCGCCGAAGGTTAATCCGAAGCCCTACTTCAGTACGAACGCGCTGCCTGGAGGCCGGCCAGCCAGAATATTCTCGCTCCGCTCGGCGATGTGCCGGTTCAACTCCGGATGCGGCAGCACGTAGAACCGCCCGTCCCGCATCGCCTCCACGACGCAGTTCGCAATCTCTGCCGGGTCCGTCCCCTGCGAGATCGCGTCGCGCAGCAGCCGCTTCTGCTCCCGGACTGCCGGCGTGTCGGGCGTGGAAACGGCTTCGTAGGGACAATTCCGGTCCGCCTCTGCAATCCGCGTCCGGGCCCCGCCCGGACAGATCACCGCAACCCGCAGCTTCGCCCCCAGCGCCGCCAGTTCAATCTGCAGGCTCTCCGAAACCGCCACTACCGCATGTTTGGAGGGCCCGTACGCGCCTCCGAACCCCATCGACGTCAACCCGACAACCGACGCCGTGTTGACGATGTACCCCTCGCGCTCCTGCTGCAGCATCAAAGGAACAAAGGCGCGGATCCCATGAATGACGCCGAACAGGTTCACCCCGAATACCCACTGCCACTCTTCGAGACTCCGCTCCCAAACCGGCCCCACGCCGCCCGCAACGCCCGCGTTGTTGCACACCACATCCACCGTGCCAAAGCTCCGGACGGTCTTCTCCGCCAGAGCCTCGACCTCCTCGGCGAGCGACACATCCGTCGGAACGGCCACCACCTCCGCGCCGCCCGACCGGATCGCCTCCGCCGCGCCCTCCAAAGCCGGCCGCTCCACATCGGCCATGACGACCCGCATTCCCTCCGCCGCGAACCGCTCGCACAAGGCAAACCCGATCCCGCTCGCCGCGCCCGTCACCACCGCAACCTTGCCCCGAAACGATCCCATAAAGAATTCACCAACCCCCACAATCGCGGCTCGAATCGGTGTTCATCTCTGTGCATCCGTGGGTCTGCACAACTCCCAAGCGAGCCTCCTCACCGCAAAGCCCGCCGGATCGCCTCCTGCGCCGCCTTCGCCTCAGACTCGTCCGCATACGGATTGCGCGGCCAGAAGAATCCCCGCAGCCCGTCCCGCCGCCGCCGCGGGACCACGTGGATATGCAGATGCGGTACGCTTTGGCTGACTTTGTTGTTGATCGCGACGAAGCTCCCCTCGGCCTCCATCGCCTCCTCCACCGCCCGCGCCAGCACCTGCGCATTTCGGAACAGCGGCTCCACAAGTTCCGGAGCCAGCTCCGGCAGCGTCTCGAAATGCTGTTTGGGAATCAGCAGACAGTGGCCCGCGAACAGCGGACGGCTATCGAGGAAAGCAAGCGAAACCTCATCTTCGAAGAGCGTATGGGCGGCAACCTCGCCGCGCACGATCCGGCAGAAGACGCACTCGGGCATCGCCCTTACTCCTCCGCTTTCCCGGCCTCCTGCGCGATGATCCCGTCGAGCTTCCGCTTCACCTCGCCCGTGATCCAGACGCCGTCGCACTGCGTGCAGACATAGGCCGGGACATTATCGAAATGAAACAGCTCGGCGCCGTGCGGGATCTGGTGCGTGATCAGGCGCTCCACCAGCGTTCCGCCGCAGACGGCGCAGCGCTCCGGAACGTCCTGTTCTTCCGGCTCCTCGATCACTTCAGTTCTTCGCGGCTGCCTTGGAACGCTGCACGTCTCGCGCCTGCTTCATCACCGGACCATAGACCTCCTTGTCGAAGGGCGGGCAGCCGGTCGGCCACTGTCCCAGCGGATGGTCCTTCTGCCGCATCAGGAACGTGCAATAGGTCAGGGTCTTGCACACGCGCAGCTCATCGAGCTCTCCGGTCTCCAGCACCACCCGCGCAAACTCAGGGTAGGCCAGCGCGCCGCGCCCCACGCCGAAGAATCGGATGTTGCCCTCCTCGATGTTGCGCGCCGCCGCATTCACGCAGTACTTCTGGAGCCAGCTATAGCCCGTCCCCACCATCGGCAGGTCCGGGAAGGTCCGCTGGAGTTCGCCGGCGATGCGGAAGTGCCGGTCGACGCCGTGCAGCGGATGCTCCGGCTGCTCGTAGTTCCCGTCATCCGGCTTCTCGAACGGACGCCCGATGTGCGGGTTGTAATACGGACAGCCGAGCGACACATTCAGCAGCTCGAGCCCGTCCTCGCGGAACCAGGCAATCGCCTGCTTGACCTCGGTCAGATCCTCGAGCAGCGGATTGTCCGCACGCACGCCGAAGCCCCACGGATACGGCGTCTCATACTCCAGCGGGACGCCCAACCCCGTCACCGGATCGCGCTGGTATGGCACCCCGTCGAAGCACCCGAGCCGCATGCACAGCATCAGACGGTCGCCGAATCGTGCCCGAATCTTCCCAAGCACGTTCCGGATCATCCGCACTCGGTTCTCCAGCGGACCGCCGTAGCGCCCCTCGCGCGTCTTGGCTCCCAGCAGTTCGCTCAGCAGGTAGCCGTGCGTTACTTTAAGGTCGATCGCGCGAAAGCCGGCCTGAAGCGCCAACCCCGCCGCTTCGACATAGTCGTCCTCGAGCCGCTCCAGCTCGTCGTCGGAGATCACCGGATAGTCCGCCGGAAGATTCGTCTTCCGGTCGATCAGCGGATTGTGATACGCGATGATCCGCCTCGGAACGCTGTAGCGCCCCGAGTGCGTCAACTGCAGCGGCGCGATCAGGTCGTCGGCCATGCCGAACTCCTCCCGATGCACCCGCAGCGTCGTCTCCAACAGCCGGGCCAGATCGCCGGCCGTGTCCCTGTTGATCCAAAGCTGCCGCGTATTGGCCCGGCCCTCGGCCCGTACCGCCGTCGCCTCGAACCAGATGAGCTTCGCGCCGCCGCGCCCGAAGCGCTCATAGCGCCGGAACGTCAACTCGCCCGGGCGCCCGTCGAGATCGGCGTCGCAGCCCTCCATCGGATGGATCGCCAGCGAGTTACCCGCCTCCATCCGGCCCACGCGGACTTTCTGGGCTAAAACCTCTCGGACCCGGCCGGGATTCTCCTCAAATCGGACGTGCGCTGCCCCGAGCGCCTCCGCGCTACGCTGAAGTTCGCTCAGACCCTTGTACGTGAAGTTTCTCATGGTAGACACCGTGGCGCGGCAGGAGGGCGATAGCGATGGCCCCGATGAACGCCAGCGCGAAAACAATCATCAATGCATGATTATAATCGCCGAAGTGGTCCCGAAGCCGGGCCACTGCGTAGGGGAACCAGGTCTGCCCGATCGTATCGGTTGGAAGAATGATCGCCATCGCGCGCGCCAGCGTGTTCACACCGAATTGCTCGGCCGCCATCAACGGAATCAGCATATAATCGGCGCCCATTCCGAAGCCGAACAGGATCGCGAAGATGTACAGCGAATACTCCTGCCCCGGCCGTACCAGCAGCATCACCGGGATCGTCAGCGCGACCATCATGTAAGTCGCCGTCATCACCCATTTCTTCGGAAGCCGGTCCGCCAGCCAGCCCATGAACAGCCGCCCTGCGATGCTCGACCACAGTATCAGAATCGATGCCGTCCGCCACGTCTCGTTCAGGATCTCCTGGTCCACGAAGCCCTGGTCCTTGAAGACCAGCTTCATATGCTGGTTGATCGCGCCGATCGACCCGATCGAGCAGAAACTTCCGATCACCAGCAGCCAGAAGGCGCGCTGCCGTATCAGCTCGGAGAACGGCCGCGGCGCGGCCTTCACGTCCGGCGGAGGCTCCGCTGCCCCGTCCGGATGCTGCCCCATCTCCGACGGCCGGTCGCGCATCAGGAAGATCGCCAGCGGCCACGCCAGCAGCACCATCGCGCCCATCAACTGCAGCGACGTCCGGAAGCCGAACGTCTCGGTCATCGGCTTCACCAGGTAGGAGCCCAGCGATCCGAATACCGCCACCCCGACATAGGTGATCCCCATCGCCGAGCCGCGAATCTTCCGGAACCATTGCGAAATGATGACCTGGTGCGGAATCGGGCCGGAGAAGATGTAGCCCACCGTGTACAGAAACCACAGCGAGTAGTACATCCAAAGGTCGCCTGTCATGTTCCCGAACCCGAGGAACGCCAGGAACGTCAGGCCTGTCCCGATCAGAATCAGCTTGCGCGGACTGAACCGGTGGACCAGCATCGGGCCGACCCACAACGTAAACAGCGCCGCCAGCGGAAAGCCCAACGTGATGTCCGGCCGCGTCCATCCGAAACCGCCCTGCTCCACCGACTTCTCATAGTAGTCGTAGAAGAACGGCATGTTGTAGTAAGGCATTCCGACAGCGAAGCCGAACGTGCAGAAGGCCGCGGCGGTGATCCACCACCCGTAGAATTTTTTGTTCATACGATTTCCCCGCAAACGAAAACATCTACTTATATCACAGGGAGCGTGAATCGACTGGTGTCACAGGCTGCGCAGGTGAAAGCCGCCGTCGACGTTCAGCACCTGGCCGGTCGAGTAGTCAAGAAGCCCGTCCGCGATGGCCCGCACCGCGCGCGCGATGTCGCCCGGTTCGCCCATTCGGCGCTGCGGAAGCAGGCCCGACGCGATCTTCTCCTCGTAGACCTGCTCGACCGCGGAGATCATCTCCGTCCGAATAATCCCCGGCCGGATCTCAAAGACCTTCACGCCGCACGAAGCCAGACGCTGCGCATACAGCGCCACGCTCATACTCAGCGCCGCCTTCGAAATGCAATACTCGGCCCGGTTCACCGAAGCGGTGTAGGAAGAAATGGAGGTGACGAAAACAATGCGGCCCGAGCCCTTCCCGGCCATCCAGCGGGCCGCCTCCTGCGTCAAAAAATGCGGTCCTTTCAGATTCGTCCCGATCAGCTCATCGAAGCTCTCTTCGGTGGCCTCCAGGATGTCCCGCCGCTCGCGAGGCGCCATCCCCGCGTTGTTGACCAGCAGATCCACCCGCCCATAGCGCTCCCGCGCATGAGCCAGCAGCGCCTGCCGGTCTTCGCGCTTGGATATATCGCACTGGAAAATATCCGCGCCCGTGGCCTCTGCCAGCGATTCCGCCGCATCCCGGCGGCCGCGATAGGTCGCGATCACCTGGTGCGTCCGGCTCAACTCCTCGGCAATTCCCCTGCCGATCCCCCGGCTCGCGCCGGTCACGATTGCGACTTGTGGATCCGTCAAGAGCGCGCCTCAGAGTTTGACCGCGTGTTCCAGGGTGAACTGTAGCCGCGTTTCCGAGGGGATACGCACGCGCTGGCCTTTGGTCAGGACCTGCACCGCCGTACCCGCGCCCGCGCCGGAGGCCGCCCCGATCGCCGCTCCGCGCCCGCCGCCCGCAATCGCGCCGATCACCGCGCCCAGCGCCGCCGTACCGCCCACCACCTTCGCGCTCTGCGCCGTCCTCGACTCGCTCTGCGTCGTGACCTCCTGGGTGTTGATGTCCATCATCCGGCCGTCCACCATCAGCGACACCAGGTCGAGCGTCAGCTCCGTCCGCCCCGTCACCCGCCCGGACTGCTTGTCGTCCACCAGCTTCGCCACCACGTCCGCTCCACGCGGAACCGCCACCCGTCCGTCGATCATGACCGGCTCATCCAAACTGGCCCGGAACGTCTGGCCCACCGTGTCGCGCTGCGAATCGACGTCGTCGATCATCCGCACCACAAGCTGCGTACCCGCCGGAAGCTCCAGAGCCGCCTTGGCCGGCTGCGCCGGAGCTGCGGGCGCCCGCTCGGG
Organism: Bryobacteraceae bacterium; assembly: GCA_046289265.1. Lineage (GTDB taxonomy): Bacteria > Acidobacteriota > Terriglobia > Bryobacterales > Bryobacteraceae > JBKBWD01. The sequence goes on along the minus strand of JBKBWD010000020.1, from coordinate 19,215 downwards.
CCGCAGGATCCCCTCCGGCTGTCTGGCTGCCGCGACCGCCGCCTGCGCTGGAGCTGGTTGCTGTGCCGCCGCCTGAGGCGCCGCCGCATCGCCGAACTGCAGCGAGCTGATCTCGCTCACTTCATAAGTGCGCGACGTGTCTCCCACCAGCATCCGGATCTGGCGCGACGTACCGCCAAGGTACGTCCCTTGCACCACCGTGCCGTCCTTCAGCCGTAGCGTGTCGGCGAAACAGATGCTCGCAACCATACAGGCCAGGAATGCAATTCGCAGGCTCACAGGCTCACCTCCAGGGAGTTTCGGAATGCTCTGTTCATAACTGATTCTACTAGACGCACCTCTCCGGCCGGCAGTTTCGGGGCCACACCGTTCCCCATGATGAATGATTAAGGCCTGTTAAGATTCTTCTGCGAGCCTTTCCCTTATCGCTCCCATCGATCCTTTCAATTTCGCCTCCGCGCCTTTCTCTGTTACAGTCAACTCAGGTTTCCAACCGGGCACACTGTGGTGCCCGCCCCAAGCGAAGGCAGCGCGGAACCTCGCCGTCCATCGTTCCGCCTCCGCCTCTTCTCTTCTTCGTCGAGAGATCTCCTGGAACAACCCGCGCGGGATTCGTGTGTCCCGCCCGAGCGATCACAAGGAGGATGTCTTGAAAGCAGCAACTCTCCGTTTTCTGGCCTCTGTCGTTCTCGCCGCCGCCGCGCAGGCCCAGACGCAGACGCCGAACGCGGCCAAACCCTTCTCGCCCTTCGATCCGATCAACGAGGCGCTGCCCCGATGGGTGAGCTTCGGAGGCGAATACCGCACCCGGATCGAAGGCTTCACCGGAGGCGGCTATCGCCCCGGCAATGACGACGCCTACGTGCTCAACCGTGTCCGCCTGAACATGCGCCTCCAGCCCGCTTCCTGGATGCGCTTCCAGTTCCAGGGCCAGGATGCCCGCGTCTTCGGCATGAACGCCCAGCCCGCCGGTCCGCCCTTCAAAGACACGATGGACCTGCGCATGGCCTACATGGAACTCGGCGACTCGGAAAAGAAGTCGCTCGGCCTCCGGATCGGCCGGCAGGAACTGGTCTTCGGCGACCAGCGCCTGGTCGGTCACGTAAGCTGGCTCAACACCGCCCGGAGCTTCGATGCCGTTCGCGCCACCGCGCGGCACAAGGCGTACCGCCTCGATGCCTTTGCCGCCTCGGTCGTCAATGTGCGCAACGGCGAGTTCAACCGCCGCACGCCCGGCAACAACTTCCACGGACTCTACGGCGGCATCGAATCGCTAGTCCCGAAAGCCGTCATCGAACCCTTCGCCTTCTGGCGCGTCGGCCCGGGCTTCCGCACCGAGGGCGGCGCTCCCGCCCGCCTGAACGCCAAAACGGCCGGCATACGCTGGGTAGGCAAGCTGCCCGCCAACTTTGACTACGGTACCGAAATGGCGCTGCAGCGCGGCTCGGTCGCAAGCGACATCGTCTCTGCCTGGGCGGGCCACTGGCAGATCGGCTACACCACCCCACGCCTGAAGTACCGGCCGCGCTTCATCGTCGAATACAACTTCGCCTCCGGCGACCGCGACCCCCAGGACGGCCGCCGCGGCACCTTCGACCAGCTCTACCCCACGCCCCACGACAAATACGGCCTCGCCGACCAGGTCGGCTGGCGCAACATCCACCACGGCCGCCTCGGCGCCGAGCTCAAGGTCACGCCGAAGCTGGTGCTGGTTCCCAACTTTCACTCCTTCTGGCTCGCCAGCCGCTTCGACGGTCTCTATAACTCCCCGGGCGTCGTGGTGGCACGTCTCGCCGACGGCTCCGGAGGCCGGCACGTCGGGCAGGAAGCCGATATCCAGGCCTTCTATGCCCTCTCGCGGCAGGTCCAGCTCGCCGGCGGCTACGCCTACCTGTTCCCCGGAACGTTTCTCAAGCGAGCCACGAAGGGGTCCGGCTACAGCTTCCCCTACATCTCGCTGAACTACATCTTCTGACCGCGAAAGGACTCATTAGGATGAGAACGAAACTCTCCCGCAGACAGCTTCTGCGCACAGCCGGCCGCTCCTCTCTCGCCGGACTGCTCGCGGGCCTCCCGGCCGGATGGCGCGGCGGCCTCTATGCCGACGACTCGCCCGAGACGCCCGACATGCGCTTCGGCATCATCGCCCTCACCGATTGCGCCTCCATCGTCATGGCGCACGAACTCGGCTACTTCAAGAAGTTCGGTATTCGTTCCGTCGTCTCGAAAGAGGCCTCCTGGGCCGTCATCCGCGACAAGCTCATGCTCGGCGAAAACCAGGCCACCCACATGCTCATCGGGATGCCCTTCGCCTCGACCATGGGCCTCGCCGGATCGCCCGTCAAGCCGATGATCATCCCCTGGATGATCAACCGCAACGGCCAGGCGATCTCGCTCAGCAGCGAACTGAAGAAAGCGGGCGTGAAGAAGCCGGCCGACTTGAAGCCCTTGGCCGACAAGGCCAAGGCCGCCGGCCGCCCCCTGACCTTCGCCATGACCTTCCCGCCCGGCACCCACGCCATGTGGATGCGCTACTGGCTCGGCGCCGGCGGCATCAATCCCGACAGGGACATCAGCCTCATCACCATCCCGCCGCCCCAGATGGTCGCCAACATGAAGGTCGGCAAGATGGACGGCTTCTGCGTCGGTGAACCCTGGAATGCCCGCGCCATCTCCGACGGCATCGGCTTCACCGCTATCACGACCCAGGAGATGTGGCCCGACCACCCCGAGAAGGTTTGCGGCTTCACCGAGGAGTTCGCCAATCGCAATCCCCGCACTGTCAAAGCCGTGCTCAAGGCCCTGCATCTGGCGAGCCTTCATATCGACAAGCTCGATAACCGCCCCGGCGTCGCCGAAGTGATCTCCCGCCCTGCCTACATCAACTGCCCCAAGGAGGCGATCCTTCCGCGCCTGCTCGGAAAGTACGACTACGGCGATGGCCGCCGCGAACAGGACTCGCGCTACATGATCTTTTCCGAGCGCAACTGCAACTACCCGCAAAAGACCTTCGGCTACTGGTGGCTCAGCCAGTTCCGCCGCTGGGGCATGGTCAAGGCTACGCCCGACTACCACGGCATCGTCCAGCGCGTCATGCGCCAGGATTTCTACCTCGAGGCTATGAAAGAGATGAACGCGGTTCCCAAGATCGAAGACATGCAGCCCGTCAAGCTCTTCGACGGCGTCTTCGACCCGAAAGAGCCGGAAAAGTACGCCCGCGGCTTCCGCGTGCATGGCATTGCCGGTTGAACGTGCTGAGTGGGCATCTCGAACCCGGTTCATCGGAGAACAATATGAAAGACACCTTCACACAATTCGCACTCGGAACTCTCGGACTCCTCGGTCTCGGCCTCCTTTGGGTCTACACAAGCTCGATGGTGGCCGAGGACCTCCCCTCGCCTTGGCAGACCTGGGAGGAGAGCAGGCTCTACGTCGTCGAACCCTTCGCCAAGCGAGGCGAAATGGACCAGGGCATCGGCCTTCTGATGGCCTACAGCCTCGTGCGCGTCGCTAAGGGCTTCCTGCTCGGCATCGCGCTGGCCACACCGCTCGGCTTTCTGCTGGGCATCTCCCCCACTCTCCAGCGTACGCTCGACCCCGTCATCCAGATCCTCCGGCCCATCTCGCCGCTCGCCTGGCTGCCCCTCGGCCTGATCGTCTTCCGCCAGTCCGAACCCGCCGCCCTGTTCACCATCGCGCTCTGCTCGATGTGGCCTACCGTGGTCAACACCATGGCTGGCGTTATAGCCATTCCGCAGGAGTACCGCAACGTCGCAAGAGTGCTGAAGCTTTCGCCCTGGAAGACCTTCTCCCGCGTCCTCCTGCCTGCGACCCTGCCCCACATGTTCACGGGCTTCCGGCTCAGCCTCGGCATCGCGTGGCTCGTCATCGTCGCCAGCGAAATGCTTACCGGCACACCCGGTGTCGGCGGCTTCTTATGGCAGGAATACAACAGCTTGGTCTACTCGCACATCCTTCTTTGCATCTTCACGATTGGCGTTGTCGGATTTCTGTTGGACCGGATGATGGGCTTCGTCGAGGCCCGCGTCCGGACAGTGTAGGAGAACAGCATGGCATTCATCGAAGTCAGGGAGATCGCCAAGAGCTACGGTCTGCGCCCCGTGCTCAGCGGCGTTCATCTTTCCGTGGAATCGGGAGAGTTCGTCTCGATCGTCGGCTACTCCGGAGCGGGCAAGACGACCCTTCTCAGCCTGATCGCCGGGCTCCAGCCGGCCGATGCCGGCGAAGTCCTCATCGACGGAGAACCGTCCGGCTCCTTCCCGGCGGACGCCGCCATCGTCTTTCAAAACTACTCGCTGCTGCCCTGGTACTCGACCCTCGAGAACGTGCGGCTCGCCGTCGAAGCCGCCTTCCCCGGCTGGCCGCGCGCCGCCCAGACAGCCCAGGCGGAGAAATACCTCCAGATGGTCGGGCTCGGCAAGGCCCTCAGGAAACGTCCGGGGCAGCTCTCGGGAGGGATGCGGCAGCGTGTCGCCATCGCGCGTGCATTCGCCGTCGAGCCGCGCATTCTCTTCCTCGACGAGCCCTTCGGGGCGCTCGACGCCCTGACCCGCGCGACGCTCCAGCAGGAACTGGCCCAGCTTTGCGCCAACGCCGGCACACCCGTCACCACCACCATCATGATCACAAATAGCGTCGAAGAGGCGATCCTCCTCTCCGACCGCATCGTGCCCCTGAGCCGCGGGCCCGCCGCTACGCTCGGGCCGGGGATCCCCGTTGAGATGCCGCGCCCGAGGTCTGCTGCGGCCCTGATGCAGGACCAGGAGGCTCTGCGCATTCGCGCTCGCGTCATCGAATTTCTGACTGGATTCGCCCACGGCCGCCAGTCCCCGGCACGGCAGCCTCACGCGCTCGGGAACAGGCCGGTCGCGGAAACAGCACACATCCGTGCGGAGGGAGAAGCATGTTGAGACCGCTTGAAATCACTTCATTGACGAAGGTCTTCGAGACCGCGTCGGGCCCCTACGTCGCCGTGCGCGACTTCAATCTGCGGATCGCGCCAAGCGAATTTGTCGCACTGCTCGGTCACTCCGGCTGCGGCAAGTCCACCGTGCTCTCCATCGTCGCCGGACTCCAGCGCGCAAGCCTCGGAGGCGTCTGTATCGATGGCAAGGAGATCGCCGGTCCCGGAACCGATCGCGGCGTTGTCTTCCAGTCGCCCGCACTGCTGCCTTGGCTCACCGCCGGCGAAAACGTCGATCTGGCGGTCCGCGAAGCCTTCCCGCTTCTCGGCCGCCCTGGCCGGCGGAAAATTGTCGAGCGCTACCTCGACCTCTGCCAAATCGCCGATGCCATCGACCAGCGTCCGGCCGAGCTCTCCCAGGGCTCCCAGCAAAGAGTCGCGATCGCCAGGGCGCTGGCGCTTGAGCCCCGCTGCCTGCTCCTCGACGAGCCCTTCGGCATGCTCGACTCCTTGACGCGCTTCGACCTCCAGGACATGCTCCTCGACCTGCTCCAGCGAGACAGCAAAACGGTCATCCTCGTGACACACGATATCGACGAAGCGCTCTACCTCGCAGACCGCATTGTCCTCATGACCGACGGGCCCGGAGCCCGCGTCGGCGAAGTGATCGAAATTCCGTTTCCGCGCCCGCGCGACCGTAGAGCCGTTCTCGAGCACCCCGCCCAGATCGAGCTCCGCGCTCGAATCCTGCGCTTCCTCGAAAATCACGCACGCCAGTTCCGGGCAGCGTGACAACTTCGGCGCGCCGGTAGGTTCCTGATGGTCCAGGCTCGGCAACTCGTTCCGTCGCAACACACGCTCTACCGAGCCGCGACCGTCAGAGAGGGGTTGCCGCGCCCACGCACTCGCTACAGCCAGTACTCCCACCGCCCCGTCAGAATCACAAACCCGGACAGGCAGGCATTGGTGACCGCATGAGCCAGGATGCAGTCGCCCAGGCTGCGCGTTCGCATCATCCACCAGTTGTAAGCGATGCCCGCCAGCAGCCCGACCTCCCAGTACGGGCCGTGCTCGGAGGCAAACAATACAGCCGTGATCCAGAATGCCTGCGCCGTATAGGCGCCCAGCGCGACTTTCTCGAAGTTCGGCGAAATCAGCCACCGCATCAGCCAGGCCCGCCAGAACAGCTCCTCAATGATCGGAACCAGCACCACCGCCCGCACCGACCGCAGCGACAGTACGAACGGATCGCTGAGCCCGTCGCCGGAAATCGAAACCTTCAGCGATCCCGTCAACGAGTTTTGAAACAGCCAATGCTCCCGATAACCCGGAATCAGCAGATCCGGCGCTACCCAGATCGCAAAAACCGCCACCCCCATCCCGATGCTGCCGGACAGGTTCGCGACCCGGAAGGAGATCGCCTGCCGGGAAAAAACCACCAGCACCAGCGTGAGCACGGCAATGCGGACCGGAAATTCGACCTGCTCCGGCAGCGGAATGTATGGTTGCAGCCCCAGGAACGCCAGGAAGACGGCGAACGGCAGGACGTAGGCGACGGACGGATATCTCGACATACGGGATCCGGATTTTGGGCGGCCTGCCTGCTTCACTCCTAGCCGAGATCGGCCAGCAACTTCCGGATCTTAGTCTCTTCGTCCTTGTTCGGGTTGTTTCGCAGCGCCGTCTCGAGCTCTTTTTTCGCTTGCGGTTTGTCGCCTTTCTGCGCCAGCGCCATGGCGAGGTGGTATCGGAAAATGGCTCTTTCTGGGTGCTTCGTCACTGCCTCGCGGAAAATCTGAATCGCACTGTCGCTCAGATTCTTCTTGATGTATATCCACCCGAGGGTATCCGCGACGTTGGCATCCTGCGGCATGAGCTGCCGCGCTTTCGTCGCCATCGTCAGCGCCTGGTCCAGATCGGATCCCTCCTCAGCCAGGATGTATGCCAGATTGTTCAACGCAAAAGCGTGCTCCGGTTGCAGCTTCAGTACCCGCTCGTACACGGGCTTCGCCTCGGATTGCCTGCCCAGCAGCTCCAGCATCATGCCCAACTGGAACTGTGCCATCGCATTGTCCGGACTCACCTCGGTCGCTTTCTGGAATGCCTGGAGCGCCCGATCCAACTTCCCGTTCCGGCGATGCGTTTCCGCCAGTCTCAGTTGCACATCGGCGCGGTTGGGCTCCTTCGCCAATATCCGCTCGAACTCGGCCACCGCCAGGTCGTACTTTTCTGCCCGAACCGCCGTGTTCGCCAGCGCCAGCCGTAGCAGCGAATTCTCCGGCGCCTCCTGCACGCTCTCGGTCAGCAGCTTCAATGCCGCGTCCATCCTGCCGCTGCCTACGTGCGTTTCGGCCAGCCCGATGAGCGGGCGCATGTCGGAGGGGTACGCCTTCCGCAGCTCCTGGAAGATCCTTTCGGCTTCCTGGTGCTTTCCCTCCTTGAACGCCAGCACGCCAAGCTGATACCGTGCGTTCGGCGACTTGGGATCCGCCTGAACGGCACGCTCCAGTTCGCTCCGTGCCTGCCGCATGTCGCCCGAACCCGCCAGCGCGCTTGCCCGGATCATCTTCGCTGTCGTGTTGCCGGGATCGTAGGCGAGCACTTCCCCTGCCAGTTGCAGCGCCTTGCCGTACTCTCCCCGGCCCAGTTCCAACTGCGCCAGCGTAATCCGCGGAGCCAGATAGTCCGGCCGCAGCTTAATCGCTTCCGCGAGCTGCACCCGCGCCGCATCTACGTCCCCCCTGGCCGCGTAGGCCCGGCCCAGGTTGTTGCGCAGTACGAAATTCTGCGGCAGCTGCTGCAGCGCCTGCTGCATATCGTCGATCGCTGCCTGCAACTTCTGCGGATCGCCCCCCTGCAAACTCACGGCCGCTCGAATCGCCCGGGTCTCCCCGTCTTTGGGATCTTCCGTGATGAGCTGATCCAGCTCCCGGCTCGCCTCTTCGATCTGCCCCATCGCGAGCTTTGTCTCGACCAGCTTCTTTCGATACAGCCGCTTGTCTCCCTGCGGTCCGGACGTCAGCCCCTTTTCGAAGTACGAGTGCGCCCGCTCGTGCTGCTGCAGCCTGTAGAAGAAATCGCCGACAAGCGCGTAGCCCCGCGGGAAGTCCTTCGAATTCTCGATCAGCGTCTCCAGCGTGCGTAGCATTTCCGCCTCTCGATTGCGGACCTGGTAGTATTGCGCCAATTGCATCCGGAATAGAGGATTCGCCGGGTTGTTCTCAATCTTCAGCCGCATCATCGCCTCGGCATCCGCCTCACGTTGTCGCCGGAGGTACTCCGCGGTCAGCAGCTCGTACATCGGCGCATAAGACTTTTCCCGGCCGATCAGCTCCTTGCCCAGCGCCTCGCCTTCCTCGAACCGGTTGCTCGCCGAAAGCACCTGCACCAGCGCAAGAATCACGTCCGGCTGATACGGCTTCAGGTTGTTGGCTGCCCGGAGCCGGTCCTCTGCTGCCTTGTACTCCCGCCGGTCCATTGCCAGATATCCCTGCAGCCGCAGGTTCTGGTAGGATTCCGGATCCTTCTGCTCGATGTGGTTCGCCAGTTCGGTCAGCTCGTTCGTCAGCCACTCCTCCCGCCGCGGATTGCCGAAATAGGAGAGCAGATAAATATCGGCAAGCTGCGCCGCCGCTTCCAGGTTGTCCGGCTGCAGCTCCACCGCGCGCCGCAGCGCCTTCACCGCGTCCGGCACCCGGTTCAGCTTCAGCTCCGTCAGCCCGAGCCGGTAGTAAGCCTCTCCGAACCGCATATCCTTGGACAATGCCTTCCGGTAGAGGATGGAGGCCTCTTTGTACTTTCCCTGATCGAAGTACTTGTTCCCGGTCTCGACGTATTTCTTCTTGAGGGACTCAGGGTCGCGGTTGCAGGCGGCAACGCTGAGTAGCAGGACAATCAACAGGGAGAATTTACGGCAGTCCATACAAGGGTCCTCGGGACGTATTCCTAATCAGTTCAACATACATTACGGAACGCTGCAATGATACGATCGATCTGGCAGCCCGTCCGAAAGTACTACGCGCGCGCCTCAACGAAGCGCCGCCGCCAGGTCCCCAGTCTCCCGCAGCAGATCCAGCCGCGCCCGCTCCAGCTCCTGCCGCGACCGGTAGTACTCCATCCACCGCTCGTTCTCCTGAAACCGGGCCTGCTCTACCTGCTGCAGCGTCGCCCGGCCTTCCTCCAGTTGCGCCAGCAAAAGCGAAAGCTCCTCCCGCGCCACGTCCAGATCGAGCCGGGCCACCTCCCGCGCCGACTCCGCCTGCCGGATCCGCTGGTACGCCCGCCGCGTGTCCAGGCTGATCCGGTTCCGCGTCGCGTTCAGCTCGTTCCGGATCCGCGTCGATTCTACTTCCACCTGCGCCGCCCGCGCCTCCGCCCCCAACCCCGGCAGCAGCGGCAGTTGAATCGACGCCCCGATCTGAAAGTTGTTCCGCTGGAAGGTCTGGAAGAACCGGTCGTAGTTGTTGAACCGCGTCAGCATCGCATACTGCGCCACCAGGTCGATCACTGGCAGCCGCGCCGACTTCGCCGACCGCGCCTCGAACCCCTTCGCCACCAGCGACGACTGCAGCCGCCGGATCTGCGGATGGCTCTCGATCGCGCTGCTCACCGCCGCCTCCTCGCTCACCGGAACGTCCGGCAGCCTCCGCTCCTGCGCGGCCGCCCGCACCTGATCCTCCGGCGCATACCCCAGCACCACCGCCAGCGCCCGTTCGGCGAATTCGGCCTCGTCCGACATCCCCTCGGCCCGCTGCCGCGCGCGCGCCGCATCGAGCGACGCCCGCCGCGCCGCGATCGGAAGCTCCCGCCCCTCCTTCACCCGCAGCTCCACCACCTCGCGCACCCGCTCGATCACATCCACCTGCTTCAGCCCGATCTCGGCCGCCCGCCGCGCCTGCTCGGCGTCGAGAAACAGCATTGCCGTCTTGTGCACGATGTCGTTCCGCTTGCTCTGCGTGTCCAGCCCCGCGCCCCGCGCCTCTTCCCGCGCCTGCGCCAGCTTGTAGCTCTGGGGCTTGTTGAACAGGGAACGCACCGCCTCGGCCCGCACCAGGCTCGGCGCCGCGCCCTCGATGCTCAGCGGAAATCCGGAGGAGTAGGCCAGGCCGCTCCCCACGACGAATCGAGTCGAAAAAGGATCCTTCGCGGCCCGCGCCTCAAGGACGGCCCGTTGCTCCTCCAGCCGCGCCAGCGTCAGGTCCGGGTTCTGCCGGAGCGCCAGCTCGACCGCCTCTCCCAATGTCAAAACGTGAAGTTCGGCGAATGCCGGTACGGAAAGCAGCAGAAGAATAATACAGACCACACCCATCGGGTCTCTCCTGAATCCAATGAATTGCGATGCGCGGGCTACTCACCCGCTACTCATATCGTAGAGCTTCTGTCGGATTCAGGCGCGCCGCCCGGTTCGCCGGCAGCAGTCCGAACACCAACCCCACCGCGCAAGAGACCCCGAAGGCGATCGCAATCGACAGCATCGAAACCGGAATCTCGATCCCGTCCACGAACAGGCTCACCCCCAACGGAATCGAAACCCCCGCCAGAATCCCCACCATCCCGCCGGCCAGGCTGATCAGCACCGCCTCGGAGAGGAACTGCAGCAGCACCTCCCGCCGCGACGCCCCCACCGCCATCCGGATGCCGATCTCCCGCGTCCTCTCGGTCACCGTCACCAGCATGATGTTCATGATCCCGATCCCCGAGATGATCAACGCAATCGCCGAAACCAGCACCAGCACCAGCGTCAGAATCGCCGCGATATTCTTGGCCGCATCCAGGATCGCCGTCAGGTTCTCCACCGCATACCGCGCCCCCGGACGATGCCGGCTCTCCAATATCTGCCGGACCATCGCCGTTACCGTCTCCACGTCCTCCGGCGAGCGCGCCTGCACGTAGACCGGATCGATCCGCTCGACCGTCGTAAAGTACCGGATGACCGTAATCGGAATCAGAATCGTTTCGCTGGTCAGCTCGGATAGGCCGAACGTCTCCGTTCGCTCCCGGAACGTCCCGATCACGGTGAACTGCAAACCGTGTAGCTTGATCACCTGCCCGATCGCCGCCGCGCCGCTCCCGTAAAGCCGTACCGCCAGCTTCTCGGTCAGCATCGCGACCTTCTGCCGCAGCGCCACGTCGCTGGCGTCCATGAACCGCCCCTCCAGCACCTCGAGGTTCCGCACCACCAGGTACTGATCGTCGGACCCGATGACCGCCACGTCCTCCGCCCGGCCGCCGATGTACAGCCGGTCGTAGTTCGTCATCACCCCGGTCGCCGCCACGATCCACGGCTGCAACTGCTCCCGGATCGCCTCGACGTCGGCTAGCTTCACGTAATCGGCTTCCACCTGCGCCGACGTCAGGTTCCCGGCCTCGTAGTATGCATAGACGATATTCGAGCCGATCGCCCGGATTTGGTCCAAAATGTAGTCCCGGCTCGTCAGCGAGATCGTGACCACCAGGATCACCGAGGCATTGCCGATCACCAGCCCCAGGGCCGTCAGGAAAGTACGGACTTTGTTGGCGCGCAGCGCCTCGAAACTGAAGCGTAGCGCTTCTCCCAGGTTCATCTTCGTTGGGAATCAACCACCGTAGGTCTGCCTCAGGAGCTGTTCGGCCTCCCGGCGCGACGGGTGCTCGGGCGTCAACGGGCTGGCGATGTACTTCTTCAGCAGTTCGCGCGCTTCCTCGATATTCTTCTTCGATCGGATATAAGCGTTCGCCCGCTCGAACAGAATCCGGGGCTCGTTCGGATCGATCTTCTCGGCCTGCTTCAGGACCGCTTCGCTCTCCTGCACCCGGCCCTGCTGCGCCAGGAACCGCGCCAGATCCAGCACGCGCCCCGCCTGCCGCGGAGCCAGTTCCGCGGCTCGGCGCAACTGCTGCTCGGCTCTCTGAAACTCCTTCCGGCTCTCGGCAAGCTGCGCCTGCGCGTAGTAATACTCCACCTCGTCGATTTCTTTTAACCGCGCCATCAGCCGCTGGGCCTTCTCCAGTCCGCCGCCCAGAAACCCAGGAGCCTGCAGATAGTATTCGAACAGGTCGTAGGTGGCATCCTTGTTCCTCGGATCGAGCTCGACCGCCTTCTCCAGATTCTGCCGCGCCCTCGACGCATAGCCCGGAGCGGTGAAAAAACTCGATGTCTCCGCGCGCCGCCCGTATGCCCGGCCCAGCCAGTGATAATAGTCCGACCGCTTCGGCTCCAGCTCAACCGCTTTCTCCAGGACCTCGGTGGCCTTCTTGAACTCCCCGGCCATGTAATAATTCTTCCCCATCAGCAGATACGCCGCCGCCGTCTTCTCCGGCAGCGCCGATAGCAGCTTGAGCGAGGCCTGATACTCGGTGCGCTGATACAGCTTCTCCGCCTCCTCGATCGGCGTCGCTCCCCCGAGAGCCTGAGCAAGAATCACCACTAATAGCGCGGCCTGAAGCATATCTGAGCTCTTCCTCGTGATTATACCGAGGCGACCCGCCCCGTGAAATTCAGCTCTCCTTTCTTGACGCAAGCAGGCCGGCTCCGGATTCCGGGTTTTCTGCCCCAAAGCCTGCTCCAGCCTGCTCCCGGAACTCTGGCGACCGCCTTTGGCATGTAGTATGCTGGTACGAAGAAGAATTCAGAGTTGGAGGTCCTGCATGGCCATTCTCCGCAAGCTGGCTTTGTTCTCAACGTCTTGTCTTTTGTTCGCCGGTCTCGCCTCCGGGCAGACGAGCTCTATCGAAGGCGTCGTGAAAGGCGAAGACGGACAGCCCCTCAAGGACGCGCTCATCATGATCGAGCGCAAGGATATCAAAGGCAACTACAAGGTCAAGACCAAGAAGAAAGGCGACTACTTCCACGCCGGCCTGCCGCTCGGCATGTATCGTGTCTCGGTCGTTGTCAATGGGAAGGAAGTCGATGCGGTAGACGGCGTCCGCACCCGCCTGGGTGACCCGACCGCGGTCAACTTCGATCTCGAGGAAATGAAGCGTAAGCGCGAAGCAATGGCTGCGGCCGCCGAAGCCGGTACCCCCATTACCGAAGAGCAGGCCCGCGATATGACCCCGGAGCAGAAGGCCGCTCTCGAAAAGCAAATCAAGGAGCGCGCCGCCGCCATGGCCAAGAACAAGGCTCTCAATGATGCCTTCAATCAGGCCATGCAGGCACTCGCCGCCAAGCAGTTCGACGCCGCCGTCGAGCACTTCGAAAAGGCCGCCGAGCTCGATCCTAAACAGTACGCAGTCTGGGCCAACATGGCCGACGCCTACATGTCTCTCGGCGCCACAAAGACCGGCGGCGATCAGGAAGCTGCCTTTGAGAAGGGGATTCACTCCTACAACAAGGCTCTCGAACTCAAGCCGGATGACGCCGCCGCGCGCAACAACTTCGCTCTGGCGCTCGTCAAGGCCAGGAAGATCGATCAGGCCCAGGCCGAACTCACCAAGGCCGCCGAACTCGATCCGGCCAACGCTGCCAAGTACTTCTACAATCTCGGCGCCGTCCTTACCAACCTCGGTCAGATCGAGCCTGCCGGCGAAGCCTTCAAAAAGGCCATCGAATCCAATCCCAACCACGCCGACGCCCAATATCAGTACGGCGTCTATCTCGTCTCCAAGGCGACCACAACCGCCGACGGCCGTATCGTCCCGGTACCCGGCACGAAGGAAGCCTTCGAGAAGTATCTCGAGCTCCAACCGAGCGGCCCCTTCGCCGACGGAGCCAAAGGGATGCTCGCCTCCTTTGAGGCCACGGTCCAGACCGAATATGTCGCGCCCGGCTCTCAAAAGAAGGGCAAAAAGAAGTAAAATGAAGTGGATGGGACGCCCCGCCCTCGGGGCGTCCCCCTGCCATGGTCAGAGCAGTCCTCTACATCTTTCTCACCATCATCGTCCTTACATTTCTGCGCGTGATGATCGGCATCATCGGACGCGCTTTCACCGAAGTGGTTCAGCAGCCCAGCCGCCCCTCCAGTCCCGCCCGCGGTGGCAAGCAGTCCGAGGTCCCCTTAAGCGGCGAACTCCGCCGCGATCCGGTCTGCGGCACCTACGTCTCCACCGCCAGCTCATATAAGAAATCCGTCGGCGGCGAGGTGCTCCACTTCTGCACCCCCGAGTGCCGCGACAAGTACACCGCCTGACCGCCCGTTCCTATTCCCTCATCTTTCGGTGAATCCCCAGCGCCCGCGCATTCAGGCTCGAAAGCTGCTTCAAATCCTCCTCGGTCATCAGCAGCGTGTTCTGGATCCTCGACAGATCGATCCGTTGCGGCGCCGGACTCTCCTGCGGCGTGTCCACCCGCACCGCCAACGCCCGCAACTGGTCGCTCAGGTCCCGATACCGCCGCAGGATGTTTGTCAGGTAAACCTCGCGCTGCCGGTTCAGATCCTCCAACTCCCGGCTCGATGCCGTCAGGCGGTTGATCTTCTCATTCGCCGTCTTGATCTGCTCGGCATGCCTCCGGTTGTTGATCTCAAGCTGAACCAGCCGGTCGCTCTTCCCCTTCAGCTCCACCTGCATCGCCTCGACCACCCGGCGCGAGCTGGCCAGGCTTTCCTGCGTCTCCGCCTCCGCCACTGCCAGCCTCCGGTTCTCCGCCGTCAGATTCGCGATCTCCGATTCAAGCTCCTGTACCCGCAGCTGCATCTCCGCGATCGACTCGTTCGCCTTCGCCAGGTCGTCCTTCATCTGGCTCAGCAGCCGGACCTGGTCGACTCGCGCCGCCAGCTCCGCCGTATTGTCCCGGCGCGCCGGCGCTTCCACGCGGCTCGCCTCTGGCTCATCCGGCTCGCCGAGTCTCAGCCGCAGTTCCTCGCTCTCCAACCGCCACCGCTCGGCCTCTTCCCGAGCCTGCCGCGCCGCCGCCTCCAACTCCGCCACCACCGCCCGGCTCTCCCGAGCCGCCCGGTACTGCACCACCGCCGCCGCGATTGCTCCCGCGGCCAACCCGACCACTACGACTCCAAACAGAGTCCGCCCTCGAATCCCAGCCATGGCTTCACTTCTCCCTCAACAGAAACCGCGTCCGGTGCGTCACCGGCCCCGCGCCCGACTCCAACTGCACCAGCACGCTCTTCAGCGGTTTGTCCGGCAGCGCGATCTCCACGCTCGAATGCGACAGGATCCGTTCAAAAGCGCGATCGATCGCCCCCGGAATTTCCGGCAGCGATCGGCAGAACACGCCCCACCCGCCGCTCGCCTCCGCAAGCTGCATCAGCCCGGCCTGGTAGGCCTCGTTCAGCCTGTCCCGCCGATAATCCAGGTGCACGATGAACAGCGGCGTTTGTAGCAGCGAAATCCGGTTTTCCAGCCGCGATATCTTCTCCCGCACCAGCGCCTCCGGAAACTTCCGGCTCAGGTCCCGCGAATCGCTCGAGTTGATCACCGGGTTCGTATAATCCTCCCGGTAGTTGTACACGTCGCTGTCGGTCACATACAGCACTGCCACGCGCACCGACGACTTCGACAGAATCGAATCCCCCAGCAGGCTCACCGGCTCCACTGTTTCCAGCAGCCCGGCCTTCCCCATAATCGGCATCGCCTGAATCGCATCGATCACCGGCGTCCGGTCCGCCGTCGGATCCAGAATCACTCGCAGCCCGTCCTGCGCCCGCATCAGTCCGACATAGGCATTCGCCGGCAGTTGCAGAATCGCTGACGCCAGCGCCGTCCGCGCCGGATCGATCAGCGCAACATCCCCGGCCAGGTCGAGCACCAGGATCAGCAGCAGCTCATCGTTCGGACCGCGTACCCGCGTTACCTCGGCCTCGCCCCCGTCCAGCTTCACCGCCAGCGCTGGAGCCGCATCGCCCGGCCCCGCCGTCAGCCACACCGGGACCTTCAGGTGCGTCCGCTGCACCCGGCCCCTCTCGGCCACCAGAAGCGCCGCGGGAAGCAACAGAATCGCTAGCGCAAGTCGAAGCATATCCGTCAGAAACTGTACCGCAAGCCGAGCTGAATCACCCGCCCGCCTCGCGAGCCGATAATCTTGCCCGCGTTCACGTTCGGAGCCGTCGCCGGCCCGATCACGGTGTCCGGATCGTTCCAGTTCGCATGGTTCACAAAGTTGAACCCCGCCGCGCTCAGCTCCAGCGTCCGGTCCGGAGCCAATGCAAACCGCTTGATCACCGACAGGTCATGGTTCTGCGAAATCGGCGCGCGCAGCGTCGGGTGCGTCCGCGACGCGTTCCCGATCGTGAAATCCGGAGGCTGCTCGAAGGCCGCCGGGTTGAACCACAACTCCGCGCTCGGATTCTTCACGCGCGGATCCTCGCCCGGAACCACGTTCACGTTCAAGGCATCCACAACGGTTCCCGTATTGTTGAACTGCGGCCGAAGCGCCAGCGGCTCGCCGCTCGTGAACGTCGTCATCCCGCTCACCGACCAGCCGTCCACGATCACCCGCCGCCAGTCCGAATAGCTGAAAAACGGCTTGTTTGGCCCCACCGGCAGTTCGTATACGTAGCTGAACGAGAGCCTGTGCGGATTGTTTCCCGCCGTCAGCGCCCACTCGTTCCGCCGGTTGTAATAATCCTGTCGTCCGTACGGACCCGAATAGTCGTCCATCTGCCGCGAAAACTCGTAATACCCGTTCAACGTCAATCCCTTCGAGGCCCGCTTCTCGATCCGCACGTATCCCGCGTTCCGCATATACCGCCCCAGCGGCCACGAACTGAAGACGTTGAACCCCAGATATTGCGGGTACGGACGCAGCGTCCGCCGGAACATCTCATTGTTCAACTCGTCCCGATACTCCAGCGCCTCCAGCCGGATCGCGTTCGGATTCACTACGCTGTTGCTCACCAGCAGATTCCGGCCGCCGCTATAGGCAAAGCCTCCCGTCGCCACGAAAGACCCCGGCAGTTCGCGCTCCACCGAAAGCGATGCTGACTGGTAGGTGGGCACACGCTTGCTCCGGTCTATCAGATCCGCCACGGTAAAGTTCGCCGCCTCCCGACGCAGATCCGGCGGCGGGAACCGCGGCGGAGGCACGCCTTGTGAAAACCGCATCGCCGGCGCCAACTGCACATTCGGCGAAAAGTGCGTCTCGTACAGATTGAAGCCCTGCGTCCCGAACTGGCTCGAATAAATCGGCAGCGTCGAGTAGCTGCGCGCGTAATTCAGCCGGACGACGTTCCGCGTGATCCCTCGCGGGCTCCACGCAATGCTCACCCGCGGTTCGGCCCGGATCTGCGTCGGCTGGAACGCCCGGCCCACTCCGTTATGCCCTGCCGCGATCAGCGCGCCGGGACGGCCGTTCTCCGGGTTGATCGTCTCCAGGTCCACCGTCGATTGCCGGTCGAACTTTTCCACTCTCGGGGTCGCCACCTCAAGGTTCCCCCCGAGCGTCAGCATCAGCCCTTTGGCGATCTCGTATTGGTCCCGCACCGTGATCAGACCTCTCGTGCGCCGGAAGTAAGACGGCGATGCCACCAGGCTCACCTCGGCGTGTTCGGGCAGGCCCAGCAGGAAGCTCGCAAACGCATGGCCCGTATTCACGATGCCCGGCAGACTCGTCAGCCCCGGCGAAAATCGGAAACTTCCGGATGGATACCGGGGAACGAAGCTGTTCACCTGGTACTGCCGGATGTTCCCGGAAACCCGCAGGTTGTGCTTGCCCCGCCGCGTCGAGACCCCGTCGGACACCACGAAGGTGTTCCGCGCATACTTGGTGTCCGGATTCACCCGCCCCATGTTGACATATGGGCCCAGGTAGAACCTCGGGAACGGAGCCGCAGCACTGCCGACCCCCAGCCGCGCCGCGAAATCGGTGCTCTCGCTGACGTTCTGGTTCGTGCTCGATACCACCTCGAAGCTCGCCGTGTGGACCGTCTGCGGCGAGATCGTAAACACGTGCTCCGCCGAGGCCCTTCTGCTGGCGAAAACGCGGTCAGCCGCCCGCGAATCGCCTGCCGTAGGAAAGTACGGCGCCGCCCCGTTGAAGCCGTTTGAAAAGGAGGCGTCCACGGCGAACCGGTGCTTCTCCCGCACCGTGTGGTCCACCTTGGCGATCATCCCGTTGGCCGAATTGATCTCCGGCGACACGATGAAGTAGTTGTTCCGGAAGAACGGTCCGACATCCGTGTTCGGCGCTGGATAGAGCGTCAAGGCCCGCTGCGCGACCGGATCCAGCCGGTGCGCCGGAATCCGGTTGCCGGGAAACGGATCGCGAAGGAACTGCAGGTTCTCCAGCGTCACCGGCAGCGCCGGATTGAAGTTCGGATTCTCCCGCGTCGTCTCCGGGTCGTAGATCGGCAGGCGATTTCCCGCCGGATCGACCACCGCCGAGTAATCGCCCGTCCGCTCCGGCATCGTCGGAATCGTCCGCAGGTACGAGCGACCGATTCTCTCCCGAACGCCCTCATAGGACACCGAAAAGAACGTGCTCCGCCCGCCGTGATAGACCTTCGGAATGTAAACCGGGCCCGAGAGGTTGAATCCGAACTGGTTGCGCCGCAGCATGTTCTTCGTGCCGCCGCGCTGCGTGATCTCTTTCGGAGCCGCATCGAGCGCATCGTTGCGGAAGTTCTCAAACAGCCGGCCATGCCACTGCGGCCGCCTCCGGACCTCCCGCGCTCTCCCCGGAGCATCGCCGCGCAGTCCGAGGCTCCGCGTCATCGTTTTGAACTCCTCGATGGCCGCCTGAATCTCGCTCTCGCGCCCACCCTGCTGCGTCGCCGCTTCACTCGGAAACAGCGGAAACACGAACAGCAGAACAAACACCGGCTCCATGATTCCAGTGTAGCGCGTTGAGGATTGCTAACACCCCAGGATTCGGCGCAATCGCGGCCAGCCGCAGGCCCGGCTATCCTTCGAAAATCCCAGCCTGGAGTCTGTTGAATCCATAGGGTTTATGTCTGCCGGTGCCCATCTGGCTCCGAGGGTTCGAGGATGACCCTGTGGCCGAGAGCCTGGAGGCGCTGAATGAGCCGGCGCTTGGTGCGTTCCGGGTGGATCCGGTCGAAGTAGTTGCCTCCCAACTCGCGATAGATGCTCTGGTCGCGGATCACATGGTAGACGATGCGCAGGAGTTGGTGGGCGACTGCAACGGTCGCTTTCTTGAGTCCTTGCCGGCCGGCCATGCGGTAGAACAACGCGGCAAGGTAATTGTCTTTTGTATGGGAGACCGCCCAGGCGGACTGGCAGAGCCCACGTCGCAGATAGCGGTTGCCCTTCCGTGTTCTTCCGCTGTGGCGCTTGCCCCCACTCTCATTCAGGCCCGGGCACAGGCCGGCCCAACTGACCAGATGGTCGGCGTCGGGGAAGGCGGACACATCCGGGCCGATTTCGGCAAGGATCGTCCAGGCGGTGACGGCATCGATGCC
>JBKBWD010000208.1:0-1986 GCA_046289265.1 Bryobacteraceae bacterium | reverse complement strand
GCTTTCGATCCACCCCAACACTCCTTTCAATCAAAAGTGTCGGATCTCCCCGTGTCTCATTTTAGGGGAGCAGTTCAGGGAACGTCGGAATCTGTCGGATCAAGTGGCTGCCTCCTTCGGTTTCAGGGTAGCAGGCGAGGTCAAGAAAATCGTCTGGCGTGAGCGGGCGAGGTGTTTGGAATGAGGGAGTTAGGTGGGGTCGGCAGTGTTGTGATCAGAGCCCGCCGAGGTACTGAAGATAGCTCAACCTGAATCGCCAATCTGGAAATGGCCAGCCGTTCTCCTTTTGTTTGCCTTCGTGGTACGATGTGACCGACCGAATACGAATGGGTGCGAATCGAGATAAGCCGAACCGATGGAAGGGTGACATTGCCCGGTCCGTCGATATGTACAACGACTGGTTTCTCAAGTTCGCTCCCGACGCGTACCGAAGGACACGGATTCAGACCACTAAGGACGTCGAGGCGACGCTGAAGGCGACCGCGAATCTGACCGACGTTTCGCCGGAGTTGCTTCGCAGTTCTCCCAAGGTGCTCCCGGCGCTCCGGATGTCTACGTGCCCGCCGCTTGCGGTGGATCGTCTGATCGGACTCTCTGGGGTCGCTCCGACCTTGGTGAAAGTGATGGAGAAGAATGGCGGGTTGCCGCCACGGATGCCAGAGGCGCGGTTGGTTCGAGATCTGGAGAGAATCGGTGCGGTGATCGAGCGAATGGCCGACCCCGGACATCTTCGCTTGGCTGGGGCGGAAATCTGCGCCGACAGAGCAGGAGCTTTACCGGGCGGCTACCATCGTGGCTGACCGGCTGTGCGGCGCGGTTGCGAATCCGATCATCCGGAATGCGCAGGAGAAACGCCAATTGGCTGCCATCGGTGAATGGCTGGCCGCGCGCGACTACCAAAAGCTACCCGCAGGAGAGGGGACGCAGTTTCGCACGATGCCGCCGGGCACCTACTCCTTCCGGCTGAACGTTCCGGTCGAGCAAGATGGGTCAGGGAAGATGGTCAATATCCCTATTGATGCGGTTGTCATGCCGCGCGATGCGAAGAGGGGCAGTTGCCTCTGCTTGTAGAGGCGAAGTCTGCGGGGGACTTTACGAACGTCAACAAGCGTCGGAAGGAGGAGGCAGCGAAAATGTCTCTACTCCGGCGGACTTATGGGATTAAAGTTCGATTCGTGCTGTTCCTGTGCGGGTACTTCGACACGGGCTACCTCGGGTATGAGGCGGCCGAAGGAATCGATTGGGTGTGGGAGCACCGGATGGATGATTTGAAGGAGTTCGGCTTGTGATGGTAAGTCAGGTAGCGAGCTTCGTCGAAGAACGAAGACTTGCGATGCAGGCCCGTCTGGATGCGGACAAGACTCAGGCTGAACGAAATCAGATGGGTCAGTTTGCGACGCCATCCGAACTGGCCCAGGAGGTTCTACAGTATGGGATTTCCAAACTGGGTGAGGGTCCGCGGATTCGTTTTCTGGATCCGGCGATCGGCACGGGATCGTTTTATTCCGCGCTCCGGCGGGTTGCGGGTGAAGATCGCGTTGAAGTGGCGGTGGGTTACGAGGTTGATCCCCACTATGGAGAGGCGGCGGCCGAGTTGTGGCGAGATACCGGGCTGCTGCTCCGGTTGGAGGACTTTACACGGGCGCAACCGACGGCGGAAGTTGGGGGATTCAACCTGCTGATCTGCAATCCTCCCTACGTTCGGCATCACCACATGAGTTCTGATGAGAAGGTGCGGTTACGGATGTGCGCGCGGGCTGCCTGCGGGGTCGAGATCAGCGGGCTCGCCTGACTCTATTGTTATTTCGTTGGACTTTGCCATCCCTGGATGGCTCCGGGGGGACTGGCTGGTTGGCTGATCCCAAGCGAATTTATGGACGTGAATTACGGCGTCGCCCTTAAGCGGTATTGTCCCGCCTCAGTTGAAAGTGGAGAGAGCGTTCGCCCGTTAAGATAAACGGAGAGAACGCGTATGAGAAAGAAGCG
>JBKBWD010000207.1:0-1996 GCA_046289265.1 Bryobacteraceae bacterium | reverse complement strand
ATGGTCTGGTAGACCTTCCCGTTGGAGGACGGCCAGGAGGCGCGGGAGATGTACATGACCACATTATGAGGGAACAATCAGCATCACGCAAGGGATACCACGTTATTACTTGCAAATAATGCATGTCTACATAATACAACCTAAAAACCGGGCTAAGCCACGACCGGTCAATGGGTTACCTCAAAACGCAGAGGTGAACATCCGATTTATAGCGGCTGAACGCAAGCAGTAGAGCGTGGCGGAGTTTCTGGCGCCTGTGCGCCAGGAGTCGGGCGATCTCCGAGGTTACTCTCGCTCCGATCCTCAGGCCTTCGTCGAGCGACGGCTGCTTTGCGGTTTTCGGACGGCGCTGCCGTGTTGGACGGCCCAGTCGTGCATGGCGAGGAGGATCGGTTCCAGGGAGCGGCCGAGGGGCGTCAGGCGGTAATCCACGCGCGGGGGGATTTCACCGTAGTCGTGGCGCTCGATCAGGCCGCTGGCCTCCATCTCCTTGAGCTGCTTGGAGAGCGTCCGGTGCGTGATGCCGGACAGATCGCGCTGGAGCTGGTTGAAGCGCTTCTCTCCCTGGAGCAGCCAGTAGATCACCATCACTTTCCAGCGCCCTGAAATGACATTCAGGGTGATCTCGGTCGGGCAACCAACGTGTTTCGTCATAGCGGTATCCTAAAAGACCGTACTTGAACAATATCCATATTATCATTTAGGATCGTACTGTGCTCGCAGAAAGTGAAGTTCTTCCTTGGGAGCACGGGAGGCACGACCATGAAAAAGATTGCACAGGTGATGCGCGCCAAGGGACGCCATTGGGTGGGCGACAGGTTCCCCGTCCGCTCGCTGTTTTCCTATGTTCCGGATGCAGAGGCGGTGAGCCCGTTCCTGCTGTTCGACTATGCGGGTCCGCACGTCTTCGAGCCGACCGACCGTCCGCGCGGCGTCGGGCAGCACCCGCATCGCGGCTTCGAGACGGTCACGATCGTCTATGACGGCGAGGTTTCGCATCGGGACTCGACGGGGAGCGGCGGCACGATTGGACCGGGCGATGTGCAGTGGATGACCGCCGCGGGCGGCATTCTGCACGAGGAGTTTCACTCGCCGGAGTACACGAAGACGGGCGGGCCGTTTCGCATGGTGCAGCTCTGGGTGAACCTTCCGGCGAAGGACAAGTCGGCGCCGGCAGGGTACCAGGCGATTGCCGACGGCCAGATCCCGGCGGTCGAGCTGCCGAAAGGAGCGGGGCGGGCGCGGATTATCGCCGGCGACTTTGCCGGGACCAGAGGGCCGGCCCGGACGTTCAGTCCGGTGAACGTATGGGACGTTCGCCTCGAGGGCGGCGCCGAGGTGGAGCTGGAGGTGCCGGAGGGGCACAATGCGATGATCGCGGTGTTGTCCGGGCAGGTGACGGTCAACGGGAGCGAGGAGGCGGGCGAAGCGGAAGCGATTCGCTTTGAGCGCGAGGGCACGACGGTCCGGATCAGGGCTGGCGAGGCGGCGATGCTGCTGGTGCTCAGCGGAGAGCCGCTGAATGAGCCGGTTGCCGGCTACGGACCGTTCGTGATGAACACCGAGGCGGAGATCCGCCAGACCATTGACGATTTCAATCGCGGCCGATTCGGCCGGATTGCGAACTGAGCAAGAGATTCGGAGCCACGGATGCAAACGGAAATCGATAGGTTCTGCGTGCGTCTTCCGAGAAGGAGAATACAAATGTCCAAACAATATGTTCGTCTCGATAAGAACGACGCGGCCTTGCTGCTGGTGGATCACCAGACGGGGCTGCTTTCGCTGGTCCGCGACATCGATCCCGACAAGTTCAAGAACAACGTGCTTGCGCTGGCCGATCTCGCGAAGTATTTCAAACTGCCGACGATTCTGACCACGAGTTTCGAGAGCGGGCCGAATGGTCCGATTGTGCCGGAACTTAACAGCCCGTGGTAAAAGTCGCGATCTTCGACTGAAACAAGTTACCTAGGAAATGTTTTGGTCGTCATAACGAGCA
>JBKBWD010000206.1:0-2013 GCA_046289265.1 Bryobacteraceae bacterium | reverse complement strand
ATTCTGCTGCGAAGTGCCCCTTCACGCCCTCCGCCATCGCGGCGGCTCCAAATTGCCGTAATATCGGACAGGCTCTCATTACCGGTCTGAACGAGACGCGGGCGTTGAAGGCCAGGAACCATGGCTCGGCAACGGCGGCCATTTGGGAGGAGTCCTTCATGTCGAAAACGATGGAGATGGCGCGCTCGCCATTGTCTTCGGTGAAAAAGTAGGCCGCTTCGGGTTTCAAACCGGCGGTGATGCGTTGCACGGTGGATTCGATCATGCCGGCTCGAGCAGCCGCGTTTCCGGACTCCACGGGAATGCAGACTCTGAGCAATGTACGCATTTTGGATACCCCCTCCTTACGGGGCGCCCAAAATTCTATCACCGGGCGACCGGGATCTGAATCCCTCGCAGTTCAGAGGCGATCTCGACGGCGGCCTTTCGGGCCTCCTCGATTGCTCCGGGCGGGAAACTGATGGCGCCCACCTTGGGGTGCCCGCCTCCCCCGTAGCGCTCGCAGATCGAGGCGAGGTTGTGACGAAGCGGCTCGGGTGTCCACGGGTTCGATCCAACCGATACCTTAGTCCTGAAGGTCGAGAGACTCACGGAGACGGTATATACGGCTTCTGGAAACAGATAGTAGGGGATGAACTTGTTGTAGCCTTCCAGGTCGTATCCGCAGAGATCGAAGTAGATGACGCCATGGCTGCAATGCGCTTCCTTCCGGATGATTTCGATGGAGCGGAGGTGGCGTTCGTGAAGCGGTTCGTACAGATTGCGGACCTCGGGCTTGGCAATGATCTCACTCAAGGGGTACTTGCGCATCCAGCGGATGATCTTCTGCACGATGTCGGATCCCTTGGCGGCCTCGATCACCAGCGTCAGCTTCATGGCCGGTTCCGCGAGTTCTACCGCATCTTTGGCGCTTCGATACTGTGCGCCGTCGATGATGTCAGCCCAGGCGACCAGCTCGGCCAGATCCGGCGCGTCGTAGCCGTATTTTTCCCTCGACATTGTGGCGATGTAGTTGGTGCAGGAGCGGTACGTGGGGTCATACATCTTTCTTCCGCTTGTGTCCTGCTTGTAGTGCTCGGCGTCTTCTGGAGATAGAAAGGCGCTTTGGTGGTGATCAAACCACCAGTTCAGCTTCGGGTTCGACGAGTACTTGAAATCGACAATGGCGTTCACGTCACCGTCGAAGAGTTCGTCATCGAAACGCTGGGCAGCGGTGTGGGCCAATCCGGTGAAGGCGAACTCGGCGTCGGGGTGAAAGGTGTCCTGCAGGAATCGGCTGAAGAACGCGGCCGACGCGGCGCCGTCGAAGCAGTGATCGTGGTAGAGGACTCTAACCTTCATGGATTGTTTGCCACAAGGGGAAAACCATCCAGATTGCACCATTGGGCGGCAAAAAGCAAGTCAGAGAATTCTCCCATTCTCCCCCAATCCGTCGCGATGCCGGAAATTTCCCTCCACTCCAGTGTCTGGCGGAATCATCCGCGGCCAGCCACGACCGCCGCAGAGTGGACTCCGTGTTCGGCTGCCACCTTGGGAAGCCGGGCGAACGGAGTTGGGCGGGGCAAGGTCGAGAAACAAAGAACTGGAACTGGTTGGCGATAATCAGGGGAGCGTGTTGCTGACCGGCAAAGTCCGAGAGGGCAACTCGCCGCCAGTCGATGCCATAAACCGGAAATTCGCAACCTGCGGAGCGGTCGTTGGAATCCCGATCCACGCTTTCAGCAGGCCGCCTGACTGGAGGGAGCGTACGGAAAACCCGCCGCCGACAGGTCCCGTCCCAGACGTTGACGACGTGGCGCTTGCCGGCCAGGCATGGCTCCGATTTTGGATCCGCCGGATATGTTGGATGTCCGGGTTGAATCTATTCAGGATGTCCCGAGACCTTGGCGGAATGCTTCCGTCGACGCACGCCGGTTATGGCTTTCACGCCGTTTTGAGCGGATGTTCACCTCTAGCGTTTTGAGGTAACCCATTGACCGGCCGTGCTTTAGCCCGGTTTTTAGGTTGCATTAT
>JBKBWD010000205.1:0-2021 GCA_046289265.1 Bryobacteraceae bacterium | reverse complement strand
TCTGGAAAACTTCCGCCGACGTCATCCTTGACAAGGTCCGGCGTTGTAAAGAATTACTTGAGACGGGAGACTAGCTATGAAGGGATGCTCGGGTTCAAAGGACTTCTCATCCGAGGCCAGCGCTCTGCGGAGCAGATCGCGCGCCTCCTCGAGTTCCCCCAAGTCCTGGAGCACCAAGGCCAAGTTCGATTGCGCTCTAGTTATGAAAGGATGCCCGGGCTCAAAGGCTTCCCCAGTTAGGTCCAAAGCTTTTGCATAGCAATACTTAGCCGCTCGGTAGCGTCCCATACTCCTGTGCTGCGTTGCGACATACGTCAGGAGAGAAATGCGATCCTCCGGCCCGAGACGGCCCCTGGCGAGAAGAGCTTCCGCATGAGGAACAATCGATTCGATCGCTCGAAGCGCATCCCCATCCGGATCCCGCCCCGCCGCACTCATCCCCACCAGCACCACGGCCGCCACCCGCTCAAACACCGAACTCTGGTCGGATTCACTCCGATACCTCACAAAGGCATGAACCAGTCGATGCAACTGCGGGTTGCCCGTCTCATCAAACTCGACCAGCGAAAGCCGCCGAAGCTCACTCAGACTCTCGTCGAAACCGTCGTCGATGCCGGTCGCTTCCTCGGCTCCCAATATCCATCTGAGGAGTGCCCGCGGAACCGGCAGCGGCGCCAGTTCCGCCATAGCGCGAAGCACCTCTTTGCCGCCGGGCGGAGCCAAATCCCAACTGAGTTGAAAGGTCTGTGCGACGTCCAAGTGATGCCCGCTCGGCAGTTCGTCCCGGTACTTCTCTGCAAATTGCCGGAGTATCTCGATGTCTCCCTTCCGGTCCATATCAGTACGTACCTGCCGAATCCCAATCCCCTCGCGAACGTTGAGGAATCCCTTCGCAAGTTCCAGCGCAAGCGGCAGCCCTCCAAGTCGCTCTATCAGAGGCTCCGCTTCCCTCAACGAGAACTTTCTCCGGCCTGAGTTCAGCAACTGAAGCCCCGACTCAGCCAGCAATGGATCGAGTTCCACATGAGGCCAACCGTCCAGGTCTCTCCGCCGCGTGGTGATCAGCGAATGAATGCGGCCCGTTGTCGGCAGGTAAGGCCGCAACGGGACCTGTTCCGGAAAGTTGTCGAGAAGAACCAATGACGGCGGAAGCTGATTCAGGCCCCTCCAAAGCTGCTCAACCTGGCTACGCTCGTCCGCCTTCGCATCGATCGTCACACCGGCCGCCTGGGAAACCTGGCTGACGAGGCCCAGAAGTCCGCCGTCGCAGTCCACCCAGTAGACCCCGCCGCGATAACCGGCCCCGAATCTGTGCGCGTATTCAATCGCGATCTGCGACTTCCCCAGCCCGCCTGTCCCGGTTACAACTGCCGCCGCCAGAAGGACGCTCGTGTTCCCCCGATGCAGCGCATCGTAGATGCGCCAGATCGCATCGGTCCGTCCCACGAACTGCTCCCCAAGCGAGTGATACGGCATCCGATGTCGCTCAGGCAAAGGCTGCACCGAGGGAAGCTTGTTCCGATCGACCCTCTTCAAATCGAGAGCCGGCGTGCCGCCCAGCTTCCGGCAAATCTTCTCGTAATTCGCTTCGAACAGCTCCTGGGTCGAAACGTCAATCGCCTGCACCTGTCGGAGGAAACGAGGAAACGTAGACAGATTCCCGCACGGCCGAAGCATAAGCGGGAGAACTTTCCGCTCCAGCCCCGACGGATCGTCCGCCATGCTGCTCGTCCGCTCCACCTCCACCCACTTGGAGTCGCAGAAATCAGGCGACAGAACAAAGACAATCTGCACGCACTCATCCAGGGCGCGCTCCAAAGCCCGGACCCAGTTATCGCCCCAGCCGATCGACTCCACATCGAAAAAGCAGTCCACGCCGTCGCGCGTAAGCCGCTCGTACAGTTCCCGAACGAACTCCTTATCTTTACTGCTATGGCTCAGAAAAACCTGAATTATGCACGAAGCCGGGGCTGGCGTTGGGTCGGCTGAAGGCTGAGGCCATTTGGGACCCCTGAGAATCC
>JBKBWD010000204.1:0-2077 GCA_046289265.1 Bryobacteraceae bacterium | reverse complement strand
CTCAGCGGCTCGTTTGAAGACTACTGGGAGTCTCGCTCAGGAGCCGCCTGACCTCCCACATTTATGTCGTGCACCCGTTGGGCGTTGTCGCGCGCGCCGCGATGTAATGACACCCAGAGTGCGCAGTCGTCCGGAATCGGCACGGACGGCCGCCGGGCTTTCTCCAACTTCCAGGTCAACGGTGGCGCCGCTTTCGGCAACGACATCCAGTTGGACGGCGTTTCGATCCAGGCATCGGCCTGGATCGAAGTCGCCGTCCTGCCCAACACCGAGGGTATCCAGGAGGTGAAGACCACGGTCAACAACATGTCGGCCGAGTACGGCCGTTCGAACGGCACCGTCATCATCTCGACGAAGAGCGGCACGAACGAACTCCATGGTTCCGGACAGTTCCGACTCCGAAATGAAGCCATCAACGCCAATCGCTTCGAGAACAACGCCCAGGAGATTTTCATCCCCAGGGCGCCGTTCAAAGTGCAGAACTATTCGGCGACCCTCGGCGGCCCGGGCATCCTCCCGAAACTCTACAACGGCCGCGGCGCACGTTCTTCTTCGTCAGCTACGAAGGCATGCGCTTCAAGCAGGGTCTCAAATACCTCCGCTCGGTGCCGACGGAATTGGAACGAGCCGGCAATTTCAGTCAGACCGTGACCCAGATAGGCTCGCAGTTCGTCCCTGTTCAGGTCTTCGATCCCTTTAACGTCACCCAGGTCGCCCCTGGACAGTTCCGCCGCGAGGTCTCCCCTAACGCGATCATTCCGGCCAGCCGCTTGAATTTCTTCATGCGGAACATCGTCCGGGAGTTCCCGCTGCCGAACCGTACTCCGGACGATCCGTCCAACCTGAATAACTACCTCAACACCATGAACCGGCTCTTCTCGCGCAACTCCATCAACGCGCGCGTGGACCACCGGCTCAGCAGCCATTCCCTCTACGGCACCTTCGGCTCCAACATCGGCACCATCGACTCGCCGAACGGCTGGGGCGACGGCACCCGCGCCTAGGTCCAGCAGGGCGGCTTTATCGGGGCCGTCAACGGCGACCGCAACTATTACGGCTCCATCGGCGACACCTGGGTGAAACTTCGAGTTGGTCCCAGTGCTCAACGGAAACGGACAGCATGCCGTCGCCTTCAGCGGCGCCACGGACCCGCAGCATCCTCATAGCATCCTGCTGCACATCCCCACACGCTTCTATGCGGACTCGCTCAGCCGGGTCCTGTCAGTCAGCGCCTACTCGCACCCCACGCAAGGGGGCGAGATCACACTTGTCGGGTACCTGGTGAAGCGGTAGCGGGTGGCGTCGGGCGGCGGCTATGGCTGAATGATGACGTCTACTGCGCTCGGCCGGATCTCCAGCCGTTCGATATTGTGTCCGATCACGAACGGCTCGCCGATCTTCGCGGTTGGGTATCGCGGCAGCAGAAAATTGCGAATCAGGAAGTCCAGGCCCGGACCGCTCATCTGGATACCCGAAACCTCGACGCTCTCCACCTCGACGGTCGCGACGCCTTTGGCCGACTTCAAACGCGCCGTGACGGTGACAGGGCGCTCGCCGTCCAGCAGCTTCGACATCAGCCAGCCGGGATCTTCCCCCTGCTCCTGTTTCAGCTTGAGGAAGTGGATCAGCGCCGAGCCCGAAGCCTTGCCGTTGCCCAACTGCAGGTGTGGCTTCCGGATACCCTCCGGCACGGCGCTGTTCAGCTCGGTCGCGATGAAAGCGTTCACTTCACGGTCGCTCAGCGTGACCTTCGATCCCCGCGGCGCCCGTTCGCTTTCGATCATCTCGATCTTCTGCTTCGCGCTCGCGTAGTGGGAGAGAGAAGCCGTTACCAGGGGAACGGCGGACAACGGGAGCAGGGCAATCAACAACTTCCATCGCCCTAGACGCACCATAGTTTCAGTATACCCCTGCCTTTCGCGCCACCCTACGGGCCGCGTCTACTCTGAATTGTTAGACTACTCGCGGCGAGGGCTCGTTAGCAGCCATTCACTTCGGCAGCTCTGTACTACTAACCCGTAGATTCTTTTCTGCCCGCGAAGATTTTCATGCCGCCACCGGAGTCAGTTGCCGAACC
>JBKBWD010000203.1:0-2128 GCA_046289265.1 Bryobacteraceae bacterium | reverse complement strand
GGGTTTGTGGAGACCTGCGGCAGCGGCGCTGCCGACTCCGCCTGGCTGAAGCGCGACGCCTCGGGGAACTGGCGGAGAGGGTGCGCCGGGATTCGAACCGTCGCCGACCTGTTGCCTTGGAGAGAGGCGTCTACTCCGACGGCGCCAGGCTGCTCCCCTGTTTCCCTTGAGCATCGCCGGCGTTTCCGGATAGATTTCCGGAAACTGGCAGGAATGCTCCATGCCTTCGAAGCCCACGCCCAAGCCCCCCTCTGCCGTCGCCGAGCACCGGCGTCGCCTGCGCAGCCGCGGCCTGCAGCGCGTTGAGGTGCAGGTACGCGGCGAGGACGCTCCCCTCGTCCGGGCGGTGGCCGCAGCGCTGACCGACCCGGACCACGCCAGCGCGGCCCGCGCGCTGCTCCGGCATCGCTTTGGACCCGAGCCGGCGCGGAGCCTCAAGGACCTGCTCGCCGCGGCGCCGCTCGACGACGTCGACCTCACGCGGTCCCGCGACACTGGGCGCGCGATCGACCTGTGACTTGGCTCGTCGACACCAACATCATCTCCGAGGTCCGGAAGGGCCCGCGCTGCCATCCTGGCGTCGCCGCCTGGTGGGCGGCGGTCGAGGACCGGGACCTGTTCCTCAGCGTCTTGACGCTAGGTGAGATCCGCCGAGGGATCGAGGGCATCCGCCATCGGGATCCGGCGAAGGCAGCCGCTCTGGAACGCTGGCTCTGCGACGTTTCCGAGGCCTTTGGAGCGCGAATTATCGGTGTGGATCTGGCAGTGGCCGAAGCGTGGGGGCGGATGTCGGTTGCGCGATCCGTCCCGGTCATCGACGCCTTGCTGGCCGCGACAGCGCAGGTACACGACCTCGTTCTCGTCACCCGCAACACGGCCGATGTCAGTGGGCTCGGAGTGCGGACGTTGAACCCGTTTGACGAGGCGCAGGCGTAGGGCAACCGAGCAATGCGGGACCGCGCAACTGATCGGCCGCAGGCGAAGCGGCGTCCTGCAAGATCGACGGCGCAGGTCCGGCCAACGACTGAGTTCTATGTCGTCCAGATTGAACGCTGGGATTGGAGCTTCAGCTTCGGTGTGAATCCGAGCCGCAAGCATTTCCCTGAGCCATACTCCGACTACCGGCATCTTGAGGTCCACGGCCGGCTCCTTCGGCCGAAGACCGCGAAGGCCGAGATGGCTGGTCTCACCTTTTTGCCTCGGTTGGATTTGGACCTTGCAGCCGTGGCGGACCTGCCTGCATCTGCAGAGCCGAAAGCTGTTGGCAGCGCTCATGTCCGCGCGGGTGCGTTCCAGGGTCTGCTATCGATGCCGCACGACGTGCTGGCTTCTCTGCTGACCGCTCTCGCGGCAGGGCAGCTGCGTTATGTGACGCTGGATGGCGAGCCGCTCTTCCGCAGTCAGGCGATGATTCGCCGCTTTAGCTTCCAGGCTGCCTTCGATCCGGATGACCTGCCCGACGAGGCCGGCCGTGCTCGATAACCCGCCGACAGCCATGAACGGGGACGCGCCTCTGACGCGCCGCGAACTCTACGACCTCGTGTGGGCGAGGCCGATGATGCACGTCGCGGCCCTGTATCGCACCCGGTTTTCTGGACGCGGGATTGCACTATGCTGTCAATCGGCAAGCAAACGGGACCCCGGATCGGCGTGCAAAAGGGACCCCCTTTTGGTGTGCCTGGACGCGCCCGGGTTGGCCGGCGCGGAGCCGTAGGCGCAGCGGCGGGCAACCCGGGCGCGAGCGCACCGTCGGTCGGGATCAGGCGCGGTTCTTGAACCGCCAGCTGTCGTTTCCGGTCTCGACGATATCGCAGTGATGCGTCAGGCGATCGAGCAGCGCGGTGGTCATCTTCGCGTCGCCGAACACGCTCGGCCATTCGCCAAAGGCCAGGTTGGTCGTCACCAGGATCGAGGTCTGCTCGTACAGCCGGCTGACCAGGTGGAACAGCAGTTGCCCGCCTGACTGCGCGAACGGCAGGTAGCCGAGCTCGTCGAGCACCACGAGATCGACGCGGCAGAGATGGTCGGCCAGCCGCCCCTGGCGTCCCGCACGCGCCTCCGCCTCGAGCCGGTTCACCAGGTCCACCACGGTGTAGAACCGCCCGCGCGCGCCATCTCGGATGCAGGC
>JBKBWD010000202.1:0-2132 GCA_046289265.1 Bryobacteraceae bacterium | reverse complement strand
TCTGCTGCGAAGTGCCCCTTCACGCCCTCCGCCATCGCGGCGGCTCCAAATTGCCGTAATATCGGACAGGCTCTAAGCAGGAGGGCGCCAAGTCGAGCAAAATCTTCCCCACCCAGAAGAAGGCTGTCCAAAGCGCCCGTCTGATCGCCAGGCAGTCCGCGCCGAGTCAACTCGTCGTCCTCGGCCGCGACGGCCGCATCCTGGAACACATCACCCACGGCCTGCCGCGAGTGCAGGACCCCCCTGGCAGAAATCCAAGAGCCGAAAGAATTGAGAAGGCCGTCGGCAGAGTCGCAGTATATCGTCTGAAGGCCAAGCCTGACTCCGAGTGTGCCTAAAGCCCTCCGCAGCGGTGACGTATTCGTAAACTGTCCCTTCGACGACGGCTATAAGCCAATCTTCGAAGCCATCGGCTTCGCCGTTCACGACATCGGCTTCGTCGCCCGCTGCGCGCTCGAAGAGGACGACGCAAGCGAGCAGCGCTTCTCGAAAATCGAACGAATCATCGAGCAATGCAGATTCGGCATCCACGACCTCTCCGCCGTGGAGCTGGATCGCGCCACCTGCCTTCCGCACTTCAACATGCCGTTCGAACTCGGCGTCTTTCTCGGCTGTAAGCGTTTCGGAGGTGATGCCCAGCGACAAAAGGTCACCCTGATTCTGGATGCCGACAGATACCGGTACCGAACCTTCATCTCGGACCTCTCCGCCAGCACATCCACGCACGGAGGCCGGCCCGAACAGGCGATCAGGGAAGTCCGCAACTGGCTGGCCGTCGACTCGCGAAGAAAGCTCATCCCGGGCGGAACGCAGGTCGTAGGCCGCTATGAACGCTTCCGCGCCGAACTCCCCAGCCTCTGCGCCGAGGCCAGCCTCAACCCCACCGACCTCACCTTTCGCGATCTCTCCGACATTATCGCCACCTGGCTCAAGACCAGCCGGTAACCCCCGCCACCCCCGTGATACCATACCCCCATGCTCAGGGCCACGCTCCTCCTCGTCACCCTAGCTCTGCTCGCCGCCTCCCAGGTCCCCGCGCCCAAGACCGCACGGCCTGCCCCCGAGCAACCCCTCCCGTTCAGCCATAAAACCCACGTCGCCAACGGCCTAAAGTGCGCCGAATGTCATACCATGCCCGACCCCGGCGACTTCGCCACCCTCCCCAAAACCGACACCTGCATGAAATGCCACGTCGCCATCAAAAAGGACAGCCCCCACATCGCCAAACTCGCCGACTTCCACACCCGCAAACGCCCCATCCCCTGGGCCCCCGTCTACCGCATCCCCGACTGGGTCATGTTCAGCCACATACGCCACACCGCCATCGAAGGCGTCACCTGCGAAACCTGCCACGGACCCGTCCACCAGCGCGACGTCCTCCGCCGCGAAAAAGACCTCTCCATGGCCGCCTGCATGGAATGCCACCGCGTCAAAGGCGCCTCCCTCGACTGCCTCTACTGCCACGACCAGCGCTAACCCGCCAAGCTGCTCCGTTGTGATACTACTGGACTGACGGAAATCCGACGGTCACGAAGCGCACCAAACGAGGAAACCCGACCCGGACCGATGCCGAGACGCCGCTCGACATCAACACGGACGGGAAGCGCCCGATCGCAGAACCAGCCCGACCCACAACACCCAAGAAAAAGTTCGAGGCCGCCCAGGATTGGGCCCACCAGCGCTACGCGAAGGCGTTCCGGAAACTGGCGAAATAGCAGGGCGCCATTCACAGCACGTCGAAATTTCGCCCACGCTCCCCAACCGCCCCGAAACCGCATTCTGCCGCGACGGCGCCTATCCCGCCAAACTGCTCAGCCGCCAGCCCTTAGGCCGCCCGCCCCCAACCCCCAAACTCCCCCTCACCTGGACACCGCACCGAACGCCCGCACCCAGAAACCCGGAACCCCCGCAATCGCCATGGCAACATGGAACCGGAGAATCAGATCCGATGAACTGCCCGATCGCCACAACCCGGACCGCCCCCCAGTACCACGCCCACCTCCCCTCCAGCCGCACCGCACAGCCCGGATCCTGCGAAAAGCAAAAATTACAAAACGAAAATCCATGACCGCGCGGTCTGGTCACCCCCGGAGATGAAAATATGGGCGATCGCGTGAACGGTTCGGGGGTAA
>JBKBWD010000201.1:0-2346 GCA_046289265.1 Bryobacteraceae bacterium | reverse complement strand
GGAAGAGGCGGCGGTGATGATGGTTGGGCTGGAGGTGGAGCGCGTGCGCCAAGGGCTGGCGATTCTTGCGTCGCAGGCGCGCGGCGAGGCGCGCAGCCTGCGGCTGGTAGCCGATTACAGCATGCCGAACGTGTCGGACAAGGTGGTGCGCATCATCCACAGCTACACGGATTACGTGAAGCGGGTGGTGTGGAAGCAGTATTGAGGTAGGCGTGCGTATTCTTGTCATCAGCCAGTATTTCTGGCCAGAGAACTTCCGCATCAACGACCTCGTGACCGAGTTCGCCGCTCGCGGACATGATGTCACCGTGCTGACAGGGTACCCAAACTACCCGTCGGGTGCGGTGTTCCCCGAGTTCAAGGCGGCGCCAGAATCGTTCGCACGGTTTGGAGAGGTACGTGTTGTTCGTGTGCCCTTGATCCCACGGGGACAAGGCGGGCTGCGACTCATGCTGAACTATGCGAGCTTTGCGGCGAGCGCCACTCTGCTCGGCGCCTGGCGCCTGCGCGAGGAAAAATTCGACGTCATTTTCGTCTTCCAGCCTTCGCCCATCACGGTCGGCTTGCCTGCCGCGTTTCTGCGCTATCTGAAGCGCACGCCTGTGGCGTTCTGGGTATTGGACCTTTGGCCCGAAACGCTGGAAGCCGTCGGCGTGGTGCGATCGAAGGCGATCCTGAATATGGTCGGGAAGCTGGTCTCGTTCATCTACAACAGGTGCGACCTGATCCTTGCCCAGTCGAGAAGCTTTATTCCGCAGATATTCAAGTACTGTCGGAAAGACGGAAACGTTCAGTACTTCCCCAGCTGGTCGGATTCGGTCTTTGATTTCGAGAAGGTAGAAGCTGCACCTGAAGTCCCTGAAGGATCTGGTCATTTTGACATCATGTTCGCCGGCAACATTGGCGAGGCTCAGGACTTCCCGGCAATCATCGAGGCGGCCACCTTGCTCAAGGAAAACGACACGATTCGTTGGCTGATCGTGGGAGACGGACGGGCGTCGGAATGGGTTAGATCCGAGATTCAGAAAAGAGGACTGGAGCATCGGGTGCTCATGCTTGGCCGGCATCCGGTGGAGAGGATGCCATCGTTCTATAAATGCGCAGATGCGCTGCTGGTTTCATTGCGGGACGAGCCAATTTTCTCCATGACCATTCCAGGAAAACTTCAGTCCTATCTGGCGGCGGGTATTCCAGTGCTTGCGATGTTGAATGGCGAAGGCGCGGACATCGTCCACAAGTCCGGGGCCGGCCTTGTATGCCCCGCAGGGAATGGCGCAGCGCTCGCCGAAGCAGCGCTGAATATGTCGCGCATGAGCGACGAAGACCGACGCATCATGGGCGCGCGCGGAGTTCAGCTCAGCAAGACGGAGTTCGATCGGGATCGCCTGATCTCGAAATTGCTGTCCTGGTTCGACGATCTGGTGGCAGATAGCCGCCTTAAAAAGATGGACACCAAATGATCCTCGTCACTGGAGCAACCGGTTTTGTCGGCCGTGCGCTGTGTGAGCGACTGAAGGGCCGCGATGCCTTGCGCATTGCCGTACGTAACCCCATCGCGGGCGCATGGGCAGAACCATCTGATGTCGTACAGGCTGCGCTCGATCCTGCCCAAGACTGGAGGCCTGCACTGGAAGGGATTACGACCATCGTCCACTGTGCGGCGCGCGTGCATGTGATGAACGATGACGCGGCCGATCCGCTCAGGGAGTTCCGTCGCATCAATGTCGACGGGACCTTACGGCTGGCCACCCAGGCGGCGGAGGCGGGCGCGGGGCGATTCGTTTTCATCAGTTCGATCAAGGTCAATGGCGAAAGCACCGTGCCGGGACAGCCATTCACCGCGGCGCAGGCCCCCGCCCCGATCGACCCCTACGGCGTCTCGAAGTGGGAGGCCGAGCAGCAGTTGCGCAAACTCTCGGCCGAAACCGGCATGGAACTCGTCATCATTCGCCCAGTACTGGTCTACGGTCCGGGCGTGAAGGCGAATTTTCTCAACATGATGAAGTGGCTGTACAAAGGCGTCCCTCTCCCATTGGGGGCGATCCACAACAAGCGCAGCCTTGTCTCGCTAGACAACCTCGTCGATCTGATCGTGACCTGCATCGATCACCCACGGGCTGCGAATCAGACGTTCCTGGTCAGCGATGGAGAGGACCTTTCGACGACAGAGCTGTTGCAGCGGATGTCACAGGCGCTTGGCAAGCAGCCACGCTTGCTTCCGGTACCAGCGTGGATGCTTGAGACTGCGGCGAAATTTGCAGGGAAAAAATCCATCGCACAGAGGCTGTGCGGGTCTTTACAGGTCGATATTTCGTACACGCGCGAGCGCCTGGGTTGGACGCCCCC
>JBKBWD010000200.1:0-2356 GCA_046289265.1 Bryobacteraceae bacterium | reverse complement strand
GAGATCGGCCACGGGTCGACCGAGTTCATCGTAATTCGTGGCCGAGAGGGTGTTAGTGATACGGACTACGCCTACTACCTGACGAAGTGGGAAGGCGTCAGCGGGTATGCGATCAGCCAGATGACGGGTACATCCGGCCGCCAGCGCGTGCCGTCTGAAGCGCTCGACCATCTGAAAGTGTCGCTTCCACCATTGCCCGAACAACGCGCCATCGCCCACATCCTCGGCGCGCTGGACGACAAGATCGAACTCAACCGCCGCCAGAACGAAACGCTGGAGGCGATGGCTCGCGCCTTGTTCAAGGCATGGTTCGTGGATTTCGAGCCGGTGCGTGCCAAGATGGAAGGTCGCTGGCAGCGCGGCCAGTCGCTGCCCGGCCTGCCCGCCCACCTTTATGACCTCTTCCCCGACCGCCTCGTCGAGTCGGAGTTGGGGGGGATTCCGGAGGGGTGGGAAATGCGCTCCCTGGACTCGATTGCCAACTATCTAAATGGACTCGCGTTACAGAAATTTCCTCCGGAAAGTGACGACGAATTTCTGCCGGTCATCAAAATTGCGCAGCTACGCGCTGGGAACACAAAAGGAGCCGACCGAGCAAGCGCCCGAATCAAGCCCGAATATGTCGTAGTCGATGGCGACATACTTTTTTCGTGGTCAGGCTCGCTTGAGGTCGAGGTGTGGAGCGGCGGTCGGGGTGCTTTGAATCAGCACTTGTTCAAGGTGACGTCTGACAAGGTTCCGAAGTGGTTCTATTTTTTTGCTACTCGTCATCATTTGCCGCGCTTCCGCACCATTGCCGCTGACAAGGCAACGACCATGGGCCACATTCAGCGCAAGCATCTGAACGAAGCCCGGATCGCTGTCGCCCCTCCGGAAAGCCTGAAGGCGTTTGATGGCGTGCTTGCTCCGTTATTCGATCAAATGGTCAGCAATGCACAGGAATCGCGCACCCTCGCCCAACTCCGCGACACCCTGCTGCCCAAGCTGATCTCCGGCGAGCTGCGAGTCAAGGACGCCGAGGCGTTCCTGAAGGAGCGGGGCTTGTGAAGCCGAATCAAAACATCATCATTTACGACAGCGGCGAAGCCCGCGTCGAGGTGCGGCTCGACCGCGAGACGGTGTGGCTGACGCAGGAGCAGATGGGCGCGCTCTTTGGCCGCGAGCGCTCGGTGATCACCAAGCACATCCGCAACGTCTTTGCCGAGGGGGAGCTGGAGCGAGGGGCAGTATGTGCAAAATTTGCACACACTGCCGCCGACGGGAAAACCTACCAGGTGGAGTTTTACAGCCTGGATGTGATCATCTCGGTCGGCTACCGGGTCAAGTCGGTGCAGGGCACGCGCTTTCGCCAGTGGGCAACGCGGGTGCTGCGCGAGCATCTGACGCAGGGCTACACGCTCGACCGCCAGCGCCTCGAGCAGAACGCCGCGGAGTTGCAAGTCGCCTTGCAACTGGTGCAGAAAGCCGCCGCGGGTGCGGCCTTGACCGCCGAGCAGGGGCGCGGGCTGGTGGATGTGATCGCCCGCTACACCCAGACCTTTCTCTGGCTGCAACGCTACGACGAGGGCTTGCTCACCGCACCCGCCGGCAGCCCGGGCGGTGTGTTGCCCACGGTGGAGGAGGCCCGCGCCGCCATCGCCCGGCTGAAGGCCGACTTGATGGCGCGCGGCGAGGCGTCCGAGCTGTTCGGCCGCGAGCGCGGCGACGCGTTTGCCGCCATCCTGGGCAATCTGGAGCAGTCGGTGTTCGGCGAGCCGGCCTATCCCACCCTCGAGGCCAAGGCGGCGCATCTGCTGTACTTCGTCATCAAGAACCACCCGTTCGCCGACGGCAACAAGCGCAGCGGGGCGTTTCTGTTCGTGGATTTTCTGGCGCGCAACGGTCGCCTGCTGCGCGATGGCCAGCCCGTCATCAACGACGTGGGGCTGGCGGCGCTGGCGCTGCTCGTGGCGGAGTCCGACGCCAAGAACAAGGACGTGATGATCCGTTTGATCGAAAACATGCTGGCCTTGCCCGCGCGAGGGGAGGGGTGAGCGATGGCCTTCCTGTCCGAAGCCGAGATCGAATCGGCGCTGTTGGACCAGCTCGCCAGCCTGGGCTATGCCGTCGAGCGTGACGAGGCGATCGGCCCCGACGGGCCGCGGCCTGAGCGCGCGAGTTACGGCGATGCCGTGCTGCTTGCGCGGCTGACGCAGGCCGTCGCGCGGCTCAATCCCACCCTGCCCGAGGCGGCGCGGCAGGAGGCCATCCGCAAGCTGACGCAGTCGGAACTCCCCTCACTGCTCGAAGAAAACCGCCGCCTGCACCGGCTGCTCACCGAAGGGGTGGATGTCGAGTACCACGCCGAAGACGGCAC
>JBKBWD010000199.1:0-2378 GCA_046289265.1 Bryobacteraceae bacterium | reverse complement strand
ACTCCTCGCCGCCGCGTGATTTCATCACGGAGAATGTTGAAGTATTCTTGTTTACGATTCTCGATCTAAGAATCTAACTGCCTCACACGCGCCGCACCCACGGTTCGGAGTCCCTGCGAGCGCCGCCAAGCCGGATTCAGTATGTCGATCAGACAAAGAAACTCCACACGTTCGCCCTGCGCCGCTAATGCCTGTGCCATTTCGAGCGCAAGACAACCACCAAAGCAGACCCCGGCTAAGGCATACGGACCGATCGGCTGTCTGCGGCGGAGACGCTCGACACACAGGCGGGCCAACTCGGCAATGCTTTTAGTTTCCTCGAAGCGAGAAAGTTCGAACGCCCAGACCGGGCGCTCAACTTTGAGCATCGCGGCCATCCGCGCCAGCCCCAGAAGCGAGCCGTCGTGACCGGGAACGCACACGAGCGGACTCTGTGAACCGCCCCGCTTGAGTGTTACCAATCCATAGACTTCCCGGCCGCCCTGGGATCCGACGACTGCCTGAGCCAAACTTGCGATAGTGCCTTCCCGAACGAATTGCTGATAGGAGAGGTCCGTCCCCACGAGCGCCCCCACTTCATTCAGCATCCTCGCGGCCAGCAGGGAATCTCCACCCAGCGCCTCAAAACGGTCTTCAACTCCGATCCGGGTACCCGGAAACAGATTCCGCCAGATCGCCGCGATCTGTTCCTCGAGTTCGTTACGCGGGGCTACGTATCGCCCTGGACGTGCATCATCCAGTCTCTCGATGCCCAGCCTGCCGGCAAGCCCGACCCGCTGTATCTTCCCCGTCGGGCCTTTCGGAATTCTATCGACGAACCGAATGAGACGCGGCACTTTGAACGCCGGCAGCCGCTCGGCTGCCCAGGCTTGCAGTTCGGACTCACTCACCAGTTGACCGGAACGCAACTCCACGGCGGCGGCTACGTCCTCGCCCAATTGTGCATGCGGTACTGCGAATGTCACGGCCTGCCGCACGGCCGGATGCTCCAATAGCATCTCGTCCACCTCTTTCGGCGCGATCTTTTCGCCTCCGCGGTTGATCAATTCCTTCAGGCGACCCGTCAGATACAGATACCCGTCTTCATCCATCCGGCCCTGATCGCCCGTACGGAACCAGCCGCCCGTGAACGCCGCTTCGTTGGCCGCGGCATTGCGCTTATAGCCTGGTGTCACGTTCGCGCCGCGGATCACCACTTCTCCGGTCTCGCCCGCGCCGAGTAAGTCGCCCCGGTCATTCATAATGGCGATCTCCGGGCCCGCGGCACGGCCGACCGATCCGGGTTTCCGGACACCGGGAGGCAGTGGATTACTCGCCATCTGGTGGGCCGCCTCAGTCATGCCGTACGCTTCAATCAGCGGAACACGGAAGGTCCGCTCCAACTCCTTCATGACCAGCGGAGGCAGCGGCGCCGAGGATGAACGGATAAAGCGCAGCTTGGCCTTCCCGATCACGCCAGAGTGTTCTGCGGCCCGAGCCAAAATGCCTTGATGCATCGTCGGCACTGCCGTGTACCAGGTTGGTTCGAATTCGGCGAGCCAGGCGAAGAACTGGCTCGCGAAAACCCCGTCTGTGCAAACTACAGAAGCTCCGGCATGGACAGTTGCCAGGACCGCCGCCATGAGCCCGTGAATATGAAACAGCGGCATGATGTTCAGGCATCGGTCCGCCGGGGAGAGTGCAAGTGTGCCCGCGATATTCGCCGCAGACATTGCGAGGTTGCGGGCGGTCAGCGGCACGAGCTTCGGCCGTGAGGTAGTGCCCGAAGTGTGCAACAGCAACGCCGTTTCCTCTTCGCCGAGCCAATCCGGTTCTACAGACCCGTGCAGGTCAGCCAGTGTGAATTCACCCGCGCTCGTCTGCGGCTCCAGACGCAGGACTCGGACGCCCAAGGTACGTGCCGCATTCAGTACGGCCGCCGGCGCGGAGGCGTCTACCAATACCGCTTTTGCCCGCAGATCGTTGAGGTAGAACTCGAAATCCTCCCGAATGTAGTTCGGATTCAATGGCGCGCAACTCGCGCAGGAGGCTACCGCCAGGAAAGCTGTTGCGGCTTCGGGTCCGTTCGGAAGCACGATGGCTAGTCTGTCGCCTGGTCTGATATCCGAAGCTCGCAACTGGCCGGCGAGGCGCCTGGTCTGCGCCGCCAGATCCGCGTAGCTAAGCGTCTTGCGCCCCTGCGCCAGAACAGCCGGAGCCGTGCCACGCTCCATTGCCGCCCTGTCGAGCAAATCCCATACAGTGGCCGCATTCAAACCGATCTGCCTCATTGAGTTGCATTATTGCAAAGTTTCAACCTTCGAGATCACTCTTGTCCAAATTAGTTTCCGCACCAAACGGCTGGGACAGCATCTGAGGATCTCGCCGCCGCTGCTGAT
>JBKBWD010000001.1:177847-199586 GCA_046289265.1 Bryobacteraceae bacterium | reverse complement strand
ATGGTCTGGTAGACCTTACCGTTGGAGGACGGCCAAGAGGCGCGGGAGACGTACATGACCACATTATGAGGGAACAAGAAGCATAAAGCAAGGGACACAACGTTATTACTTGCAAATCATGCATGTCTACATAATGCAACCTAAAAACCGGGCTAAAGCACGGCCGGTCAATGGGTTACCTCAAAACGCTAGAGGTGAACATCCGTTTCACGGCATTCCGTAGAGGCATGCAGCGGTCGTTCGGCTTGCGCTTGAAACGCGGGGCTGTATCATGAGTCAACCCAGGACTGCCAGGGCGGCGGATTCTGCTACGGCGGTTTCGGTCACGCCTCCGATGGTCACTTCGATGAGGCGGTTGGGTTCGCGGGGCGTCGCGAGTTCGACGTTGAGGTAGTTGTCCGTCAGGGCTACGGCGCCGGAGTTTAGCGTCACGGCCGTGAGGGTTCGGCCGAGCATGCGGCGGCGGAAGTCGAGGTTCTTGCGGGCGCTGAGGTCGCGGAGGGTTCGGGTGCGCTCGCGGCGGAGGGCGACCGGGACCTGGTCGGGGCGGGCAGCGGCTTCGGTTCCGGGGCGCTCGGAGTAGGTGAAGACGTGGAGGTACGTGAAGGGCAGCGATTCGATGAATCGGCAGCTCTCTTCGAACTCCGCATCGGTTTCGCCGGGGAAGCCGGTCATCACATCGGCCCCGAAGGCCGCGTCCGGCATCAGGGCGTGGGCCCTGCGGATACGGTCCTCGTAGTGGCGGGTGCGGTACTTGCGGCGCATGCGCTTCAGGACGGCGTCGCTTCCGGATTGCAGCGGGGCGTGAACGTGCCTGGCGATCCGGGGCGAGGAGGCCATCAGTTCGAGAAGCTCGCCGCTGAAGTCCATCGGCTCGACGGAGCTGATCCGGAGGCGCTCGATGGGGGTCTCATCCAGCAGGCGGCGGAGGAGATGAACCAGGCGCAGGCGGCCTCCGTTTTCCCTGCCCCAGCGGCCGAGGTTGATCCCGCTTAAGACCACTTCGCGATACCGGGCGGCGAGCGTCCGGACCTGCTCGACCACGTGGCCGGCCGGGGCGCTGCGGCTGCGGCCGCGGACCGCGGGGATGATGCAGAACGAACAGCGGTTGCTGCAGCCGTCCTGGATCTTAAGGTTCCGGCGGGTGCGGTCGGCGACGGCGTCGTTTATTGGGGCCGAGAGGAACTGCTGCTCGGCGAAAATGTCGCTGACGTGAACCTGGCCGTGGTAGGGCGCGCCAGCGGATTCGTCGAGAATTTCGGGGATGCGGGTCTTGTGGGAGTTGCCGACGACCCAGGCGACTCCGGGCAAGGCGCGCAACTCCTCGGGCGCGCGCTGCGCATAACAGCCGGTGACCAGGATGCGGGCTTCGGGGTTTTCGCGATGAACGCGGCGGATGCTGTGCCGGACGTCGTCGTCCGCAGAGTCGGTGACGGTGCAGGTGTTCAGGATGACCAGGTCGGCCGCGGCGGCGCGGCGGACGGGTTCGAGTCCGCGGGTTTCGAGCATCGATTCGATGGCGGCTCCGTCGGCCTGGGCAGCGCGGCAACCGAAGTTGTGTACGATGAATCTCCGCACGCGCACCTCGACTACTTCGCGTCTCTCCAATTGTCCCCGATTCCCACCTCCACCAGAAGCGGGACGTCGAGCCTGTCGACGCTCTCCATTTCGCTCTTGACGAGCCGCGTAACCTCGGCCACCTCATCGTGCGGTGCTTCGAAGATCAGCTCGTCGTGGACCTGTAGAAGCATCTTCGCCTGGCGGCCGGCCAGGGCCTTGTCGATGCGGATCATCGCGAGTTTGATGAGATCGGCCGCGGTTCCCTGGAGCGGGGTGTTGACGGCAGTGCGCTCGGCGAAGGCGCGGGCGTTCGGGTTGCGGTTGTTGATGTCCGGGATGGGGCGGACGCGGCCGAACAGGGTGCGGGTGACGCCGGTCTTGCGCACTTCGGCGACGGTCGACTCGATGAACCGTTTGACTCCGGCGTAGCGCTCGAAGTAGCTGCGGATGTAGGTCTCGGCTTCGGTCCGGGAGATACCGAGCTGGGCGGCGAGCCCGAAGGGCGTCTGGCCGTAGACGATGCCGAAGTTGACGGCCTTGGCGTTGCGGCGAAGTTCCGGCGTGACCATCAGGGGTGGGACTCCGAAGACTTCGGCGGCGGTGCGGGTGTGGATGTCCTCGCCGGCGCGGAAGGCGTCGAGCAGGAGGCGGTCGCCGGACATGTGGGCCAGGAGGCGGAGCTCGATCTGGGAGTAGTCCGCGACGATCAGCTTCCAGCCGGGGCGCGGAATGAAGGCGGCACGGATTTCGCGGCCGAGTTCGGTGCGGATGGGGATGTTCTGGAGGTTGGGGTTCGACGATGACAGCCGGCCGGTAGCGGCTCCGGTCTGATTGAGCGTCGTGTGGATGCGGCCGGTGCGGGGGTCGATCAGCTCGGGGAGAGCGTCGACGTAGGTACCCTTAAGCTTGGCGAGCTGGCGGTAGTCGAGGACCTTGCGGGCGATCTCGTGCTCGGCGGCGAGCGATTCGAGGACGTCGGCGGCAGTGGAAATCACCTTACCTTTGCCGGAACGGACGGGCGCGGGGAGGCCCAGGTCTTCGAAGAGCACCTTGCCGAGCTGCTGGGGGGAGTTGATGTTGAAGGAGCGGCCTGCGAGGGCGTGGATCTCGGCGGTGAGGGTTTGGATCTCGGCGTCCATGCGACGCGATAGGGCCTGGAGCTGGGCGGGGTCGACGGTGATCCCGATCTGCTCCATGCGGGCGAGGACGGGAGCCAGGGGCAGGTCGATCTCCTCGTAGACTTTGCGGAGCCCCTGGGCATCGAGCTCGGGGGTGAGCTTCTCCCAGAGGTCGAAGATGCAGGCGGCGCGCTGAGCGGCCAGGCCGTTCAGTTTGCGATTGAGATAGCGCTCGGCCATGGCCTCGGCCGAGCAGGTGGAGGGGTCGGCGTGGACGAGGAAGGCCTGGAGCATGACATCGTCGCGGAAGCCGCGCGGTTGCACTTCGAGCCGGTCAAGGGCGAGGAGGAGAGATTTCAGATCGTGGGCGATCTTGGGCCGGGCTTCGGACTTGAGGAACGCACGGAAGGCCTGGAGGCAGCCGGTGGAAGCTTCGCGGGCCTCGCCGGGCTTCCAGGAGATCCCGATGGCGCCGAGGTCGAGTTCGCCATCGGCGGCGGGCTTGAGGGCGACCGCGACGGGCGCGGTGGCGGGAATGGCATCGAGATAGGCGGCGATGCTTTCAGCGGTGTCGAAAGTCTGGTAGTCAAGCTGGGCGGGCTCTTCCGCGCCCTGCTCCATTTCGCGTAGGAAACTGTAGAACTCGAGTTCGCGGTAGAGGGCGCGTAGGGCGGCGAGGTCGGGCGACTGGGCGGTGACGGCTTCGAGATTCCAGTCGATGGGGACGCTGGTGTCGATGGTCGCGAGGCGCTTGCTGAGGAGGATCTGGTCCTTGAAGTTCTGGAGACTCTCGCGGTAGGTCTTACGCTCGACTTCGGCGGCGTGCTCGAGGGCGGCTTCAACGGAGCCGAAGCGGAGGAGGAGGTCCTTGGCGCCCTTGTCGCCGATGCCGGGCGCGCCGGGGATGTTATCGACAGAGTCGCCTTTCAGGGCGAGCAGATCTGCGACGAGATTGGGGGGCACGCCCATGAACTGTTCGACCGCCGGAGGGTCGTACTGGATGTAGTCCTTCATAGGGTTGAGCATGGAGGCGTGCTCGTCGACCAGTTGGAGCA
Source organism: Bryobacteraceae bacterium (assembly GCA_046289265.1). Classification (GTDB taxonomy): domain Bacteria; phylum Acidobacteriota; class Terriglobia; order Bryobacterales; family Bryobacteraceae; genus JBKBWD01. The sequence continues at coordinate 195,853 of JBKBWD010000001.1, read as the reverse complement.
TGTCTTTATCGGAGGAAACGATGACGACGTCGACGCCGGCGTCTTCGGTGCGGCGGGTGATGGTGCCGATGACGTCGTCGGCCTCGAAGCCCTGGTATTCGAGGATGGGGATGCGCATGGCTTCGAGGGTGCGGCGGATGTAGGGGATCTGCTCGCCGAGGTCGGGGGGCATTTCGACGCGGTTGGCTTTGTATTCGGCGAACTCCTGTTCGCGAAAGGTGGGGCCGGTGCTCTCGAGGATGGCGGCGATGTACTCGGGCGAGTACGTAGCCAGCAGTTTCCGGACCATGTTGTGGAAGATGTAGACGGCTTCCGTGGAGATGCCGCCGCTGGTGTGCATGGGCGGCGCGCCGGAGCGGGCGCGGGCGTGGTAGGCGCGGAAGATGAAGCCGAATGTGTCAATCAGGAACAGGCGCGGCCGGGCCATATCCTCTCAATGATAGCGCCGGGTGGGAGCGGGAGTTGAGAACCTCTCAATTTCGCCACACCGCGGCGGACAAAGTGTGGCTAATCTGCAACACTTTTATTCGTGTAAGCCATTCAAGATAAAGCACTTAACAATCGAAGGACAACCTGCTACACTGAGAACTTCAGATTCGAGAGCATCAGTACCGGGGAGGTTCCGTGCGATTTGAAACGACGATTCAGCGCCCGGTGGAGGCGTCCGGAGTGGGCCTGCACAGCGGGGTTCCGGTACGGATTCGCATCCTGCCGGCGCCGCCTTCGACGGGGATCGTCTTCCAGCGGTCGGACCTGGAGAACTTCCCGGTTCCCGCGAGCTGGGAACACGTGGCGCGCGTCAGCTATGCGACGAGCCTGATGCGCCAGGGGGTGCTGATCTCCACGACCGAGCACCTGCTGAGTGTGTTCTACAGCATGGGTGTTGACAATGCGCTCGTCGAGGTTGACAACCTCGAGGTCCCAATCCTGGACGGCAGCGGGCTGCCGTTTGTGGAGCTGATCCTGGAGGCGGGGCTGAAGACTTACAGGCGGAGGAGGCGGTATCTGCGGATCCGGCGGCCGGTGTCGGTGGAAGGCGGCGGGAAACGGATCACGATTCTGCCGGCGGACCGGTTCCTGCTCACCTGCGAAATCTATTTCGAGCACCGGGAGGTGGGCCGGCAGTCGCTCGAGATGGAAGTGACTCCGGAGCGGTACGCGGCCGAGATCGCGCCGGCCCGGACGTTCGGCTTCGCTTGGGAACTGGACCAGATGCGGGACATGGGACTGATCCGGGGAGCGTCGCTCGACAATGCGGTCTGCTTTGACCGGACACGGGCGATGAATCCGGGCGGGCTGCGCTTCCCGGACGAATGCTGCCGGCACAAGGCGCTGGACCTGATCGGGGATCTGGCGCTGATTGGCAAGCCGCTGCTGGGGCACGTCATTGCCGAGCGGGCGGGCCACGCGATGCACGTGGCGCTGGTGGCGAAGATCATGTCTGACCCGAGCCTGTACGAGGTCCTGAGCTTCGACCAGTTGGCGACGAGAGTGGCGCACGCGCTGGTGTCGTAAAGGAAGTTCCGCTGTCCAAATGCCCGTCTGGCTGAACCTGCCGAACCTGCTGACCGGGGTCCGTCTTCTTCTTACTCCATTTGTCGTTGTCGCGATTCTTGAGCACCGCTATGAGCGGGCGCTCGCGCTGTTTTTCGCGGCGGGGTTCAGCGACGGGCTGGACGGCTTCCTGGCGCGCCGGTACGGATGGATCACGCGGCTGGGAACGTACCTGGATCCGGTGGCGGACAAGGCGCTGCTGGTGAGCGTGTACCTGGCGCTGGGCGCGGCCGGGGCTCTGCCGCAGTGGCTGGTGGCGCTGGTGGTAGGGCGGGACATCCTCATTCTGCTGCTGGCCGGCGCCGGGTACGTGCTTCTGAAGGAGCGGGAGTTTCCTCCGGCGTTGTGGGGCAAGGTCAGCACGGTCATCCAGATTGCGACGGCGTTTCTGGCGACGGCGCACTTCGCGTATCCGGGGTTGGGGCTGGAGGGAGCGCTCGAAGCGTCCACGGCGCTTGCGGGATTGGGCACAATATGGAGCGGGCTGTATTACCTGTGGCGCGCGGGGCGCGTTTTTCAGGCATCGGGACGGCGGGTTTCCCGGTAGACGGAAGGCATCCCGCACTCGATTGACGCGCGGTGAATGCTTGGGTAGTCTAAAAGGGAGTGGAGGCCCGATGACTCGCTATTCGCCAGCCCGGCAATATCTTTCAGCGGGACTCGTGGCGCTGGCTCTTGCCGCGATATCCGCTTGGTTTGGAGTCACGTGGGCCCCGGCGTACATCCCAGCGTTCCTGCTGTTGGCGAGCGCCGCGGTTGTCCTCTATCTGGCCTTTCGTCCTTCGGTTGAGATTCACGGCTCGCACCTGGCGATCGGGGACCGCTCGATTGAGTGGAGCGAGATTGAGCGCGTGGACTGGACCGGGTGGATCTCCCCGATGGTGGTGCAGTTGACGCTGACGCACGAGGAGCGAGTGCTGGTGATCTATCCCGGCGACCGCGATGCGGTCGGGAACCTGCTGCGGGATCTCCGAAAGAATGCGCGCAATGCGTTAATCGACGGAATCCCCCATCGCGAGTTCTGGCGGAACAGCGAATTCCTGGAGGAGCCGGAGCGGCGGAATCTGCGCGCGCCGAGGTATCGGGTCCTTACGGAGGAAGACGAGGCGGAAGTGGAGCGCCTCTATCAGCAGTTGAAGGCCGCAGGCCATCTAGAGCCAAAGAACTCCGCGGACGAGAACTGATCCTTGCCGCCGACCAGAACCCGTCTGCTGCCTTGGCTGACGCTGGCCGGCGTTGTATTGCTGGCTGCGGTACTCCATCCTTTGTGGCTCCGCGAGATGGGGCATCTTCTGATCCAATCCGATGTGCCGGAGAAAGCCGACGCTGTCATTGTGCTCGCCGGGGACGGGTACGGCAACCGTGTAACGCGGGGGGCGGAACTGGTGAGGCAGGGATATGCGCCGGTGGCAATCGTAAGCGGGCCCGAAGGGTTGTATGGCTTGAATGAGTGCGACCTGGCGATTTCGTTCGCGGTGCGGCAGGGATACCCGGAGAGCTACTTCGAGTGCGTCGGGCATGAGGCGACCTCGACCCGGGAGGAGGCGGAGGCGATCGTGCCGGCGCTGCGGGCGCGCGGAGTGAAGCGCTTCCTGCTGGTAACGTCGAACTTCCATACGCGGCGGGCGGGAAGTCTGTTTCGTCGGGCGGCGGACGGGATGGAAGTGACGGTGGTTCAGGCCGAGGACCGGTTTTTCGATCCGGACCGTTGGTGGCAGAGCCGGGAGGGGCGGAAGACGTTCGTGCTGGAATCGATGAAGACTGTTGCGACGTGGTTGGGCGAATGAGACCTCGGACGGCGTTGCGCGCTTTATGGCCGTACATGCGGCGCTATCGCGGCGGATTGACGCGGGGCTTCGGGGCGCTGTTCCTGAAGGTTGTGACGGCGGCGGCGCTACCGGTGCTGATCGGCGCGGGGGTCGACTCGCTGGCGGACGGATTCCGGATGGAAATCCTGGTCTGGTTTGTCGCCGCGCTGGTGGCCTGTTCGGCGCTGAAGGGACTGTTCCAGTATTGGATGCGGGTCATTCTGATCGGGATCTCGCGCGACGTCGAATACGACCTCAGGAACGACCTGTTCCGGCGGCTGACGGGACTCTCCTCGAATTTCTACGCCAAGTACAGGACGGGCGACATCATGGCGCGGTCGACGAACGATCTGAATGCCGTGCGGATGATGCTGGGACCGGGGGTGATGTACTGGTCCGAGACGATTCTGACGTTCGTGTTCGCGATCGCGGTGATGGTCTCGGTGGACTGGCGGCTCACGATGGTGGCGCTGCTGCCTGCGCCTTTGGTGACGCTGGTCGTCGTAATATTTGGCCGGCGGATTCATGACCGGTTCGAGCGCATTCAGAAGATGTTCTCCGATATCAGCAGCCGGGTGCAGGAGAACCTGTCAGGCGTGCGGGTGGTGCGGGCGTATGTGCAGGAAGAGTCCGAGATGGAGCTGTTCGAGCGGATCAACCGCGGCTTCGTGACGGAGAATATCAAGCTGGCACGGATTTCCGGGCTGTTCATGCCATTGCTGCAGGCGCTGATCGGCCTGACGTTTCTGGCGGTGCTCTGGGGGGGTGGCTACCGCGTGCTGCACGGCGGGATCACGCTGGGCGACTTCGTGATGTTCAACACATACATGGGGCTGCTGGTGTGGCCGATGATTGCGCTCGGGTGGGTGGTGAACCTCATGCAGCGGGGCACGGCGTCGCTGAAGCGAATTCAGGAGTTGATGGAGGAGAAGCCGGCGATCGCGAGTCCGAATGCTCCGGTGTCGCTGGGAGACCGGGCGCGAGGGGAGATCGAGTTCCGGAACGTCTCGGTGCGATATGGAGAGATGTATGCGCTGCGAAACGTGTCGCTGAAGATTCCCGCGGGCTCGACGGTGGCGATTGTCGGGCATACGGGCTGCGGCAAGAGCACGCTGATGCAGTTGATCCCGCGGCTGATCGATCCGACGTCGGGCGAGGTGCGGATGGACGGGGTCGATCTGCGGGAGCTCTCGCTCGATGAACTGAGGCGGCAGATCGGCTTTGTGCCGCAGGAGACGTTTCTGTTCAGCGCGTCGCTCGCGGAGAACATCGCGTTCGGGGTCGAGGAGGCGAGCGAAAAGCAGATCCGGCGGGCGGCGGAGTTGGCGGGGCTGGCGCTGGATGTGGCGGCGTTCCCGAACGGATACGAGACGATGGTCGGGGAGCGGGGAGTCACGCTGTCAGGCGGGCAGAAGCAGCGGACGGCGATTGCGCGAGCGATTCTGCGGGACCCCGCTGTGCTGATTTTGGATGATGCGCTTTCGAGCGTCGATACGATCACCGAGGAGCGGATCCTGACGGGGCTGGCCGAGGTGATGCACGGGCGAACGACGATTCTGATCTCGCACCGCGTGTCTACGGTGAGGAACGCGGACCGGATCTATGTGCTCGAGCGGGGCTCGGTGGTGGAAGCGGGAAGCCACGCGGAGTTGCTTGAACAGCAGGGATACTACGCGGAGCTCTATCAGAAGCAGTTGCTTGAGGAGGAACTGGAGGCGAGTTGAGGGGTTCGTGGGGCTTGCTTGCGGCGGCGGTTGGTTCGGGCGTGCTCGCGGGCGTGGGCGCAGGATGTTACCGCGGCCAACCGCTGGATGAAGAAGCCCGTACTCTGGGACCCACACGAGAACGAAGTAGCTGCCGGCCTGCGGTCCCGTCGAGATCACTACCTCGATGGCGGGATCGGTCTCCCCATTCCGCTCACGCCTGAGAATGCGGTCACGAAGTGGATTTCCGATGGTACAGTTTATAACCAGAAATGGGAAGAGATCCGGATCCTTCCCAACAGGGTTGTTCTGATTGCGACGTTGACCTCATATCAGCCGGTTCTGAGCCAGTCCGGGCGGGCTATCTATCTATACGGAGATCAGCTTTGCCGTCTCCGACGTCTTCGAGGACGCCAGCGGCAAGCTCCGCACCGGGACTACGATGACTGCGATCGTGCCCGGGGGAACGGTGACCGATTCCGATCGCCGTACGATCTCCTTCCTCACGCCTCCCCGGCTGTACTTCGTTGAACCCGGAAAGACGTATCTGCTGGCGGCTTCGTATCGACCGCTGGAAGAGTTCTTCGTGGTCGACCGGAGCTGGGATCTTTCGACGGGCATTGTGGAGCCGAACTTCGTGACGCGCCGCTCTGATTTCGCAGGGCTGGCAACGGCGCAGTTGATCGAGCGGTTGAGGCGCGAATTACCGGGCGCCGGGCGTTGAACCCCAATCAACCGACATTGAGCATAGCTTCGACAAGGCCGTCGATGGTATATCGCTTGGCTTCGGCGGTGACGTGGAGGCCGTGGCGGAGGGCGGTTTCCGAGGTCACAGGGCCGATCGAGGCGATCTTGACTCCTTCGAGGGCTTCGGGGCCGGCGAGCGCGAGGAAGTTCTTCACGGTCGAGGAACTCGTGAAGGTGATCCATTCGGGGCGGCGGTCGGGGCGGAAGATCTCGGCGGCCCGGGCGGCGCTCTCCTCGGGAACTACGGTTCGGTAAGCTTCCACGACATCGAGGCGGGCTCCGCGTGCGGTGAGTTCGCGGGGGATGAGGTCGCGGGCTACGGCGGCGCGGGGAAGCAGGATCTTTTTGCCCGCGAGATCGACATCCTGGAGTGCCGCGAGGAGGCTTTCGGCGACGTACTGCTCGGGGACCACATCGACCTTGAGGTGCAGGCGCTCGAGGGCTTCGCGGGTGGCAGGTCCGATGGCGCAGAGGCGGGCGCGGAGAGCGCGTAAATCGACAGAGGACCGATCGAGGCGTTCGAGAAAGTAGCGGACGCCGTTGGCGCTGGTGAAGATGAGCCAGTCGTAGTCGGCCAGGCAGGCGATGGCGCGGTCGAGAGGTCCGTAGGCTTCGGCGGGGCGGATCGCAATGGTCGGGAACTCGATCGCTTCGGCTCCGAGGGCGTGGAGGCGGGCGGCGAAATCGTCGGCCTGTTCGCGGGCGCGCGTGATGACGATCCTTCGGCCGAACAACGGGAGGCTCTCGAACCAGCTGCACTTGTCCCGGAGTGAGACGACGTCGCCTATGATGACGGTGGCCGGGGGTTTCATGCCGACTGCGGCCGCGCGTTCGGCAAGGTCGGCGAGGGTTCCGACGACGGTCTGCTGATCGGGGCGGGTGGCCCATCGGACCGCGAGCGCCGGGGTTTGCGGGGAGCGTCCGCGGGCGATGATTTCGCGGGCGATCTCGGGCAGGTGCGTGAGCCCCATGAAGATCACAAGCGTCTCGGAGGCTCCCACCTTGTCCCAGTCGATGGCCTCGACGCTGTGCCCGGTGACGAAGGTGACGACGGAGGTGTGCTCGCGGTGGGTGAGGGGGACTCCGCAGTAGGCGGCGATGCCCAGGGGCACGGTGACGCCGGGGACAACTTCGAATGAAATGCCGGCGTCGGCGAGGGCCTCGGCCTCTTCCCCGCCCCGGCCGAAGATGAAGGGGTCGCCGCCTTTGAGGCGGACGACGGTCAGTCCGCGGCGGGCCCGATCGACGAGCATGTCGCAGATCTCTTCCTGAGAGAAGCTGTGGGCGGCCTTCTTCTTGCCGACGTAGACGCGCTCGGCGTGCGGCGGGGCGAGACGCAGGAGAGCCTCGGGCGCGAGGGCGTCATAGAGCACGGCGTCGGCGCGCTCGAGGAGCTTGCGGCCTTTCCAGGTGATAAGTTCCGGATCGCCGGGTCCGGCGCCGACAAGATAGACCTTTCCGCTCATAAACTGCGAACCGCGTCGAGGATCTCCCGGGCGCCGGAGGCGAGCAGTTCCTCGCCGAGGCGGCGACCGAGGGCCTCGGCATCGTGGACGGCCCCGACGGCTTCGCGGCGGACCGTGAGGGAGGCGTCCGGCGCGATGACGACGGCGTGGACATGGAGGCGACCATCCTCAACGGTGGCGTAGACGCCAAGCGGCACCTGGCAACCGCCGTTGAGTGTGGCGAGGACAGCGCGTTCGGCGGTGACGGCGGCGCGGGTCGGGGCGTGGTCGAGGCGGGCGCAAGCCTGGGCGGCGGGACCGTTATCGGCTCGGGTCTCGACCGCGAGGGCTCCCTGACCAACGGCAGGGCAGAGCTGCTCGGAGGTGAAAATTTCGGCGATGCGATGGTCGAGGCCCAGGCGGCGCAGGCCAGCAGCGGCGAGCACGATGGCGTCGAACTGTCCCTCGTCGAGCTTGCGGAGACGGGTGTCGACGTTGCCGCGGATGGATTCGAGCTGGAGGCCGGGGCGGAGGGCGCGGATCTGGGCGGTGCGGCGGAGGGAACTGGTCCCGACACGGGCATTGACGGGCAGTTCAGAGAGCCGGGCGCCGACGATGGCGTCGCGCGGATCCTCGCGTTCGGGAAGAGCGCTCAGTGTGAGGCCCTGGGGCAACTCGGTGGGGAGATCCTTGAGGCTGTGGACCGCAAGGTCGATCGAGCCGTCCAGGAGCGCCTCCTCGATCTCCTTCGTGAAGAGCCCCTTGGTCCCGACCTTGGCGAGGGGCACGTCCGTGATCTTATCGCCCGTGGTTTTGATGATCTCGATCCGGCAGCTCTCGCCGAGTCCCTCGAGACGGGCCTTGACCCAGTTGGCCTGCCAGAGGGCAAGCTGCGAGCCGCGGGATCCGATGGTCAGCATATTCCTTTATTCTGCCAGCCGGAAAAGTTTGCGGATCAGCTCGGCGACCTGAAGGCCGTCGGGTGTTCCGGCGTTCTTGCGAAGCTCCGCGATGGGGGCATGGGCAATCTTGTTGATGATGCCCTTGGTAAGGGCTGTGAGGGCCTCCTCCTGCTGGGGGGTGAGCGGGCCGAGCTTGCCGCGGAGACGCTCGAGTTCGGCCTGGCGGATGAGTTCGAGCTGTTCCTGCAGGCTGACGATGGTGGGGACGACTTCGCGCGTTTTCAGCCGGCAGACCAGGCGCTCGACCTCTTCGGCGATGATCTGTTCGGCCTGTTCGGCCTCCTGCATGCGGCCGCGCAGGTTGCCGTCGATAACCTTCTGGAGGTCGTCGATGTCGTAGAGGAAAACGTTGTCGATCTCATTGACGCTGGGATCGATGTTGCGGGGGACGGCGATATCGATCAGGAACATGGGGCGGTTGCGCCGGGCTTCGATGACGCGGCGCATCTCGTCCTTCGCAAGGATGTAGTGCGGGGCGCCGGAGGAGGTTATGACGATGTCGACCTCCGGGAGCATGGTGAGGAACTTTTCGTATTCGACGGTGGTGCCCTCGAATATCTGGGCGAGTTCGACCGCACGCTCCCAGGTGCGGTTGGTGACGTAGATATGGGAGCAGCCGCATCGGCGGAGGTGGCGGGCGGCGAGTTCGGACATTTTACCCGCACCGATGACCATCACCTTCTTCGAAGTGAAGGAGCCGAAGATTTCGCGCGCCATTTCAACGGCAGCGTAGCTGATGGAAACAGCGCTGCGGCCAATCTCGGTTTCCGAGCGTACACGCTTGGCGACGCTGAAGGCGCGGGTCAGGACGAGGTCGAGAAAGCCGCTGAGCGCTCCCTGGCTCTTGGCGAGCGTGTAGGCGCTCTTGAGCTGGCCGAGGATCTGGGGTTCGCCGACAACCATGGAATCGAGGCTGGCCGCCACCCGAAAGAGGTGGCGGATGGCGTCACGGTCTTCGAAATCGTAGAGATAGGGCAACACCCAGTTCGGTTCCACGGCCTGCACGTCTTCGAGGAATTGCCGCACGAGGCGTTTGGGATCGGAGCGCTCCTCGGCGGCGACGACGATTTCGACGCGATTACAGGTGGAGAGAATAAATCCTTCGAGGAACCCGGCGGCGCGTTTGAGTTGGCCGAGGGCGGAGGGGAGCATCTCATCGCTGAAGGCGAGGCGCTCGCGCACCTCGACAGGCGCGGTCCGGTGGTTTACGCCTGTGATCAGCAGCTTCATCGGGTCAGGAGCGGTCGAATGCCGGCGTGGGTCGCCCAGGTCAACGCGGAGCAGCCGAGAACTGTAATCGCCATAACGGCGGCTTTGCGGCCGCGCCAGCCGGCCGATATGCGCAGGAACACCATCAACAGATAGAAGCCCCAGGTGAGAAGAGAGATCATCACTTTCGTTTCACCGATCCAGCGGGTCCCGGACTCGATGAAGGCCCAGGTGCAGCCTGCGACCACGGCGAGTGTGATGAGCACGAACCCGATGCCCATCGAGGAGGTGATCAGGTTATCGAGGGTGCCGAGGGGCGGGAGCCGCTCGAACAGGCCGGCGCGCAGGCTCTTGGTTTTGAGATGGCGCTCCTGGATGAGATAGAAAACGGCAGCGACGGCCGTGAGCAGGAGGGCGGCGTAACCGGAGAGCACCAACAGCACGTGGACAAGCAACCATACATCGCGCAAGGTAGAGCTGCTCCAGGGACCGACGGGCACTTCCAGCCCGCCAAGGAATGTCATCAGGAAGACAAGCGGGAAAAAGAAGACGGCGAGCCCGGCGAACTGGTATCGCCAGTAGACGAATAGGAATAATAGAGCGATGAGGAAGCCGCAGAGCGAAATCGATTCATAAAAGTTGTTGACAGGGAGATGTCCAAGGCCGACAGCGAGTTCGACGAGCGAAACCATGTGGAGGACGACGGCGACGCAGAAGGCTCCGAGAGCGAAACGGAACAAACGGGTGCGCCGCTCGAGGACGGTCAGGATGGCGTGCAGGAGGCCGACCGAATAGAGAGCGGCGGCCGCGCGCAGCCAGAAAACACTCATTCCTTCCATGAAGATGACCGGTGTACAGGTGAAACCCTGAAAATACAAGTATACCGCGGCTGTGCGTGCGTCTAAGATCAATGCATGGAGACAGATCTGAAGCAGAAGAACGCGATTGTAACGGGCGGTACACGAGGGATCGGGTATGCGATCGCCCGGAGTTTGCTAAGCGCGGGCGCGGCGGTAGCGATCTGCGGGCGCTCACGCGAGGGGGTGGAAGAGGCCATCGGGAAGCTGAAAGAAGAGACAGGGGGTAAAGTGATCGGCGCGCCTGCCGATATTGCCAGCAGTGAGCAGGTCGCGGAGTTTTTCCAGTTCGTAGACGAGCACTTCGCCGGGTTGGACATTCTTGTCAACAATGCGGGGGTCGGTGCATTCGCGAGTGTCGCGGATTTGACCATCGAACAGTGGCGGCAGGTGTTGGACGTAAATTTGAGCGGGGCGTTCTACTGCAGCCGCGAGGCGGTGTTCAGATTTCGAAACCGCGGAGGAGGATTCATCATCAACATAAGTAGCCTGGCTGGGAAGAATCCCTTCAGCGGAGGCGCCGCATACAACGCCTCCAAATTCGGCCTGAACGGGTTCAGCGATGCCATGATGCTTGACCATCGTTACGATGGCGTGCGAGTGAGCACGATCATGCCGGGCAGTGTGGATACGGGCTTTGGGCGGAGCCCGGGGGGTGCGAGTTGGAAGATCGCGCCCGAGGATGTAGCAGAGGCAGTACGGATGGTCCTCACAATGCCCGAGCGTACGTTGATCAGCAGTGTGGAAATTCGTCCTTCGAAACCGATGAAGTAGCCGAATTTGCGAAGGAGAGACTCGATGCCGCCTCGAAGAACTGGCCCCTCGATTGCATCACGAGATGACGAGAGGCCGCGAGTGAAAGGGGAGATCAATATGGTCAGGATGAACCTAGCCCTCGATCCCACGAAAACTGGCCGCGAGGCGGAACTTCTTGAAACGAACCTTCGGAAATTCATCGTTGGCCAAGACGAGGCGATTCAGCAGATCGTGAACATCTATCAGATGTACCTGACCGGTATGTCGGCGCCCGGCCGGCCGGTTGGAAATTTTCTCTTTCTGGGACCGACCGGATCGGGTAAAACAAGGATCGTCGAGGCGACGGCGGAGAGCCTGGTGGGCAACGGCCGGGCGGTCATCAAGCTGGACTGTGCGGAGTTCCAGCACAGCCACGAGATCGCCAAGCTGATCGGTTCGCCTCCAGGGTATCTTGGCCATCGCGAGACGCACCCGCTGCTGAGCCAGGAGGTGCTCAACCAGTTTCACACCGACAAGGTGAAGCTCAGTTTCGTGCTGTTCGACGAGATTGAGAAGGCGAGCGACGCGCTGTGGAACCTGTTGCTTGGAATTCTGGACAAGGCGACGCTCACGCTCGGAGACAACCGGAAGGTGGACTTCTCCCGGGCGCTGATCTTCATGACGAGCAATCTCGGGGCAGCCGAGATGAGTTCGCTGATGAGTCCGAGGCTGGGCTTCAGCGTCTGCCATGCCCCAAAGAGTACGAGCGGCCAGGTGGATGAGAAGATGGGCTCGAAGATCACGCGCAGCGGCGTGGAGGCGGCGCGGCGGAAGTTCACGCCGGAGTTCATGAACCGGCTGGACAAGATCGTCGTCTTCAAGCCTCTTGGCGAAGCCGAGCTGAAACAGATTCTGGAGATCGAGCTCAACATGGTGCAGCAGAGGATCTTCAATTCGGCTCCGGAGCGCGCGTTCATCTTCACGACCACGGAGGCGGCCAAGCGCCATCTGCTGCGGGAGGGCACGGACGTCAAGTACGGGGCGCGGCACCTGAAGCGGGCCATCGAGCGGCTGCTGGTGCAGCCGGTCTCGAACCTGATCGCCACCGAGCAGGTGAAGGCCGGCGACTGGATCCGGATCGACTTCAGCTACGATCTGGGACGCATGACCTTCATGAAGGAAGCCGAGGGAATCCCGACACACGCCATGGCGGACATGGTGGACAACTCGATCGTGATTCCTCCGGGCGCGTTTTCAAGCGGAGCCGTTTTCGAAATCGGAAAGACGCAAAGCGCGCGTTCGTCGAAGAGAAGTTAGGACTGTCGTGGGGCAGCTCAAGCGGGCTGCCCCACACTTGTATTCAGGCAGCTTGCCTCAGGCGGCGCACTCGCCGCGTCCAAGCTGGAGCGAGTAGTCGACCTCGTCTCCCCAATCCTTGTACAGTTCCGGGAAGAGTTCGGCCGGCTTGGCCAGATCGGCCGTCATCTGCCGGAAGGTCTCGACCTTGTGGCGGATGACGTAATCGCGGAAGGACTCGTTCTCCAGCCGGTTCGCCATGAAGTGATCCAGGACACGCTTGACGGCGACGGGCGCCAGGCGCGCCGGGATGCTCTGGATGGCGAGGCCAAAGCGCATGATGCCCTGCTCGTCAGGCCCGCCGCCGAGCAGCATCTGGTAGTAGGGCACCTCTTTGCCGTCGATCTTGCGGGCGTTGCCATAGAAGCCGATGTCGCCGATCCAGTGCTGGCCGCAGGCGTTGGGGCAGCCGCTGGACTTGATCGCGAGGCTGCGCACGCGCGGGTCGGTGTAGCCGCGAACGGCTTCGACGAGGGCGGCCCCGAGATTCATGGTCTTGGTGAGACCCAGGTTGCAGGTCCAGGCTCCTGGGCAGGTGATGACATCCTCGATCTCGCCGGCTCCGGCATCGGCCAGATTCACCATCTTGAGCGCGGCATAAACGCGCTTCAGATTCGCCAGCGGAATGTAAGCCAGTACAACGTTCTGGCGCGTGGTGAAGCGCAAGAGGCCGTCGCCGGCATTCTCGGCGATATCGGCGAGGGCGCGCATCTGGGCGCCGGTCAGGTTACCCTGCGGAGTCGAGACCGTGACCATGGCGTAGCCGGTCTGCTTCTGCTCCTCGATATTGGTTTCGAGCCAGCGGTCGTATTCGGGGTCGTGCGCGCCGTTGGCGGAGATGACCGGGAGTGCGGCGCCGTCCCCGAGCGGCCGCGGGCGGGACTGGAAGCCGCCGAAATTCTCCGGAACCGACTCAGGCGTGGGGATGCCGCCGTTCTGGAGGATGTCCTGATATTCGCGTTCGATCTGCTCTTTGAGCCAGTCAAATCCGCGCTCGCGAAGAACGAACTTCAGGCGCGCCTTGTTCTTGTTCTTGCGGTTGCCGAACTCGTTGAAGACACGGATGACCGCTTCGCAGCGATTGACGATGCGATCTTCGGGAAGGAACTCATCAAGCAGGGCGGCCTCGTTCGGAAGCGGGCCGAGTCCGCCGCCGACGACGACGCGGAAGCCACGCTTCTCGACGCCGTTCTCTTCTCGGATGACGGCGGTGAAGCCCAGGTCATTGATGGCGACGTCGACGGTGTCCCGCTTGGAGCCGCCGCTAAAGGCGATCTTGAACTTGCGCGGGAGGTTGTCGGTCAGTTCCCGGTGCAGGAAAGCGAAGGCGACGCGGCGGGCATAGGGATTGACATCGAAGACCTCGTCGCGGCTGATGCCGGCGAGCGGGCACGCCGTGACGTTGCGGACGGTGTTGTAGCAGGCCTCGCGGGTGGTGAGGCGTGCATCGGCGAGCATGTGAAGAAGGTCGGCGACGCGCGCGAGCGGCACGAAGTGATACTGGATGTTCTGGCGCGTGGTCAGGTGGCCGCGCCCTCCGCCGAACTCGTCTGCCACGCGTGCCATCTGACGCATCTGATTGGCAGTCAACTGGCCGCCCGGCACCTTCGTGCGGATCATGTGGACGCCCTCCTGCCGCTGGCTGTAGACGCCGCGGCGCAGGCGGTATCCTCGGAACTCATCGGCCGTGATGCGGCCATCGAGATAAGCCTGGGCCTGCTCGCGGAACAACTCGATGTCGGCCCGAACGGTCGCATCGTACTCGGCTTCCATAGCCGCTTGGGGATTCACTGCTGCCACGGTATCGCTCATCGCATACTCCCTATTCTCTATAGACATTACTATATTTCCCAGGAATTCTCAATCGGCTTTCCTGACAGAGTTGTAGAAATTTGCGGTCATTCCAGGACCGGGAGGCGCCCGACCTGACGGACGCGGCGTGGGGCGGCAGTGGTCTCGCAATCCGGAAGTGGTTGATTTGAATAGTAGTTGAGTCCGTAGCGCCAGTTGCGGTGGATGGGCTCGACGCAGACGGCTTGGTCCTGCGCGGCGATGACCCGCCACAGTGGCCGGGCGGAGGCCGCAGCATCAAGCGCCGGGAACGTACAGACTTTGAGCCAGGCGACACCGGCGGCGGAGGCGGCGGCGAGGAGCAAAACGGCCGTTGCGGGGCGGAGCCGGGCGATGAGCACAGCAATCCCTAGTGCGGGCAGGAGGAATAGAAGGGCCGTGCGATCCGGTTCGGAGCGCGAAAGGCCGGCCTGGACGGCCTGGGGCAGGATCTGGCCGATCAGGGGGACGAGTCCGAGGAGAAAGGCCGAGAGAGCGAGGGGAAGGCGGGCGTGTTTTCGCTCCGACAGCGTGAGCCCGAGGAGGGCGCAGAGCGACGGGAACAGCGGGAGCAGGTAGCCGGGCAGCTTGTTGGTCGAAAGGGAGAAGAAGGCGAAGCCCCAGAGGACGGTGAGAAGCAGGAGACGGCGGCGGGGATCGGGGCGATCGGCCTGGGGGCGGATGAGGACGAGCAGGGGCGTCCAGGGAAAGAGTCCGGCGACGAGCACGGGGACGTAGAACCAGAAGGGCTGCTGGTGCTGGAGAGCCTCGGAGGCGAAGCGCTGGAAGTGGTGGCGCCAGAAGAAGTCGTCAAGGAAGTCGCCGCCGTGGCGGAGGGTGACGGCGGCGTACCAGGGAACTGCAACCATCAGGAAGGCCAGGGCGGGCGCCCAGAGGTCGCGCCAGGGGCGGCGGGCCATCCAGAGAAGGGGTGCGGCGAGCGCGAGCGGGACGAGGCCCTTGGCCAGGACAGCGAGCCCGAGGAATGCTCCGGCGAGCGCGGCGCGGGCACGGCCTCCCCTTTCGATCCAGCCGAGCGAAAGGAGCAGGGCGGCGGAGAAGGCCGCGGCGAGGGGCAGGTCGGTGACGGCGACCTGGCTGTAAGCGACCCATCCGGCGGCGGTGGCGAGGATCGCGGTGGCATAGAGGGCAGCGGCCGGCCCAAATTCCCGGCGGAGCAGAAAGAAATAGAAGGCAAGGAACGCGGCGCTCAAGAGCGCGACGGGGAGGCGGGGGGCGAGTTCGGGGCCGAGTCCGGCACGGTGGCCGGCGGCGATGAGCCAGTAGATAAGGGCGGGTTTCTCAAACCAGGGATCACCCCAGAGCCGGGGAGTGATCCAGTCGCCGGAGGCGGCCATTTCACGGCCGATCGAGGCGTAGCGAGGCTCGTCGGGGCCGAGCAGGCCCACTCCGGATAAGTGAAAAAAGAACAGCAGATACGCGATGATGAGGGCGAGGAGCCATCTCCGGATTCGAGCAGGCACGCACCAACAAGTATAATGTTTGCGAATGCGGAAGCTGCTGATCCTTGCGCTGCTGGCCACGGCGCCGAGTACTGTCGCGGATGTTTCGATGTGCGCGTGCGATCCGGCGTCGGACGAGTCGATGGCGGCCCGCCCGTGCAGCTTATGCGCGGAGGCCGAGAAGCAGCCGGACGATATCGAGGTCTTCTTTCTGAAAGACATCAGCCCGCGAAAGCCCAACCGTTGGCTGGCGCTGCCGAGGACGCACGGGCATGGACCGCATTCGCTTTCGGACATGAGCCATGCCGAGCGGACCGTGCTCTGGAAGGCGGCCATCGCCAAGGCTCGAGAGCTGTGGGGCGACGAATGGGGCTTGGCTTATAACGGCGAGCGGGTCCGGACCCAGTGCCATGCGCATATCCACATCGGGAAGCTGCTGCAGGGCGTCGAGACGCGGGACTTCATCGTCGTCAAGGGCCCGGAGGAGATTCCGGCGCCTGTGGGCACAGGGTTGTGGGTTCATCCGCACGGCAAGCGGCTGCACGTCCATCTGAACGAGCAGCTTACCGAAACGGTGCTGCTGCGATAGGGTCGCGCGCGGCCTCCGTGAGAAGGCCGGGTTACTTAGAAAGGCGTTTATGAGTTTGCTCGAAATCGCGAAGTTACCGACGGCGGAGAACTCCGCCATTCACCTGCACCCCAGCGATAACATCGCGGTGGCGCGGGTTCCGTTGACCTCCGGCCAGCGCATCGTCGTTGGCGGCTGTGAAGTGAGTGTGAAAGAGGCGATCCCGGCGGGACACAAGGTGGCGCTCCGTGCGCTGGCGGCCGGCGAGCGCGTGGTCCGCTACGGGCAGACGATCGGGCGCGCGCGGATGGCCATCGAGCCGGGCGAGCGCGTCCATACGCACAATCTGGCGTTCGAAGAGCTGTCGTTCGACTACCGGTATCCGGAGAAAGAGGTTTCGTATCCGGAAGCTCCCAAGGAAATACCGACCTTTCGCGGGTATGTGCGCGAGGACGGCCGCGTGGGGACGCGCAACTACATCGCGGTCGTCGCGGCGAGCAACTGCGCCGCCCATACCGCGGAACTGATTGCCCGGAGCTTCGACGGCGAATCTCTGCCGGAGAACGTGGACGGAGTCGTTGCGTTTCCACACGGAGAGGGCTGCGGCCACAGCATCGGTCCGGACACGGCGCAGTTGCAGCGGACGCTGGCGGGCGTGCTGGACCATCCGAATGTCTCGGCGGCCATCATTCTGGGGCTTGGATGCGAGGTCAACCAGATCGACCATTACTTAGGGAAAGGCACGCCGCGCTCGGAGCGGCTTCACGGGTTGACGCTGCAGGAGAGCGGCGGCACGAGGTCGACGGTGGAGGCGGCGCGGCGCGAGATTCTGCGGATGATGGAGCGCGCGGCCAGGGAGAAGCGGACCGAAGTCCCGGCGTCGAAGATCGTGCTGGGGCTGGAGTGCGGCGGGTCGGACTCGTTCTCCGGGATCACGGCGAACCCGGCGCTGGGCGTGTGTTCGGACATGCTGGCGGCGATCGGGGCGAGTGCGGTGCTGGCCGAGACGACCGAGTGCTTCGGGGCCGAGCACCTGCTGGTGGAGCGATCGCGGAACCGGGAGGTGGCCGAGCGGTTCTTGGGATTCATCCGCGGCTACAAGGAGTACCTGAAACGGTTCGGCGGGAGCTTCGACGATAATCCGTCGCCGGGCAACAAGGAAGGCGGACTGAGCAACATCCTGGAAAAGTCGCTCGGCGCAGTGGCCAAGGCGGGTTCGTCGCCGCTGATGCAGGCGGTGGATTACGCCGAGCGGATCACCTCGCCGGGCTTCGTCTTCATGAACACTCCGGGATACGATCCGGTTTCGCTGAGCGGAATGGCCGCGGGCGGATGCAATGTGATGGTCTTCACGACCGGGCGCGGGAGCGCGACGGGCTTCCCGACCGTTCCGGTGATCAAGGTCTCGACCAACAGCGCGACTTATCGGCGGATGCGGAACGATATGGACGTGAACGCCGGGCGGATCGCCGATGGCGAGGCGACGGTGGAGCAGATCGGGCGCGAAATCTTCGATCTGGTTCTGCGCGTGGCCTCCGGGGAAAAGCCCTGCAGCGAGCGCCTGGGGCACAAGGAGTTTGTGCCGTGGCGGATCGGTCCGGTGCTGTAGCGCCGCCCTACTCTGGAACCAGGCGAGAATCCGTCTGCGAAACTCTTCGGAGTTGACTGCATAGGCGGCGGTGGGGGGGGGGGGGGGGGGGGGGGGGGGGGGGGGGGGGGGGGGTGGGGGGGGGGGGGGGGGGGGGGGGGGGGGGGGGGGGGGGGGGGGG